>NZ_CP116383.1:2400000-3000000 GCF_028201475.1 Vibrio sp. SCSIO 43137 | reverse complement strand
TTAAAATCAACAAATTAATTTAATACTAGAATTGAATAGGCTGTTATCTGAATCCGGTATCTTTTCGTTCAGGAGAACCATCTGTCCGGAAAAAGATATTGTGATTCATTGACGGCTTTTATTAATTTCATCCCTGATAAAGAGGTAATCTATCTTATGGCATTTGCTTTGGGGCAACGCTGGATAAGCGACACAGAAAGCGATTTGGGTTTAGGTACTGTTGTAGAAATGAACGCACGGACAGTAACGGTTATGTTCGCGGCTAGTGAAGAAAACAGAGTCTATGCACAAAAAGATGCCCCGGTTACCCGGGTGGTATTTCACGCAGGTGACACAGTAGAGAGTCAGGAAGGCTGGTCTCTTAAGATAGATGAAGTAAAAGAACAAAACGGCCTGCTCACCTATATTGGTACCCGTCTGGACAGCGAAGAACAGGGTGTCGCACTAAGAGAGATTTTCCTTAGTAATCAGATTCGCTTTAATAAGCCTCAGGATAAACTGTTTGCCGGTCAGATTGACCGTATGGATAACTTTGTACTCAGATACAGAGCGCTGTCCAATCAGTATCAGCAACATAAAAGCCCGATGCGTGGCTTATGCGGTATGCGTGCAGGGCTGATTCCGCATCAGTTGTATATCGCCCATGAAGTAGGCCGTCGTTATGCGCCGCGTGTTTTACTGGCCGATGAAGTTGGTCTGGGTAAAACCATTGAGGCGGGCATGATCATTCATCAGCAGGTACTGTCTGGCGCTGCTGAACGGGTATTGATTGTGGTACCGGAAACACTGCAACATCAGTGGCTGGTTGAGATGATGCGCCGCTTTAACCTGCATTTTTCCATCTTTGATGAAGAGCGCTGTATTGAAGCACTGGCTGATGCAGCCAATCCGTTTGATACCGCTCAGTATGTACTCTGCTCCCTTGATTTTCTGACCAAAAACGAGCGTCGTTTTGAGCAGATGGTCGATGGTAACTGGGATCTTATGGTGGTTGATGAAGCGCATCACCTTGAGTGGAGTCCGGAGCAGCCGAGCAGAGAGTATAAGGTAGTAGAAAGCCTTGCTAATAACACACCTGCGGTACTGCTTTTGACAGCAACACCAGAGCAACTCGGCCATGAGAGCCACTTTGCCCGTCTGCGTCTGCTGGATCCGGATCGTTTTTATGACTATCAGGCCTTTGTTCAGGAAGAACAGCAGTACCAGCCGGTAGCTGATGCAGTTAGTACTTTGTTTAGCGGTAAGCTATTGGAAGATTCAGCAAAAAATCAGATCACTGAGTTGTTGTCTGAACAGGATGTTGAGCCCCTGTTCCGTATTATCGAAGGGGATGTGGCTGAAGATGAGAAAGCTAAAGCCCGTCAGGAACTGATTGATAACCTGATGGATCGTCACGGTACCGGCCGGGTGCTGTTCCGTAACACCCGTTCGGCAATCAAGGGCTTCCCGAAAAGAAATGTAAACCTGCTGCCGATGGAGATGCCTGAGCAATATGGCCGGGCACTGCGTGTCTCTGCCATGCTGGATGCTGAGCTACCGGTAGAAGCGCGGGCAATGAAACGCCTCTACCCTGAAGAGATCTTTCAGGAGCTGGAAGGTGGTTCATCAAGCTGGTGGCAGTTTGATTCACGTGTCGACTGGCTGATTGAAAAGGTTAAGGTTAAGCGTTCTGAAAAAATTCTGGTGATAGCTTCAAGAGCGGAAACCGCTTTGCAACTGGAGCAGGCACTGCGTGAACGTGAAGGTATACGTGCCACAGTTTTCCATGAAGGCATGTCTATCCTTGAGCGCGATAAAGCTGCCGCCTATTTCGCACAGGAAGAGGGTGGTGCACAACTGCTTATCTGCTCTGAGATCGGTTCTGAAGGGCGTAACTTCCAGTTTGCTAACCAACTGGTAATGTTTGATCTGCCGTTTAATCCGGATCTGCTGGAGCAGCGTATTGGTCGTCTGGATCGAATTGGTCAGCAGCGGGATATCGATATTTTTGTTCCTTATCTGCAAGGTTCATCTCAGGGTATTCTGGCCCGCTGGTTTGAAGAGGGGCTTCAGGCATTTTCTGAAACCTGTCCGACAGGCCGGGCCGTTTACGATCAGTTTTCTGATGCGCTAATTGAGATGCTGGCTAGCGGTGAATCTCCTCAGTTAGATGAGGTTATCGAGGAGTCTAATAAGCTAAACAAACAGTTGAAGTCTCAGCTTGAGCAGGGGCGTGATCGCTTGCTTGAAATGCACTCTAACGGTGGTGAAGCAGCAGAGAAGATTGTTGAGCAGATCTCGGCAACGGACGGTGATACTAATCTGGTTACCTTCGCCCTTAGCCTGTTTGATACCATTGGCCTGAATCAGGATGATAAAGGTGAAAATGCACTGGTGGTTACCCCATCTGAGCATATGATGGTGCCAAGCTATCCGGGCCTGCCTTATGACGGAGCAACCATCACTTTTGACCGTGATACCGCTCTTTCCCGTGAAGATATGAACTTTATCAGTTGGGAGCACCCTATGATTCAGGGCGGTATTGACCTTCTGCTAAGTGAAGGAGTGGGAACCTCAGCGGTATCTCTGCTAAAGAACAAGGCTTTGCCGGTAGGAACACTACTGCTGGAACTGATTTATAAGGTCGATGCACAGGCTCCGAAAAGAAGTGGAATTAACCGCTTCCTGCCTCAGACTCCGATTCGTCTGATGATTGATGGTCGCGGAAATGATCTTTCTGATCAGGTCGAGTTTGAGAGCTTTAACCGCCAGCTAAGCCCGGTAAACCGCCATATGGCCAGTAAGCTGGTCTCTTCTGTGCAGAACGAAGTTCATAAGCTTATTGAGGCTGGTGAGAAGCAGGTTGTGTCTAAGCTTGAGCAGGTTAGGGAACAGGCGAAGCAAGAGATGATGAGTGTACTGAATGGCGATCTTGAGCGTCTTCAGGCACTGAAAGCGGTAAACCCGAATATTCGTGATGAAGAGCTGCAGGCCATTGAGCGTCAGATAGACGAGTTAACTGGCTATATTGGTCAGGCTCAGATTCAGCTGGATTCCCTGAGAATGATTGTGGTGAGTCACAACTAATTTACTATGCCCTCTGCTAAAGAGGGCAACAGACAGAGCTGTAGAATTGTGGCGTTAATCGAGTATCGACCAAGTAAAGATCCTATTGAGATAACTTATCAGGATCAGCATATTTTAGTGGCAAACAAACCTGCCGGTCTACTGTCCGTCCCCGGGAGGCTGGAAGAGCATTACGATAGCTTATGGAGTCGTTTAGTGGTGGATTTTCCTGATATTCAGGTGGTTCATCGTCTGGATATGGCCACTTCAGGCCTGATGTTGCTTGCGTTGACAAAGGATGCCGAAAGGCACCTGAAAAAGCAATTCCAATACCGTCTGACACATAAGATCTATTACGCCAGAGTCTGGGGACAAGTTGCTGAAGACGAAGGCATTATCGATCTTCCTTTGATTTGTGACTGGCCTAACCGTCCCAGACAGAAAGTCTGTTATGAATATGGTAAACCTTCCCAGACTCGTTATCAGGTAGTGCAGAGAGAAGATAAAACCACGCTGGTCAGGCTGCTGCCGATAACCGGCCGCTCCCATCAGCTAAGGGTACATATGATGGAGCTTGGCCATGCTATTGTTGGTGATGAGTTCTATGCTGGCAGTGAGGCTCGTGCTTTATCGTCAAGACTTCAGCTACACTCTTCTGAATTGAGCTTTTATCATCCGCAAAACGATCAACTGGCTACTCAGTTTGTTGCTTGTGACTTTTTCCCTGAAGCAAAAGCAGAGATTCTCGAGCACTTTTCGGCTGAGCCTCAGCTACCGGATTACAAACTTTTACCTAAGATGTAGTCGCTCTGAAGCACAGCGACAGAAAAGAAAACAGCACCCAAGGGTGCTGTTTTTAGATACGGAAAGGGATTGATCAGTTTAACCCTGAGGCTTAACAACCAACACGTTGATTGGTGAGTTCTGTACTACTTTACTGGCAACGGAACCTAATACTACTTTATCGACCTTAGAGCGTTTATGGCTTGGCATAACAATCAGGTCAGCGCCCAGTTTCTCTGCTGACTCCAGAATAGCAGCGTAAGGCTTACCTTCAACCACGTGAGTCTTATAGATTACATCCTCTGTAATATGTTGCTCAGCAAACCTCTGAAGCTGGCTTTTCACATCATTTTTCATCTTTCTGGCCGCATCTTTTGGAAAATAAGTCGCGACCATAGACATATGAATACCGGGAAGAACATTCAGTAGATGCAGCTCTGCATTTGAGTGTTTGGCATGCCACACTGCAAGTTCAACTGCTTTATCTGAAAAGCCTTTATCATTTAGATCAACGGGAATCAGGATCTGTTTATACATTCTATTTATCTCGTAATGACGGGCGAAGCCCTTGATTATCCCTTAGAGTGTCGGGGCTGGCCTTATGGTTAACCCCGACCTGTATTACGCGCTTATTGCATCCTTAGCAGCACGACGTCTCTGATTAAAGCCTAGTCCAACAAGTATCAAAATTGCAGGTACAAATACCCACTCTTTCATCGGACGGTCCGCTTTGATAATTACCCACTTGATCTCCCAGTCGAAATCAATACCAGCCGATTCTGCCGGGCTACCAAATTCAACCATATCAACAATCATCTTTCCTTCGGACTCGTTGAGCATTAAGCCCATAGAAGAGATGCGTTCTTCAGCACCTTGTGCATCATCATCAAATGGTAGTAATACGGTTTTTTCCAGATACTTGCCTTCAAGGTTTTCACCAGCGACTCTTAATTCAAGTGATTGTCCCACATCAAGATTTTCAGTAATTTGAGCTATCTCAACTCCTGAATGAAGTTCTTTTGCAGGATAGATCATATCCCACCAGAAACCCGGTCTGAAGAAGGAGAATGTCAGTACCAGCAACAGTACGGTTTCCCACCATTTGTTCTTGGTAAACCACCAACCCTGAGTCGCGGCAGAGAAGATTAGCATGGCCAACGTTGCAGACAGAATAGTCAGCAGCAGGTGCCACCAGGTATCAATTCCCATCATCAGAAGCTGGGTATTAAATACAAACATAAACGGCAGTATGGCGGTACGGATATCGTAAGTGAAACCCTGAATACCGGTTCTGATTGGATCTGACTTGGCAATCGCCGCTGCCGCAAAGGCTGCCAGACCAACCGGTGGTGTATCATCGGCCAGAATACCGAAATAGAACACAAACAGGTGAACGGCAATAAGCGGAATGATCAATCCGTGAGCAGCACCAAGGGTGACAATAACCGGAGCCATCAGGGTAGATACAACAATATAGTTTGCCGTTGTCGGCAGACCCATGCCCAGTACCAGACTGATTACCGCGGTAAACAGCAGCATCAGGATAATGCTACCACCTGAGATAAACTCAACGAAGTCAGTCATCACCAGACCGATACCTGTCAGGGTTACAACCCCTACAACGGTACCGGCTGCAGCTGTGGCAACACCGATACCAATCATGTTACGGGCACCGGATACCAGACTTTCAGAAAGGTCTACCAAGCCAGCCAGAGCCTGCTCTTTGATATGACCTTCTTTGGCAAAAAATGCCAGAAGCGGACGCTGTGTGATCAGAATAAAGATCATAAACACGGTAGCCCAAAATGCGGAAAGACCCGGAGAGAAACGTTCAACCGTCAGACACCAGACCAGAACCACAATCGGAAGCAGGAAGTGCAGGCCGGATTTAATGGTTGGTCCTGCATCAGGCACTTCCATCAGATCCTCATCAATAGCCATATGAGCGTGTTCAGCATAGGCTGCAGAGACACGAACCAGAGCAACATAGGCTAGCAGCAGGGCAACAGTTACAATCGGAGTTGCTGCAGCGCCAAACACATCTTTGGTCCAGCCAACACCATAGTAGACCGCAGCACTCAACACGCACAGGCCTAAAATAGTACCGGTGAAAGAGAGCATGCTATGGATAAACTTAGGTGTATGACGGCGCGGAAGACCAGTCATACCAGCTTTACACGCTTCTAAGTGAACAATATACAGAAGCGCGATATAAGAGATCAGCGCAGGCAGAAGTGCAGCTTTAATTACTTCTACATAGGAGATACCTACGTACTCAACCATCAGGAATGCAGCGGCACCCATGATTGGCGGTGTTAACTGACCGTTAGTAGAAGCGGCAACCTCAACAGCACCCGCTTTAGTTCCCGGGAAACCAACCCGTTTCATTAACGGAATAGTGAAGGTACCTGTGGTTACTACGTTTGCGATAGAAGAACCTGAAACCAGACCTGAAAGGCCGGAAGCGACAACCGCCGCTTTTGCCGGACCACCACGCATATGGCCAAGTAGGGAGAAGGCTACTTTAATAAAGTAAGCACCCGCTCCGGCTCTCTCCAGCATGGCACCGAACAGAACGAACAGGAATACAAATGAGGTAGATACGCCAAGAGCAACACCGAATACGCCTTCTGTCGTCAGCCAGAGGTGTGACATCGCCTTGTTCAGACTGGCACCTTTATGGGCGATAACGTCCGGCATATAAGGGCCGGCGAAAGTGTAAGTCAGAAAGACAGCGGCAACCACCATTAGCGGCGGACCTAATGCTCTGCGTGTTGCTTCCAGCAGCAGAACCATACCAATAACCGCAGCAACAATATCAGGTGTTGTTGGTGCACCGGAGCGATCCGCCAGTTCAGCATAGAAAATGTAGATGTAGGCAGCAGAGAAACTACCTAATAGTGCTAATACCCAGTCAACAACCGGCACTCTGTCGCGTGGAGAGTGTGCCAGAGCCGGATAAGCAGTAAATGCTAAGAAGATGGCAAAGGTTAAGTGAATAGAACGGGCTTGTGTGTCATTAAGTACGCCGAAATCAAAAATGAATGGTAATGGAGATGCGTACCAAAGTTGGAATAATGACCAGCAAAGTGGAACAAACCATAGAATACGTCCAGGAATCCCCGATGGGTTTCTTGCGCCAGTGTCAGCTTGTGCCACCATTTCTTGCACATCTGGAGACGGTTTGGTTGTCTGCGTCATGTACTTTATCCTTATTCTTGATGGTCGTTTGTCGAAAAACCAAAATGATTGTAGATACAATTCTGTGTAATTTTAGGATAGACCTGTCAGTATCGCTTAAATTACCGCCGTGATTTTGGTTGTGGAATTAGTTTATTTTTATCGTTATTTGCTTGTTGTAAAACGTTGTCTGAGAGCGATGTAAATACGCTTTATAAAACTGATAAGGAGGCCAAAGCCTCCTTAAACTAAGTAATTTTGCTGTAAATCAATTACTTAAGAAGTCCTGCTTCTTTGTAGTATTTTTCTGCACCTGGATGTAGAGGGATAGAAAGACCAGCTTTAACCATGTCTTCTTTCTTCAGGTTTGCAAATGCAGGGTGAAGACGTTTGAATGTATCAAAGTTTTCAAATACTGCTTTAGCAACGTTGTAAGCAACTTCGTCAGAAACATCTGTTGTCGTTACCATTGTTGCTGCTACACCAAAGCTGTTCACATCAGCGTCTGTGCCACGGTATGTACCTGCTGGCAGAGAGGTGTATGCGTAGTATGGGTTTTCAGCTACGATCTTATCGATCTCAGCACCTGTTGCAGAAACTAGCTTAGCATCACAAGAGGTTGTTGCTTCTTTGATTGAGCCGTTTGGATGACCAACCATGTAGATAAACGCATCAATTTTGTTATCACATAGTGCTTGTGAACGCTCAGAACCTTTCAGCTCAGATGCAAGTTTAAAGCTGTCGTTAGTCCAGCCAAACGCATCCATTACCACGCCCATGGTTGCACGGTCACCAGAACCCGGGTTACCGATGTTTACACGCTTACCTTTAAGGTCAGCAACATTGTTGATGCCTGAGTCAGCGCGGGCAATGATGTTAAATGGTTCGGTATGAAGAGAGAACATTGCGCGTAGTTTCTTGTACGGGCCTTGTGCTTCAAATTTGCTGGAACCGTTATATCCGTGGAACTGCCAGTCAGACTGAACAACACCAAAATCCAGCTCACCGGCGCGGATTGTGTTGATGTTGTAGATAGAACCACCAGTAGATTCTACTGAGCAGCGGATATTGTGCTCTTTACGACCTTTGTTAACCAGCTTACAGATAGCACCGCCTGTTGGGTAATATACACCCGTTACAGAACCAGTACCGATAGTAATGAAATCTTGAGCTGAAGCAGCACCAGCACCCATTACTGCAGCGGCAATTGCGCCTACTTGGACAAATTTTTTAAATGCCATGAATTTTCCTTCCTTTATTCATTGTGAACCCCGCAGTTACTAAGCATAGTTAACGCAGGAGTTTCCTGTTTGGAAACGGCATCTTTTTCAATCCGTATCTTGAAAAAGTGGCAGCATGATAGCAAAAAAATGGCACAAAATTATAAGAATGCTCAATGAGATAGGGGGAAATGCTGGGCTACAAAGAGCAATTATGTAAACTGTAGTGTTAAAAATGTTAAAAAAATCAGTCACTTATTAAAATGACTGATTTATGTAAGTTGATTTTTGAAACTGTGAGTCAGTTCACGGAATAAAAACGAAAATCTGGGTGGGCAAAA
Source organism: Vibrio sp. SCSIO 43137 (assembly GCF_028201475.1). Lineage (NCBI taxonomy): Bacteria > Pseudomonadati > Pseudomonadota > Gammaproteobacteria > Vibrionales > Vibrionaceae > Vibrio > Vibrio sp. SCSIO 43137. The sequence goes on along the minus strand of NZ_CP116383.1, from coordinate 2,991,431 downwards.
AAACTGCTTTTTTCGCCTTATCCAGCATATTCGAATAGCGTGCAGACTGAGTCGTAAAGCTGCTTGGTAGTGACGTTTAGTGTAGGAGTAATAAAGATGGTGTCATCACCAGCTACTACTCCAAGAATCCCTTCCGATTTACCCAGAGAATCGAGCAAACGGGCAATAAGTTGTGCTGCACCAGGGCCGGTGTGAATGACAACAATTGCGTTGTTATGATCGATATCCAGAACCAGTTCACGCAGCGGACTTGATGTTGTCGGAACACCGAGCTCTGCGGGAAGACAGTAAACCATTTCCATTTTCGCATTGCGGGTACGTACAGCACCAAACTTAGTCAGCATACGGGAAACTTTCGACTGATTGATGTTCTCAAAACCTTCCTGTTTAAGAGCATCTACAATCTCACCCTGAGAACCAAAACGTTCTTCTTTCAGCAACGCTTTGAAGGCTCTAACCAAATTGTCTTGTTTATCTGTATTGCGCATGATCGATTTTTCAATGGTAGTAATGAGTTTTCATATATTCTCACACTCAATCTTGTTGCAGCAAATATTCACTATAAATTTGCTGTATCTGTCACTGATTCCACTGTTCTTAAGACCTGTTTTGTAACATAATGGTTACAGAATCATTTCAGCCTAAGATTCAGATTTCCATACTACTTTTGTAGCACGTTGGGCGCGAGGTGCGCGGAGTCGCAAAGCTGACGTTAATTAATTGTAATCAAACAATGATTCATTTAATTTCTTTTCTATACGCAGTAAACAAAAGAATTAAAACCCTACATAATTTTTAATCTTAAAATCTCAAGGAGAACTACTATGAAAGTAGCCGTTATCGGAGCCGCCGGAGGCATAGGCCAAGCCCTTGCACTACTACTGAAAAACCGCCTTCCAGCGGGTTCTGATTTAGCCCTTTATGATATTGCACCTGTTACTCCGGGTGTCGCTGCTGATTTAAGCCATATCCCTACACCTGTGTCTATCAAAGGTTATGCCGGAGAAGACCCAACGCCAGCACTGGAAGGTGCTGATGTGGTTCTGATCTCTGCCGGTGTTGCCCGTAAGCCGGGAATGGATCGTGCAGACCTGTTCAACGTGAATGCCGGAATTGTTAAGTCACTGGCAGAGAAGATTGCTGTAGTTTGTCCTAAAGCATTGGTGGGTATTATTACTAACCCTGTCAATACCACTGTGCCAATCGCAGCAGAAGTTCTAAAAAAAGCAGGAGTGTATGACAAGCGTCGTCTGTTTGGTGTAACAACACTGGATGTTATCCGCTCTGAGACTTTTGTTGCAGAACTAAAAGATAAAGATCCAGGTGACGTTCGTGTGCCGGTTATCGGTGGCCACTCTGGTGTAACTATTCTTCCTCTTCTTTCTCAGGTTAAAGACGTTGAGTTTACTGATGAAGAGATTGCAGCGCTGACTGTTCGTATTCAGAATGCTGGTACAGAAGTTGTTGAGGCGAAAGCTGGCGGCGGCTCTGCAACCCTTTCTATGGGGCAGGCAGCATGCCGTTTCGGTATCTCTCTGGTGAAAGCTCTTAACGGCGAAGAGAATGTTGTTGAGTGCGCTTATGTAGAAGGCCCGGGTGATCATACTCGTTTCTTTGCACAGCCGGTTAAGCTGGGTAAAGAGGGCGTAGAAGCAGTACTAAGCTATGGTGAGCTGAGCGCATTCGAAAAAGACGCTCTGGACGGTATGATGGATACTCTTAACGGCGATATCGTTAAAGGTGAAGAGTTCGCTAAATAATAGCCTCTATATATAAGAGAAAAGGTCAGACTATGTCTGACCTTTTTTGTGTTCGTCTTATATAGCAGCTTGTCTATATTATTTGTTTCGCTTTACAGCCAGATGGGCAAGGGCGATTAACGCCTCTTTATAGTCAGACTCAGGAACGACTGACAGTTCGGCAATGGCTTTGTCTGCTTCTTTATAGGCAAGTTCTGTGGTGTACTCAAGAGAGCCTGTCTGCTTCATGGCATCAAGGATCTGATCAAGCTTCTCCATACCATTGGCTTTTTCTATCGCCTCACGAATCATTGCCTTCTGTTCTGCATTGCCGTGCTGCATCGCATAGAGTAAAGGAAGGGTTGGTTTGCCTTCCGCCAGATCGTCTCCGACATTCTTACCCATCTCTTTGCCGTCAGCGGTGTAGTCAAGTACATCATCGATCAACTGAAAAGCGGTACCCAGATACTTACCATAGTTCTGCATAGCGACTTCTACTTCCTCGGGAGCATCAGACAAGATAGCTCCTATCTGAGTTGCTGCCTCAAACAGTCGGGCTGTTTTTGAGTAGATAACCTGCATATAGCTCTTTTCTGTGGTATCAGGATCGTTACAGTTAATAAGTTGCTGAACTTCTCCTTCAGCGATAACGTTCACTGCTTCACTCATAAGAGCGAGGATCTTTAATGATCCTAAGCTGGTCATCATCTGAAATGAGCGTGTGTATATATAGTCACCAACAAGGACGCTGGCAGCATTTCCGAACGCTTCATTGGCAGTGGCTTTACCACGGCGCATATCTGACTCATCAACCACATCATCGTGCAGCAGGGTAGCGGTATGAATAAATTCCACGAAGGCAGCTGCCATAATGTGGTCTTTTCCTTCATAACCCAGCGCCTTTGCTGAAAGAAGGGCTAGAAGAGGTCTGAGACGTTTTCCGCCGCCACTGACAATATAGAATCCTAATTGGTTAATTAAGGTAACTTCTGAGTTGAGTTGGGCTTGAATTGTCTCATTAACTTTTGCCATATCATCGGCAGTAAGCGCTTGGATAGCTTTAAAATCCATGTTAGTTCCGGCTGAGGTTAACCTGTGTAAGGCTTTTGTGATTTCTATTTTTGGCAGATTTTACACTAAAAAACATTGATAAATACACAATTCATAGGCATGATCCTTCCACTTTTCTTTGGCGATTAGCTTTTCGCCAATTATTTTAAAATTTGGCTTGTCATAGGACGTTCATTCACGTAGAATCTGCGCCCTATTGATGATTAGTTTAGCGCACACCCGAAATGCTTGATTTGATAGCAAAAGGCTGTGCGGAAAAAGCGGAGTAAAAAATGTACGCTGTTTTCCAATCTGGTGGTAAACAACACCGTGTAAGCGAAGGTCAAACCCTTCGTTTAGAAAAATTAGACGTTGAAACTGGCGCAACAGTTGAGTTCGATACTGTTCTTATGGTTGCTAATGGCGAAGAAATCGCTGTTGGTGCACCTCTTGTTGAGGGCGGTAAAGTAACTGCGGAAGTGGTTAAGCACGGTCGTGGCGATAAAGTTAAAATCGTTAAGTTCCGTCGTCGTAAGCACTCTCGTAAGCAACAAGGCCACCGTCAGTGGTTCACTGAAGTGAAAATCACTGGCATCAGCGCTTAATACGGTTAGGAGAGATATACAATGGCACACAAAAAAGCTGGCGGTTCTACTCGTAACGGTCGTGATTCAGAAAGTAAACGTCTTGGTGTTAAGCGTTTCGGTGGTGAATCAGTTCTAGCGGGTAACATCATCGTTCGTCAACGTGGTACTAAGTTCCACGCTGGCACTAACGTTGGTATCGGTAAAGACCATACTCTTTTCGCTCTATCTGAAGGTAAAGTGAAGTTTGAAGTTAAAGGTCCTAAGAACCGTAAATTCGTAAGCATCGAAACTGAATAATTTAGTTTCAAGCTGAATTCAAAAGCCCTGCCAATTCGGCGGGGTTTTTTATTTATAACAGAGAACAAAGAAAGTCATTCATATGTGTTCCCACGCAGAGCATGGGAACAAGTGTGGTTGCTAGTAACTCGTTTCCACGCAGAGTATGAGAGCGGGTACGGTTGCTAGTTACTCTCGTTCCCACGGTCCTCCGTGGGAATGCATATAGGAATTGGCTAAAAGTATGGTGACTTTCTTTGTGTTCTAATGAGCAGATAGCATTGGATCTTGGGTGATCGATCTGATTGAAACTTGGATCTGCTAAAATTGATATTGTCAGACAGATGATATTTGCACCCAGAGCGGAGTAAAAAATGAAATTCGTAGATGAAGCGGTAGTTAAAGTAGAAGCCGGTGATGGCGGTAATGGTGTTGTCAGCTTTTGGCGGGAAAAATTTGTCGCTAAAGGTGGCCCGGATGGTGGTGATGGCGGCGATGGCGGTGATGTATACCTGCAGGCCGATGAGAACCTGAACACCCTGATTGATTACCGTTTTCAACGCTTTTATGCCGCAGAGCGTGGTAAAAACGGCAGTGGTGGTAACTGTACCGGTAAACGTGGTCAGGATACTGTGCTTAAAGTACCTGTAGGAACTCGTGCTGTAGATATTCACACTAACGAAGTTGTTGGTGAAGTGGCTGAACATGGCAAGAAAATCATGGTTGCCAAAGGTGGCTGGCACGGGCTGGGTAATACCCGCTTTAAATCCTCGGTAAACAGAGCGCCACGCCAGAAAACCATGGGCACCAAGGGTGAAGTCCGCGAACTGCGTCTGGAGCTTCTGCTTCTGGCTGATGTTGGTATGCTGGGTCTTCCGAATGCCGGTAAATCAACCTTTATCCGATCGGTTTCTGCGGCTAAACCTAAAGTGGCTGACTATCCGTTTACTACCCTTATTCCTAGCCTTGGTGTGGTAAGTGTGGTTCCGGAAAAGAGCTTTGTTGTTGCTGATATTCCGGGGCTGATTGAAGGCGCTGCAGACGGTGCCGGTCTTGGTATCCGTTTCCTGAAACATCTGGAACGCTGCCGTGTTCTGCTACATATGATTGATATTCTGCCTATTGATGAGAGTGATCCGGTGCAGAATGCCCTGACCATCATTGATGAGCTGGAGCAGTACAGCGAAAAAGTGGCCCAGAAACCACGCTGGCTGGTATTCAATAAAACTGACCTGCTTCCTGAAGAAGAAGCGGATGAGAAGATCCAACAGATCCTTGATGCCCTAGGCTGGGAAGATAGATTCTTTAAGATCTCTGCTGTAAACAAGCAGGGTACTAAGGAGCTTTGCTACCAGTTGGCTGACTTTATGGAATCACTACCTAAAGAAGAAGCTGAGCAGTCAGAAGAAGAGAAAGTCGACTTTATGTGGGACGACTACCACAAAGAAGCCATGTCAGGTAAAGATGTGGTTACTGAAGATGACTGGGATGACTGGGATGATGAAGAAGATGACGGCCACGTTATCTATGTACGTGACTAGTTAAGTTATATTTGAAAACCGCAATGTGATGTTGCGGTTTTTTTGTATATAGAAAACCCCCAGTTAGGCTGGGGGTTCCGTTAAGCTTACAGCTATAAGTCAGTTATAAATCCCCTTTCAATTTGTTAAAAACACCTTGTGGTCTGGCAACTACAAGAGTTAAACAAAAATTGAAAGGGGGTCCCAATGGGGGACGAAAAGAGCTTAGCGCACACGCGCTGGAATTGTAAGTATCATGTAGTCTTCGCACCGAAGTATAGAAGACGAGTGTTCTATGGAGAAAAGCGAAGGGTTATAGGAGAGATATTAAGAAAGCTATGTGAATGGAAAAATGTGAACATTATTGAAGCAGAGTGTTGTGCAGATCATATCCATATGCTTTTAGAAATACCGCCCAAAATGAGTGTTTCATCGTTTATGGGATACTTAAAAGGAAAAAGCAGTTTGATGCTATATGAACGGTTTGGAAACATGAAGTTCCAGTACAGAAACCGAGAATTTTGGTGTCGAGGGTACTATATAGATACAGCTGGCAAAAACACCCGCAAGATACAAGATTACATAAAGCATCAACTAGAGCAGGATAAAATGGGATAACAATTGTCGATCCCGTATTCAGGTAGCCCGTTTACGGGTCGCAAGTAACAGTAATATGCAAATGTCAGATCATTATGCGCCTGTTAGGGCGCTGCCAGTAGGAGAGCCTTATAGGCGCATATGAAAAACCACCGGCTATGCCGGTGGATGTTTTTTGTTTTGTAAGTTTGAGTTTATGTCGTTAGAGGGAATTAAGGGAGGAGCAATGGAACCGCAGTTGACGGTAGAGAGCCAGCAGAGAGCACTTTCACGTCTGGTGGCGCAGGCTGGGCAGATGCTACTGGCTCATGGTGCTGAAAGCACGCTTGTAAATGATATTATGAGGCGCATGGGGCTGGCGGCGGGAGCCAACGAGGTGGAAGTCTCTTTGTCCGCCAGTTCGTTAGTCGTGACTACTTTTATTGATGACAGGTGCATGACGACAACCCGTCGCTGTGCTGATCGCGGCATTAATATGAGAGTTATTACCCAGATTCAGCGTATCTGCATCATGATGGAGAAAGGGGTTGTTAATGCTTCTCTGGCGCAGAAGCGCCTTGATGATATCAGCCCGGAACGTTATAACCGCTGGCTGGTAGTGTTTATGATCGGCTTGTCGTGTGCCTGTTTTAGCCATTTAGCCGGTGGAGATAGGCTTGTATTTATGATGACTTTTCTCTCATCGGCAGTAGGTATGATAGTGCGGCAGGAGATAGGTCACCGTCACTTTAATCCGCTACTCAACTTTGCAGTAACGGCCTTTGTTACTACTTTAGTTTCTGCTCAGGCAGTTATCTATGAGATCGGTAATATGCCTTTTATAGTAATGGCTTCTTCGGTACTTATGTTAGTTCCCGGTTTTCCCTTGATTAACTCTGTTTCTGATATGGTTAAAGGCTATATCAATATGGGCATCGCAAGGTTTGTGATGGCCAGCATGCTGACTCTGGCTACAGCGTTAGGGATTATTGGTGCCATGACACTGGCTGGCGTATGGGGGTGGGTAGGCTAATGGATCTGTTGTTCGCTTTACTAAATGATATGTTCTTTGCAGCCATACCCGCTGTAGGTTTTGCCATGGTATTTAATGTTCCCCAGAAGGCTTTGCTATATTGTGCTATTGGTGGTGCTGTCGGGCATGGTTCGCGCTTTTTAATGTTGCAGTTTGGTATTCCTATTGAGTGGGCCACCTTTTTTGCCGCTACCTTGGTTGGTATTATCGGCGTTCACTGGTCACATAAATTTCTGGCTCACCCTAAGGTATTTACCGTTGCCGCTTTAATCCCCATGGTTCCCGGTGTGTTTGCCTTTAAAGCTATGATTGCCTTAGTTGAGATAAACAGCCTTGGTTATACTACGGAACTGGTGGCTATTTTGCTGGAAAACTTCCTTAAATCTATGTTTATAATCATAGGATTAGCCGTCGGGCTGGCAATGCCGGGGCTGCTATTTTATCGCAGAAGGCCTGTGGTATAGGGACAGCAGTTTTTTTCAGGGAAACTTTATCAGGACAATAACACAAGATGAAAATTAGTATGATTGCCGCAATGGCAAACAACAGAGTTATCGGAAAAGATAACCAGATGCCGTGGCACCTTCCGGCCGATTTTGCCTGGTTTAAGCGCTGTACCATGGGTAAACCTGTGGTTATGGGGAGAAAAACCTATCAGTCTATAGGCCGTCCACTACCCGGACGCCACAATATAGTGATTAGCAGGGATCCTTCAGTCTCTTTTCAGGGCACAACCGTAGTGTCGTCGATTGATGAGGCTTTTAAGTTGGTTGCCGGTGAGGCTGAGGTGATGATCATTGGCGGTGGTTCTATATACGCCAGTTGCCTTGAAATAGCCGACAGACTCTATCTTACCCATATAGATCTTGAGGTTGATGGAGATACTCAGTTTCCGGATTGGGGAGAAGGCTGGCAGGAGTGCTTTTCAGAAAACTATTCTGCTGACGAGAAAAACCGTTTCGATATGAGATTTTCGATACTGGACAGAGCCTGATTAGCCCATCAGGGGACTTTAGACCGGGGCAGAACTCGCCCCGGAAAAGCTTATCCGGTTAAACTCTTTTGACGGAAAAACTTCTTATCTTCCCAGCGAAACATGGTTAGCTCGCCACCCCATACACAACCAGTGTCCAGCCCGATAACATCCTTTCTCTGACAGCCCATAAGAGCGGCCCAGTGACCAAACAGAATGGTTTTCTTGACCTTCTTTCTGCTTTTAAGCTTAAACCATGGCAGCAGATCATCCTGATTAAGCTCCTGAGGTGGTTGCTTGCAGAGCATATCCAGCCGGCCGTCAGGATAACAGAATCGCATTCTGGTAAAGGCGTTAATAATATAACGGTATCTCTCTATCCCTTTAAGTTTAGGGCTCCAGAGGTCGGGAGTGTTGGAATACATTTGCTCGATGAGTGATGCCCAGTTGTCACTGCAAAGAATCTCTTCTACTTCTCTGGCACAGGCTCTGGCGGTTTTCAGGTTCCATTGCGGGGAGATACCGGCATGACAGACGACAAAGTCATCGTGCTCTGCCAGAAGAGGCTGTCTTCTTAACCAGTCGAAAAGCTCCTGCTTATCATCGGCAGAAAAAATGGCCGCTGTTTTATCTTTTTTCTTTAAAGGGTGAACACCAAGAGAAACTGCCAGCAGATGCAGATCATGATTGCCGACAACGGGTCGGGCTGCATCACCGAGTGATTTGATAAAACGTAATGTTTCCAGAGACTTTGGTCCTCTGGCGACCAGATCACCTGCAACCCATAAAATATCTTCTGCAGGATTAAACTTTGCTTTATTTAGTAGTAATTCCAGTTCGTCGAAACAGCCCTGAATATCTCCGACTATATAGTTTGCCACGGCTTATCTCTAGTTAAGTATGTTGGGAATAGCTAACCGAAACGGGTCGATTATACAGTGAAACTCATCACCATGCTGATCATGCATAACGTACAAACCCTGCATAACACCTAGTGGTGTTTCCAGCGCTGTTGCACTGGTATAGGTGTACTCATCGTTAGCAGCGATAACGGGCTGCTGACCCACTACGCCTTCACCTTCAACAGAGATCTGTTTGCCATTGGAATCCGTGATTAACCAGCGACGTTCCATTAACTGAACTGGCTGGTTACTCAGGTTTTTGATGGTAATAATATAAGCAAATATATAGCGATTTTTATCCGGCTGAGATTGCTCAGCTATATATTTGCTTTGTACCTGACACTTAACACAAGGCTGGATTCCGTCCATATAAACCTCACTATAGTTATTCCTTTATATATACCCAAGTATCTTGGGTATATAGCACTATAGCATTAACCTTGCGGACTGATGATCAGTTTTTATGGTTCGCATCCAGCCAGTTTGCCATATCGACAAACTGAACCAGAGTCAGGTTCTCCGGGCGCATACTAGGGTTGATGCCCAGGCTTTCCAGAGTCTCAGCATCCATCAGGCTTTTATAACAGTTACGTACGGTTTTACGTCTCTGGTTAAACCCGTCGCGGCACACTCTGTCCAGCCATTTCAGGCTGGTTGTCGGATGTGGGATATCTTCATAAGGTGTTAAGCGCACTACAGCAGAATCTACTTTCGGCGGCGGAACAAATGCAGTCGGCGGAACTTCAAGAACCGGAGTCACTTTACAGTAGTACTGCGCCATAACGGTTAAGCGGCCATAGGCTTTACTTCCCGGCCCTGCTGCTAAGCGGTTAACCACCTCTTTCTGCAGCATAAAGTGCATATCCTGAACATCTTTATGAAATTCGAACAGATGGAACATCAACGGCGTTGAAATGTTGTATGGCAGGTTGCCGAAAATACGCAGCTTATTGTTCGGTCTCACAAGCTGGTTAAAATCGAACTGCATCGCATCACCTTCATGTATGGTGAGCTTAGATGCCAGATCAGGGTGGTTACGCAGTCTTTCTGCCAGATCTCTGTCTAGTTCAATAACAGTAAACTTATCGACTTCTTTTCCTACCGGCTCGGTGATAGCACCAAGTCCCGGACCGATCTCCACCAGATTTTGTCCCGGTCTTGGGTTAATGGCAGAGACGATACCGTCAATAATATAAGGATCATTCAGGAAGTTCTGACCAAAACGTTTCCGCGCTTTGTGTCCTAAGTGGACATCATTTCTCATCTTTGTTCTCAACTAATTCAATGGCGTATTTTAGAGCAGTCTGAAAACTTCCTGTGTCTGCCTGCCCGCTACCCGCTAGATCCAGTGCTGTACCATGATCTACCGAGGTTCTGATAAATGGCAGACCGAGAGTGATGTTTACGGAGCGGCCAAAGCCTTTATATTTTAATACCGGCAGTACTTGATCATGATACATGCCAAGTACTGCATCAGCTTGCTGAAGATACTTTTCATTAAAAATGGTATCAGCAGGCAGAGGGCCGATCAGATGGTAACCTAACTCTTCTCTCAGTCTTTCAAGGGTCGGAGTGATTGTGTTAATTTCTTCATCCCCCAGACACCCGTCTTCACCTGCGTGTGGGTTTAGTCCGCACACATAGATCTTAGGCTGCTTAATCGCAAATTTAGTGACCAGATCCTGATGAAGGATGCGGATTATACTCTCTAGCCGCTGCTTTGTAACGGCTTTTGAAACATCAGCCAGAGGCAGGTGGGTAGTTGTCAGAGCAACACGCAGCCCTTCCGTAGCCAGCATCATAACAACCAAAGGCGTATCTGATTGTTCTGCAAAGAATTCGGTGTGGCCACTGAAAGGAACACCAGCCCGGTTGATAATGCCCTTATGGACAGGGCCGGTAACCACGGCATCGAACTCACCACTGATACAGCCCTGAGCAGCCCGTTGTAATGTGTTCAATACATAGTGGCCATTGTCTTCATTTAGTACACCAGCCTGAACCGGAGCGGCTATAGGAATGTGATCAATAACCAGTGTTCCGGCAACTTGTGCCTGAGGATCTTGGTTTTGCTGATAATCCAGAAGAGTCACATCGATACCGAGCTGTTCCGCTCGCTGACTCAGCAGCTGTTTATCCGCTGATACAACAATCTGGTGAGACCAGTTGTGCTGTGACAGAGCCAGAACCAGATCCGGGCCTATACCGGAAGGTTCTCCGGCTGTAACAACAATTCTTCTGATGTTATCCGCCATTAGTTTTCTCCGTTTTCGTCCTGAATATATTCAATAAAGGCACCTGCTTTCATTTCCTGAATCCAGGCTGAGGCCTCTTCATTGAACTTGCGGTTAAACAGAATCCGGTAAGCTTTATTCTTTTGCGCTGTATCCGTCTTGTCTACCTCACGTTTATCCAGCACTTCTACGATATGCCAGCCGTGAACCGTCTTAAATGGTTCACTGATTTCGCCGACAGTCAGGGTTTCGATCTGGTGTTTAAACTCCGGTACATAGATATCAGCTGTCTGGTAACCCAATTCACCATTTTGGGCTGCTGAACCGGGATCCTGACTGTACTGAGTGGCTAACTGGGCAAAGCTTGCCTCACCGTTTTTAATACGTTCGGTGATCTCGATAAGCTGCTGCTTAGCGCCGTCATCACTAAGAATAACCGATGGCTTAATCAGGATATGTCTTGAGTTGATCTCTGTAACCGCTACCGTTTCAAGGCCTTTTACATTATCAATTTTCAGAATATGGAAGCCGACACCACTACGGAAAGGGCCGATCACTGCGCCTTTGGTCTGGGTCGTGATTTGATCGGCAAATATAGTTGGCATCTCTTCTTTACGCATCCAGCCCCAGTTACCACCTTCCAGAGCTTTAGGGCCTTTAGAGTAAGTAATGGCCATCTTGCTGAAATCTTCACCCTGGTTTAGCTTTTCGATAATCTGCTCTGCTTCCTTTTCAACGGCAGCACTGTTCTCGCTGTCATCTAGCTTAAGCTGGATATGCTGAATTTTGTACTCGACAGAGGTATTGGAGTTGTCCGAAAGCTGTTTGGTTAAGGTTTCAACTTCTGCCGGCAGAATGTTAATTCTGCGGCGGACAAGGGCGTTTCTTGCCTCAGAGATGGCTATTTCTTTGCGGATCTGCTCACGGAAGGTTGCGTAATCAATACCGTCAGGTGCAAGGGTAAGCTGAAGCTCATCCAGTGTTTTATTGTTATCCTTGGCGATTCCCTGAATAGCCTGATCCAGACGGTTATCATCAATACGTACACCAAGGCGCTCAGCTTCCTGCAACTGAATAGTATCCAGAATCAGCTTGTCTACTACCTGTTTTCTCAACACTTTTGCATCCGGTAAGGATTGCCCTTTGTTTTTCGCATTGCTGCGCAAGGTCTTTACTGCGCTGTTTATATCACTTTGCAAGATAACGCCGTCATTGACGATTACCGCTACACGATCCAGCTCAACCGGTGCTGCAATTGTGATAGCCGATGTCATACATGTCAGCCCGAGAAGGGCGTGTTTCAACAATTTCATTGATGTTTCCAAGTGTTAATTAAATATCGGGGCCTACTGCCCCGACACAGATGTTGTTTATTTGTTTAGTGAGAAAGGACGGCCGTAACCAAGGGAGGACCCTGCTCCGGATTGGCCTGCAAGGCCAGAGCCTGCGCCTACTGATGTACCAAAACCAATAATACCGAAGTTTATACTGTACTTCTGGTCATATTCTGGAGTGCCGACCCCCACAGTAGAGGTAGGCCAGCGATAGAGCTGATTACTGTATGAAAAGCCGATATACCAGCAGTCACTGGTATAGGTCATTCCTGCCAGCCACTCCAGATTGATATCTTCCGTCAGGTCATAAAAATATTGTCCGTTAAAGCGAACCTTTCTGTCGAAGGTATAACCGGTAATAAAGCCGAGTTGGTTGATGCCTTTTTTGGTAAAGGTATTCAGGTTGCTATTGTTGATAAAGTCTACATTGTTAGTAATGTAGTCTAATGAAACATAGCGATAGTTTAGCTGACTAAAGCCGTTGGTATACTTGTATTCAAGGGTACTGTCTGCCTGCTGTACATCAGAAGAGGCTGTATCATACTGAAAGCCTCCTCTATAGAAGAAGGTATCGTCATAGTTAAACTCAGCTTCCATAGCCCATGCTGAGTAGGAGGAACGGTTACTTCCCGATACGGCATCATTATAGGAACTATCCAGATAGAGGATTTGACCGAATGAAAGGTTAAGTCGTTCGCGGTAATCTTTGTCGTAGAAGCGGGTGGAAGCACCATAGCTAATCTGGTTTGCCGGAGCGATTCTGTCTACACCACTGTATCTCTGGCTGCGGAACAGGCCGTGATAATCCAGCTGCATTTTAGTTGTATCATAGCCGGCAAAGATATCTGATTGGTCAACATCCTGAATAAACAGGTACTGTACCTGCGGCTCAAGAGTTTGCGTATAACCGCTGATCAGGCTGTTATTTCTCTCCAGCACAATATCACTGTTGACCTTAAACTGAGGAACTGTACGGTGAACTGTCTTTTCCAGATTCGCATTGCTTCCCGTCAGGGCAACACCTTGCAAGTCCTGCTGATAATAGGTTTGGTAAAGTCTGGCCTCGGTAGTAAATGAGCCCCATGTAGTCGCCAGAGGTAAAGTTAGTGTTGGTTCCATATGTACCCGTGTAGCTGAAGGGCTATCCGGATCATCGGTATCAAACTGGCTTACGCTGTTTTTCATTGTAAAATCGAATTTGGAATAAAAGCGCGGCGCATAATAGTTAAAATCCAGCTGAGGCATCAGCCTGTATGCATAGGTATTCGGCGACAGTACTTGAAAGTCTCTTACCCTAAGGGTACTGTCCCAGCTATCAGAACGGTAAGAGACTTCACCTGACTGCAGAAGCTGACCATCTTCCCGTTTACCTATGCTGGAACTTAGGTCAGAGAAATAAGAGATATCGCTGACTTTTGAATAATCAATATTAAACTTCCATGCTTCCTGATAGATACCAGAGTGTCCCCAGTTAAAGCCCCAGCGCTTGCCTTTCTCTTTATTTGCCTTATCGTCAGGAAGATATTCTAAGTTTAAATCACCGCTACCAAATGTAGTTAGGTAACGGAATTTGGAGTTTAGCTGTGTACCACGTTTGGCCATATAGTTAATAGTGGTACGGAGATCGTATTCTGGTGCAAGGTTCCAGTAGATAGGGACCTGAACACTTGTACCGTCTCTTGTATCTAGCGAGAAACCCGGATAAAGGAAACCTGTTTTTCGGGTATCACCGATAGGTACCGTCAGATAGGGCAGATAGAAGACAGGAACAGGACCGATTTCAACCCGCGGGTTATAGAAGGTGGCTTCTTCCGCTTCCTGATCAATATCAATGGAGCTGGCTCTTAACTTCCATGAGTTATCACCTTCCGGACAAGAAGTCAGTGTGCCGTCTTCCAGTTCATAAAACTTCTTACCTGCCCGGTAGATAACTTCGGCTTCTCCCCGCCCTGCTTCACAGAGAAACTGATACTTGGCTGATTCCAGTGTGGCCTGATCTGTCTTTAGGTTAGTAGTGGCTTTGTCAGATGTCGTTTTTACCTGACCATCAGAGAAAAGCACATTTCCTTCAGCGACAACAATATCATCTTGCTGGTGGAGAGTAATGGTATCAGCTTCAATTCGTTTGTTGCCCTGTGTAATAACGACATCACCTTTGTATGTCGCTTTATCACCGTTTACACCTTCAAGGGTATTGGCTTCAACGTGAATAGGGGCATCATTACCGTTATTTGCAGATGAGTCAGGAATCAAGCATTGATCTGGAGAGGGCATTTCCTGCACACTATTAGATTGTTGGGATTCTGCTTGAGTAACTGGCACAAATAGAGCGGCACTGACGGACGCGGCTAAAAAAGTGCGAGGAAAACGTGGCATCGAGTTTGACTATCCTGTGTAACTTGATTCATTCAGAATTTGTAGACTGAATCTGGAAAAAAACGTTCCTTATCATAAAGGAATTTGTGGTAACAGACACTATCTGACACCCATAGACAATAAAAATTCATAGTTGAGAGCACAATAATGCACATTTTTGGCAAGATTTTAGGCTTCTTTTTTGGTTTTCTGTTTGGAGGACCATTCGGAGCACTGTTTGGCCTGTTTCTTGGGCATCAGTTTGATAAAGCACGTCGTTTAGCCCAGGCCGGTTTCCGGGCATCGAGCGCTTTTTCCGGCGGACCAAATCAGGCGGAACGTCAGGCGGAGTTTTTTAAAGCTGGCTTTGCAGTTATGGGCCATGTGGCCAAAGCGAAAGGTCAGGTAACCAAAGAAGAGATCCAGCTTGCTTCAACCATGATGGATCGAATGAACCTGCATGGTGAACAGCGCAAAGCGGCGCAAAACGCCTTCAGGGAAGGTAAATCTGCCGAGTTCCCGCTAAAAGAGACTCTGGAGCGTGTACGCATATCTGCGGCAGGGCGACATGATCTACTACAGTTCTTTCTGGAGCTACAGATTTCATCAGCATTTGCTGACGGAGAGCTGCACCCTACTGAAAGAAATGTGCTGCATGCCATCGCCAAAGGGCTTGGATTCTCGGCTCAGCAATTGGATCAACGTTTGCAGATGCAAGAGGCGGCTTTCCGTTTTCGTCGTGAAGGGGGAAGCTGGCAGGGGCAGCAGGGCGGAGCATGGCAGCAGGCGCCGTCGGCTAATCAGTTGGAAGACGCTTATAAAGTTCTCGGTATCAGTAGTAACGCTGAATCCAAAGAGGTGAAGCGGGCTTACCGTAAGCTAATGAATGAGCACCATCCGGATAAGCTGGTAGCAAAAGGTCTGCCGCCTGAGATGATGGAAGTTGCTAAGCAGAAAGCGCAAGAGATCCAGTCTGCTTATGATCTTATTAAGAAAGAGAAGAGCATCAAGTAGCTGATTGCCCCGACCTGCCTGAATAAACTGTTGGAGGAGAGTGATGGAACATTCGGTACTAAAGTTTTGGTTTGAAGAGCTAAGCGCAAAAGATTGGTTTAGTCGCAGTGATAAGTTGGATGAAGAAATTCGTCAGCGTTTTGCTGGTCTTCATCAGCAGGCTATTCAGGGAGAGCTCTATACGTGGCGTTCAAGTGCTAAGGGGCGCTTGGCTGAAGTCATCGTGTTGGATCAGTTCTCACGTAACCTGTTTCGTGATTCCCCTAAGGCATTCGCTGCCGATTCCATGGCCATTGCCCTCGCTCAGGAGGCAGTTCGTATCGGCAGTGATAAAGAACTGACTCAGCTAGAGAGAAGTTTTTTATATATGCCCTATATGCATAGTGAATCTGCGCTGATTCATAAGGTTGCTGTTGAACTGTTTGAAGCTAACGGGCAGGCAGGCAATACGGAATATGAGTACAAACATAAAGCAATTATTGACCGCTTTGGCCGTTACCCTCACCGTAATCAGGTACTAGACAGGCAATCAACGGCTGAAGAAATTGAGTTTCTTAAACAGCCGGGCTCCAGCTTTTAGTTTTCTAACCTTTCAGTTATCTAAGAAACACCACCGCCTTGGGCGGCTGTCTCTTGATCACAAGTCCTGCTCAAGAGACAGAGCGAGTTCGTAGCCTTCAAGGATGGCTTGTAGTTTGAGCCATCCTTCCCAGAGCGTCTTAACTGACGCTCTTCCATTTCTTTTGCTGTCTTTCCAACCGCCAAGTCTTGCGAGGTGTTCATAAGCCCATTTTGCTGTTGGAACCTCCTTTGGAAGTGGTGTCTTTACTCTTTTCAGCCAAAGCAACTTCCATGCTCTTGAGGACAAGATTTTCTCACAACTAACGTCTTCGATTTGCTCATTGGCAAATTTCAATTGGAAAATTCTTACTGCTAAAAACGCATAAATTGTTGCTAACCTATCTAAGTTATCTTTACTTTGTAACCGAAGCTCTTCAACTCCTGTCCCTTCAGTTTTCCAGACCTTGTGATACTCCTCAATCAACCAGCGTTTTTCGTAGTAACCAATAATTTTTAATGCATCTTCTGCACTATTAACTGGCTCATTAGTTAAAATATGCCAATTGAGCCTCTTTTCTCCATCACCGATTTCGGAGCAGCCAACATAGTTGAGAGAAATAGGAGCTCCTTTTTTGTTTGAGGGTGTTTTTAAAGTCACTGCTGCATATTTTACATCCAGAGTGACTTCACGAGCTTTCCGGCCACCCCTTTGAGCTATTTGGATTTGACGTTGCTTCACACTTTGAAGTTCTGATGCAAAGTGATAAAGCTTGTCTGAGCCTTCTTCTATATGACGGCTCATCATCGACCGCACAACAAAACGTTGCTGATTCGCCATTTTATAAATGAGGTAATCGTAGATATCGGCCTCGCGATCGCAAACTGATATTACGTTAACCATCGAGGTACCTAAACGGGCTGCCATATTGCGTGATGCTCTTTCCCATTTATAACCTTCTTTTTCTTCATAAGGTCGTTTCAACCCCTTACGACGGATACCTCGAGTCTTGATATCTCTCGTCCATCGTTGTTGTTCAACTAACCCAATAACGTCGAGAGTTTCAGGAGCAAACAGCAAAATACTATGGGCAAACAACCCCCTATAACGATTACCTTGGTTTACATGTCCTAAGTCCGCTCTAATAGAGCGATGTTTGTAGCTTAAGGTAGTTGTATCTTCTAACGCGAGAAGGAGAGGGTAACGATGAACTTGATCTGCAGTTGCTTTAAAGCCTGCTTCGGCAATATCGTCTGATGAGACATTGTCGTTCCGAATAAATCGGTAAGCGCCCTCCATACTTGCTGGAGAATGAGATGATTTCACTACCGATTTACCTGGATGCTGAGCTAAGTCTGATGCCATTTTTACAAGTCTAGCCGTTCTTCTTGGGTCTCCAAGTTTAGCATGACCAAATTGCTCTTCAGCCCAATCACTATTGCTTTTAATCATCTCAAAACCCTCAACTAAGTCCGTTAAAGATCTGATCGTAAACCAAGAATTAAGTTCAAAAAAAATCCCTCACATTATGCGAGGGACTTCTGTATAAAAGACAGCCGCCTTGGGCGGTGGTGTTGTATTACAACTACTTAGTTTCATTCAGTGACCAGTCGTAATCAAAAGATACTTTGCCAAGGGAAGCAGGCAGATCATCACGGTACTTTTTAAGGTGGTTGATTACCTCTGTTTCACCACCAAAGTCTACTGCAAACCAGTCATATATGGACGACAACTGAGTTTTACCACCATTTACCGATACGCCTTTTTGCGCATTGATAAACTCAGAAGCGGCCTTATCCAGCAGTTGATTATAGTTTTTAGCAGTAAAGGCCGATGACTGAAGGTTCGGGCAACCTAAACTGGCACAGTTAACGGCATAGTGTGTTCTCGGGTCATTCCAGATCGGGCGTAAAATTCTGTGTTCAATATCGTTCAGGGTAAGAGTTTTGCCTTCAATATCGATAATTTCCTGTCCCCATGGGCCAAAGCTGAAAAATCCACCTAGCTTAGTGATGGAAGAAACAGGGTAGTTATCCAGAATAAGATCGACAGTTAATGCGTTATACAGATTAACCCAGTAAGCATATTGCTCAGCCTTGTTAAGTGATTTTGGATTTAATGCTGCCAGATCAGAGATATAGCTTTCCAGGCTCTGCTTATCTTGAGTGGTTACTGACTTATAGTTCACCAGAGTATTTTCATTCTGCTGAACCAGATAAGTGTCGAGAAAGCTTTGCCATTTCTGATGAGATACGGTCTGGCTGTTTTGCTCATTACTCTTGTTCCAGAATGGCCAGAGGTCAGATTCCGGTGCTGAATAGGCCAATCCTGAAATCAGTGACAGAAGGAGTACAAATAGACGAGTCATAATCAATTCTCTATTGCTAAAAAGGGTATGCAATAAAGAGACAGGTTATCTATCCGATAACTTTCATTTGATCGAAAGAAAAATAGGCAGAAATAGAAAAGCCGGAAACGAAGGGGTATCGTTTCCGGCCTATTAGTTAAGTTAAAAAACTGTTCTTAATTGTGCTACAGATATTTGCCAAAGTGGCTCATATTTAGGAGCAGCAATTTAGTGGTGTGCTTACTTCATAAAGCTAGGAATGTTATCTTCGTAAGCGGCAATTTTATCTTCATGCTGAAGAGTCAGACCTATGTTATCCAGACCATTCAGCAGGCAGTGGCGGCGAAACTCATCAATCTCAAATGAGTAGGTTTTGTTGTTCGCCGTTACCGTCATACTCTCAAGATCAACGGTCACCTGTGCACCTTCATTCGCTTCAACAAAAGTAAAAATTTCATCCACTTCCTGCTCAGTTAAGCGAACAGGCACCATCTGGTTATTGATGGAGTTACCATAGAAAATATCAGCAAAGCTAGGGGCTATCATCACTTTAATGCCGTAATCAGCCAGTGCCCACGGAGCGTGTTCACGGGATGATCCGCAACCAAAATTTTCTCTGGCAAGCAGAATGGAAGCGCCCTGATAACGTGCTTCATTCATGACGAATTCCGGATTTGGTTTCTGCCCTTCATCATCCAGAAAACGCCAGTCATGGAAAAGGTGCTGACCAAAGCCAAGACGGGTAACCTTTTGCAGAAACTGCTTAGGAATAATGGCATCGGTATCTATATTGGCCAGATCCAGAGGAACCACCAGACCGGTATGATTTTTAAATCCTGACATCTTGTGCTCCTTATGCATCCAGTGAACGAATATCGACAAAGTGACCGGCAATGGCTGCCGCAGCGGCCATGGCTGGGCTAACCAGGTGCGTTCTGCCATCACGGCCTTGTCGCCCTTCGAAGTTACGGTTACTTGTTGAGGCGCAGCGTTCGTGAGGGCCCAGCCTGTCATTGTTCATGGCAAGACACATTGAACAGCCCGGCAAGCGCCATTCGAATCCGGCTGCCAGAAATATCTTATCCAGCCCCTCTTGTTCTGCTTGTGCTTTTACCTGCTCAGAGCCGGGAACAATCAGTGCCTGCACATGCTCGGCGACCTTACGTCCTTTAGCTACTGCAGCTGCTGCACGCATATCTTCAATACGTGAGTTAGTACAGGAGCCGACAAATACTTTATCGACTTTGTAATCAGACAAGGATTTACCTGCTTCCAGCCCCATATAAGCCAGCGCTTTTTCAGCAGAGGCTTTTTCAACCGGATCAGCAAAGCTATCCGGTGACGGGATTGGTGTATCGACGGCAATAACCTGACCCGGGTTGGTTCCCCATGTTACCTGAGGACGGATATCCGCAGCATCCAGAGTGACAACATGATCAAACTCCGCATCATCATCGGTTTTCAGTGATGACCAGTACTCAACAGCGGCATCCCACTCAGCCCCTTTAGGAGCAAAATGACGGTCTTTAATATAATCAAAGGTGGTTTGGTCCGGTGCGATCAGGCCTGCTTTAGCACCTAGTTCGATAGCCATATTACATACAGTCATACGGCCTTCCATAGAAAGGTCGGTAATGGCCTCTCCGCAGAACTCAACCACATAACCGGTACCGCCGGCTGCTGTGGTTTTACCAATAATGGCCAAAACAATATCTTTGGCGGTAATGCCTTCAGCTACCTTGCCTTTAACCTCTATTTTCATGGTTTTAGCACGGGCCTGTTTCAGGGTCTGAGTTGCCAGAACGTGTTCTACCTCAGAAGTACCGATACCGAACGCCAGTGAGCCGAAAGCACCATGGGTCGCAGTATGGGAATCACCACAAACAATGGTCATACCCGGAAGGGTGATACCCAGTTCAGGTCCCATTACATGTACAATACCCTGATATTTGTGGTTGATATCGTAAAGGGTGACACCGAACTCTTCGCAGTTTTTCGCCAGTGTTTCCATCTGAATTCGCGCCATCTCACCAGAGGCGTTAATGTCCTTGGTGGTGGTCGATACGTTGTGATCCATAGTGGCAAAGGTTTTGCCTAACTGGCGTACCGGACGGCCTTTCTCTCTCAGGCCATCAAAAGCCTGAGGTGACGTCACCTCATGTACAAGGTGCCGGTCAATATACAGAATGGGGTTTTCCCCTTCGGCTTCTACAGCAATATGAGCGTCATAGACTTTCTCATAAAGTGTGGTTGATTTTTTATTTGTCGACATTGTTTCTTCCGTGATGATAGAGATGCCGGACTGCTCCGGCATCTGATTATAATTAAGAGTTCAAAATGTATTCGGCGATCTTATCGCCCATTTCTGAGGTGGTTAATGCTGGTTTATTACCCGCCAGATCAGCAGTAAGTTCTCCGGCTGAAAGGGCTTGTGAAACGGCAGCTTCGATATCCTGAGCGGCCTGTTCTTCACCCAGACTGTAGCGCAACATCAGTGCAGCAGACAGAATTTGAGCGACCGGGTTTGCAATATTTTTGCCTGCAATATCCGGAGCGCTACCACCTGCCGGTTCATAAAGACCGAACTTACTTTCATTCAGGCTGGCAGAGGGCAACATTCCCATGGAACCGGTAATCATGGCGCATTCGTCAGAAATGATATCGCCGAAAATGTTTGAGCACAGCATGACATCAAACTGAGCCGGATCTTTGATCAACTGCATAGTGGCGTTATCGATATAGATGTGTGACAGTTCTACATCCGGGTAATCTTTAGCAATTTCTTCTACTACTTCACGCCACAAAATGGAGCTTTGCAGTACATTGGCTTTGTCCACAGAGCAGACCTTTTTATCGCGAAGACGGGCTGATTCAAAAGCGATTTTAGCAATACGCTCAATCTCATAACGATGATAGATCTCAGTGTCGTATGCTTTTTCTTCTGCGCCTTCACCTTCACGCCCTTTTGGCTGACCGAAGTAGATACCGCCGGTAAGTTCACGTACTACGACAATATCAAAACCTCGCTCTGAGATATCAGCTCGCAACGGAGAAAAATCATTTAAACCCTGATGAATCTGGGCAGGACGTAGGTTACAGAAAAGCTGAAAATGTTTGCGAAGTGGCAGAAGTGCACCGCGCTCAGGCTGATCGTTTGGCGGAAGGTGTTCCCACTTAGGGCCGCCGACAGAGCCAAACAGTACTGCGTCAGCTTCTTCACAGCCTGTTACAGTCGTTTCCGGTAGCGGACAACCATGGTTATCAATGGCGATTCCGCCCACATCAAACTCTGAACGGCTGAATTGAATAGCGTGTTTTTTTTCAATAGCATCAAGCACTTTATTTGCCTGCTGCATTACTTCCGGGCCAATCCCGTCTCCGGGTAAAACTGCAATATTATAGGTTTTTCCTGCCATGGTTTTTATCTTTCCTGTATGAGTTAAATTGTGTTTGAACCTATAGCAGACTTCCCCGAACGACAGGAGAAATCTGCTTTAATCTTATACTGCCTGAATCTGTTTTGATTGTTTAATTTCGGCTATCTTATCTGCGCGGTGAATACTGTTGATTACATGCAGCAGGGCTTGTCCCGATGCTTCAACAATATCTGTCGCCAGGCCGGTACCGTGATACTTGCAACCTTTGTAGTTAGCGATAATATCCGCTTGTCCCAGACCATCTTCACCCTCACCTTTGGCGGTCAGATCAAACTTATCCAGAACAATTTCATATCCGGTCAGGCGGTAGATACACTGATAAAGCGCATCAACCGGGCCGTTACCTACAGCAGCTTCGCATTTCTCTTCGTCACCACACTGTAGCTTGATACTGGTGGTAGCCATAACACTTCCGGACTGCACACTCAGATAGTTAAGCTTGTAGAAGTCATCTTCATCACGAAGGTTGGCAAAATGCATCAAGGCTTCCAGATCATAGTCGAAAACCTGTCCTTTACGGTCCGCCAGCTTCAGGAAGTCGGCATATAGGGTATCCAGATCGTATTCACCCTCTTTGTAGCCCATGGTATCCATATGGCTTTTCACTGCTGCCCTGCCGCTACGGCTGGTCAGATTTAGCGCCTGATTTTTCAGGCCGATGGACTCAGGAGTCATAATCTCGTAGGTATTTTTATTCTTTAACATACCGTCCTGATGAATACCTGATGAGTGGCTAAAGGCGTTAGCACCTACAATGGCTTTGTTGTCCTGAATAGGCATGTTACATAGCTGGCTGACCAATTTACTTGTACGGTGTATTTCCTGATGTTTCAGGTTGGTGTGTACGCCAAGTAGCTCGGAGCGGGTTTTAATAATCATGGCGATCTCTTCCAGTGAACAGTTACCTGCCCGCTCACCAATGCCATTGATTGTGCCTTCTATCTGTCTTGCGCCCGCCTGAACTGCGGCAATAGAGTTGGCCACAGACATTCCTAAGTCGTCATGGCAATGTACCGAGATAACCGCTTTATCGATATTAGGAACACGGTTAAACAGAGTTTCAATAATGCCGCCAAACTCGTTTGGAACCGTATAGCCGACTGTATCAGGAATATTTACTGTCGTTGCTCCGGCATCAATGGCGGCTTCAACCATGCGGCATAAGTTATCAATTGGTGTTCTGCCGGCATCTTCACAGGAAAATTCAACATCATCAGTGTAGTTTCTTGCTCGTTTTACCGCCTGAACACCCATTTCAACTACATCATCATAGCTACGGCGCAGTTTATCCTGCACATGAATGGTAGAAGTCGAGATAAAGGTATGAATACGGAAAGCTTCAGCGACTTTCAGAGACTCAGCCGCCACATCGATATCTTTGGCTACCGCACGGGAAAGGCCACAAATGCGGCTATCTTTAATATGTTTCGCAATGGTCTGAACCGACTCAAAATCACCGGGAGAGGAGACAGGAAAACCCGCTTCGATAACATCAACGCCCAGACGTTCAAGGGCATAAGCGATCTGCAGTTTCTCTTTTACTGTCAAGCTTGCTGAAAGTGCTTGTTCGCCATCACGTAGTGTGGTGTCGAATATAATGACCTGATCGTTCATAGTTGCTTCCTTTTCCTGTCTGAGAGGCTTTCACTGCCTGCGTATCAATATTTTATCTGATTAAATTTAGTTATAAAAAAACCCGCATGTTATGCGGGTTTTAAGAAATCTATGTGGTCTGTCTTTCTTCCACTAGCAACCCGCGCGATGATTCACGATAAGGAGGAGGCTGAGGAGAATTGAAACAGTTTTCATCATTGTATAGTTTGTCCACAAAATTCAGGCTTTAATTAGTACCGCACTTGGCTATACAGCGTCAAGCAGAATGTTGCTTTTTTACCCATTATTTATTTTCAAATCCTTAACAATCAGTTAGGGATTTAATTAATCAGTTGATTAGGTCTTGATTAATTAATTGTTTAGCAGTGAACTAGGCTATGGCGTATATAATTAATCAATTGATTAATTGAGGTTTGAGTCATGGTGCAAAAAGCAGGTCGTCCGAAAGAGAACAAAGAGGCCAGAAAAAAACTACTTTTGTATGCCAGTGAGTGTTTTACTACCATGCCCTATGAAAAGGTTTCTACCCGTCTTCTTGCTGAGAAAGCAGGGGTGAATGTCGCTATGATTCGCTACTACTTCGGCAGTAAAGAGGGGCTTTTTGAGGAGATGGTAAGAGAGACCATTGAGCCAGTACTTAAGAAAGCTTTACAACTGGTTAATCACAAAACTCAGCATGATAGTCAGGAAGGTCTGATAGATGTGATGAGAACCTACTATCATACTATGTTGAGTGCGCCGAATTTTCCCAAATTGTTGGTGCAGATAATGAATATGGGACCTAATGACAGCAGAAGAAAACGGGTTGAGGCTCTGTTCCTTCGTTCTGCTATGCCTGCTATGCCTGCTATGGATACTATCTTTAAACGAATGATGCAGGCAGATGTTATCAGGCCGGGGCTGGACGGTTCTCTCTGCCGGATGACATTTATGAGTCTGATGATTTTTCCGTTTATAGCTCCTCCGGCCATGCTTAACCTGCATGGTATAGAGTTAAATGAACAGTTTTTGCAACAACTGCTGTCACACAATGTTCAGATTTTAAAATATGGTCTGTTCCAGCCCGGGTTGGCTGCGAATATGGAGTAGAATAATGAGAATTAACCGAAAGCTGCTTTTCTTCCCTGCACTTGCTGTTGGCGTTCTAATCTTGTTTGCAGCGATTAAAATGAAACCGGAATTGCCGGTAAAGCCAGCCGAAGAAAGAGTAAGACTGGTTAAAACACTCCCCCTTGAACTAAAGGCAATGGCTCCTGTTGCTATAGGCTTTGGCAAAGTGTCACCTAAATTCGAATGGAAGGCCATTGCTGAGGTAAGCGGTAAGGTGGTTTATCGCAACCCCGCACTAGAAAAGGGACGCATACTTGCGGCAGGCACTGAACTGCTGAAAATCGATCCTCTTGATTATGAGCTAAAGCTGGCACAAACACAGGCAGACCTTAGCTCCAGCAGAACCCAATTGGCGAAAATTGATCAGGAAGAGAAAAACCTGCTGGAGACTCTGAGTATTGAGAAAAACCGCCTGACTATTAGCAAGAAAGAGCTGGAGCGTAAGCTGAATTTAAAGAAACGCGGCCTGACCTCACAATCCGATGTTGATCAGCAGAGACAATCCTACCTGTCACAGCAGAAACTGGTTCAGGATATGGAAAATCAGCTATTACTCTATCCTGATGAGCGCAAGGTTGCTCATGCACAGGTTAAGGTGAATGAATCTAAAGTTGCAGAAGCAGAGCGATCTCTGCAGAAAACCCGTATTGTTCTGCCACAAACCATGCGTATTGCTCAGGTAGATGTGGAGCAAAATCAGGTGGTTAATCAACAACAGGTGATGATTACTGCTCATGCAACGGAAGTGATGGAGGTGGAAGCTCAACTCTCAATCCATGATATGCAGATGCTTGCTTCAAGCCTTGCTGAGTTTGGCCGTGACAGTGCCGGAATACCTCTGCCGGAATTGAGCAACATCACTGCAAATATAGAGCTCTCCAGCGGAAACTTTATTGCCCGCTGGCCGGCAAAAGTAGCCCGCATCAGTGAGAGTGTCGATGCGGCACAGGCGACAGTGGGGGTGATTCTTGAAATTGAGCAGAGCTTTGTCGATCTTGAGCCGGACAATGCCCCGCCACTGGTGAAAGGTATGTTTGTCAGGGCTGAGATTGAAGGACAGGCCAACCCTAGCTGGGTTATTCCTGAAAAAGCGCTGCATGGCGATAAAGTTTATATAAAAGATCAAAACAGTAAGCTGGCTATCCGCACAGTCGAAGTACTCTATCGCCGCAATAATCAGGTAGTAATATCCGGCCAGTTTGAGCAGGGAGAGCGCCTGATCACTAACGATCTTCTTCCGGCTATTGAAGGCATGCTTCTGAGAGAGGAGAACGCGGTATGATCCGTTTTTTCTCTAAACACCCGACAGCATCCAATCTGATGATGCTGACCTTGCTTATTCTTGGTTTGACTTCTCTCTCTACTGTTAAGCGGGAGACCTTTCCTGAGTTTGATCCACCATACATCATGGCGGGTGTGGTTTACCCCGGTGCTTCTCCGCAGGAGGTGGAAGAGAGCATCTGTGTGCGGATGGAAGATGCCGTTGACGGTCTGGCCAATATTGAAGAGACGAAGTGTGAAGCAGTAGAGGGCTCTGCCCGCCTGATTCTGAAGCTGAATGAAAAAGCCGATATCGGCCGTATGCTGGTGGACGTTCAGACCCAGATCAACTCTATTAATGACTTCCCTTCCGAGATTGAATCTCCTGTTGTGCGTGAGCTTGACTGGAACGAACCGGTTGTTGATGTCGCTATTACTGCAGATACCAGCTGGCCGGAGCTGAAAGCCTATGCGGAGCAACTTAAACGAACCATAAAGCTGGACTATGGTGTTTCCCTGGTTGAGGTAAGTGGCTTTTCTGATCATATCTATCGGGTAGAGCTGAATACGCTGGCCATTCGCCAGCTAGGCCTGAGTGTCGGAGATATTGCCACTCAGATCGGCCGTCAGAATATCAAGCTGCCAAGCGGCAATATAGAAACGCCGGATAAGAACTTTCTGATCCGTTTTGATGAACGAAGGGTTACGCCGTCAGAGCTGGCGAACATTGTTGTCGGCTCAGGGCCGAATGGCTCTGTTGTCAGGTTAAGGGATATTGCTGTTATTACTGACAGGTTTGAGCTGGATGAACAGAAAGTGCTGTTTGACGGCAAACCGTCCGCTTTGCTTAAGATTAGTAAGAACAAACAAGATGATGCGTTAAGAATTAAAGATGATGTACTGCGTTTTGTGCAAGATCAGCAAAAAATTGCTCCCGAAGGCGTTGTATTGCAACTGACCAATGATCTCTCCTCAGTGCTGTGGGATCGTCTTACCATGATGGTGAGAAACGGCTGGCAGGGTATTGTGCTGGTATTTGCTACCATGTGGCTGTTCTTTAGCTTCCGTTACTCATTCTGGGTAGCGGCAGGCCTGCCCGTTGCCTTCTTAGGCGGACTGTTTCTGATGGCTAATCTCGGACTATCCATCAATATTATGTCGCTGGTTGGTTTGCTGATGGCGATAGGTATCATGATGGATGATGCCATAGTGATAGCAGAATCCATCGCCTCTCACCTCGACAGGGGACAGAAGATCGATGACGCCGTTGTTAATGGTGTGCAGAAAGTACTGCCGGGTGTCACTTCATCTTTTCTGACCACAGTCTGCATTTTTGGCAGTCTGCTGTTCCTTGAAGGGGAAATGGGCGCTGTTTTAAAAGCCGTTCCTCAGGTGTTGATTCTGGTTCTGTCTCTAAGCCTGATTGAGGCATTTTTAATCTTGCCAAACCACCTTTCTCACTCTCTGCACAAAGCTAAGAAAGAGCGCGAACCGATGAAGTTTAAGCGGGTTCTGCTGGAAAAATTTGAGCAGTTCCGCAATGAAAAACTAACGGTGGCAGTAGGGAAAGTGGTTGAGTATCGTTACGCTTTTCTCGGTGCAGTATTTACTTTGTTGTTGTCATCCTTTGCCTTGATTGCCGGTGGTGTTGTTAAGTTTGTTCCTTTCCCTGAACTGGATGGTGATATAGCAGAAGCGAGGATTATTTTACCTCCGGGGGCCTCCCTTAGTCAGACAGAAGAGATAGTTGATCATATTGTTGCTTCGGCTGAAAGGCTAAATAAAAAGTGGAGTGCTGAAGTTGAGAATGGCGCTACCCTTGTTGAGCATATTACCAGTCAGTTTAATGCTAACCGGGATGCCAGTGAGTCAGGCCCGCATCTGGCGACGGTACGGCTGGATCTGCTGGGAGCTGAAATCCGTAATACAGTGATCGATGATTTTATTGATGCATGGCGGGCAGATATCGGCGAACTGGCAGAGCCTGTTTCGTTGGTATTTAAGCAACCGACACTTGGGCCTGGTGGCAGGGATATAGAAATCAGAGCCAGCCATGACAGCTTGACTGAGTTAAAGGCCGCTTCCATCGATATCCAGAACTATCTGAATGAGTTTGATGGCGTTTATGGTGTTCTGGATGATATGCGTTTGGGTAAGGAAGAGATCCTGATTAAGCTTCGCCCCGGAGCAGAAACCTATGGCGTTAACGGCCAGATGATAGCTAATCAGCTTCGGTCGGCCTTTTTTGGCCAGACCGCTGATGAAATTCAGCTTGGGGTGGAAAATATCTCGGTAGAGGTTCGTCTGGATAAAGAGCAAGCTGGTGATATTCAGCAACTGGCTAACTTTCCTATCGTGCTGAGTAACGGCAATCAGATACCGTTAGGGACAGTAGCAACGCTGGACTTTCAGCGTAACTTTGTCCGCGTACAGCGTATTGACGGCCTGAGAACAATAAGTGTTTATGGTGATACGGACAACGCCAAAGTAAGCTCTACTGCTATTATCAGCCAGTTCCGGCAGGAAGAGGCAGCCAAACTTAAGCAAAAATACCCGGGATTGCGTTTTGACTTTGAAGGACAGGCAGAGGACTCGGCTAAAACCGCCTCTTCCATGAGCAAAGGCTTTATGCTGGGGCTATTCGGCGTTTTCGTTATTCTCAGTTATCAGTTCCGCAGTTATCTTGAGCCTTTTGTGGTTATGTTGGCCATTCCCCTCGCCTTTATTGGCGTTGTCTGGGGGCATCTGCTACTGGGACACTCCCTGAGTATGCCAAGTATGATGGGTTTTGTTTCACTGGCCGGTGTGGTGGTAAATGACTCCATTCTTCTGGTTCAGTATATCCGCCATCATGTGGACGACGGAGATAGTGTTTACGACTCAGTTGTTAAAGCAAGTCGGGAGCGCTTTAGGGCGGTCTTCCTTACTTCTATGACAACGGCCGCTGGTCTGTTGCCGCTGCTGACAGAGACCAGCTTACAAGCTCAGGTTATTCAGCCGCTGGTGATCTCCATTGTGTTTGGTATTTTCGCTTCTACTTTACTGGTGCTATTTATGATCCCTGCCGCATACTCAATTCTGGCTGACTGGGGATTGGTTCATAAACATAAACAACTTTAGTTTAGATATTAAGCCACATCGGCAAACACAGAACATAAACACATATAAACCCTCAGCATCATCTCTGGCGCGGAGGGTTTGTTTATCGGCATTTTCCTTATGGCAAAGTGACCTGAAAAATAAAGCTGTAGACCTTGATATAAACGCAAGGCTAGCTCCGTCTCCCTTCTATTGTTTCATTTATAAAACAGTCTTTCTCTAAATATGAAATTTTAAAAAGCCATTTCCATCGCTATTCTGAAAACAGAACAGGGAGGAAATCGCGTGCTAAAACAGTTAACCGCTGAACAGGCGGCAGAATGGATACAAGATGGTGATGCCGTTATGTTGGGCGGCTTTATTGGCTCGGTGGTACCGGAATCCATTGAGCGGGCAATAGGTGAGCGCTATAGAGAGAGCGCATCACCTAAAGATCTGACCTTAGTTTTTGCAGCCGGTCAGGGAGACGGCAACAGCAAAGCCATTAATCACCTTGCACAGAAAGGTTTGGTAAAAAGAGCCATAGGCGGACACTGGGGGTTAGTTCCTAAGTTACAGAAGCTGGCTGTTGCCGGAGAGATTGAAGGTTACAACCTGCCACAGGGCATTATTTCACATCTGTTAAGGGATACCGCTGCCGGAAAACCCGGAACCCTGAGTAAGGTAGGTTTAGGTACCTTTGTTGACCCCAGTATCGAAGGGGGAAAGATCAATCAAATCACCCGGGAAGATTGGGTAAAAAGAGTGGAGCTGGAAGGCGATACTTTTCTGTTCTATAAAAAATTGCCCATTGATGTCGCTATCCTGCGGGGCACAACGGCGGACGAATCAGGCAACATTACTATGGAAGATGAATGTCTGATTGTAGAGAGCCTTGCTGCAGCACAAGCGGCTAAAAACAGCGGCGGAAAAGTGATTGTTCAGGTGAAAAGGGTGATTAAGGATCAGCGGTTAGATCCCCATGCAGTCAAAATTCCCGGCCTGTTTGTTGATGCTGTGGTGGTGTGTGAGCGGCAAGAGGAACATATGCAGACCTTTGCCAGCCAAATGAACCCTGCCTTTGTAGGCAGAGGCTCTCAGGTACCCCAAGAAATAGACAACTTACCTGCCAAGTTAGATGCCAAAACTATCATTGCCCGTCGCGCAGCAGAGGAACTAAAAAAAGGTGCTGTTCTGAACCTAGGTATTGGTGCTCCTGAATATATTGCAAAAGTGGCTAAGCAGGCAGGAATTATTGACCAGTTTACCTTGACCGTAGAGCCGGGAGCTGTTGGTGGTTCGCCAGCCAGTGGTTTAGATTTCGGAGCCTCTTCTTTTCCCGATGCCATTATTAGTCAGGATCAGATGTTTGATTTTTACGATGGCGGGGGTATTGATCAGGCTTTCCTCGGGCTGGCTCAGTGTGATCAACTGGGAGACATCAATGTGTCTCGCTTTGGTAAGCGTATTGCCGGTTGTGGCGGTTTTATCAATATTTCGCAAAACGCCAAACAGGTCTATTTCTGCGGCACCTTCACCGCAAAAGGATTAACCGTCAGCGTTCAGGATCAAAAGCTGAAAATTGATCAGGAAGGGAAGCAAATTAAATTTATTAATAAGGTTGAGCAGATAACCTTTTCAGCCGCTCAGGCGGAGCTTTCACACACACCAGTACTCTATATTACTGAAAGAGCGGTATTTGCATTAAAGAATGGAAAGTTATGGCTGGAGGAAGTTGCCCCGGGAGTTGATCCTGAACGGGATATCTTTCCTTTTATGGAGTTTAAGCCCGAGATCAGCAGTCAGCTTATACAGATGAGTAGTGATATTTTTCAGACGGATTTTAATCTAAGGAGAGACGATGAGTAATAACAAGGTTGCACTGGTCACCGGCGCTGCACGAGGCATAGGTAAAGGGATTAGTCAGCAGTTATTGGCGGATGGATTTACCGTTGTCGCTGTCGATATAGCGACTGTTGAGTGGAGTAGCGACAAGCTTATCTCTTATCAGCTCGACCTTTGTGACAAAGCCGCCATCGAAGCTTTGGTTAATAAGCTGAACTCGGACAATCTCTCTGTCAGCGTATTGGTAAATAATGCCGGCATCACCAGAGATGCATTGCTAAATGATATGACGGAATCTGACTGGGACTGCGTACTGGATGTCAACTTAAAGGCGGTGTTCCTGCTCACCCAACAGCTCCTGCCTATGATGCTGCAGGCAGGTGAGGGTAGCATTATCAATATCTCTTCCATTGTCGGAACCGACGGCAATATAGGCCAGAGTAACTATGCCGCCAGTAAAGGAGGCGTGATTGCCATGAGCAAAGGCTGGGCAAAAGAGTTTCCACGCAAAGGAGCTAAAATCAGGGTGAACTGAATCGCTCCCGGTTTTATCGAGACAGAAATGACCAGAGAGTTGCCTGAAAAAGTGATTGAACTGATGAAGAATAAAACGCCACTGGCAAGAATGGGGCAGGCTCAGGACATTGCAGATGGTGTCTCCTTTCTTGCTTCAGAGAAAAGCCGTTTTATCACCGGACAGGTACTGAAAATTGATGGCGGACTGGTTATCTAAAACTGGTTAAGTTAAAACTCAGAAAAGAGTCAGGGCAGTGATTCTATTTGTGCGGGGACACTTTGCAGCAGGTTGTCTTCCATAACAATCCTGAACTTAGAACACTGCCCTGAGATTCAATAGTTAGCCATAAGCAACACTAGGGAACCAGAGAACTAACTGCGGCCATGCAACCAGACATACCAGTGCGATTAGCTGGATGATAATAAACGGCATCACACCCTTGTATATATCCCTGAGGGCAACACCTTCCGGACAAACCCCTTTCAGGTAGAAGAGTGCAAATCCTACCGGCGGCGTCAGGAAACTGGTTTGCAGTGCCATTGCAACCAACATAACGAACCAGACCAGACTCGGGTTATCAACAACACCATGGCCGTCCATTTCAATACCTAACCCTGCAATTACCGGCGCCAGTAGTGGTAAGGCAATCAGGGTAATCTCAATCCAGTCAAGGAAGAAACCCAGCAGGAACACGATAAGCAGAATAAAGGCAATAATTCCGTATGGTCCGAATGGCAGTCCGCTCAGGAATGACTCAATTAACTCGTCACCACCCAGTTCACGGAGAACCAGAGCAAAACAGGAGGCACCAAGGAAAATCATAAAGATATAAGCTGTTGTTCCGTACGACGACAGCAGAACCTCTTTGATCACCTTAAAGTTGAGTTTGCGGTTATAGGCTGCCAGAAGTGTGGCACCAAATGCACCAATACCTGAGGCTTCCGTCGGGGTAGCAATACCGGCAAAGATAGAGCCCAGTACCACCATAATCAGTAGCACGGTCGGGGTGATATCCTTAAACACCTGAAAGATGATGCTCCAGTCTACAGGTTCAACATCGTCAGGCACCGGCGCTTTATTAGGGTTTAGCTTACCGACAATCAGAATATAGAGAATATACAGTGAGCCAAGTAGCAGACCGGGGATAATGGCTCCCATAAACAGGTCACCAACAGAGAGACCTAATTGGTCGGCCATAATCACCAGCATAATAGAAGGTGGCAGAAGGATCCCCAGAGTACCGGCTGAAGCAACAGTACCAAGTGCTAGAGGCAGGTGGTAACCCTGACGCATCATAGTCGGAAGGGACATTACCGTCAGCAACACTACTGATGCCCCGATAATTCCCGTAGAAGCGGCCAGAATAATACCGATAGCCATAACCGTTATTGCTAAGCCGCCATGAACTTTACCAAACAGCTTCTGCATTGAGCCCATCAGCTTTTCGGCGATACCGGACTTATCCAGCATATTACCCATAAAGATAAACATGGGCAGGGCAACCAGAATCCAGTTATCCATGATCTTGTAAATACGGTTAACCACAAGGCCTAAGCTGGTGTAATCAAGGCCGGTAAAAGTATCCAGATAGATATCGGCAAAATAACCGACTGCAGCAAAAATAACACCAATACCACCCAGAACATAAGCAACAGGAATACCGGTAAACAGCAGCAGGATAAACGAGCCGAACATGGCGATGACGATCCACTCATTAGTTTCCATGTCGACCTCCTTTAACAAGTACATCAATAGAGCGCAGAACCCGCGCTATCAGTGAAACAAAAAGCAGGCTGAAACTGATAGGAATCACGCTCTTAATTATCCAGCGGAAAGGCAGCCCTGATGGTGAAGAAGAGCTTTCATTTACCCGCCAAGATTCATAGGCAAAATCGTAAGAGTGCAGAATAACGATAATGACAAAAGGCATAGCCAGAAACAGGATGCCGAGTAAGTCGATAAGGGCTTTTTTACGCTCGCTAAAGTTGTGATAAAAAAGGTCAACACGAACATGAAGATTGGTTACCTGAGCGTAGGCAGTACCAAACATTACTGCGGTTGCGTAGAGGTGCCATTGCAGTTCTTCAAGGCTGATCTGGCCGTTAGAGAACACTTTGCGCAACACGACCTGAATAATAATGACCGCAACCAGAGCCAGATTGGTCCAGGCAAGGTATCTGCTGATAGCAGTAATACCATTTTCAATATGGAGATATACCGGCAATGAGGGTGGGGATTGAACCTGACTCATATGGCCTCCTAAATAAAGCAGCCAGCCATAAAGGCTGGCTATATAGGGTTATTTTTGTGTCGGACGAGGAAGGAAGGCGTTAGCTTCCCAAAGGGCATAGCCTTTGCGGAACTCGCTCAGGTCTTTCCAGACTTTATCGAAGAATGGGTCAGATTTTTTCTTCTCATCAACCACTTCCAGCCAGGTGTTTTCGAACAGAGTCAGCATCTCTTCGTTCCAGTAGCGGATCTCAACACCATTCTCTTTCGCTTTCTGCATTGCTCCGAACTGCATTGCTTCACCTTCTGCGATTGAGTAAGTCATGGTCGCCATACAGGTGGTTTCAATAGCAGACTGCTGAGCGTCATCCATCTTCTTCCAGGTATCTTTATTGATCAGAAGTTCAAATACCGTTGACTGCTGGTGCCAGCCCGGGAAGTAGTTGTACTTAACAATCTTGTGGAAGCCCAGACGCTGGTCGATAGCCGGCTGGGAGAATTCAGAGGCGTCAATAGCGCCTTTTTCAAGGGCTCCGAAGATCTCACCGCCCGGTAGCTGAACAGTACCGACGCCGAGTTTTTCCATTACAGACGCGCCTAAACCAAAGAAGCGCATATTAAGACCTTTAAGATCTTCCGGCTTTTCGATTGGCTTTTTAAACCAGCCGGAAGTTTCAGGAGAGATGATGGCACAAGGAAGTACTTTTACGTTGTAACCGCCCTGATCGTACATCTCCTGATAGAGTTTCAGACCATTACCGAAGTAGAGCCAAGCCATGTACTCACCAGCTTCAGGACCAAAAGGAACCGCAGAGAAAAGAGCTGAAGCAGGAAGTTTACCTTGCCAGTAACCGGCAGTGGCATAACCAGAGTTAACTTTACCTGAAGATACTGCATCGAGGATCTCTGCAGGATTTACCAGTTTACCCGGTTCATAGATTTTCATCTTAATAGTACCACCGGAAGTGGCAGTAATGTGGTCGGCATACCATTTAATAGGCGTACCCAGTGCCGGCAGGTGAGTACCAAAGGCAACAGGTGTTTTCAGTAAAACTTTGCCGGCTGCGTTCGCACTTACGGTAAAACCAGATGTTGCAGCGGCAATCGCTGTTGCTAGAATAACTTTTTTGAAGCTCATTTCGATCTCCTTGTAGGGAAGAGGTCCTTGTCTCATTAGTAACAAATGTAAACGTGCGGTAGTAATAATTGTTAAGATTGTTAATGCGATGTTACATTTGGGCTAAGTTTAAAATGGAAATCGCGACATAACTATTG
This sequence comes from Vibrio sp. SCSIO 43137, assembly GCF_028201475.1. Lineage (NCBI taxonomy): Bacteria > Pseudomonadati > Pseudomonadota > Gammaproteobacteria > Vibrionales > Vibrionaceae > Vibrio > Vibrio sp. SCSIO 43137. Next base: position 2,956,567 of record NZ_CP116383.1, on the reverse strand, counting down.
GGGGAATTGCGCAAATTTTATACGTATTTTTGCGTTTGCTATTGAAGTTCATTCAGTAAAACTACGTATATTTAATAAGCGGGATTGATTAAAAAAGTGGCATTTATTAATTATAGAAAGTTATCAATTAATATCATTTTACTCTCTATTGTTCCGCTGGTTTTGGTGGTGACGATTGTTGCTACGCTTCTGTTCAGTCAGGCTAAGAACCTGGTTGAAGATGAGGTTACCCTGACCCGGAATAATATAATGAGCTCAAAAAAACAAGAGCTAAAACAGTATGTTGAACTGGCAGTAAAAAGTATTGAACCTTATTACCTTAGCGATACTCTACCTGAGGAAGAAGCAAAGAAAATCGTTATGGAGAAGCTTAGCCAGTTAACATACGGCAGTGACGGCTACTTTTTTGCTTATACCTGGGAAGGCATCTCATTGGTACTTCCTTACCAAAAAGACCGCATTGGCAAAAATTGGTGGCAGGTGGAAGATGTTCAGGGCAAAAAACTTCTTCAGGAATTGATCTATGTTGCAAAACAAGGCGGAGGTTTTGTTGACTACCTATGGCATAAGCCATCAAAACAGGAACCATTACCTAAGTTAAGTTACGCTGTTTCACTGGATAAATGGCAGTGGATGGTAGGAACCGGTGTCTATCTGGATGATGTAGAGAGTCAGGTTGCCCATATGCAACATGGCTTTGATATGAATATAGGCAAGAGTACCGCAGTACTATTTGTGGTGGTGTTTATTGCCGTTACCCTGATAGCAGCCTTAGGGGCTTCCCTTAACCTGAATGTGCGTAAACTGGCCAATGAGCAGTTAAGCTTACTTAATCAGCAGATTATTGATTCTCAGGAAAATGAAAGAAAACGAGTATCCAGAGAACTGCATGACGGTGTTAACCAGTTACTGGTAGCGGCCAAGTATCGGTTAGATAACGTTAACCGGGAGAAAAATCCGGATAAAAAAGACAATGAACTTCAGGCCAGCCGTCAGGCGATGAAGCTGGCGATTGTTGAGTTGAGGCGGATCTCCCGCGATCTCCGTCCTCCTCAACTGGATGATCTCGGTCTAGTTGCCGGTATTGAAGCTTATGTAAATGAACTGAGAAACCGCACCGATCTTGAACTGATATTTGAACATGATATTGATGATCTAAAGATGCGTCCCGAAGTGGAAACAACATTATATCGTGTGGTTCAGGAGTCTCTGCATAATGTAGAGAAGCATGCGGATGCTCAGGGCGTGGATGTTATTCTTCAGAAAGAGGGTAAGCAGTTACTTCTTACGGTTAGTGATGACGGTAAAGGCTTCTCAGAAAGAAAGCTGACACAGACAATAAATAAAACCAGTACGTTGGAACATATGGGCGTGGAAAATATGCGGGAAAGAATTCAGGCATTAGGCGGAGAGTTTTTAGTGACAAGTGAAGCAGGGCAGGGCACTGAAGTGCGGGTCAGCTTAAGAATGGAGTTTTTATGATTAAGTTAGTGTTAGCTGACGACCACAGAATGATGCAGGATGGCCTGAAATCAAGGCTTGAGAGCGAGGAAAACCTGACCATTCTGGCTTGTGTCGGTAGCGGGAATGATGCATTAAAAGCCACAAGAGAGCTGAATCCGGATGTGTTGTTACTGGATATCAATATGCCGGATATGAACGGTATAGAGGTACTTGAAACACTACAGAAAGAGCGAACGGAAACGTCAGTGATTATGCTCTCTATGCATGACACTAAAGAGTATGTCGTCCGGTCGATAAAATCCGGTGCAAAAGGTTATGTGCTTAAAGATGTTGGTTCTGATGATCTGGTTGTCGCCATCAATCAGGTGGCTCAGGGGCACTCCTATTTAAGCCCGCAGGCATCAGACAAATTGCTGGAGCAGATCAATGAAAAGCCGGAAGCTAAAGATGACACCCTGACAAAAAGAGAGCTGGATGTGTTGCAGGCTATTGTCAGCGGAGCCGGCAATAAAGAGATAGCTGATAACTTGTGTATCAGTGTCAGAACCGTTGAAACTCATCGTCTCAGAATAAAAAAGAAGCTGGGAGCAAGCTCAACGGCTGCACTGGTGATGATAGCGCTGGAAAAAGGCTTGGTTAGCAGCCGATGAGTAAAGGCGGCCTGAACAGCAGACAACCAGTAGTGGATAAAATGGTTTTTTTCTGCGCTGTGGTTGATTGCGGTTCCTTCCGGCAGGCGGCAAGTCAGCAGGGAATATCTCCGGCGGCTGGCAGCCGCTGGGTAAAGGAGCTTGAAGAGCTGCTGAATGTCGAGTTAATCAAAAGAAGCACCCGGCAGTTTGCGGTAACTCAGGCCGGCCAGTTACTCTATCAGCGCTTCTCTTCCATGATCCCTCAGATCGATACCCTGATAGAAGATGTAAAAAACATGGCTGAGGAGCTGCAGGGTGAGATCCGTATCTCTTCAACTCCGCTGTTTGCCCGCCAATACCTGACCTCTATAATTTCTGCTTATATGGGCTCTCATCCGAAAGTAGATTTTAAGCTTTTTATAGAGGCCGGTGAGTTCGACCCCCTGAAGACAGATTTTGCCTTCCGGGCGCAGGCAAGTTATGTCGGGGAGAAAGCACAGGACTCATTGCTCATCCGTAAAAAACTCCTTAGCGAACCGCTGTTTCTCTGCGCTTCACCCAGTTATCTGAAAAGAGTTGCTTCGCCTGAATCACCTGAAGAATTGAAAAATCACCGCTGCCTGTATGCCAGAACCTTGCTGGGAGGGAATCGCTGGTATTTCCGGCAAGGCGAGCGCTCTGTCGTGGTGGATATAAAAGATGCCCTTGAATGTGATAACAGTGAAATGCTGAGAGACTTAGCGATTCAGGGAGCCGGAATTGCCTATCTGCCGCAGTCCGTTGTGGAAGAGAGCATTGAGTCTGGTGAACTAATCAATGTGATGACTGACTATCAGTGTGCCAGCTTTGATATCTATATTTATTACCGTCCCCGTAACCCTATGCCTGAAAGATGCATACAGTTTAAAAACTATCTGTTTGAAGAACTGGGTTGTTTACTCTAATAATCCTTCCGCATGTAAATATACGAATATCCTGATGTAATTAGTTCGGCTTAGAATTTATAAATATGATTAATAATATGAACTTTTTATAATTGATTTGTCGAATATAAAAATAATGCCTTTAGGCTTGGTGACATTGTTACTATATTTTTCTTTCTAATTATATTGTCAAAATATATTTACAATAGTTATAAATATGGTGTAAAGAAGCTCTTCTCTGGATTGAGTGTAAAGCTAATCTTTAGGTTAGAATGCAGTTAACTAGTTGAAAGGTGACACTTATGGTGTCATCTTTGGTTGGCTCTGATAATTATATCTAAAGCTTATTGATTTATGTTTGTCTAATGATAGATAGTCTTTATGTTCAATGGTGATCAGAGAGTTATGAAAAAGTGATATTACCGCAGTAGCTTATTGTTTTTCATACACCTGATTTGTGATAACAAATGTCATTATAACTAAACAGAATTAATTGAGACGATACGAGGCATATCGATGATTAATAAAAATGAAGTCAGTGCTATGGCTGGTAGCTATCGAATGGAGTCAACACTGCGTGGAGTAGATTTAAACCTGTTGACGGTTTTTGATGCTGTAATGCAGGAGCAGAATATTACCCGTGCAGCTCATAATCTTGGTATGTCACAGCCGGCGGTCAGTAATGCCGTTGCAAGACTCAAAGTGATGTTTAACGATGAACTATTTATCCGTCAGGGGCGGGGGATTCAACCTACTCAGCGCGCCAGACAACTGTTCAACCCGATACGTCAGGCTCTGCAACTGGTTCGTAATGAGCTTCCTTGTTCAGTCTTTTCCCCTGAGAGCTCAACCCGGACTTACCGACTGACAGTCTGTAGCCCATGTGATGTGCGTTTTGCACCTAAGATCTTGTCCGGTATCGCTGATATTGCACCAAGCGTTCAATTACATATGGATGCAGAATGTGATAGCCGTCTTTCAGATAAGCTACGTTATCAGGAAGTGGATTTCGTTATTGATTACGACCGGTTTGATGAACCCGGATTTTCAAGTACCGAACTTTTTAGTGATGAACTTGCGGTTGTGGCATCGAAATCTCATCCAAGAATTGGCAATACTATTTCAGAAGGTGAGTTGCTCAGTGAGAAACATGCCAAATTGTCCAAGAAAAACGGCTTAAGCCACTATGCTGAGCAAGCCTATAAAGACGTCGACTGTGTCGCTGCTTATAAAGGCACCAGCCTGAGTAATGTTCTTTATGTGGTCAGCCAGTCTGAGTTGATTACTATTGCTCCCCGCTGGCTGGTAGAAAGTATGGCTGATCGCAATCAGATTAAAGTACTTGAGTTACCGGTGAAACAGAAAGCGATAAAAGGGTATCTGAGCTGGCATGATTCAAGTGAAAAAGACAAAGGTCATGTCTGGATGAGGGACCAGCTTATGGTTATCTGTGGTGAAATTGTGGCAGCCTGCTAACCACTAAATTAACGCACTTAGAGTCAATGATTTAAACAGTTTAAGCACTGAACAACGCTGTTAGTTCAGTGCTTTTTTCTTTCAGGAGGTGACAGACAGAAGCCCAAAAAACGGACTTCTTTTTGCTGTTTTGCAAAGGTTCTTAAATCAGCTATTACTAATCAAAAAAACACTTCTATTTATCAAACTGTAAATTACGTGATCAAGCTGAGAACTTGAGCCATCTGAGTTGCCTTTTATTTCCTGAAATGTATATTGAGCGCACAAAAATAGCTTACATGTGTAAGCCTAGGAAAAAAGAATGGCCAAGTTAGATTTTCACATTGTAAAAAAAATTAGAGAACAGGTTGCCAGACGGGGTGAGAACACGGCTCTTCGTCATAAAGTCGCTGGTGTATGGAAGAACATCAGCTGGACGCAATTTGGTAAAAAGCTGGACGAATTGTCTCTGGCTTTATTGGCGCAAGGAATCGAAGCACAAGATAAAATCGGTATCTATTCGGACAATATGCCGCGGTGGTCTATTGCTGATATCGCTGCTCTGCAGATAAGAGCAATAACGGTGCCGATTTATGCGACAAATACAGCGGACCAATCAGCTTATATTTTGCAAAATGCTGACGTTAAGGTGCTGTTTGTCGGTGAGCAGACTCAATATGATGCCGCCGTCAGCATATTTGACCAATGTGATGATCTGCAAGTTATCGTTGCTATGTCTGATGATATCGATCTGAAAGGCTTTGAAGCTGGTATTTTATGGAAAGATTTTGTCGCGAAAGGGACTCAGGATCATCAGGCCAAGCTTGAACAGCGTCTTGAACAAGCCAACTATGAAGATCTGTTTACCCTGATCTATACATCGGGAACCACCGGGCAGCCTAAAGGGGTAATGCTGGATTACCGCAATATGGCAGCACAATTAGAAGGCCATGATGAAAGACTTGGTTTAAGTGAAGAAGATGTCTCTCTCTGCTTCCTGCCTCTGTCGCATGTGTTTGAGCGTGCCTGGTCATTTTACGTAATCTATAGAGGCGCAACTAACTGTTATCTGCAGGATACTATGCAGGTCAGAGAAGCACTGGCTGACATTAAGCCCACGGTTATGTGTGCCGTTCCCCGTTTTTACGAGAAGATCTTTGCCGCTATTCATGAAAAAGTGTCCCGTGCACCGTTCCACCGTAAGCTGGTGTTTACCTGGTCAGTTAACATGGGGGCGAAACTTGCTGCCTGTAAGCAAGAGGGGCGTAAGCCTTCTATGATGCTTCAAAAGAGCTATAAGCTGGCGGACAAACTGGTACTGGCTAAACTACGTGAGTTACTGGGTGGAAACATTAATTTTATGCCGTGTGGTGGTGCAAAGCTTGACCCGACCATAGGGCGCTTTTTCCATGCTATCGGTATTAATGTCAAACTTGGTTACGGTATGACGGAGACGACTGCTACGGTCTCTTGCTGGGATGACAGTGTCTTTGCCCCTGACTCTATCGGTATGACTATGCCGGGCGCACAAGTGAAAATTGGTAATAACAATGAGATCCTTGTTCGTGGTCCTATGGTTATGCGTGGCTATTACAAAATGCCGGAAGAGACAGCCAAGACCTTTGATGAGCATGGCTTCCTGAAAACTGGTGATGCCGGCGAGTTTGATAACGACGGTAATCTGTATATTACTGACCGTATCAAAGAGCTGATGAAAACTTCTGGTGGTAAATATATTGCACCTCAGCATATAGAAGGCACCATTGGTAAAGACCACTTTATAGAGCAGATTGCCGTTATTGCCGATACGCGCAAATTTGTGTCTGCCCTGATTGTTCCTAGTTTCGAATCTCTGGAAGAGTATGCTAAAGAGCTGAACATCAAGTATCACGACCGTCTCGAGCTGATTAAACATAGCCATATCGTTGAAATGCTAGAGAAAAGAGTTGCTGAGTTGCAGAAAGATCTGGCTAAGTTTGAGCAGGTGAAAAAGATCACCATTCTTCCTAAAGCCTTCTCTATGGATAAAGGCGAACTGACGCCGACTCAGAAACTACGCCGCAAGGTGATCCATGAACGCTATGTGGATGAGATTGAAGAGATGTACGCAGATAAGCCTGCTGGCAAAAAATAATTAGGTCTGAATCTTACAAAGCTCACCGCTATAAAAGGCTGGTGGGCTTTTTTAATGTCTGCAGTCCGGCGTTTGTATATAAAATGTTCTCTTAATGTTGCTAAATTCAGAGGATATGACTGCAACATATTGAACCTATAGCACATGGTCGTTTTTTTAATCACCCTCTTGATTTCAAATCCAATAAGTCTGACATTAGAGCTCATACGTAAAGGTATGCTTTGCGTTATTCATGGATATATTAAAAGTAATAATCGCCTGTCTCTGCTTCCTGCATGAACGATTTTACCTTTGGTATTTTTAGGCTACGAATAAGCCCTAACTATGTGATACGACAATTTGGAGAAACCAGAGTGCAGGTTATCGGGTTTCAGCCGTTCTTAATTTGTCGTATTAAGGAGAAAAAACGATGGAAATGTTATCCGGCGCGGATATGGTTGTTCGCTCTTTGATCGACGAAGGCGTTGAACACATCTTTGGCTACCCAGGTGGCTCAGTTCTTGATATTTACGATGCACTGCATCAGAAAAGCGATATTGAACATGTTTTGGTTCGCCATGAGCAGGCCGCTGTTCATATGGCTGACGGTTATGCCAGAGCGACAGGTAAAACGGGTGTTGTACTGGTAACGTCAGGTCCGGGTGCAACCAATGCAATTACCGGCATTGCTACCGCTTATATGGACTCGGCTCCGATGGTTGTCCTGTCGGGACAGGTACCGGGAACCCTTATCGGTAATGATGCATTTCAGGAATGCGATATGGTCGGTATCTCCCGTCCTGTGGTTAAACACAGCTTTCTTGTTACCGACCCTCAGACTATCCCGGAAATTCTGAAAAAAGCCTTCTATCTGGCATCGACCGGACGTCCCGGCCCGGTAGTAGTGGATCTTCCTAAAGATATGCTTAACCCACTGCTTAAGTTCCCATATCAGTATCCCGAGTCGATTAAGATGCGCTCTTACAATCCGACTACCACCGGACATAAGGGACAGATCAAAAAAGGCCTGAAGACCCTTCTGGAAGCAAAAAAACCGGTACTTTATATCGGTGGCGGTGCAGTAATATCAGAATCTCATGACAGAATTTTGCAATTGGCAGAAAAGCTGAACCTGCCGGTTGTCAGTACCCTGATGGGCTTAGGCGCATTTCCGGGTACACATAAAAACTCACTAGGTATGTTGGGTATGCATGGCTCTTATGAAGCCAATATGGCGATGCACAATGCCGATTTGATATTTGGCATCGGTGTTCGCTTTGATGACAGGACAACCAACAACGTAGAGAAATACTGTCCTAATGCCAAGATCATGCATATTGATATTGACCCATCGTCAATCTCGAAAACCATTCGTGCAGACCTGCCGATTGTAGGCTCTGCCGATGTTGTGCTTGATGCCATGCTGAAGATCCTTAACGAGCAGGAGAACAGCAACGATGGAGAGGCAGTGGATCGCTGGTGGAGTGAAATCTCTGAGTGGCGTGCACGCAAATGCCTGAGCTACGACACGTCCGGAGAGCGGATTAAACCACAACAAGTTATTGAAACTTTGTATAAGCTGACCAATGGTGATGCTTATGTGGCTTCTGATGTTGGTCAGCACCAGATGTTTGCTGCACTTTACTATCCGTTTGATAAACCGCGTCGCTGGATCAACTCCGGCGGACTGGGAACCATGGGCTTCGGCCTTCCTGCCGGTATGGGTATCAAATTTGCCATGCCAGATGAAGAAGTGGTAGTGGTAACCGGTGACGGCAGTATTCAGATGAACATTCAGGAGCTTTCTACGGCGCTTCAGTATGATATTCCGGTGAAGATTATCAACCTGAATAACCGTTTCCTCGGTATGGTAAAACAGTGGCAGGATATGATTTATCAGGGACGCCACTCCCACTCATATATGGACTCTGTTCCTGACTTTGCCGCCATCGCAGAGGCGTACGGCCATGTTGGTATCCGGATTTCATCTCCCGATGAACTTGAATCTGAGCTGAAACGGGCTCTGGATATGAAGGATAAACTGGTGTTTATCGATATCAGTGTGGATGAAACGGAACACGTCTATCCGATGCAGATAAAAGGCGAGGGTATGGACAAAATGTGGCTTAGCAAAACGGAGAGAACATAATGAGACGTCATATTATTTCGCTATTACTGGAAAACCAGCCGGGCTCTCTGTCGCGTGTAGTAGGGCTGTTTTCTCAGCGGGGCTATAACATTGAATCACTAACGGTATCCCCAACAGATGATGAAACTTTGTCACGTCTGAACATCACTACAGAAAGTGATGTAATGGTACTTGAACAGATCGAAAAACAGCTGCATAAGCTGGTGGATGTGCTCAAAGTTCAGGAAGTGACGGAGCACGATCATATTGAGCGTGAGCTTATGATGGTGAAGGTGAAAGCCAGTGGTTTCTCCCGTGCAGAAGTGAAGCGTACTTCGGATATCTTCCGCGGACAGATAGTGGATGTGACCGCTTCTCAGTACACCATACAGCTAGCCGGAACCAGTGATAAACTCGATGCCTTTATTACCGCTGTATCTGATGTAACAGAGGTTATTGAAGTGGCCCGCAGTGGTGTAGTTGGTATTGTTCGTGGCGAAAGAGCACTTAAAGCATAACCGCTGATTTAAACTTCGAAACAAAAATAGTGTTAAGCCCTCGTTTTTTAAGCGGGGGCTTTTGCGTATTTATTGATAGGTTTATGAATGTTCAGTTGACGCTGTCTCAAAAATAGCACTATTAGACTAAAGTCGAACAATAGAAAAAGCTTGAGCTAAACTGATAAATGAGTAAACTGTACGTTTTATGAACAATCCCAGTGGACTCATATAGGAAGAAACGCGGTATTCCGTGCTCTATTAAGGAAATCATACAGTCTGGGTTTATGAGGCAAAGTATGTTTACGCAATCTCTAGTGAGGCTTACCATAGGTAGCTTAGTGATACTTGGTATCAAGCTTAGCGCCATCTACTTTTTACCTATGGTGCTATTATTAAATACCCATCATAAAGAGTTTTTTGGATGGTAAAAAATCGGGGAATTCCCCGATTTTTTACTTATAAAACTGGTACTTTAAGACTAAGACCTTAGTCTAAATTTAGTTGGTTCAGATAAAAAAAGAGAGCTCATTGAGCTCTCTTTTCTGTCTGTATTAACTGTAAATTACAGTACGTGTACAGAAGCTGTGTTTGTAGTGCCAGAAGCAACAAGAGCACCAGAAACCATGATTACGATATCGCCTTTCTTACCAAGACCAGTTTCCAGAGCAAGTTTCTTACCGTTTACATAGAACTCGTCAGAGTTAGTGAACTCGTCAACAAGAACAGGGCGAACACCTTTAGTCAGAACAAGCTGAGCAGCAGTTTTCTTGTTAGTTGTCATAGCAAGGATGTTTGCAGTCGGGAAGTACTTACGTACAGAACGTGCAGACTTACCACCTTCAGTAGCAACAACGATAAGTGGAGCAGCCAGTTTCTCAGCTGTGTCTACAGCGCCTTTACATACTGCTTCAGTGATGCGAAGACGTGGGCTGTCCAGACGACCACCTAGCTCAGCTTTCAGAGCTTTATCTGTACGGTTACAGATTTGAGCCATGATAGTTACTGCTTCTACAGGGTATTTACCTTTTGCAGTTTCACCAGAAAGCATTACTGCATCAGTTCCGTCCATTACCGCGTTCGCAACGTCACCCGCTTCAGCACGAGTTGGACGTGGGTTCTTGATCATAGAGTCAAGCATCTGAGTTGCAGTGATAACCATCTTACGTGCACGGTTACACTTCTCGATCATCATTTTCTGAGCGAAGATTACTTCTTCAGCCGGGATTTCAACACCAAGGTCACCACGAGCAACCATGATACCGTCAGAAAGCTCAAGAATTTCGTCGAAGTTATCAACACCTTCCTGGTTTTCAATCTTAGAGATGATGTGGATGTTTTCGCCGCCGTTAGCGTTCAGAAGCTCACGGATCTCTTTAACGTCTTCTGCTTTACGGATGAAAGAAGCAGCAACGAAGTCAACGCCTTGCTCACAACCAAACTTAAGGTCAGCTTTGTCTTTCTCAGAAAGAGCTGGAAGCTGAACAGAAACGCCAGGAAGGTTAACACCTTTGTTTTCGCCTAGTGCGCCGTTGTTAAGAACTTTACATTTAACTTCAGTGTCAGTCAGAGCTGTCACTTCCATTTCAATCAGACCATCATCAACAAGGATAGTGTTACCAACAGTCAGGTCTTTAGCAAAGCCAGCGTAAGTTACAGCAACAACTTCTTTGTTGCCCACTACTGATGTATCAGTAGTGAAAGTGAATTCCTGACCAGCAACCAGATCAACGTCGTCGCCGTTTTCTAGTTTAATTGTACGGATTTCAGGACCCTTAGTATCAAGAAGAATAGCTAGTTGTTTGCCTTTCTCTTCCATTACTTTACGGAAGTTAGCAATACGAGTGCCATGCTCTTCAAAGTCACCGTGAGAGAAGTTAAGACGCATTACATTCATACCAGCGTCAACTAGTTCACTCAGCTTCTCTACAGATTCAGTTTTAGGGCCAATCGTACATACGATTTTGGTCTTTTTCATGGAAGATACTCTCCGGTAAGTATATTTACATTTTAAGTTCTGTTTGTTGTTCAGTCAGGGAACATAAGAAAGAAAATGACAACATTTCTGTAATCGGCATCATTTTCTTACAAACTGTTCCAGTAAAGCCTGAACAGACAAGAAATCGTTTACTTCGTTTCGCTACTTATGGCTTGTCAGCTCGGCGAATACTGTTATTTGTTTGCCTTTTCGGTCAATCTATCAGCAAAAAGTTGCAAAAAAATAACAGTAATTTATGTAATAAAATTTCTTTAGGGCGCGAATTCTAACAAATAATCTGATCAAGATCACTGTGCTTAATTGTTCTAGGACAAATTTTCATCTCATATTTTTTAATTTTTGCTTCGAATTAAATAGACAATTAAGTTTCAATTAAAATATAATTCTTTCGTTTTGAAATTTATAAGTTTCAGTTTATGTCAAAAAGAAATACTCAGTTAAGAAGACACACCATTAACAAGTTGGTTAATGAGCTAGGAGAAGTAAGCGTTGAAGAGCTCTCTCAGCAGTTTGATACTTCTGAAGTTACCATTCGAAAAGATCTTGCTTCTTTAGAGGCTAACGGCTTGTTATTAAGGCGTTATGGTGGCGCTATTGCCCTGCCGAAAGAGGTCGTAAGTGAAGAAACTTCTGAAAAAGTTTCACAACGAAAGATAAATATTGCGAATGCAGCAGCTATACTTATCCGGGATCACAACCGAATCGTGATTGATAGTGGTAGTACAACCGGTGCCCTGATTCCGAAACTGAATCAGAAACAGGGGCTGGTTGTAATGACTAATTCATTACATGTGGCTAACGCGTTAAGTGAACTTGAAAACGAACCAACCCTTTTGATGACAGGTGGAACATGGGATATCCGCTCTGAATCGTTTCAGGGACAGGTTGCAGAGTCTGTATTGAGAGCGTATGACTTTGACCAGCTATTTATCGGTGCTGATGGTGTTGATCTAAGCCGGGGAACCACTACCTTTAATGAGATGTTAGGTCTTAGCAAGGTAATGGCAGAAGTGTCACGTGAAGTGATCGTGATGATTGAGTCAGACAAGATTGGCCGAAAAATCCCTAATATGGAGTTGTCATGGCAGCAGATAGATATCGTCGTTACCGATGAACTGCTAAGCGACAGCCAGAAAGAGCAAATTGAATCTAAGGGTGTACGGGTGATTCGTGCAACCGCAAAAAATATGTAGAGCGTAACAAGCTTACGCTGGCAGCAAAATTATTAAACGGAGAAAAACTATGTGTGGAATTGTTGGTGCAGTGGCACAACGTGATGTAGCAGAAATTCTGGTAGAGGGGCTGCGTCGCCTTGAGTATCGCGGATATGATTCAGCTGGTGTCGCTGTTGTGGACAGTGAAAGTAATCTGACCAGAGTAAGACGCTTAGGTAAGGTGCAGGAGCTGGCAGATGCAGTAGATGCTCAGGATGTTATTGGTGGTACTGGTATTGCGCATACCCGCTGGGCAACACACGGTGAACCTTCAGAAACCAATGCTCACCCGCATATGTCGGGTGATATTGCAGTTGTTCATAACGGCATTATCGAAAACCACGAAGAGCTGAGAGCTGTGCTTCAGGAGCGTGGTTATCTGTTTGAATCTCAGACCGATACCGAAGTAATCGCCCACCTTGTAGAGTGGGAACGCCGCACTTCAGAGACTTTGGTTGAAGCTCTGCACAAAGCTGCAGCTCAACTGGATGGTGCTTACGGTACCGTGATTATGGACCGAAAAGATCCGCAACGAGTGGTTGTGGCCCGTTCAGGCAGCCCGATTGTTATTGGCTTTGGTGTTGGTGAAAACTTCCTTGCTTCTGACCAACTGGCGCTACTGAACGTTACCCGCCGCTTTATGTATCTGGAAGAAGGTGATGTAGCTGAAGTGACCCGCCGTTTGGTTACCGTACTGGATAGTGACGGTAATAAAGTTGAGCGTGAAATTATTGAATCGAACGCTGAGCATGATGCCGGTGATAAAGGTAAATACCGTCACTTTATGCAGAAAGAGATTTTTGAGCAGCCTACCGCCCTGATTAACACTATGGAAGGTCGTATTACGGCTGATTCTGTAGTTACAGAAGCAATTGGTGTAAACGCGACTGAAATTCTGAGTAAAGTAGAGCACGTTCAGATAGTAGCTTGTGGTACTTCTTACAATGCTGGTATGACTGCCCGCTATTGGTTTGAAGATATTGCAGGGGTTAGCTGTGACGTCGAGATCGCTTCTGAGTTCCGTTACCGTAAGTTTGTAACGCGCCCGAACAGCTTGCTGATCACTTTGTCTCAGTCTGGTGAAACGGCGGATACCCTTGCTGCTCTTCGTCTGGCTAAAGAGAAAGGCTATATGGCGGCAATGACTATTTGTAACGTGGCTGGTTCGTCACTGGTTCGTGAATCGGATTTTGCCTTTATGACTCGTGCCGGTGTTGAAATTGGTGTGGCATCTACCAAAGCTTTTACTACTCAGCTTTCTGCCCTGTTAATGCTGGTGACGGCATTGGGTAAACAACACGGCCGCGTTAGCAAAGAGAAAGAGAAAGAGATTGTAGAAGCTCTGCACTTACTTCCTAAACAGCTTGAAGCGGCATTCGCTATTGAAAAAGATATCGAGGAGCTGGCGACAGACTTTGCAGACAAGCATCACACCCTGTTCCTTGGGCGTGGTGAGTATTACCCAATTGCTATGGAAGCCTCTCTTAAACTAAAAGAGATCTCTTACATCCATGCAGAGGCTTATGCTGCTGGTGAACTTAAGCACGGCCCGCTGGCGCTTATTGATGCTGATATGCCTGTGGTTGTGGTTGCACCAAGTAACGATCTTCTGGAGAAGCTGAAGTCGAACGTAGAAGAAGTACGTGCCCGTGGTGGCCTGCTTTATGTATTCGCTGATGCTGAAGCTGGTTTTGAGGCTGATGAAACAATGAAGATCATCACAATGCCTCATGTAAGTGAAATAACCGCACCTATCTATTACACCATCCCGATGCAGTTACTCTCTTACTACGTTGCCCTAATCAAGGGTACCGATGTAGACCAGCCACGTAACCTGGCTAAAGCGGTAACGGTAGAGTAAGCCGATAACGGATTGATAGTTAAAAATTTAAAAAGGCGACAATGATTTGATATTGTCGCCTTTGTTTATTTTTCTAAGAATATCCGTTACGAAAAAATAGATTGAAAGAAGTTTTCCTTCTCACCTGATGGTTGCGGTATAGGTTGGCCGAAAGATATAAAGCATTGATTTTTAATGCTATCCTTAGTCTTGGCTTTACACTCTTCAAAGAACTCCAGAGCCAGTTTTTCTTTGCCCATTTTTTTATACAGGGCTATGTAACCCGGATAAAACGGCGATCTGGTTCCGATAGTTTGTTCGCCTTGCTTAAGTACAGACTCAGCAGATTTGTATTTCTCGTTTATACTGAATGCCTGTGCGGCTACTGAAAAAGACTGAATTGAGGCGTAGTCCCAGTTCTTTATCAGCTCTAGGTTTTTAATCGCTTTTGAAGTGTTGTTTTGTGCCATTCTGACTTTGTAGAAAGCCAGCCTTGTATAGGCATCCTTCGACGTCGCGCCACTGACAGACTTGCGGGCCAGTTTCTCTGCTTGTTTGATATCTCCAAACTCAAGCGCTTTCAATGCTTCAGTGGCAGCCCAGTAGTTTTCTATAACCTGACGCCCCTTGCCTTTTTTAAGCTCCTTTTCAAATTGTGTTGTTTGTAGTTTACGTCTGCGTTCCTTTCTGTACTCTCGTTTTACATAGTGCATTAGATCTTCACTACGCTCCTCAGGAGACTGATGTCTTTCAGAAAGGTGATTAATGAGCCGGGTAGCGGCTTCATTCGCTGCTAGGTAACCCAGAGAGCCTAAATCCATATCTTTCAGGTGTTCCTGACCGTCACTCATCAAAGTCACAAAGCCTTGCAGTTCTTTTTTCTTTTCAGCAAGCTGTTCTTTGGTAAAAGTTTCGCTGCTTTGCATTCTCTCCATGACAGTTTGGTATACTCTGGCACTGTATCCCGCTTTAACCAGCAAATCTAAACCCAGCAAATCAGCTTCGTCTTCCAGAGTTCTGTTCATGGTTGAGCTGATAACATCACGACTAAGCCGGTTAATTGTCGCACCAGTTTTATAAGCCTCAGCAATTTTATCGCGTGTTCCTGCGGTGCTCTCATATCTTACAATGACCTTGTTGCCTACTTTATTGCTTTGAAAGTCTCTAAGAGAAGCGCTAAACATTGCGATGTTTGCGGCCTTATCGACTAGAACACTTTGTTTGGCAAAGTATTCATTAGTCGAGTTATGTTCAAGTAAGATATGTGAGAGTTCGTGAGCTAATATAAACGCAATCTCATCTTCTGACTCTGCGTCAGTTAAGACTCCCTGAGAGAGAACGACGGTGTTGTTCGTTGCATGTGCGCCGTAGTTCCATTTCGAAGAGACAACAACATTAATCTCCTTATTGACTTCTTTTGGCCAGTGAACAATTAACTTATCTTTAAGTCTGTTTAAATACTTTTCCACATATGGGTTACGAACCAGCTCCTGATCCGCAGCAGCACGTAATGAGACAAGAGAGCTAAATTCCGGCTGAACTACCTCACCATTTGTTACCTGAGCATCATCTGATTTAGATTTATCCAGTTGGGAGTCAATAAATTTACCGTCGAAGGTTTTGTAGGTACTTTGAACCAATGAAGTGAGTGACTGGATTCCACATCCAGACAGGCTAAGGGCAATAAGCCCGACAACAACCTTTTTCATTATTTGCACTCCCCTAGTCCCATAGAGGCATAGACATCGCTGTCACTTTTTCTGGAGTGGTTTTGTGCTGTGCATGTTACAGAGGCAATTGCTTTTACATTGAGTTCAACTTCTGTCTGATGAACCCATTTTTGAATGCCGTTCTGAGTGAACATCAGAAAGCCGCTTTCAGCATTTACAGCTTCAACCAGAAGTGGCTCTGTTTTTGTGTCAGGCAAAGTTTTTCTGGCCACATCGTCACAGTTTTCTTCTTTGTCGCAGATCTCCACTTCATCAAGTTTGAACTTCAATATTTGTACCGGGTTATCTGCTGAGATGGCAGGGAATGAGAAAGTAGCAAGCATCAACCCTGTAATGAACATAGTATTGTTATTAAACATTATTACCTCGTTATTATTAGCCAACGTATCTAAATTTTTCTTTTGAGTCCCGATGTCAGTTTTCCTTTTGCATTGTCCAGAATGCGGTTTCTGGTGATGGCAAACTTTTGCTTTAGCCATTCGAGCAAGTAGTAAAGAAAAATCGGAATATCGAGAATCAGAATTAGTGGAAGGGCATACCAGTTTGCGATACCCATTTTAAATGAGAGTTGAGAAACCAGTATTGAAGCGAAAACAAAGAGTATGACCAACAGTAGTGGCTTTACTCCTGATAATATTTGACTGTTGTCCGGAGTCTTACTGCGTCCAGTAGAAGATTCAATATGGGTATAGCGATACCAGACAACAAAAAAGAGCACTATGGTCTGAACGGTTATTTCCAGAATATCAGCAATACTGAGGTTAAAAATGCCGGTTGCCGGTGGAACATGCCAGTAATCGTCGCCATAGCGAATGATATTATCCAGAGCGACTGCGTGCATAAAAACACCAGCAATTTTGCCGTGCACCGGAGAAGTAACTAAATCTGAACCACCAGTCAGATCATAGCCAACCAGAATAGTTCTGTTGCTGATAAGCTTTCTGAGCAAGTCGGAATCTACGGCACCGCTGTCAATAAGCGCTGTTGCCGAAACCGCGGTTACTGGTGGGCAGCGAACGCGTAGAAGCTTATCGATTTCATCTTGGTCACTAATTCCTTGTCCAGTCAGCCCGACAAAAATATTGATGACTTGTTGCAACGGGCTGTCATCTGATACTTCACATTTCTCATTCATATAGAGAAGGCTGGCTTGATCAGGATTAAACTGATTTCCCCATTGTACAATCATAGGATCGGAAAACTTCTCTGAAAATTCGCTGGAGTTATCAGGATTGTAAGCACATCGTTCAGGGTGATTTTCGCACCAGATCTTATACAGAGAAGAAGCTACGGTATCGTGAGATTTACCATGGGCCGTGACGGAGAAAGGGTAATAATGTTGATAGTCACTCCACATAACGGCTGAAAACTGAGAGACCTGAGATAATTTATGCCTTATGGAGTTTGGATCACTCAGGCGTTGAGGTGAGTCATAATTCGGAGCGCTGGCGAGTAAAACTGGAAAGTCTGATTTCTTTAATCTTTTTATCCACTTAGATAACTTATCAGAGTGTTCTTGGTGCTGAAGAATATCAAAGAAGACAGCGTCAGGCTTATAAATTCCGATTACCTTCAGCAATCTGGCCAGGTTACTATAGTTGACTGGGTACTGCTTGGTTCTTTCCAGAAAGGCGTCATCAATCAAAAAAACGGTGATCTCTTCTGATACCGAATCAGCGAAGTAAGGCGAAAGAATTCGAATGATATGATCTTCATTATGCTTTTCTGCTGATGTGCGAATACCCATAGGGTTTAGGGTAAAAACAAGAAACAGAAGAAATGTAGTTATTGATGCTTTGGTAACTACTGACGAGTGAAGCTTTATCATTATTATATAGAGTTAAAATACTAATTTTGTATGATAGTAACTCGTTGAATATGCGCTCTCAATATATGTGATGGCTAAATTATATGCACACCTCTCATATATAGAAAAAATACGTCATTACTATTCAATAGGTTAAGTGAATGTAAACATGAGTTTTTTATGTTGGTTGCAATAGTGACCTACTGATATAAATAGCTTGTACAGTTTCGTATTGTGTTGCCAACGATCTTACTTAAAGGTGGAAGAAAAGCAGTTAGTCTATCTGCTTTATAACTTTACCGGAGTATGTTTAATGCGTTTAAAATTGAGTAAAGGTAACTATGATCAGACATATTTTATTGATTAAGTTTAAAACAGATGCATCAGAAAATGAGATAAGTAATTTGTTTCATTTGTTCAAAGCCATGCCAGATAAAGTAGAAGGTGTAGAGAGTGTGGAATGGGGCATAAATGATAGTCCGGAAGGGAAGAACAAGGGTTACACTCACTCTGTTGTGATGACTTTTGCCGATGAAGCGGGACGGCAGAACTATCTTCCCCATAAAGAACATGCGGCGCTAAAAGAGGTGTTCCGCCCCTTGCTGGAAGATATTATTGTGTTGGATTACTCCCTGAGCTAATTCTGTTTATATAGAGTGTTTAATGTTGCCAACTGTTGAAAAACAAAGTTACCAACTCCATTTTGAAATAAATTTAGTGTTGAACCTGTCTGATTAATCACAGGTATGTTTTACCTGCGCCTGTCTGTTGTCATTATTAACCATCTCAGCAGAAAGCGGTTATGGCCGGGCTTTACTTGAAGGTTAGGAAATGAGTTCAACGTCAATTAAATGGAGGCATTTATGTGCTTCGACAGGGATAATCAAAACAGTGTGTTAACCATGGAAACTCAAGGTGCCACCGTGGCTTTAGATAAAACGACAACCGCTTCTGATGAGATAGCGTTACAGCAGTTAATAGAGCAGGGCGGGCTTCTCTCCTATTTTCAATCGATACAGGATATTCAGAATCAAGGTGTAGCCGGTTATGAGGCTTTAGTTAGAGGGCCGTTGGATACCAGTTTGCATCGTGCCGATCAGCTTTTTGCTACTGCGGATAAATATAAACTCACGCATAAGCTGGAAATCGCAAGCCTGAGTAGCCATCTTGATACCATTGCCGGTATAGATAGTCCGGCTTTCTTTACCGTTAATATCTCGCCGAAAATGCTGTTTGATACCAGAGTGTGGCAAGTTCTGAATGATTTCAGTTCTCCGTCCCGTGTAAAGCTTGAGTTAACGGAGCACTTGCCTGTTAATGATTGGCAGCCGGTAAAAGAGAAGATGAACCAGTTGAGGGTGCTTGGCTATCAGATTTGGCTGGATGATGTCGGTTGTGGTTTTTTTGATCTGGAGTTGATTGATACGGTTCAGCCGGAAGTGGTGAAACTCTGCATTAAAATCGTCAGCCGCCTTACGGTGGATTCCCGTCTGGTGCAGGATATTAAGAGTGTTATTCAGGCCGTTCACCAATATGGCGGAAAGGTACTGGCAGAAGGCATTGAAGAGCAGCAGCAACTGGATATGGCTAAACAACTGGGCGTGGATTATGCGCAGGGCTTTCTGTTTGATAAACCAGCCCCGCTTTGTTGATGATTGATAAACTGCTGTTTAGAGAGGCGGTTTTCGCTATCCTCTTAAGAATTCGCTACTTTTTTAGACATTTAGCGGGATAAAATCAGCGTCAGATCACGTTTCCTATGATTTCATATTTATCTGACAGGCAACAAAGAGGATTATAACCGCCTACGCAGATGTGGTGGAATTGGTAGACACGCTAGCTTCAGGTGCTAGTGGCTTAACGGCCGTGGGAGTTCAAGTCTCCCCATCTGCACCAAACACCTAAAGCCCGCTTTTTTAAGCGGGCTTTTTGCATTTCTGCCATAGCATATCTCCCCATACACTGGGCAGTGAATTACAAAATACTCAGTTGCATTTCTCTGTGATCTCTACTAACGGAAAAGAGATTTTTAGCCGATTTCTTGAACAAATTTCGATCTCTAACTAGCCTTTATTAACATTAATGCAACATCTTGCAGCAGTAGTAAGCCGGCATTGATGGTTACCTGCGGGAGTAATCAGTCCGGTTAAGGGATTACAGGCTAAAGCCAGGGAGAGATTGCGTGCATCGAATACCCTCTATCCGACTTATTGTTATCAGCATTATCTGTTTTCTTAATACACCTTATGTCAGTGCTGAGACAGCATTAAACCTGACCAAAGGGGTAACTGAGATTAGCGGCAAGGTTTATGAGCTGCACATGCTTATATTCTATATCTGCTGCGCCATTGCTCTGGTGGTGTTTGGTGTTATGTTTTATGCCATTTTTCAGCACCGTAAATCCAAAGGTGCAGTCGCTGCCGATTTCCATGAAAGCACCAAGGTCGAAATTATCTGGACCGTGATACCGGTATTAATTCTTATCGGTATGGCTATTCCGGCTACCAGTACGCTTCTGGCTATGGAAGACACCAGTGAATCCGATATCACGATCAAAGTGACCGGTTCTCAATGGAAGTGGCATTACAGTTACTTTGAGCAGGATATTGAATTTTTCAGCCTGATGTCGACCTCATCTAAACAGATCGACGGTCTGGAGGAAAAAGGCGCCCATTATTTGCTTGAGGTGGATAACCCTCTGGTGGTGCCAATCAATAAAAAGATCCGTTTTCTGCTTACCTCTGACGATGTTATTCACTCTTGGTGGGTTCCTGACTTCGCCGTCAAAAAAGACACCATTCCTGGTTTTATTAATGAAGCCTGGACAAAAATAGATAAACCGGGGGTCTACCGTGGTCAGTGTGCCGAGTTGTGTGGCCGTGCACACGGATTTATGCCGATAGTGGTTCACGCAATGGAAGAGAAGGATTACAGCAAGTGGCTGCAGGACAAGAAACAGCAACTGGAACTGGCAAAAGCCGAAGCGGCTAAAGCTCTGGAGAGCTCCCTTTCCCTTGAAGAGTTGATGGCTATTGGTGAGAGCATTTATCAGGAACGCTGTGCAGTTTGTCATCAGGCCAATGGTTTAGGAGTTCCGAGTGTTTTCCCGGCTATTAAGGGAAGCCCTGTTGCAACGGGTGAGCCTTCACAGCATATGGATATCGTGGTTAATGGTCGTTCAGGAACGGCTATGCAGGCATTCGCCAATCAATTAACGGACAAAGAGCTGGCTGCGGTAGTGACCTTCCAGCGTAATGCCTGGGGAAATGATACCGGTGATGCGATTCAGGCCTCAGATATCAATGCATTTAAGAACGCATCGAGTGAGAGCACAAAAAATGAGAGCAAAAGTGCGGAGGAAGTGAAATGAAGCCTTCCATAGAGAACCGAGAGAAACGATCCAGCGCTGATGCTGAATCCGTCGCGGCAGCCGGTGTTGCCCATGCAGGCCATGAACCGGCGAAAGGCTGGGCGCGCTGGGTATACTCTACCAACCACAAAGATATAGGTACTCTCTATCTGCTGTTCAGCCTTGCCATGTTCTTTACCGGCGGTGCCATGGCCTTGATCATCAGGGCTGAACTGTTTCAGCCGGGATTACAGCTGGTTGATCCTGAGTTCTTTAATCAGATGACGACAGTTCACGGGCTGGTGATGGTATTTGGTGCCGTGATGCCTGCCTTTACCGGTCTGGCAAACTGGATGATCCCTATGATGATTGGTGCGCCGGATATGGCGCTGCCGAGAATGAATAACCTTAGCTTCTGGATCCTGCCATTTGCCTTTCTTATTCTGCTGGCTTCACTTTTCACTGAAGGTGGCGGGCCAAACTTTGGCTGGACTTTCTATGCTCCGCTATCCACCACTTATGGCCCTGACAGTACGGCACTGTTTGTTTTCTCGGTGCATATTATGGGTATCAGCTCCATTATGGGCGCGATCAACGTTATTGTAACCATCTTTAATATGCGTGCTCCCGGCATGACACTGATGAAAATGCCTATGTTTGTCTGGACATGGCTAATCACGGCGTTCTTACTTATCGCGGTGATGCCTGTTCTGGCCGGAGCGGTAACCATGGTTCTGACGGATAAGTACTTCGGCACCAGCTTTTTTGATGCTGCCGGTGGCGGTGATCCTGTGCTGTTCCAGCATATTTTCTGGTTCTTTGGTCACCCGGAAGTGTACATCATGATTTTACCGTCCTTCGGTATTATTTCAGCGATTGTTCCTGCTTTTTCCGGTAAAAAACTGTTTGGTTACCACTCTATGGTTTATGCCACAGTAAGTATCGCTCTGTTGTCATTTCTGGTCTGGGCACACCATATGTTCACAACGGGCATGCCGGTGTTTGCCGAGCTGTTCTTTATGTACTGCACCATGTTGATCTCGGTGCCGACAGGCGTGAAGGTGTTTAACTGGGTAGCGACCATGTGGCGTGGTGCACTGACTTTTGAAACCCCGATGTTGTTTGCCATTGCCTTTATTGTGCTGTTCACTATCGGCGGCTTTTCCGGGCTGATGCTGGCGATTGTGCCGGCTGACTTCCAGTATCATGATACCTACTTTGTTGTGGCGCATTTCCATTATGTACTGGTCTCCGGTGCCGTGTTCTCCATTATGGCGGCGGCTTATTACTGGCTGCCGAAGTGGACCGGGCATATGTACGATCAGCGCTTAAGTCTGTGGCACTTCTGGACCTCGGTTATCTCGGTCAATATTCTATTCTTCCCCATGCACTTTTTAGGACTGGCAGGCATGCCAAGGCGAATCCCTGATTACGCCATTCAATTTGCTGATGTAAATCAGATCGTCTCTATAGGTGGTTTTGCCTTTGGTATTTCTCAACTGTTGTTCCTCTGGGTGGTGGTGAAGTGCATACGTGGTGGTGAAAAAGCACAGGCTAAGCCTTGGCCGCGAGCTGAAGGCCTTGAGTGGACGGTACCAAGTCCCGCACCTCATCATACTTTTGAGCAGCCACCTAAAGTTGAGTAATGGCTATGGATACTCAGCAGCAGGCCAACAGAAAACTGACCCTGAAATTACTGGCAGCTACCCTTGCCATGTTTGGCTTCGGTTTTGCCTTAGTTCCCCTTTATGACGTGATGTGTGATGTTCTGGGGATTAACGGCAAAACCAATACCGTTGCTGCGATTCAGCCTGCCACCATGATTCCTGACAGCTCCCGCAGCATAAAGGTGGAGCTGATGTCTCATATTCCGCCGGGAATGAGCTGGCAACTGGAACCCGAAAAAAGTGTTATGCAGGTTCACCCCGGTCAGGTGGTACAGACGTCCTATAAGGCGACTAACTTGTCACAAAGAGAGCTGGTGGGGCAGGCCGTACCCTCTGTGTCACCGGGGCTGGGGGCTGGCTACTTTAATAAGATGGAGTGTTTCTGTTTCAATCAGCAGACACTTAAAGCGGGAGAGAGTGCTGAGTTGGGGCTGGTTTTCTATATAGAGCCGGATATACCAGATTCCATCCACACCCTTACTTTGTCATACACCCTGTTTGATATTACTGAAACGGCCAAGACCAGCTCCGGAAATATGGCCGTGCTAATTACCGATGGTAAAACATCAAGGAGAGCAGAATGAGCAGCAAATCCTCACATTCAAAACATGCATCCTATTATGTTCCTGCCCAGAGTAGTTGGCCTATTGTCGGTGCTGTAGCGCTGTTTCTGATTGCCCTTGGCGCAGGTGTAACGGTGCAGAACCTTGAAGCAGGAGGTGCCGGCAGTGTACTGGGTAAATGGATTCTGGCCATCGGATTTCTGGTTCTTCTGTATATGTTTGCCGGCTGGTTTCGCAGCGTGGTGATGGAGTCTCTTTCCGGACTCTATTCTGATCAGATTGATCGTTCGTTTAAGCAGGGGATGAGCTGGTTTATTTTCTCTGAGGTGATGTTCTTCGGCGCCTTTTTCGGAGCTCTGTTTTATGCCCGTATGATCTCAGTGCCCTGGCTGGGTGGGGCAGATAATAACGCCATGACGCACCAAGTGCTCTGGCCTGCCTTTGAGGCCATCTGGCCGCTGACCACCACTCCGGCCGGTGAGTCGGTGACGGCGATGCCGTGGCAGGGTATTCCGCTGATAAACACCATTATTCTGCTGACTTCTTCTATTACCCTGCATTTTGCCCACACCAGTCTTGAGAAAGACAGGCGCATGGCGCTTATTGTCTGGCTAGAGATTACCATTGTTCTGGCGGCGCTGTTTCTGTTTTATCAGGCGGAAGAGTATATCCACGCTTATCAGGAGCTGAATCTCACCCTGCAATCAGGAATCTACGGCAACACCTTTTTTATGCTTACCGGCTTTCACGGAATGCATGTTTTGCTGGGAACCATCTTCCTGATTGTGTTGCTGGCCAGAATTGCCCATGACCATTTCACTCCGGCTAATCACTTCGCTTTTCAGGCGGGAAGTTGGTATTGGCACTTTGTTGATGTGGTCTGGCTCTGTCTGTTTGTGTTTGTCTATGTTCTTTAACGAATGTGCTTTAACAAATGTGTTTTAAGCCGGACTAAATAATGGTTGTTAATTGTGCTTCAGATTTTGCCAAAGTGACGCATATTCAGAAACAGTTATTTAGTAAGGCGTGGGGTTAGGTTCTATCCAGCCGGTGAGCAGAGCAATAATTAGCAGGATTATGACAAGTGCAGAGAACATCACCCGGCGGCCGAGAAAGTGACTCATTGAGGGGCGGTCTTTTGCATCAGAGGGTGGCTCTTTTACCATGAAAATTAAGGCCTTAATCAGGTTGAAAATGATAAAGACAATAAGCAGTATCAGTGCAAGTTTAAAGGCGAATACCATATCCTCTCCTCTGATTGCGATGTGGGGTATCACTTCTTATCGCGTTATTGCTCTGATAACTGTGGTTGTATTTACCCTGTTGGTCAACCTTGGCTTCTGGCAGCTTGGCAGAGGTGAAGAGAAACTGTTGATGGAAAAACAGTTACAGGGGCGGGAAAACCTTCCTTATCTCTCTATTGAGCGCATCCCGGAAAACAGGGCTGACATTACCGGACTAAAAGTGAAGGCTCGTCTGGCTGATACAGAGTTGCCGCTGCTTTATCTGGATAACCAGACCCTTTCAGGAGCTGTGGGTTATCTGGTTTATCAGCCGATGCAGATATCCGGCGGAAACCTTAGCGGGCCAACCCGTTATTTATTAGCCGAACTGGGTTTTGTTGCAGCCGGAACTTCAAGGGAAGAGTTGCCCGATGTAGCTGTCCGTCTGCCAGCCGGTTTAATTGAAGGGCGAGTCTATTCCCGCTCAGCTAATCCGTTAAGTTCTGATTTGATGGCGGAAGTGGTGAAAGAACCATCATCCGAAACACAAGGGAGTGTGCGGATACAAAATCTTAATTTCTCTCAACTTAACACCCTGCTTGATGTTCCGTTTGCCCCCTTCGCTATCCAGCCGGACAAGCTAGAAAACTGGCCTCTTCCTCAGCCGTGGAAGCCGTTGCCAATGCCTTCTTCCAAGCATTTCGGTTACGCCCTGCAGTGGTTTGTAATGGCAATGGTCTGGGCAATGATCATGCTCAAGGTTGCTATAAGTGGTTATCAGAAAATAAAAAAGGAGATGCTATGAGTCATGATATATCTTCACGTCAGCTATCCGATCAAAGCCGTGGCAGATTATTGCTTATTTCTCTGGTGCTGCTTTTTGCTATTCCGGCTATTGCAGCCAAGCTGATTCTGACTCAGAACTGGTATCAGCCGGGAGTCACTAACAGAGGAGAGCTTATTGAGCCTAAGCTGACCTACAGTATGTTAGGTATTGAGCCGCAAGGGGAGAAGAGCTGGCATTTGGGCTATCTGGTTCCGCAGCAGTGTGACTCCCTCTGTCGTGAACAACTGCATCTGCTGATGCAGAGCTATCTGGCTTTAGGTAAGTATCAACCAAGGGTTACGCCTGTATTGTATGTCGCAGAGGGCAGCCTTCCACAGAATATAACCAAAGGCTTTATCGCTATTGAGGTTAATCCGGACTTTGCCAACTATTTTAAGCTGGCGGATATTGTGCTGGTAGATCCTCTGGGACAAATGGTGATGCGCTTTCCGGCCGTTTCTCAACAAGAGTTGATAAAACAGAGTAAGGATATTCTGTTTGATTTTCGCAAACTGCTTAAGCTCTCAAGGGTAGGTTAAGGGGAAGAATATGGTAACGGACGCCATACTTGTCAGACTAACCAAAACCGCCATAGTGCTGACCTTATGTGTCATTGTATTGGGTGTTTACACCCGTTTGTCCGATGCAGGCCTTGGTTGCCCTGACTGGCCGGGTTGTTATGGACAGCTAACGGTACCTGATAGTCAGGAAGAGAAGTTAAAAGCGGGAGAGCTTTTTCCGGGACAGGTAATAGAGCAGGATAAAGCGTGGATAGAGATGATCCACCGTTACTTTGCCGGAACCCTTGGCCTGCTGGTGTTTGCCATTACATTCTTCGCCGTCAGATCCGGCTCTCAGCCGAAAGGCTTGCCGCTGGCGCTTTCTATTCTGGTTATCGGGCAGGCGTTGCTGGGTATGTGGACGGTGACCATGAAGTTGATGCCGCTGGTGGTTTTAGCGCACCTGTTTGGTGGTTTTGCCCTGCTTTCACTTTTAGTACTGATGTACAGCAGACTAGAGTCTGCTTCGTTACAGCAAATGGCAGAACCAGTCTCTTCCATGATCAGAAAGTTGACGGTTTTGGCATTCTTGGTACTTGTAGCGCAGATCTTTCTTGGCGGCTGGACCTCAACCAACTACGCCGCCCTTATGTGTACCAGCCTGCCAATCTGTCAGGGCAACTGGACAGAGTATCTGGATTTTAGAACCGCCTTTACCCTCTATCAGCCGGGGTTTGATAACTATGAGTATGGTGTGTTGGATTACGCCGGTCGTATGACCATACATGTCAGCCACAGGTTTGGTGCCATTGTTTCTGCCTGCGTTTTACTGCTGTTTAGCTGGCAGTTGTACCGGGAGGGCTTAGTTTCTCAGTCACGGCAGTTAGCTGTTTTATTGCTTGTGCAGTTTTGCCTTGGTTTGAGTAATGTGGTTTTCCATCTGCCGTTACCTGTCGCTGTACTACACAACCTTGGCGCAGCACTGTTACTGGCCTTGCTGGTCAGGATCAGTTACCAGCTCTATTTGTTGCCGGTAAAACGGCAGATACCTTTGAGGGCTGAAAAGGAAATGAAGCCTGAACATGAACTGAAAGGAGGTTCCCATGAGTAAAAGCCTGTCCGCGCTGCAAAGCCGAGAACTGGAACAGTCCAGATGGAGCCTTTATCTGACACTGACCAAACCTAAGGTAGTCGCTCTTATGCTTCTGACTGCTGTGGTGGGAATGTGTCTGGCGGTGCCGGGAAGTCTGCCTGTTCAACAGAGTTTGTTAGGGCTGATAGGAATAGGCGCAATGGCTGGTTCCGCAGCGGCTTATAATCACCTTATTGATCGCAGGATCGACGCCATTATGGTCAGAACCCATAAGCGTCCCCTGCCGTCGGGTGACTTAGGCTCCGGCGAAGTGTTTCTGTTCTCCACCCTGCTTGGTGCCTGCGGCTTTGTTGTTCTTTACTGGGGCGTTAATGCGCTCACTGCGTGGTTAACCCTTGTCAGTTTATTGGGTTATGCCGTCGTCTATACCCTTTATCTGAAGAGAGCCACACCGCAAAACATAGTTATTGCCGGGCTGGCTGGAGCCATGCCGCCATTGCTGGGCTGGACAGCGGTTACAGGTGAACTGCACGGCAATGCATGGCTGCTGGTGATGATTATCTTTATCTGGACACCTCCACACTTCTGGGCGCTGGCGATTCATCGCAGAGAGGATTATGCCAAAGCGGATATTCCTATGTTGCCTGTTACCCACGGAGTGGAGTTTACCAAGACCAGTATTCTGCTCTACACCATCTTATTGTCACTGGTTTGCCTGCTCCCTGTGCTGGTGGGGATGAGTGGGGTAATCTATCTGAGCCTCTCTTGTGTGTTGAGTGGCGGATTTATCTATCACGCGTGGAAGCTAAAGTATCGCAGTGAAGATAAGTCAGCAATAGAGACTTTTAAGTTCTCAATTTACCATCTGATGATGTTGTTTGTGGCTCTGCTGCTGGATCATTATCTGGCATAACTTAACGATAAGTTTAACGATGGCTTAACGGTGGTTTAGTATCGGCTGTACCGATTGCTAAGCCCTCAGAAAGTCAGGCCGAACTTGCACCTGCGGGGGATAAGGGGTTAGGATTAGATTAATTGTATAGTCAAATCCGGCAAAACTATGTCAAACAGCCCTCTTTATGTACAGATTAAACAGTACATTAACCAGAATATTGAGTCCGGTCTCTGGCCGGTTGGCCACAGAATCAATACCGAACTGGAGCTGACCAGCCAGTTTAATGTCAGCCGGATGACGGTAAACAAAGCAATCCGTGATCTGGTTTCAGAAGGGAAACTGGTTCGTAAACCCCGTAGCGGCACCTTTGTTTGTCAGCCTGAAAAGAAAGCAGAATCTCCTCTGCTGGATATCCGCAATATCGCTGATGAGGTCGAAGCCAGAGGCAAGAGTTACCAGAACAAGGTGATTAAACAGCAACAGGTAACCGCAGATGAGTCTATTGCTATGCGTTTGGGTGTGATGGTCAATACGCAGGTCTATTACAGTGAAATTATCCATTTTGCTGACTCTGTGCCTATGCAACTGGAAGTGCGTTGGGTTAACCCTAACTACGTACCAGACTATATAAATCAAGACTTCAGCTCCATTACTCCTAACCAATATTTGTCAGAGAACTGTCCGCTAAGTGCTATTGAGCATACGGTAGAGGCGATTGTGCCTGAAGCCGATATCAGAACTGCATTGCAAATGAGTGACAGCGAACCCTGTCTGTTGCTGAATCGCCGTACATGGAGCAGTGAAAAGCTTGTCAGCACGGCTTTACTCTATCACCCCGGCAGTAAATATCAGCTGAGTTCTAAGGTGCTTATCAGCTAAATAACTGTTCTTTAATATGCGTCACTTTGGCAAATATCGAACACAAACACGCGTCAACCCGTCCATGGGGCTCCGCCGCGCCATCCTTGGCGCGGAGGGTTTGTTTTTCGATATCTGCCTGATGCCAAAATCTTTAGCACAATATTTAGCTGATTGCGGTTTCTACTGTGTCAGCTTTGTCTGATTCTCTACTTTTGATCACATTTTCATAACACTATTCTTGCCTGTGAACTATACTTGCTTTAATTGTATATACAATAAAGTCGTTCACGGAAGAGTGTATGAATCTTGTACTGGAAAATGCCCGTCTGGTGACCATGCAGCCAGGTGCAAAAGGGTATCAGGTGACAGAGCCGATGCAGGTTCTGATTTCAGAAGGACGAATCGAAACCATAGATCCAGAGTCATCTGAAGATAAACCGGCACTGTATACCTTTTTCGCGGATCAGCCCTATGTACATCTGGATTGCAGCGACAAGCTGATTACTCCCGGTCTTATTGATTGTCATACCCACCTTATCTACGCCGGTAACCGTGCTGAAGAGTTTGAACAGCGTCTGAAGGGGCACTCTTATCAGGAAATTGCCCGTCGCGGTGGTGGCATTTTATCTACGGTTAATGCAACCCGGAATGCAACGATAGAACAGCTGGTGGATCTGACTCAGCCAAGGCTTGACGCTTTGATGGCCGGAGGAGTGACGACTGTTGAGATTAAATCCGGTTATGGCCTGAGTGTGCCGGAAGAGCTGAAGATGCTTAGGGCTGCTAAGCGGCTGGAAGCCAACAACGATATCAAGATAAGCACCACACTGCTTGGCGCCCATGCTTTGCCGCCTGAGTATCAGGGAAGGGCCGATGAATACATTGAGTATGTCTGTGACAAGATGATTCCACTTGCAGCTGGTGAAGGCTTGGTTGATAGCGTGGATGTGTTCTGCGAAGGCATCGGCTTTAATTTGCAACAGACAGAGCAGGTGTTTATTGCGGCAGAAAACCACGGTCTTGCCATCAAAGGTCATACTGAACAGCTCAGTGATCTGGGTGGCAGTGCACTGGCGGCTCAGTATGGAGCACTCTCCGTTGATCATATTGAATATCTCGATGAAGCAGGAGTTCAGGCTCTGGCTGAATCCGGTACCGTTGCAACCCTGTTACCGGGCGCCTTTTACTTTCTTAATGAAGTGCAAAAACCGCCTATTGAACTGCTAAGACAGTACAGCGTGCCTATGGCACTGGCGACGGATCATAACCCCGGAACTTCACCTTTTACGGATTTAGGCCTGATGATGAATATGGCCTGTACTCTGTTCAGGCTGACTCCGGAAGAGGCC
Source organism: Vibrio sp. SCSIO 43137 (assembly GCF_028201475.1). Lineage (NCBI taxonomy): Bacteria > Pseudomonadati > Pseudomonadota > Gammaproteobacteria > Vibrionales > Vibrionaceae > Vibrio > Vibrio sp. SCSIO 43137. The sequence continues at coordinate 2,926,439 of NZ_CP116383.1, read as the reverse complement.
TTGCGCGGAGTGACTGCTCATGCCGCTCAGGCGTTGGGAGTTCAGGAAACCAGAGGACAGATTAAACAAGGCTTCGAAGCTGATCTGGCGATCTGGAATATCGAACATCCTGCGGATCTCAGTTATCAGGTCGGTATGTCTAAGCTGGCATGCAGGGTGATTAACGGTGAGGTGTGTGATGCGTGATCGTAAGGCTCCGTTTGTATGGAGCGGACGTGACGATAAAGAGGATGGTGAGTTAGGTAAGCGGGTTCACCATATTGTCCGTCACTGTCATATTGACGAACTTAAACAGACTTCTGCTGATGTCTGCCTGCTGGGATTTGAATGCGATGCCGGAGTTAAAAGAAACAAAGGCAGAACAGGCGCACGTCAGGCACCGGATCTTATTCGTACCGCACTGGCTAATATGGCCTGGCACACTAATAGCCAGATAGTTGACCTTGGCAATAGTCTTTGTGATAACGAAGAACTGGAGCAGAGCCAGCAGGCTTGCGCCGGAATAATAACTAAGGCGCTAAAACAGGCTCCTGTAATCACTCTGGGAGGCGGCCATGAAGTGGCGTGGGCCTCTTTTCAGGGGCTAGCTGGCGCGATAGATAAAGAGCAACCACCAGTTATCGGCATTATTAATTTTGATGCCCATTTTGACTTGCGTAGCTTTAACAGCGATGAGCACCCTATTGCTCCAAGTTCCGGAACGCCTTTCTATCAGGTTGCTGAGTACTGCCGGAACAATAACTGGCCGTTTCATTACGCTTGTCTGGGAGTAAGCCGGCCTTCTAATACGGCCAGTCTGTTTAACCGGGCAGATAAGCTTAATGTCTGGTACGTGGAAGATAACGATCTCACCTTTCAAAAGACAGAACAACATAGCCTCAGTCTGAGCCGCTTTATGCAGCAGTGCGACCTGATTTATCTCACCATTGATCTGGATGTGTTCCCGGCAGCGACAGCTCCCGGAGTGAGTGCTCCGGCAGCCAGAGGAGTCAGCTATGAGGCGATAGCGCCTCTGCTGCAACAAATTCTTGAGCAAAACCAGAAGTTGGTTCTGGCGGATATAGCCGAATATAACCCCGAATTTGATATCGATAATCAGACTGCAAGGCTGGCAGCCCGTTTGTGCTGGGATATTGCCAATAGCCTGTCTGATTCAACGGCAATTAACAAGTTGTCAGGTGAATAGTCTGGCAAAAAACACGGGCCGGTCAGAACAGAGCCCGGAAATAACCAATAAAGGAACATAGAAATGACGGAAACAAACCCTCGTCTTGATGAGAATCGTACTGTACGGGCTGCCAAAGGCAGCGAGCTAACCGCGAAATCATGGCTGACTGAAGCGCCACTACGTATGCTGATGAACAACCTTGACCCTGATGTGGCTGAGCACCCTCATGCGCTGGTGGTATACGGTGGAATTGGTCGTGCAGCAAGAAACTGGCAGTGTTACGACAAAATTGTCGAGGTGCTGGAAAGGTTGGAAGAGGATGAGACACTGCTGGTTCAGTCCGGTAAACCTGTCGGGGTGTTTCCGACCCACAAAAATGCACCAAGAGTACTGATTGCTAACTCAAACCTTGTTCCTCACTGGGCAAACTGGGAGCACTTTAACGAGCTGGATAAGCAGGGACTGATGATGTATGGCCAGATGACGGCCGGTTCATGGATCTATATCGGCTCTCAGGGCATTGTTCAGGGCACTTACGAAACCTTTGTTTCTGTGGCTAAAAAGCACTTTAACGGAGAGAGTAAAGGGCGCTGGATCCTTACCGGCGGACTGGGCGGCATGGGTGGTGCGCAGCCACTGGCAGCGACCATGGCGGGTTTCTCAATGCTGGCGGTAGAGTGTGATGAATCCCGTATCGATTACCGCCTGAGAACAGGTTATGTCGATAAGAAAGCAACATCACTGGATGAAGCTCTAGCTATTATTGAGAACTCAGAGACTCCTGTTTCGGTTGGTTTGCTTGGCAATGCGGCTGATATTTTCCCTGAACTGGTTGAACGTGGCGTTACTCCGGACGTTGTTACCGATCAGACATCAGCACATGATCCACTAAACGGCTACCTGCCAAAAGGCTGGAGCATGGAAAAAGCGGCTGAGCTGCGTTTAACGGATGAAGCGGGTGTAGTGAAAGCGGCTAAACAGTCGATGGCCATACAGGTTAAGGCGATGCTGGCACTTCAGGAGAGTGGCGCAGCAACGCTGGATTACGGCAACAATATCCGTCAGATGGCGCTGGAAGAAGGCGTCGAAAATGCCTTTGATTTCCCGGGCTTTGTTCCCGCTTATATCCGTCCTCTGTTCTGTGAAGGTATTGGTCCTTTCCGCTGGGCAGCCTTGTCCGGTGATCCTGAGGATATTTATAAAACCGATCAGAAAGTAAAAGAGCTGATCCCTGATAATCCGCACCTGCATAACTGGTTGGATATGGCGCGTGAGCGTATTCAGTTTCAGGGCGTACCGGCGCGAATCTGCTGGGTGGGTCTGAAAGATCGTGCCCGTTTAGGTCTGGCGTTTAACGAGATGGTGAAGAATGGCGAACTGAAAGCGCCGGTGGTAATCGGGCGTGACCATCTGGATTCAGGTTCTGTTGCCAGCCCGAACCGTGAAACGGAAGGTATGATGGATGGTTCAGATGCCGTATCTGACTGGCCGCTGCTGAATGCCATGCTTAACACGGCTGGCGGGGCAACCTGGGTTTCTCTGCACCACGGTGGTGGTGTGGGAATGGGCTTCTCTCAACACTCTGGCATGGTTATTTGCTGTGATGGCAGCGATGATGCGGCAGAACGTATCGGACGCGTGCTGCATAACGATCCGGCAACAGGCGTAATGCGTCATGCTGATGCCGGTTACGATATCGCTAAACAGTGTGCCAAAGAGCAGGGGCTGGATTTGCCAATGCTTAATGATGAATTAAAAGCCTAAGTCAGTATCAGGAAATGAATAATATGATTAATCTACAACTTAACCCCGGCCAATTGTCTTTGTCTGAGCTACGCAGTATCAGCCGCGCTCCGGTCAATCTGTCACTTAACCCTGATGCTATTGCCGATATAGAAGCCAGTACTCAGGTGGTTGAACAGGTGATCGCTGAAGAACGTACCGTATATGGTATTAATACCGGCTTTGGCTTGCTGGCAAACACCAAGATAGCCCCCGACGATCTGGAAACGCTGCAGAAAAGTATTGTTCTTTCTCATGCGGCCGGCATCGGCAAATATATGGCCGATGAAACCGTTCGCCTGATGATGGTGCTAAAGATCAATAGCCTGTCCCGCGGCTTTTCCGGTATCCGTCTGGAGGTGATTCAGGCGTTGATGGATCTGGTTAACTCACAGGTCTACCCATGTGTTCCGCAAAAGGGATCCGTGGGTGCCTCCGGCGATCTGGCTCCTCTTGCTCATATGAGTACAGTGCTGCTGGGCGAAGGGCATGCACGCCACAACGGTAAGATTATTTCCGGTCTGGAAGCACTTAAAATTGCCGGTCTTGAGCCAATTACACTGGCACCGAAAGAAGGGCTTGCTCTGCTAAATGGAACGCAGGCGTCAACGGCATTTGCCCTTGAAGGTCTGTTTGAAGCGGAGGATCTGTTTGCTTCCGCAGTGGTTTGCGGTGCTATGTCAGTAGAGGCGGCACTGGGAAGCCGCAGACCATTTGACCCACGTATTCACCGCGTTCGTGGTCACCGCAGTCAGGTTGATGCTGCGACGGTCTACCGTCACCTACTTGATCATAGCAGTGAGATTTGCGAATCCCATGTTAACTGTGAAAAGGTACAAGATCCTTATTCACTGCGTTGTCAGCCACAGGTGATGGGTGCCTGTCTGCAACAGATCCGAAACGCTGCCGAAATCTTACGGGTTGAAGCGAACTCGGTGTCCGATAACCCGCTGGTATTTGCTGAAGATGGTGACATTATTTCTGGTGGTAACTTCCACGCAGAACCGGTTGCCATGGCAGCGGATAATCTGGCTCTTGCCATTGCAGAAATCGGCAGTTTGTCTGAAAGACGAATGGCCTTACTGATTGACAGTGCACTGAGTAAGTTACCGCCATTCCTTGTTGATAATGGCGGTGTGAACTCTGGTTATATGATTGCTCAGGTAACCTCGGCAGCATTGGCCAGTGAGAACAAAACGCTGGCTCACCCTGCGTCTGTTGATAGTTTGCCGACATCGGCCAATCAGGAAGACCATGTCTCTATGGCGACTTTCGCGGCACGCAGGCTGAGGGATATGTCGGAAAACACCCGTGGAATTCTGGCGGTGGAATACCTCTCAGCGGCACAAGGGCTGGATTTCCGTTCGCCAAACAAATCTTCAGAAAGAATTGAGAAAGCTAAGGCAATTCTGAGGGAAGAAGTACCTTTCTACGATAAAGACAGATATTTTGCACCGGATATTGAGAAAGCCAATCAGCTTCTTAAGCAGGCGGTTCACAATGTTCTGATGCCTGAGCATATTTTGTGTAGTTACTAACGTCTGCCATTGAGCAATCGGTTAAAAAAGAAGCCCCGTAATCATTTTGGTTCGGGGCTTAATCTTTTTGTATTTTGCCTCTGACATTAGGCTGATATCGATAAACAAACCCTCCGCGTCAGGGATGACGCGGCGGAGCCCCATGGACGGGTTTACGCGTGTTTGTGTTCGATGTCTGCCTAAGTGAGCTCCTATTCAGAACAAGAGCCTTAACTTTCTACTCCATGGCTTTGCAGGTATTCAGTTGCTTGTTCTGCACCCATATAGCGCCCCAGAGTTTTTCGCGGTACCTTTTTCAGGTTAACCACAATTAGCCCGTCCAGAGCATCGTTAAAAGCAGGGTCGACATTAAAACAGACCAGTTTCCCGTTTAGTCCCAGATACTGTCTGAGCAAAACCGGAACACCCTTACCTTTATCCAGTCTGGCAATAACACGGGAGAGTAACTGAAGATCACCGAGTGCTGTCAGCAGGCTGGTATTCCATGATGTATTTCTGCTTGGCAGTGGGTTGGAAGCCTTCACACAGTCAGCGGTTTCTGCGTCGTAGTGGTGAAGGGTCATGGTTTCTGCCAGAAGCTGTCTTGCTTCGTGGCTATAGTCATTACTGATACTGACCGGACCAAATAGGTGACTATAGTGCGGATTATGGTGAACATAGGTGGCAATACCTTTCCAGAGCAGTAGCAGGGCACTCATGCTGCGCTGATACTCTTCTGCAATAACAGAGCGTCCCATTTCAATAGCTTTGCCACCGTTCATCTTATCAATAAAGCGTTTGTCGTAGTGGAACAGGGTTGTGGAATAGAGACCGTTAAGGCCCTGAGTTTCGGTTATGTTATCTACCAAGCCAAGCCTGTACGCACCGACAAGACGCTGATTTTTACGATCCCAGATAAATAATTGCAGATAGGTTTTATCAAAGTCATCCAGATCAAGCGCTTCACCGGTGCCTTCTCCCACTTTTCTGAAGTTGCTTTCCCTCAGCCGGCCGATTTCATGCATAACCGCAGGGATCTTTTCAGAGCGGGTGCAGTAAACCTCAAATTCATTGCTCACCAGCAACTGATCTTCTGCAGCCAGTTGATCGATCTCATCCAGCACCTGCTGTAACGGCAGTGCGTCAGCAACGGCGGTTTCGCCTGAACCATCTGATATCTGACTAAGCTGCTCTTCTGCTGTTGAGTTAAGCAGATAAGTATTTAACCTGAGGTAGTTAACCAGCTTTTTGTCATCCAGCTTATTAACTTCTTTAAATTTAATCTGGTCACCAATAGCAATAGAAATTGGCTGATCATGCTTATTCAGAAGCTCCCGCCCAAGCATCAGGGTGCGCAACATAGGATGGATTTTTTCTGCCAGATAGAAACGTTTAGAGTTCTGACCATTAATAAACATAGGCACAGTAACGGCCTTGTTTTTTCTGATCAGGGAACTAACAGAACGGCTCCACTCTTTGTCTTCCAACTTACCCTGCTTTCTGTCAACCAGTTGCGAGACTTCACCGGCAGGAAACATCAGCAGCAGCCCGCCGTCAGCCAGATGTTTGTTTGCTGCCCTGAGTGCCTTCATATTGGCACGCACGGCTCCGGCTCCTTCAAAAACATCAACACCGATAAACAGCTCATCCAGTTCCGGCAGGGTTTTAAGGTAATGGTTGGCAAGTATCTGAACGTCACTGCGTACAGTCAGCAGCATTTCCGCCAGAATAACACCTTCTACTCCGCCAAGGGGGTGGTTAGCGACGATAACAGTAGGACCTTCCTGCGGAACCTGATTAAGCGATCCGCGCATTACTTGATAGTCAATGCCCAGCACTTCTAAAGTGAAGCGGAGAAATGCTTGGGTATCACATCCTGCCGGACGCTGGGCATAAAGCTTATCTAGCGTGCTTAATCCGGTTGCCCACTCTGCAATAGACTCCCCTAAGCCGAATGGTGTTTTTCTTGGTAGTCGAAAAGGGCTAACATTTTGCTGCATATTTACCTCGGAATATTGTCCATAAACCCCAAAAGTTGCTGTCAGCTTGGTCATTCAATATGAGATTGAGATGAACAAATGGTGATATTTATATGACACTGATTTAAAGGATTTGTTTTATTATACCCAAGTAACCTCAAGATACTTATTCAGCGAGAATATATTGGCTTCTGATCAAGGCACTGATTTGAAGCCATAGTCATTCTACGGTAAGAATCAGTAACACAAAGCAGGAGCCAATATAACTCGCCCTTCGGGAGCGCATCAAGATGCCCATTTCTGTGTCAGATAACTTTGAAAGGGAGTGGCCATTCCTACAGTTATCTTCCTTGAACTGAACATCTTGATGCAGCTCTGAATCCTGCATCTTGAAGTCACTTGGGTATATTTAGAAGTGACCTTAGAAAGGGGATTTATATTGCGCAGGTCAGAAGAAAAATTGTCTGGTCGGGACAGTTATTACAATTCAGTAGAAACAAAACAGCCTTCTGAATAGGTCAGAAGGCTGTGTATATGGAGTCAATCAGGATTCTTTAGCGAGCGCCATCTCTTTTTGCTTATTGAAAAAAACCGGGATATTTTTTTCGGATATAGAGCTGCTCTTTAGTCATGCGTTTCAGATCCGGGCCTTTAATCAGTTGGGCCACCAGTTCAGAATCATCCTCCAGACGAAGTACCTTACCTTTTATCTCGATCTCTTCACCATCGTGAAAACGAATGGTACCCGAAATAGTCACACCTCTGGAAACCGGATGTGAGTTGGTAAACAGGATCCGGGTACCTTGCTCTGATATTTCACAGACCCAGTAATCATGACCCAGAACCTTAGCTCTTGGTCGTTCATTTTTTGGATACCTCAGCCTGAAAAATTGCCTTCTCTGGATGGGATCGTCATGTTCCATAATCTGATTAATTATTTTCATAGAATTTACGCCGATGCTATCACATTTGTACTGTTAGTCGCCAAAGGATTCATACAAACTCGTCTAACACGCTAATCTTTTTGACTTAGTTATTTAAAGCAAAATCCAGACCAGAAATAACAAAGAGTGCGATTTGTTAAGCTATCTAGTTGCCGGAGTTAGCTTTCTGCCTAAGCAACATATTCAATATCAGGATTTTGTTTAGCTTTTCTTTTTTTGTCTCGGGCTTTGAATTGGCTGGCTTCTCAATTTTATTCTTATTTTGCGAACCGGGAGTAGCCTGTATTTTATCTGAGTTGTCCGTTTCAGCAGAGATTGAAACTCCACAAATTAACAGCAGTGAAAGTAATGGTATTAGCAGTTTCATATCTGTCCCGAATCAATAGCAGCGTGATTCTATGCTGACAGATAAGTAGTTAAGTTTTGGTTTCCGGGAGAAACTTGTGCCGGCGTATGACTGCCGGCACAGGGGAGAGTATGGTTAAGTTTTTAGCCCTTTCATAAGCTCTTCCAGAGCGGCCGTTTGCTTATTCAGTTGCTCAATTTCGCTGGCGGACTGAGTCACCATATCGGCAACCTGAACAGACTGAACACGAACCTGTTCAACATCACTGGCGATACAGTCAGAAACCACACCTTGCTCTTCGGCAGCCGCTGCGATTTCAGTACTGCGGTCAGAGATAAACTGGTTCTTATCAGAGATCATACCGATATCCTGACTGACGGAGTTCATCATCTGTTCACTTACCCGGGCATTTTCTACTGTCTGCTGAGTCATTTTAAGCAGGCACTGGCTGTTTGATTGTAGTGACTCAATCAACTGCTGGATCTCTACTGTTGCCTGTTGAGTTCTGCCCGCCAGAGTACGGACTTCATCAGCAACGACAGCAAAGCCACGCCCTTGCTCGCCAGCACGGGCTGCTTCAATAGCGGCATTCAGGGCGAGCAGGTTAGTTTGTTCAGAAATGGCATTAATGGTTGAAACCATTTCGTTGATCTGAATAGCGTTCTGATCCAACTCGCTTACCGCACTCGCTGCAGAGTTAATTTCGCTGCTTAGCTGGTTGATGGTTGTAAGGGTAGAGGTTACCTGCTCAAGACCAGTTGATGATATTTCAGTCGCTTCCTGAGTCTGGGAAGAGGTGTCATGGGCATGGGTTGCGACTTCGCGAATAGAGTGAACCATCTGTTGAGTCGCGCTGACCAGAGAGTCGATACGTTCTTGTTGCTGCCCTGCCAGTAGTTCATTTTCCTGACTGCGTTGCTGCAGTCCTGAACTGATCTGCTGAACCAGAGCAACCGCTTGCTGGGTTGCCTTCACCAGATTATGTTCACGTTCGCACACCCTGTCTATGGTCTGGGCAATCAGGTTAAAGTCGTTACGGGCTGGTGCATAGCCAATTCTTGCCGTTAAATCACCATCTTCCAGCCTTTTAAGAGCCATATACATCTCGTATAGCGCACCGCCCATAAAGGTCATGATGTAATAGAGACAAAGGCCGATAAACACCAGAGCTCCGGCAATCAGTGATAGTTGAGTAACAGATAAAGCGCTAAACAGACCGGGCTGAGGCTTAATGGTCAGGTTGTTAGTTACAGAACTCTCTGGTGCTAGTTCATAGTTACTTGTACTCAGGATCTGAGAAAGTCTGTTTTCTGGTAAATCAGCTGCCTTGATAAGAGCAGAAATGGTCTGTTGTTCCTGCTCAAGCAGTGTCATTTTCTGCTGATCAGCAGCACTGTTTAGTGCCATCGAGACAATAACCATCGCCAGTAGCGGGGCAAAAAACAGGATCATAAAATTTTCCTGAATTTTTACATTAACGAGATACTTATCTATCCAGCGAAAGGCAACTTTCTTCATTCTCACAGCCCTCTGAGTGAAATTTTTCAAACCAGTCATTTTAAGGGCAGAGAATAACGAGAGCTAATAATAAGAATATTTATCCGGTCAATGTGGGAAGGCCATCAATGCTTCAAACAAATAGGTTAACAAGATAAAGGCATAAAAAATAATTTTTCAAAATTACTGGCCAGATCAAAGTATTTAAATTATTTGCATAATAATACCTGTTTCTCATTCTGTGAGCTTATAGGAAAGGTGTTTATTGCGGTTATTTATCTGCCTCTAATGATTGTTTGAAGTGGATAAGCTATAAAATAAAAAATCCGCAAAATAAACTAAGTTATCTGCGGACTTTTCTGTCTGATATGGAGTGATTAAAAACTACTCCTCAGATTCACTCTTTTCTTGTTCCTGCTCTTTTTTCTTATCTTCTGGCTCACTTCCGCCACATTGGCCACAACAGCTCATAATAATCTCCGGTTTAATGGTTATGTAAAACAACTTAAGGTGTGTTTGTTACCTATATACCCAAGTCATCTCAATATGCAGCGCTAAATTGTGTATGTTGAGGTTACTTGAGTATGTCAGTCAATTCACTCTGGACTTGATTAGTATCGGCAAATAAATGACGACAAAGCAGCCGTAGGCTAGCGTCCAGAAAACGACCGCCAGTAGTAGCACTAAGCTGTAGTCATCCATAAAGTAAAGGTCGAAAACCCGCACAAGAAATGAAATCAGAATGGCAGCGAAGGCAGCCGTCATTACTTTGCCCACCACGATAACACGGCCTGTATGCCCCAGTGATACGCGGGAAATCATTGATAAAATCATGGTTGCCATGGCACCTACAGTCAGAGTATGAATAGCCTGACTATGGCTGACCAAAGTAGTGACTTCTGAGAGAGCGTACATTAGCAATCCAGCCACTATGCTCCAGTAACTCAGATGAAGAGACCAGACTAAAGGTGTCTTAAAGGTTACCCATATTTTCCAGCGAAATGCTCTGACAGCATGAACAATAGCGGCAAAGGCGAACAGAGAGGCGATAATAGGTTTTGCTAACGGAACGACTCCTGAGCCAGCAACAACCGCAGCTAAAATGGCGATAAATGACAATTTTTCCAGTAACGGGATGGAATCAACTCGTGTTGTTCTTGTTCCGTTGGCGGTAAACATAGGAAACACCCTGCCGCCCATAATACACATAACAAGAGTGACCAAAAGTACCATAAAGCTGCTGGCACTGTTCATTATCAGATAGTTATTTTCCACGACACTGTAATGAGTAGCGGTATTGCTGAGAGCCATAACCAGAAGAATGGGTATAAACAGCAGGTTGCGCCATAGCTTTGCTTTGATAATCGGGTAGGCCAGAGCCGTTGCTGCCAATGGCAAAAATGCCAGATCGATTGCTGCAATTAGCGGTGCTGGCAGAGTTTCCGGGAAGAAAAAAGCGATCCTTGCCGATAACCAGACAAGCACCAGCCCTAATAACCACCGGCCGTTAAGCCCACGAATACCACTCCAGTTTTGTACGGCAGTTAACAAGAACCCGACAATAATAGCGGCGGCAAATCCAAACAGCATTTCATGCATATGCCACCAGAGAATTCCGCCATACAAGTTTACAACGAGTTTACCTGATAGCGCGCCGTTCCAGACCCACAAACTTAAGATACTGAATATTGCGCCCAACAGAAAAAAAGGCCGGAAAGCAAACTGCAGAAATGGCAGTGAGTTATCAGTTGAAACTTTTTTCTTGGCATCCGAAATTTTAATCATATCGCTGTCCGGTTCTCATTGTGCCGCGTGGTAAGGGGTTATTGGCTAATTGCCAACAGGTCAGTCAGCGGCTGTTTATTTTGTCCGCCAGTTAAATCACTGAGGGTGTATTGATCCAGTGCCTGAAAAAAGCACTCTTGAGCTTGTGCGAATATCTGCTTGAGTTGGCAGTTTGGCGTGATGACACATTGATTGTCCTGACCAAAGCACTCAACAAGCTTGTTTTTATTTTCCAGCTGGCGGACTAGCTGGCCGATATTGATGTCACTTGCCGGACGTTCCAGCTTTAAGCCACCGTTCTTTCCTCTGATAGCGAGTAGATATCCTTGCTGATTTAGTTGCTGAACAATTTTCATCAGGTGGTTTTTAGATATTTCATAACTCTGAGCAATTTCATTAATGGTGCTCAGCCTGTTGTTATTGATTGCTAAAAAGATCAGCACCCGTAATGAGTAGTCTGTGTATCGGGTGATATGCATACGGAAGCCTCTGCCTTAAAGATGCATTTATTTTGCATCTTTAAGGTTTCTTGTAAACACTATTGTCAATAAAGAGAATTGTTCTTTTATTAAGCTATTGTTTAATTTGATCTTATTGTTTGGACAAAGTGGACTAATTATGAGATCTAAATCATATGAATAGCGTACGGTTTACGGGTTTACTCGTTAAAAATCTATCCGGAGAAGATATACTATGCGTATCTTTTAACGTAACAGGAGTCAGGGTTTGGCTGGTATTATTTTTAGTCTCTTACAGGCCTTCCTGAATGTGTTTTTCCGGACAGAGAATAAAGTGCGTCTGTTGTCCGGTTTCTGCCTTATGCTTTGTCTGTTTTTTGTTTCCGGTGGAGTGTCGAATAAGGCATATGCGCAAGAGCAGCAGCTTAATCAACTAAACTATTACGCCAATATCTATCCGCCATATAGCTTTATTGAAAATGGCGAATATAAGGGAGTATCGATAGATCTCTTGTTAAGGGCGGTAGCACTATCTGGAGAAAAAATAGCGGGCGAAAATATCCATTTTCAACCTTGGGCAAGGGCGCTATACACCGTGGAAAATCATAACAATAGTGTATTGATGACTATAGCCCGCACAGCTGAAAGAGAAGACCGGTTTCAGTGGGTTGGCCCTGTGGTAGATACCCGGTTTGTATTAATTGCTAAGAAGTCTTCAGGGATAAAGTTAACTAACGAAAGTGATCTGAAGAAATACACCATTGGTGCAATTATCAATGATATTAGTGAAAAGCTGTTAATGGAAAAAGGTGTTACCAGCGACAAGATTTATCACGGTAACTCAGGCGAAGCGCTGGCAAAAATGTTGCAGTTTGACCGGGTTCAGCTGTGGGCATTTGAAGAAAAAGTTGCCCTTTGGTCGATGCATAAATTGGCGATGCATATCAGTGATTATGAAGTTGTAATGGAGCTGGGCTCTCTTGCTTTTTACTACGCATTTAATAAAAACTCTGATGTTGAAAGCGTACAGAAGCTTCAATCTGCAATTGATCAACTAAAGCAGAAAAGTGACGGCGAAACCCTCAGCGAGTTTGATAAAATTTTATTAAATTATCCGCACTGGAAAGAAAAATGGCAGTAAGCGCCGGTATTAGCTGCTCACTCCTAGTCTGAAAGGTTTTTGTCCAGATTAAACCTGACAAAGGCTTCATCATCGTAAAGAGGCTGATAATTAAAGGTATTGAACTTATAGACCGCAGTAGCCAGTGAAGAACGTTCAAACAGAGAAACTTTTGCCAGAAAGGTAATGGGTTTGAGCATCTTACCCTGTGATGAAAAGTGACTGTTAAGGTCATGGCTTAACACGCAAATAAAGCTTTTGCCATCACGATAGTTCAGATCCACCTCTTCAGGGGTGGATATCATCACCGTGGTACCCAGGCTGGTCTCAATAGAACGGATCAGCAGAAGGTACTCTTCCAGATCAGTAGATTTAATTTCGTCATGATAGTTAATCAGTTCAAGCAACATACTTTCCAGATCAACGTTTGTTCCCTGTGTGTGTTGCAGTAAGGTTTTCAGTTTTTTCTTTAAAAGCTTGTACTGATTGGAACGGGACTGTTTTTTAATCCAGTCCTGAATTATCTGATTGCATTCGGAAAGGGAAAGAGCAGTTTTCTTATTCAGTTTTTGAAATTCAAGGTGCAGAAGTCCGCTCAGGGCAAGTTGCCTGAGAAGAATATGACGCTTTTCTTCCTGAGATAAGAGTGATTTCAAACTTTTAAGTAATGTTATGGTGCCGAGAGAGGGACTTGAACCCTCACACCCTAAGGCACTAGCACCTCATGCTAGCGTGTCTACCAATTTCACCATCTCGGCATACTTGTTGATTACAGAAGAGTTACCCTTTCAGCTTGCCTGAATCCGTTTGCAAATGGTAAGCCGCTGACTGTGAGCCAGCCTATGCCTGCAATAACTCTGTGTTGCTGCGCAGGGATGATAACGACATCCTGAAGCGTTGTACAGTATAACAACCGACAAGCGGCGCTTTTTGTTTCATTTATGTAAGCTTAAGATTTTATTACTGTTTGTATTTTGTTCTGATCGAACAAAGAGTGCACAGCTTTTGCAAATAGTTGTTTCAATCCCTCTTGTTATGAAATAACCTATGCGACTAATTTTATTGATAAAAAAGGCGTTAAAGCGAGTATGCTTGATATCTTGTTGGAAGTGGTAGGGGCAATCCTAACAACATTTATCTTTTATACCATTTTTTCAGGAACCCGGTACGCGTATATCCGTGAGCAACCGGGGGTAAATTACGTAGTGATAGGGTTTGGATTACTTCTGTTTAGTTCTATTCTGGACATAACAGACAATTTTCCTGCATTAAATGATTATCTGATTATTGGTGATACAGAGCTTCAGGCCTTTCTTGAAAAAGCGGTAGGCAGAACGTTAGGGCTGCTATTTTTGTTTCGTGGCGTCAGTTTATGGATTCCGAGTCTCCAGGAGTTGGTGAATGCCCGCCAGTCTCTTAATACTCTGGCGCTGGAGCTGGATGCCCGTGTACAGAGTCGTTCACTGGAGCTGGAGCACAGTAACCAGAACCTGAAGCATGAAATTATCGAGCGCAAACGTATTGAGCAGCAACTTAAGCATCAGTTGATGCATGACAACCTAACCGGAATACCTAACCGGTTTGCTTTAATTGAGTTTCTTGAACAAGAGCTAAAGGAGCTGGAGAAGCACAGACATGTCAGCGCAATTTTGTTTCTCGATTTAGATAATTTTAAGCAGATCAATGATCTGTACGGACACGGGGTAGGTGACTCTGTGCTGAAAATTGTTGCGAATCGCCTTAATCAACTGTGTCAGTCTGAACTGCAGTTTATCGGACGCCTTGCCGGTGATGAGTTTGTTATTGTCATGAGTCAGCTTGACCCTGACTCAGTAACAGCGACAAATGTAGCCAATCAGAAAGCCCATCAAATATTAACTGTGCTTAGTGAACCTATGTCGGTTTTAGATCAGCAGCTAAAAATATCAGCTTCTATTGGGATAAAACTGTTTTGCCATAGCAAAAAAGAGACGGTGTACGATCTGCTCAGGCAGGCTGATACGGCCATGTACCATATTAAGGAAAAAGAGAAGAAGAAGGGCGGTTTCAGTATCTTCCATGAAGAGATGCAGAATGTGGTCAGAGACCGCGCCATTATGGTCAGAGAACTTAATCAGGCTCTGGAGCATAAGCAGCTTTACTTACAATATCAGCCTCAGGTTACCAGCGACGGAGAAGTGTCCGGCGTTGAAGCGCTGTTGCGCTGGGAGCACCCCGGCGGCAAAGTTATTCGCCCTGATATTTTTATTCCTGTAGCGGAAGAGTCTGGTTTAATCGATAAAATCGGCCGCTATGTTTTGCATCTCGCCCTTGATGAATGTAGCCGTCTGATGGCAGATTCGAATAGAGAAAACCGCTTAAAAATAGCGGTAAACATCAGCCCGAGTCATTTTCTTCAATCAGATTTTGTTAATCAGGTAGAAGAGATCATGCAGATGTATGCTCTGGACAACTGCCAGTTGGTTCTGGAGATTACAGAAAGTGTGGTTATTCAGGATATAGATGATATTTCTGAAAAAATGGATCAGTTACATAAGTTAGGTGTGGCTATTTCTCTGGATGACTTCGGAACAGGCTACTCTTCTCTTAGTTATATCAATAAATTGCCGTTTGATACCTTAAAAATAGACCGCTCTTTTATTAAAGACGTCAATATTAATGCCAACGATGCGGCTATTGTAGAGGCTATTCTTGCTATGACATCATCACTGGGAGTGGGTGTCATTGCAGAAGGTGTTGAGACGGATGAACAGATACAGTTTCTGCAGCAGCGTGGCTGCAAACGGTATCAGGGATTTAAGTTTGCCCGCCCGTCGGCTCTTGATGAGATAAAGGCGTTTGTTTTAAACCATTCAGATGAAAGCATATTAACTGTCTGATTAAGCTTGCGCTTCCGCCCGGGGAAACGGTATCTGTAAAGTGAAACGTGTGCCTTCTCCGGGTGTACTATCTAAAGAGATGGACCCTTTCAGCTTTTGAGTAATAAGGTTATAGGTGATATGCATTCCCAGCCCGATACCTCCCTGACCCCGGCGAGTAGTGAAAAAGGGTTCAAATACCCTGGCTGCGGTCTCTTTGTCCATTCCTTTACCGTTATCAGCATAGGTTATGCGGATAATATTATTACTCTCCTCTTTAATAGAGATGATGATCAACCGCTGTTGCTCGCCTGAGAATGCGTGGTTAATTGAGTTCATTATCAGGTTATTCATTATCTGGGAAAGAATTCCGGGATAGCTGTCAACTAAGATATTTTTGGCAGAGGATATTTCCACATTAACGGCTGCCTGCTCTAAATTGAGTTTCAGTGAATGTGTTATCAGGCTCATATAGTCAGACAGGTTAAATACCCGGGGTTGCTCAACGGACTGATCGGCTGAGACTTGTTTAAAGCTTTCAATCAGTTCTTTGGTCCGGTTCAGATTAAATTCCATGATCTCCGCAACATCATCCACGCTTTGCAGAAAATCGTCCATGGCCTCTTTCGTCAGCGTACTGGCATCCAGCTGTTTCTTAATATTCAGATACTGCTCACTAAGCACAGACGTGGCAGTGACGCATACGCCAACCGGTGTATTGATCTCGTGCGCAATGCCGGTGACCAACTGCCCCAGAGCAGCGTTTTTTTCCATCTCGATTAATTGGTTCTGCGTCTCCTGCAACTCTTCCAGAACCTGAGTGATCTTGTTATTTTTTTGCTTTAACTCGTAGGTCCGTTCGCTGACTTTTTGTTCCAGGTAGTTGTTGAGTTCGTTGATCTCTTTTTGTTGTTCCAGCAGTACGCTGTTATTTTTCTCTATCTGAACCGTGTAGTCATTAATGTTGTCATAGACGCTGTTCAGCATTTTTATCACTGGAGATAACTCTCTGACGGTTTTTTCATTAATGCGTTTTACCCTGATGTGGTTTGAATCACCTTCGAACGAGACTGATGCGCTGATCTCATCAATTAACTCACTAAGCGGAGAGAACAACCTGTTGAGGGTATAGGCCAGACCAAAAAGAAAAACCACCAACAAGACACCGCTTAGCAACAGGTTTACTCTGGTGTATTCATTAATTGGTCCCATATAGTCGCTGTCAGGAAGGAACACGCCTAACACCAAATTTTGTTTGGTTAAGCGGAAATAGACCACACCAGACTGACCGTTAAACTCGATCTGCTCCAGCTTATCGACCTGATTGTCCGCGACGGCATTTAGTACTTTGCTGCCCCAGTGATTTTCTGTCACTGGCTGAAGGTGTAATTGCGGAGCGTCAGGAAAAGAGAGATAGAGTCTGCTTACGCTATTAATGAGAAATGAAGAGGCGTTTTCAGTGAACTCAATACTCTCCACCACATCGGCAAGGTGATGTATCGCCCAATCGACAGTAGCAACGCCAATCTTATCTCCGTCATTATCAAGCACCGGGCTGGTAACGGTCACCATTAGGGCTTCGGTACCGGCATCGTCGTAATATGGCTTGCTCCAGTAGACTGTTTTGTCATTCTTTTTATTGTTCTGAAACGCAATTTTGTACCAATTATGGTTGTGGTAATCGTACTCTGCATTACTGAGATCCCAGGTAAAAACAATATCGTCCCCTTGCTTATGGACATAAGGGCCAAACCAGCGTAAGTCAGGTTTAAAAAGGTAGGGTTCAAACCAGATGCCGCCGCCAATACTGTTTTCATTTCTCCGGAATACGCTGGTGAGATGACTTTTCATCATCTGTTCGGTGGCATCAATACTGTATTGATCCTGCTTGATTTGATACATCTCAGAAGCAAACAGAGCCAGATCGAGAGAGGCTTGTTCCATCTCATGAATTAATTGGTTTATTTTGTACTGTCCCAGTTCTACAGAAGTGCGGACCTGTTTTTCCTGAAGAGAGATCAGAGAGCTTTTCAGCATCAGTTGATTGAGTACTATCGCCACTGCTCCGGCGCCTATGCCAAATAAGGTTACAAACAGAAGAATTCGTTTTTTTATCCCCATACTCAGGCTGCCCGCAGTTTTGTTTCCTGATTAGACAAACTATCTACCAAATAAAAGTGTAGCAGGTATCTGGTACAGGGCTTTGAACAGGCGGGTATTTTTACATTCGGCTAAAGAGAGGTGTTAGTGTGGCAGGTACACTGGCAGAAGTGATTTTTATCCCTTAATGAAAACAGAATGCAGGCCTATTATCAGCCTGCACTCTGAGTGTCATTGGTCAGGCAAAAAAGACCAGTAACATTAATAACGGACAGACAAGGCGTACATAGTAAGGCCATATCTTCCAGAACAGGCTCTGCTCAATGTCAGGATAGCCCTGACGAAGTTCATTCAGCAGACTATTGCGGTTCCATACCCAGCCAACCAATAAAGCAAAACAGAGGCCCAGCAAAGGCTGAGCGTAAACCGTAGTTAGCTGGATAACTAAGCCAAACAGCTGTTCAAAGTTAACAATAATAACCGCTGAGCAGATAGTGATAATACCTGCAATCCAGAGTACCGCAGTACTTCGTTTCTGGTTCAGCTGCTCTATGGCGCAAGAGACAGGCACCTCAAGCATAGAAATGGATGAAGTAAGTGCCGCAATGATCATCAGTAAAAAGAAAATCAGGCTGGCAAAGGTACCAAGGGTTCCCATTGTCTCAAACATGCTTGGCAGAACGGTAAACACCAGAGTATCAGAGCTCAGCAGTTCACCGCTGGCAGAGAAGATCTCCACCCCATTATGTCGGGCGACATACATAGCCGGAAGTATCAGCAGTCCGGCACAAACTGCCACTCCTGTATCTATCAGGGCAACCTGAGCCGCTGTTTTAGGGATATTAACCTCTTTGCTCAGGTAAGAGCCATAAACCATAATGGCACATACGCCGAGAGAGAGGGAGAAGAACGACTGACCCAGAGCATTAACCAGTAGTTCCGGGGTCATAGCAGAGAAATCAGGGATCAGGTACATCTTCAGCCCTTCCATTGCGCCTTGCTGAGTAAAGATGTAGCAGATCAGCAGGCCAAACAGAACAAAAAGCATTGGCATCAAACGGGTAGACCACTTTTCTATACCGTTATGCACACCACTTCGTACAACATAAACCGTCATGGATATAAAGATAACCATAAGCAGAAGGTTACGGACTTCTCCAAAGCTGTTTACCCACTGAGCTGCATTATGCATACCAATAAGTTCAAAGCCACTTCCGGCAAATGCACCTACCAGCCAACCCGCTACAATGGCGTAGAAAGAGAGAATTAAAGAAACCACCGTCATACCCAATAGTCCCAGCAGAACCGAGATACTTTTAGGTCTCTTGAGTACAGACTGAACTGAACGAATTGGATTGGATTGACCGTAACGGCCAATGGTGAGTTCCGCCACCAGCATTGGATAAGCGAGCAGGCAGATCATTGCCAGATAAACGAACAGAAATACTGCACCACCATTACTTGCTGCCTGAGTGGGGAATCCCCAGATATTTCCGAGACCAACGGCTGAGCCTGCCGCTGCCATAATAAAACCAAATTTAGAAGAGAACTGAGCTCTTGAGCTACTCGCCATAAAAATACCGGATTGAATCTTTGTTGTCTGAACCCGCTTTAGATGGTGTGTAAATATTTAATTACACTTTGATCTTAGGTGGGTTGTTGTTTGAGGCTGCAAAGTAAATCATAACTTAAGTATAATTTGAAGAGGAATGATCTGTTTTAAATTTGCGATGTGGTGAAAGATTCTGCTGTTTGATGCTTGTGTGTTGATTAAATGCTAATTTGGTGTTTGGTTTTGGTTGTTAAATCTGCTGTCTTATCTGCGTTATTCCCCTCTCTTAACTTAGTACAGCCCAGACTAAATGCCTCTCTCCTTTTTTGATTTTATCCTTCTGATAATTAAAGAATTGTTATGTGTTGTCTCGTTGAAAGTTAATATTTTCCTATATCTCTTCGGTGGTTGTGATGGGCTAAGGGTGTGAATAAACTGTTATCAGGGTTGGGCGGGGAGCAGAAGCAATACCTTTAATGGATTAACAAAAAAAGTTGTGAAAAATTGAGTTGCAAGGGTTTCAAAGTTCCCTTTTGCCATGAATTAGCCATATACCAGCGTCAGACAGGGGAAAAAAACATCACAATTGCAGTTCTTTATGGAAAAGCATGGGCAAACTTCTAAGATTTAAGATAGGTCATTAGAAATGTCTGAGGGGAACGACTCCCTGTTTTTCCTACTTAACCTGTTTATCGCAAAATGGGGTTCAGCGGAGGAAGTATGAGTAAAGATGAACGAGATAGCGCTCGGTTAAGCGAGGAGAACCATCGCTTACGCTTTACTCTGGAGCACGTTGGTGCTTATGTATTTACTAAGGATACAAAGGGGCGCTATACCTATGCCAACGATATGGTTTGCGAGCTTTTCGGCCAGCGTCTTGAACGGGTAATCGGCTGTACTGATGAAAAGTTCTTTGATCTCACCTTATCTGATGAATTGCGACAAAACGATCTACGTGTTCTCAATCATGGAGAGAAAATAGAGAACGAAGAGAGAAATATTATTGCCGAAACCGGCGAAGAACGTTTTTACTGGTCAGTTAAGGTACCCATTAGGGATGAGCAGGGAAAGGTGACAGGATTGTGCGGTATCTCTACGGATATTACTGAGCGCCGTGCTCTTGAGCGTGAGCTTGAAGAGCAGAAAAACCTGTTCAGTCTGGTTCTGGAAAACATGGATGCCTTTGTTTATATGAAAGACAGACAGCGCCGTTATCTGTATGTCAATGAGAAGGTTGCAAATTTATACCAGTTACCCGTTGATGCCATTGTAGGTCAGTTAGAAGAGGAGTTGTTTCCCCGGGAGGCTGCGGAGTTTGCAGAGCTGGATCAGGCGGTCATCAATAAGGGGGAGAAGGTAGCTGGTGAAGAGGTCGTTTACGGGCCGGACGGAAAAGCCAGTTATTTCTGGTCCATTAAGATGCCCCTGATAAAACGGGGAAGAGTCGAAGGACTAATAGGCTTTTCTACTGATATCACTGAAGTTATCGAATTAAAAAATAAGTTCCATAAACTGGCACGCATAGACAACCTGACGGGCGTTCTTACCCGTGGTTTTATGATCGATTATGCCGAGCAGGAGTTAAAAAGGTCTCAGCGCAGGGATAGCCGTCTGGCGGTTATTTTGATCGATATTGATAACCTTAAACAGATTAACGACACATACGGGCATACGTTTGGTGATAAGTATATCGTGACCATTGTCGATGCCTGCAAGCAGACATTGCGTGAAAGTGACATTATGGGAAGGCTGGGCGGAGATGAGTTTACTGTGGTGGTAGGTGATGTTGACGGAGCCGGTATGGCCGCCGCCGCTGAGCGATTTCAGAGTGCCGTGAACGCCACTACTATACAGGCGCCGGATGGTAGTAAGTTGTCCCCTTCTATCAGTATCGGCGCGACAATTTCTGTGGAGTCGAGCACCATCGACAGTTTGATTGCAGAAGCAGATATTGCTCTTTATAAGGCAAAAGAAAAAGGGCGCGGCTGCTGGTGTACAACATCCGCGTCTAAAGAGAAGTAGACCCTAATGAGTTTAACTTTTAATTAAACCCAACGGAGCATCTGTGCGGGTTTGGTAATCGTAAAAGTTGGCCAGATTTGGCAATACCGATCCTAACTGACCTCTGGCTAGCCCGAACCACATCAGAAGCTCAGCATAAAGCTCGTCAGTTGAAGTTGTTGGTATCAGTACCCCGTTGCCAATATCCAGTGGATTGGCGTTACCTAGCTCAAGGGAAGGATATTGCCCAAAAATCCGTCCGCCATTGACTTCAGAGCCCATAACGATGGCGTGGCCACCCCAGCCGTGGTCTGAACCATTGCCGTTTGAGGTTAGGGTCCGGCCAAAGTCTGAACCTACAAGAGTGACAACTTCGTCAGCTACTCCCTGTTCTTCAAGGGCTTTTTGAAATGAACCCAGTGCATCGTCGAGTACCGTCAGCATGTTTGCGTGGGTCTTTAGTAGTTCGCTGTGGTGATCCCAGCCAATGTAACGAACAAAGAAGGTCTGCTGTTCTGTCCCCAGTCTGGATTTTGCTGAGATAGTTTTGGCGACCATCTCCAGCTGTTTACTGAGCGGAGTATTGTCGAACGCTGTTGTCAGGTTAGTTCCGGCCAGTGCAGAAGAGAATTTTTCATGCTGTTTCTGAGCGTACTTTACACTGCCGGTATAGGTATCGAGGAAGTCATTATTGTGTACCTTCTCCAACAGAGACTCAAAACCACGCAACAGTTCCTGATTGAGTGCCCGCGTAGCAGGATTATTGCTCTCTTTGGCTTTAAGACCGACACTACCTTTCTCCGTAATGGCGTATTGCGTGCTTTTCACCCCACTTTGCAAAATATTACTGCCAGCCAGAGAGATGTTCATTGAAATACCCTCAGCAGCTTTTTCAGGCTGAAGAATATCAGCCACTTTACCGAACAGGCCAGTATTGGTTCTGACTCCCGGATTGGCGGTCTGCCAGTGTTTAAACTGATCGGAATGAGACATAAGGCCAAGGGGAACCGGCTTGCTGCCCGCTCTGAACTCATTTCTGTCGATTGGGGTAACCATAGGCGCCACGTTGGCGACAAAAGCGAGATCTTTCTGGTTAAACAGACGCTGTACATTTGGCAGGCTTGGATGTAATCCGTACTCAAGGTTTGAGAGGGGAAGAAGGCTATTTTTCGCCAACGCCAGATTATTGCGGGAGTTGCTGTAGTGCTGATAAGCGGAAGATGCCGTGGGAATAAGAGTGTTAAAGGCATCGTTACCGCCATCCAGCATAATATAGACTAAGGCTTTACTTTTACTGCGGGAAACCGGGGAGGGCTTAGCAGAACTGCCGGCTCCTTTGCAGCCAGCCAGAAGAAAACTGCTTCCCAGCATCGCTATACCTGACGTTATTACAAACTCACGGCGGGTTAAGTGATGGTTTTTCATCTGATTAGCTCCATTTTCCGAGAACTGTAAACTGAGGTGAAGCGGCGATCATAAAGATGACCGTCTGAACGATCCAGTTGCGCTGAACCGGGCTGGTGACATCATAGTTTTGTGTTGCATCCAGAATGGCTTGTTCATTGCTGCTATTGATTTGACCGGTCAGGATAAGAGAAATGCGTTCAATCAATTTACTGTGATCGGCTCTGTTAGCAGCCAGCGCCAGTTCAGCCGTAAGATCCAGCTTTAACTTATCATCGGTATTTCTTAATAGTTCATCTGCATTGAGTTCCGGAACGGTCGAACTGCTACCAAGTTCTGTTGTCACCAGTGGCATGGCATTACCAAATAGCCAGTCATACAGCATATTGGCGTAGCTGATAGAGGTGTGAGCATCAACCAGTTCAAATTCAGGTGCCACTTTATTGCTCTGTTCAATATCGCCGTGTGGCGCAAAGTCAGGTTTATAGAAGTTAAATACCGTTGGTGACGAAAGAGGGTGATGGTGCAGAGCCTGTTTTAAATCACTTCCAATTAACCATAACCGACCGGAATCATTTCTGACTTTAAAGGCTTTTAACAACTGAGTTACCCTAAGTGTAGGTGACTTAAGTTTCTCAATATTGCCATTAATATGAGCACCGCTACTGACAGTGACTGGATTCGTCAGCGGATACTCCAATAAGGTGCGAATCGCCTCTTTCAGATTGCCCTGACTGCCAAATGCAGTGGCAACAGCCTGAACATAAGCGGGGGTAGGATTTGATGTCACCATTTGCTGTATCAGCTTGGTCGCGATAAAAGGGGCAGTACTTGAGTGGGCAACCAGTTTGGTGACTGCGTCCTCTATTTCAGCCGTAGCGCTCTGACCGGCGGCTAACGTTATCGCTAGATTTGGTAGCGTTTTGCTTCCTTGGTCGTGGAAGCTATCTTCGGTGATCATCTGGGAAACCATGTCTACATACGGCACCATCTTATAGATCCTAGGAACGCTATCATCCAGTGCAATAGCCCGGCCGTTTTCTACCGAGAAATCAAACCTGTCGGTACCACTCCCCAGCTCGACAGGCCATTCGTAAAGATAACTTCTGGCTTTAATACCGGTAAAGACCCGCGCCAGTTGCTGTATATCTTGGTTATTGTAAGTCGGGATATCTTTACCATTGCTGTCTTTCTTACGGCTGCCGTCCTGATTAAGCTGATAAAGACCAATAGTGAACAGTTGCAATATCTCACGCGCATAGTTCTCGTCTGGGTGAATATTCTGTGCGGTGACCTCTTTGCGGTTATTTATATGAGTCAGATAAACACCCATGCATGGATGCAGAGAAACCTCAGTCAGCAGATCTTTGTAACTGCCGAGAGCGTGTTTGTAGAGCAGATCGTAGTAGCTTGCCATCCCTTCGGCATTGTTTTCCAGAATGGAGTTGTCAGAGATAACCAGAATTTCACTAAGTGCCTGAGCAACCCGGTGACGAACCATGCTATCTGCATCTCTCTCAATCGCGGAGACCTTTTCGGTTTCAGTAATAGCATCGGTGCCGCTGACGGTAATTGATGAGTTATGACAAAGTGTCCGGTGCCACCAAGCCATGCGGAAGTAGTAGTTATACGGCAGCGCAGGATTGTTGCCTTTTCCGTTTATATTGGCTTCAGAAAATTTATCAATAAATAACTGGCGAAACCCCTTGTTCCCGCTGGCACCGCGCCAGATATCTCTGGTCTTTTTCAGAAAAGAGTCGTCACTGGCGACGGTATGATTGAGCTGAGCTGTCAGCCAGACAGAGATTCCGTCCGTGGATACTTTTTTTATGGTATCGAAGTCCGCCCCTAGGGTCGCCTGCATCAGAAAGCGGGCACTTTTCTCATCATCAGTAGTTAGCATAGTTACACCTTAAACCGGGCAGTAGTGACTTCTGTTGAGGGAACACTAGCTGCTTAAAATATCCATGCAGAGCTTACTGAGCAGTTGGTTATTTTTTCGTTAGCATTTTTGTGCAAGCCAAGACGATAAGATAAAGCTTTGAATTATTTCCCTTTCACATTGCTATCAGACAGAAAGCAGCGCATATTAATAAAACAAAACTGAAATGGATGTGGAGTAACAGATGTCGAAAACAAGCAAAATCCTTAATGAAGATAAGCTGTTGAAGAAAGCACTAGCCGTTGGTGGCCAGATGGCCAAGATGCAGGGGTTTGAACTGTTTGATAAAAATACAGCCATGCCAGTGAAAGCAAAAGCTCTCTACCTGTTTTTGGTGGAAGTCAATCAGATAACCCCTCTGCCAGCCGATAAGCTGGATGGTGCCAATATCAAGAAACGACTGGCATTATGGATTCATAACGCCCTGCCGGATGATGACCCGCTGAAGTAGATTCGTTACTGGCGTTGGATAAGGGGCGTCAATTTTTTGCTTAGCGCTGCTCACGTATCATGGTTTTTATCTGGTAGCCGGCATCCCGGTATTTTTCACATCGCTGTTGAAGAAATGCCGGGTATTCGCAACCAGCAATCTCTCTAAAGCCAATCTGTTTATAAAATTCTGCCGCTTCTGTCAAAGGCATACAGTAGGCGGTTTTTTCATTTAATACCGGCTCAATAAGTTTGAGCAGGCGGGAGCCGATTCCCTGACGCTGAAAGGAGCTGTCAACGTACATACCACGCAGAATGGTGACACTGTGGATCAACTCCACTTTGACCGAGCCTATGACTTTTCCCCTGTTCAGACAAACAAATGCACGTTCAGTCTCAGACCAGTTGCTGTGATATCCCTGTTGCTGGTAGAAATTATCAATTTCTGTCTTTAGTGAAAGCTCTGCTTCAGTGAGTTCAACGTCCACTTTTCCACCTTGTTATAAATGATTTTGTAAACGTTGGAACTCTGCTAATGCGACCTTATCGGCTTCAATCGCCAGCGGAGCATTCTGAATAGGGTACCAGTTTACCTCTTCGGCCTCCTGTGCCCGAATGTTTCCCTGCCATTCGCTAACCAGATAATAGTGGATTAGCTGTAACTCGCTGGTGGGATGATAAAGCGAGCAAAGGTATGTGTAGCTGACAGGTTTAATGGTCAGCTCCTCTTCCAGCTCACGGAAAAGCGTTTCCTGCTGAGACTCACCTTTCTCCATATGGCCACCGGGAATATTGATCGCACCGGGATCCGATACTTTATCAGCTGAACGGGTTTCCAGAAGAATGCGATCTTGATCGATAACCAGAAAAGAGACACAGGGATAAACATCCATTTTTGCTGCCTTGGTCTTAATTGGTGAAGTTCTATATTTGCTAAAACTACTATCAGAATCAGTCAAATACCAGCACTATTAAATGCCTACCTTGTTGGAATTACCCCTTTCACTGCTAATAACAAATTTTGTTGATTTATGGTTTGCGTCCCTAATATTCATTACAGAGTTAAAAACTTAACCACAAATCCTGCTCTTATGTGAAGCGGATCAGGTTTATAGGTTAGATCTAAGCCGCTAATTATTGTATCTTTCGAAATGTTATAACATAACATTTTAGTAATGAGGGTTCAGAACAAGTATCTTGATTGTTCTGTTATCCACTAAAACCAGGTTTGCAAAAACTAAACGAAGGTACAGATATGAAGTTAAAAGCGATAGCAGCACTATGTGCACTCTCTTTTGCAGGTAACGCACTTGCTGATGTAGTGGTAGAAGAAACCAATAAGTTTGCAGATGTTGCAAGTAAGGTCAGCGAACTGACTGCGAAAGGTGAAAAGCCTCTGATTGTTATCGATATCGACAACACGCTTCTGACTTCTACTTCAGACCTTGGTGGTGATATCTGGTATCAGTGGCAACGCGGCAAGCTGGATGTTAAGCCGTCTGCTGAAGATAAAGTGGACTGCCTGTTCCAGGACTCAATCGGCCTTCTATATGAACTGGTTCCTCAAAAGCTGATTGAAGAGAAAACCCCGGCAACGGTTAAATCATGGCAGGACAAAGGTCTGACGGTTTTCGCACTAACGTCCCGTTCGCCTAACTACCGTGCCGCTACTGAGCGTGAAATGGTGCGTAACGGTTTCGATATGACGACAACCGCGCTTAAAGAAAAAGGATCTGAAGAGCTTCCTGTTTATAAGGCTAAGCCAAAGAGAGATCTGACTTACATTAACGGCATTATGATGACTACCGGTATGAACAAAGGCACAATGCTTGATTTTGTGCTGGATAAAACGGGTCAGAAGTTCGACAGCATTGTATTTATCGATGACAGTAAGAAAAACGTAGTGAACATGGAAAAAGCATACAAAGACGACAAATCTGTTGATATGACTATCTTCCACTACACTAAAGTTGAGCATGACCGTATTGCTGCTAACGGCGCGGTACTGACTCAGGCTCAGGCTGACAAAATGGCAAGCGACTGGAAAGAACTGAACGTTACTCTGGACAAGATTGCTCCTGCACGTATCGGTGATACTTGCCTTGGTCAATAATTACCAGTGAATAAATTATAAAGTTTGTTGCGTGGTTCTGTTTCATCTTGATCCGACTATGGTGCTGAGGGGCTCCACTGCTTGAGAAAAAATTGCGCCAGAACCATGCAACTTCTACCTGAAGCGACACCAGAAATGGCGTCGCTTTTTTTCTGCCTGCAGAATCATGAATTGGCTTTGTTACATAATTTGGCCCTAAATTTTTCTATAGTGTAAATACCTATTAATTCTTTTGTTGCTGGATGTAGTTACTATTTATCGTTTGTATGGTGGTTAAAACAACTAAAAGTAAGTTTATTGATAGTTTGATGTTCTTCAGGTTTTTGCTGAAATGAATCTAGTAGAGTATTGCGGAATTTAATTTTGAGATACTTAATACTGGTGATTTATGTTGGAACTATTGATCGGGTTAGTGGTGACCGTTGCGGTTGGCTACTTTATTGTTAAAGGCTATCGCGCAGCGGGTGTGTTACTGACTGCAGGGCTTATATTGCTGATTGTAACGGGGCTCATCGGGCATACGGTTCTTCCGGGTAAAGTTGCTCCTACGGGAAGCATCCTTACTGATGCCCTTGAGTTTGTAAAATATATGCTTAAGTATCGCGGCGGCGGTCTGGGCATGCAAATTATGCTGTTGTGTGGCTTTGCGGCTTATATGACACATATCGGTGCTAATAACGTGGTGGTTAAGCAGTTTTCACGTCCACTCTCTTTTGTGAAATCACCTTATATTCTTCTGGTTGCTGCCTATATTGTTGCCTGTCTGATGTCACTGGCTGTGAGCTCTGCAACCGGGTTGGGTGTGCTTCTGATGGCAACACTGTTCCCGATGATGGTTGCTATGGGTATTTCCCGTCCTGCGGCTGTTGCTGTCTGTGCGTCACCGGCAGCGATCATTCTTTCTCCGACTTCCGGTGACGTGGTTATTGCCGCAGAGAAGTCTGGTATCGCACTGGATGTGTTTGCTATTCAGACCGTATTGCCTGTTTCTATCTGCGCCATTATCGTTATGGCGGCGGCGGCTTATTTCTGGAACAAGTATCTGGATCGTAAACACAACACGCCAATGGAAAAAGTGGATATCTCTGAAATCGAAGCCAATGCACCAGCTTTCTATGCTGTGCTGCCGTTTCTGCCGATCTTCGGTGTATTTCTGTTTAATGGCCGCACTATTCCCGGACTAAAACTGGATATCTACACCATTGTGGTTGGCTCTATCTTTATCGGTGCTTTGGTGAACTACGCTGTCCTTAAGTTCGATGGTAAGAAAGCGCTGGAAGATCTGGACTCATGCTATCAGGGGATGGCTGATGCCTTTAAAGGTGTAGTGATGCTGTTGGTGGCTGCGGGTGTGTTTGCACAGGGCCTGATGTCTATTGGTGCTATTGATAACCTGATTGGTCTTGCTGAAATAGCTGGCGCTGGTGGTATGGCATTGATGCTGCTTCTTACGCTGCTAACCGTAGCCGCGGCTATCGCAACGGGTTCAGGTAATGCGCCTTTCTATGCATTTGTAGAGCTGGCTCCTTCGCTGGCGGCTAAGATGGGTCTGAACCCAGCCTTCCTGATCATCCCTATGCTGCAGGCTTCTAACCTTGGCCGTACCGTATCGCCTGTATCCGGCGTGGTTGTGGCTACATCGGGCATGGGTAAAATCAGCCCGTTTGAAGTGGTAAAACGTACTTCTGTACCAGTATTGTGCGGACTTATCACTGTGATTATCGGAACGGTAGTACTGGTTCCTATGTACTCTTAACTTAAACTGAGTCAGGAGAAGTCCGCATGACGACAATTAACCAAGAAAGGCTGCTGGAACACTTTTTTCAACTGGTGCGTACAGACAGCGAGTCAGGCAATGAAAAACAAGTAGCTGAGTTGCTGGCTGAACAGTTGGGAACGTTGGGATTTAGTGTTACTAAGTTATCTGTTCCGGCAGAAGTTTCAGACGGCTTTAATATCTACGCCCGCTTAGAAGGGAAATCTGACGAAAGTGTCCTTCTTAGCTGCCATATGGATACAGTAAAACCAGGCATTGGCATCGAACCCTGGAATGATGATGGTGTGATTCGTTCTAAAGGAGAGACAGTGCTTGGTGGCGATGATAAGTCTGGCATTGCTATTATCTTTGAAGCGCTACGCCAGTTTCAGAGTGCCAATGCAGACCATAAGACCATAGAGATTGCTTTCACCGTTCATGAAGAGGGTGGTTTGTTTGGCTCAAAGCATTTTGATGCCAGCAAAATACAGTCTACGCAAGCTGTGGTTATGGATACCGGTGGTCCGGTGGGAACCATAGTGACGGGCGCTCCCGGTCAGCAGAAGATTACCGCTCATATTAAAGGGCGTGCTGCCCATGCCGGACTGGCACCGGAAGAGGGAGTAAGCGCTATTCAGGTAGCCGCGGATGCCATCTCTAAAATGAAGTTGCTGCGCATCGATCATGAAACCACAGCCAATATCGGTATGGTAAATGGTGGTATGGCAACTAATATTGTAATGCCTGAAGTTACTGTTGTGGCGGAGGCTCGTTCACTTAATAACGATAAGCTGAATGAGCAGGTTGAGCATATGTTGGAGACATTTAATCAGTCGGCTGCTCAGTTTGGAGCTGAAGTAGAATTAGTCTCAACACGTGCCTACGATGCCTTTGTATTGTCTGAACAACACCCTCATGTTGATGCGGTAAAACAGGCCTTTAATAAGGTGGGTATTACGCCGAAAACGAAACAGACGGGTGGTGGCAGCGATGCCAATAACTTTAATCAGATGGGCATTACTACGGTAAATATCTCTACCGGGATGGCGAAAGTGCACACCACAGAGGAGTTTATTGCGGTAAACGATATGGTCAGGGCTACTGAGTTTCTGGTGGAGTTTCTCTCTGCGTAAACATCTTCTATAGAGACAAGGAAAAAGGCTGACTCTGTTCAGCCTTTTCTATTTGTTACGCTTACTTAATAATGCCTGAAGAGCGTTGGTAAAACGGAATAGGTTGCTTCTTCCAGAGTACCATTTCGAATAGCTATTCTTCTGCTCTTTGGCAAATTTCTTGTAGGCCTGCTCGGCGCTATCTGCTTCTATATATCCGCTAATCCGTTCAAAGCCCTGAGCAAGTAACTGCTCTTTTTCCGCTTCGTAGGATGCGCTGTTTAGATCCAGATGAACGGTTGCCTCTTCTTTCTGGAAAAAGTGAAAGCTAGCCATAACCGATTTGTTCCGTTAATAAGAAAGTAATTTAATATAATACCGTTAACGGGAAAGAGTTTGCTATATAAATTTGGTGAACTCGTGCAGCTTAATTAGCATTTGGATCATGATGATCTAAATAGTGATTAAACTGCACAATAATCCCTAAAGTCGCTATTTTTTAATGGATTTGGCCGGATTTCCAGCTACACGATCATAAGGTTTAACATCTTTTGTGACGACTGAGCCAGCACCAACAATCGCCCCTTCAGCAACAGTAATGCCGGGCAGGATAATGGCTCCGCCGCCGATCCAGACTTTATCCTCAATTGTTACAGGCTTAGCAACTTCGTCACCGGCAATACGTTCACCGGCATCCAGTGAGTGGGCGGCAGTATAGATTTGCACTCTTGGGCCAATCATCACATGGTTGCCGATAGTCACTTTTCCGTTATCCAGTATTAGTGCACCGCTATTGATATAGCTGTTTTCACCCAGCGAAAGGTGGCATGCATAACTCATTTCAAGCGGAGGCGCTATATAGCTGCTGTCGGGAACCTGAGCGCCTGTTTGTTTTAGCAGTTCAGCTCTTTTTTTGCTG
This sequence comes from Vibrio sp. SCSIO 43137, assembly GCF_028201475.1. Lineage (NCBI taxonomy): Bacteria > Pseudomonadati > Pseudomonadota > Gammaproteobacteria > Vibrionales > Vibrionaceae > Vibrio > Vibrio sp. SCSIO 43137. The sequence continues at coordinate 2,895,657 of NZ_CP116383.1, read as the reverse complement.
TCGGCTTCATGGTTAAACTTAAACAGTAGGGTAAAAGCTTGATCTCTGATTTCTGCTAACTCCTGATCAAGGCAGTTGTATGTCTGTCCGTTTCTCATTTTCTTAAGTTCTGACATGGTGGGTTCCCAGTAATTTTAGTGCCGCGATTATAGCGAAAACAGCAAGGCATCGCTTTGTTACGACGCGATATCTGTCGAGGGAGTTGCAGACTTTTCGGGGGTATTTAGCAGAGCCGCTATACTGAACTATAGGCTCCGGTTTCACAAAGCGAGAAAGCATGTTCCGGCATATAGTCTGCTTACTAGCGATATTTTCTTTTAGCTTACCGGCAGCACCAGAAAACTCAAAACAGCAAGCTATAGTGGTTGTTGAACATTGGCCGCCGTGGGAGACAGTGGTTGTTGAAGAGCAAGGTATCGTCACTGACGGTTTAGCCATCGAAATAATAGAAGAACTATTTAGCCGGCTGGGTATGAGGGTTCGCTATCTCGATGCGCCATTTGGACGGGCAATGTATATGATTAGGACCGGGCAGGCCGATCTAATTCCTATGGTGGTAAAAGATGCTGAAAGAGAAGTTCAGATGCTATTTACTGAACCTATTTATAAAGACCGGCTGATGTTTATTTATTCTACCGACAGATTTGACGCTTTTGAGTGGCAAAACTGGCAGGATCTCAAGCCTTTTAAAATAGGACTTACCAGAGGTTACTCCTATGGGGAGCTTGGTAAACGTATTGCAGCCTATGAGATTTCTACTGAAGTGGTTGCCACAGATAAGCAGAATCTTCGTAAGCTAGTCGCCGGACGAATTGATATCTCACCTATCTTCTACGTTAATGCAGTTTCAACCTTTAAAGAAATTGAAGGTTATGAAAAACTAAAGTTTTCCTCCACTCCCATTGAAACCAAAGTGTTTCATTTCGCTATTTCCAGAAAATCTCCTCTTGCCGGAATGTTGAATGAGATTAACCAGCATATTCTCGATATGAAAGCCGACGGTACGTTTAAAAGGATCTTAGGTGATTTGTATGTTGAGTGAGCTATTGAGCTACATCTGAAGGAGTAGGTGTGCAGCAATATAAGCTTTTGGATCGTGATGATCTAATACCTGATATCGCTGTACCTGAGTATTAAGTTTTGCAGTTTGACACGCCAACTACTCGAATTTTCTTTTCTTATCGTGTCGATATGATTTGTTACTGTAAGTTGAAGACATAACCTTTGATATCGATTGCTTGATTGATTCTTTCAGCCCGCTAAAAAGAGTGACTTCTTCAGAGCTATCAAGATAGTTACTGATATCTTCAGCCATCTTATCAATAATCTCGCCAGCATCTCTTATTCTGAAAGTTCTTGACTCTGCAAGCTTGATTAGGTGGTTTTTATCCGGAAATATTTTACTGTTTGCTAACTTCAGAGCCATTTTGTTATCTATGGTGTCGTAGATGATTGTATGGGTGACATCAAAGGGGGGGGAAACGAAAATATTTTGCATGTCAGAGGTATACTGAAGAGCAAAGTTTTTTAGGTGAGCATCTCCATTTCCAATTAAGCAATTGAACACTATGTATTGATACATTTTCCGGACTTCAGTCTGGCTGTTAGTATAAATATGTGTTGCTCTAAGCAGGCTCTCATAGCTGCCATTATATTTTGCATCGGGGTGGTTCGGTTTTTTTAGCAGCGTATTAAAATCTTCATAGCCTAACTTTGTGCTACTAGATTTTTCCTTCTCCACTTTATCAAAACGTTCTACGACAAAGGTTTCTAGGTTTTCAGACAGATAGGTTTTTGGCGGCTTCAGCCCGCAGTGCCTTGCTGCTTCCATGCACACATACTCGTTAACGGTTAGCAATGGAAACTCATCATCAAATGATTTAACGATCAGATCTTTTTGTTCCACTGTGCGTTCAGTTCTTGGAATACTGACCTTTGGCTGAACGCCGGCCAGAGCATTTCGTAGATAGTATTTTTCCAGTAGTTGAGGAAAGAGTGGCTCAGTGCTTTGGTAGGTGAGGATTTCTTCAAGAGAAACTGAGTCGGTTTCGGGCAGGTTCAGAGCACTTTGATATGAGAGCATGCCAATGCTGTGATCTCCCTGAAGTGCCAGAAGATACATATCATTTACCCGTGCATATCGAGCCAGCTTTTCAGAGATAAACCGGCGGTTAAAACCTTCAGGAAGGTTTTGCACAAATATGGGATGCAGCGAACCAGAAGAGTAACCATCAAGGTTATTCTTTGTCATTGTCAGGGATACATGGCGTTCAGTTTGAGTTGGCTGATAGTGGTGTACAGAACCGTGAGTTAAAACGCCCTGCTCCTGCTTATCCGAGTAAACGAAAATTTTATCTATTTTCGAAGGTAGCTGCTCTAATGCCATTACTCATCCTCTCTGAATAGCTCTTCAATTTCATCCCAGTCGGGAAGCTTATGTTTTTTGGTTGAGACCTCAAGTTGCAGGCCAACGGCATCCAAATAGCGTTCAAAGATATCCAAAGAACCAGTAAAGCGGCCATTCTCGATCTCAGAAAGTGTAGTTTTATTTATACCAGTTTGATCCGCCATTTGTTTTTGCGTAAACCCTTGCCCCTTCCGTTGCTTGGCGATCTCTTTTCCTATGGATTCCCGATTTGCCATAACATTCCCAAGTTAGTTATATGGCTAATATTGTAGCTTTATAAACGCAAGTTAGCTATATAGCGAACTAAATGCTCCGTAGCAAATTTGAGGTTTGTGAGGTTAAGCTAAATAAGTGAAGATGCAAACTGATTTAGTAAAGCCTGAAGAGATTGTTACCGGTAAAACTGTTTTATAATTTGCCCTTAGATAGTCGATAAATATGGATAAAGTATGGATCTGGCAACAAGGCTGGAAATGTTATTAGAGGTAGCAGAGCATGGATCGTTTGCTAAAGCAGCTGATGCAAGAGGTATAGATCGATCCGTCCTCTCTAAACAGATCAAGAAGCTTGAGGAGTCACTGGGGCTTAGGTTATTGAATCGTTCTACCCGTTCCCTCTCCCTTACCAATGCTGGCGGAGAGATTGTAAAGCAGGCAGAAAAAGTCCGGATGTTGTTAGATGAGACACGCCAATTGGCGGATACTTTTCACACTGAACCTAAAGGTCATATCCGTGTCTCTGCCTCTACTCAGTTTGGCCGAAATTACCTGCAGAAAGCAGCGGAAATATTTTTAGAAAAGTATCCGAAAGTGACTATTGAACTTTTTCTGGATGACAGAAAAGTGGATATCATTGGTGAGCGTTTTGATCTGGTATTTAGACTGGGACAGCCTGCAGATTCCAACCTGATTGCCAGAAAGTTAGCTGATCACGGCTTGGTACTGCTGGCTTCAGATACATTTATCGCCAAGTATGGATACCCTGCGACACCAGAGCAACTGGCAGAGCTGCCGGCGGTAGTTTATTCAAACGGGGTTTTTACAGCCAATAAAATACAGTTGATACCCAATAGCGATGATGGACGCCCTTATAACCTGACCAAAAAAGAGCGCTATATTTCAAACGAAGCAGAGATACTGCTAAAAGGTGTACGGGCAGGACTGGGGTATGCCGTTGTCAGTCAGTTAATGTTGGACCGAAGTATTGAAGAGTTGGGCTTGGTTAATCTGTTACCCGACTATCATATTGCGTATGAGGGCGGACTTTATGCGTTATACCCGCACCGCAACCAGCCTCCTCTTGTAAAAAACTTTATCGATACAGTGCAAGAAGTCATTGGTACTCCGCCAGTCTGGGAACAGTTCTGAGCAATGTAAATTAATTCTAACCTTTAAAGCCAAAAAATAGGTCGCCTTAGTCTGGCTGCTTACCTTTATTATCTCTTTTCTCCGGGGACGCTTTCCCTTGCCACATTTTCATGACCACCACTCTTTAATGCATTTTTCAATGTAACCGGCTAAGAAATTAAGTCTCTTTCAAACGTTCAGTAAAATTAATTTAGTTTTTTCTTACTTAACATTGGTGATTTTGTGGAATTAAGTGATGGTTGTCACTTTTTTGTATGTGGTTGATTATTGGTTATTTATTTGTTTTCTTCCCGGTACTCTGTGACTTTCACTAAGTTATTGGTGCTGTTTTGGCACTAATGAATGGGTAAAAACACTATTTATTATACGGATGTGCAATATAATAATACATTCCACAGAGCGACGGAGACTTCCGGAAAAACGCTCAAATAAGCCAATAAATTTATGAGAAGGTAAATGATTATGAAAAAACTAATGACTGTTGCTGCCGGCCTGCTACTGACTACTTCTGCTTTCGCGTCTGACGTGACATTACACCGCGATGCAAAAGTGTTCTCGGCTGAATATCAGACAAAAGCTGACGCATTGAATGCTGGTTTCGATATCTCTGATAACTTTGCTTCAATGAATCAGAGCGACCTTAGTAAGGCGCTGCCTCTATTCTCTAATGACTCAGTGAGCGACATTGTTGTTGATCAGACTGAAGTCAAAATTGAAGAGTTTGCCCGCGTACGTGGTGAAGTTAAATATCGTGCCGTTGTAGATGTTGATTACCACTTCAATACAGTTGAAAACGACTAATTATCCTCGGTCTTACAAATTATCTTAAATTAATCAAGAAGGTATATGATATGAAAACGCTAATGACTATTGCTGCTGGTTTACTTGTTTCTACATCTGTTTTTGCGTCTACAGTGGATATTGACAAAAATGAGAAAATTGTAGCGGGTACATACCAAACTAAAGCTATGGCTTATGATGCAGGCTTTGACTTAACGGAATCTTTGCTGGCTATGAATGAGCGTCAGCTAAGCAAGACACTTTCTACATGGTCTTACTCAATGGTAGATGACATTGAGATTAATGACTCAAAAGTTGTTGTAGAAGAATTTGCGGACTCACGTGGTGATATTCAGTATCGCGCCATTGTTGATGTTCACTACCATTTTAGTGCTCACGAAAGCAACTAATCAAAACTGAACAAGCTAAACAAATAAAAAAACTAAGCAAACAAAAACCAAGGGGAAATGGATCTTCCTATGGTTTTTGCTGCTCATTAATATTGGTTCTGCAAAATGCGTTGATACTGGGGTGTCTGAGCTATTTTTTCCAGAGCTTGCTTAAGGTGTTTCACAATGTCGGGTGAGGTGTTTTTATTGGCGACCAGATAAGCCTCGCTGAAAAAATTATCTATAACCTTAACCTGCTGTAAATCTTTGTAATCATAAGCTTTAAGGTCTGGCTCATTGTTGAGTTGGTAGTTCAGGATATGCTCATTAGCAGGAATAATATCGACTCTTTTTCTGAATATTTTATGGATAAGGTTAATAGGGCTATAGCTAGCTTCAAGATTTTCTTCCAACCTAAGCGAACGAAAATAATCCTGTTCTATGTTCTTATTAATAACACCAACTCGGTATTGCTTTAAATCGTCTAGATGGTTGATATTAATGTGGGTGTTTTCCTTTAATGCCCATAAGTGGATCTCAAAGGGAAATAAGGGGGCTACCCAGATATATTTTTTTTCCCGCTCTTTGGTGCGGACCATGGAAAACAGAAATGAATCCGGTGTCTGTTCAAGCTGGTTAACGGCTCTGGCCCAGGGTAAGAGTTTGATTTTTGCTGTATAGGGCGTTTCTTTCAATGCGAGCTTTAAGATTTCAACTGAAATACCACTAACGCAATGGCCGTTATCATTACGACTAAATACCTGAAAAGGGGGACTTTCTTCGGTAAAAAAAGTCAGCTCCTTGGCAAAAAGAAGGGAAGAACTTAGAGCCAGCAATGTCGCTAAAATAATCTTTTTCATAACCTTCATTTAAGGAAGTCTACCTGTGCTATCAATATCCGGCTTGTAGGTAACTAAGAAAAGTTGTATTCAATAAATGCGATATAAACTTGATAAACTAATTAATTTCAAATAGTTAATACAATTAATTTAGAAGCTATTGAGGCTGATGTCTATAAAAATGTGTTTTTAGTGACACACTTTACCTTCCGGCTTATACCGGTTGTTTTGTTATAAGATTAGCGAATGAATCAGTAAATGAATTAAAACGGTAAGCAGGTGATCGTGTTTTTGCCTTCTTCCTTTGATGTGTATAAGGCTTTGTCGGCCCGGACAAAAATATCGTCCGTTTTATCTTGTTCTTTAACTTCGGCAATGCCAATACTGATGGTGCACTTTTCAATAGCAGGAAATGTGTGTTCAGCATGTAGTGGTCAATAAAACCCGGACACTGTTTTAGCTAATTCTTCAGCTTTGGCAGGTGGTAGCCCGTTATTAAATTGATGCGGCCGCTCCCAGTTATAGTAATTCATTAGGAAGTAACCAACATCGCGTTTTGCCTCACTTGGTGAGCGATAACCTGTCGAAGGTATCTACTCTGATTTCAGGCTTCTGAACACTCTCTCCATTGGACTATTGACGCTCCTATGTCAAGCCAATCTCGCTAGATCTTTCAGAATTATAGGAAATAGCTCTCTCGCTATATAACGCTTTAAGTTACGAGTTATTTCTTTGGTTGATAATCCTTCAGCCGTTCTTCGTGAAACATAGTCTTTCGTTCTCGGATCACTTCGCATTCTTACCATGGCTACAGTCCAGAGTGCGTTATTAGCACTTCGACAGCCTCCGCGATTTAGTCTATGACGAGTAGTTTTACCTGATGAAGCAGGAATTGGATTTACACCACATAATGCAGCAAATGACGATTCCTTCTTTAGTCGGTTAGCATTATCTCCAGCAGCAACCAGAAGTGTGGCTGCCACATTTGCGCCGACACCAAATCTTGATACAAGACTCTGGGCCGTGTTCAAAGTTAACTTTTTTAATGCCTTATCAAGTGTTTTTACTTGGTCATTTAGAAAATTCCAGCGTTGGGCCAACAGTGCAAGTGAAATCATCAATGGTTCACTACTATTTGAACATCGGGCCAAGCACGCAATTACGCACGCTCCTGGCTTTGGTAGATAAAGGGACTGCTTTAGCTCGTCAGGGCCTGATACAAGAAGTGCTCGAATTTGATTCATTGCCTGAGTCCTTGCTTTAACAGCACTATTACGAGTCATCAATAGACTTCGCAGTGATTCAACGGGCCCTGAATGGCTTTTAGGAATCACTTTTGCTTCACCAGATAACACGCTTCTGGCGGCATTCTCTGAGTCTATACCATCTGTTTTCCCTTTCAGCCGCCTTTCCATTCGATTTGGCCGCATAACCTCATATACATCAATATCGTTCTTGAGTAGAAATTTTGTCAGTTCAGCGCCATAGCTTCCTGTACCTTCGATACCTGCTTTTTGGAGGAACCCATAAGATTTACACCATGCGAAGAGTTCGCGATAACCTGAAAGATTGGCACTGAATGCTTTACTCTTAACAACTTGCCCAAGCTCATTGATAAGTGTTGCGACATGAAGCTCTAGGTGGGTATCTACACCCAGATACAAACTATAGCGGGGATCATTACTGTTCATTTGAGCCACTCTCCTGTGTGAATCGCTCAGTAGGACTGGACACTGGAGGTGCAATACAAAGCTCCTATTAGGTCACAACTGAGTCGATAGAATTAAACAGACTCTTTGTACGACAGGTCAACACAAAGACATTTCAGTCAATCCCAGCACGGGTCAGTACAAACAGTCTGTATTTAAATTCTAATCCCAGTATCCCAACAGTTTCCGCGACGACTCATGCTCTGATTCATTTGATAACGCCAGAGGCGCTGTCTGAACTTTCGGGCCCCATATTGAGAACCTTGGTCGCTGTGGAACATGACACCCTTAGGTTCACCACGTACTTCGTATGCCATTGTTAAAGCTCTGACAGCCAGTTCTGCATCTGGCCTTGGTGACATAGCCCATCCAATTACTCGACGCTTGTACAAGTCAACCACAACAGCGGCATAGTGCCACGCTGAGCCTGTCCAGATGTAAGTAATATCGCCACACCAGACTTTATTTCGAGCCTTCACATCAAACTGACGGTCGAGAAGGTTCGGGATATCAGGACGCTCTACATTGGCAGTTTTATAAGAGTGCTTACCCGGTTGCCTGCTAATTAACCCTTGTTCTTTCATTAAGTTAGCTACTTTAAAGCGGCCAATCTTAATATCTTCATCCCGAAGCATGGAAACAATGATACGAGTACCAGCAGAACCTCGGCTTTTATCAAATAAGCGTTTTACTCTTGCCCGGAGAATGCGACGTTTAGTTGTTATGGCATGGCGTCGCCTTTTCCGTTCGTAAAAGCTGCTAACACCAACTCCTAACGCTGAACAAACCAATTCTGTAGACTCATGCTCCCTTAACCGGTCTATCAGCGAGTGGATTTCAGGTCGTCGGACATTAAGAGAGCTGTTGTAGCCTTTTTTAGAATCGCCTTTTCTCTTTCAAGACGATTCACTCTGGCTTCAAGCTCTTGGATTCGTTGTTGCTCTGGGGTCATTGCTTTCGAACTCGGAGTGTTTCCTCCTCGTTCAGATTCTAACTGCTGCACCCATTTACGAATGGTGTTTTCGTGCACATCAACAGCTCTTCCTGCTTCTGAACAGCTATACCCTTGGTCAACTACTAAGCTAGCAGCATCATGTTTGAATTCCCGGCTGAAAGACCGACGTTTCTTCGTTGTCATTAAACACCTCATTGTTAAGTGTAATGCTACCACTTAAAACGGTGTTCGGGTTTATTCTGCCACTACATTCAGTATCACTTGTAGTTTTTCGAGAGCGACCTTTTCTGCCTCTGATAGAGGAATAGACTCACATCGTGGATCAGTTTTTTGTAAAGCAACTATCATCTCATCATTAAGCCGGATTGGGTCACAACCATGATCTTTTTCGCAGATCATGTCAAATTGAGGTTTTGCTCTTACATGGCAAGCGAAGCAGTTCCCACCAAATCTGTTTACAACTTCGGCAAACCCGCGAGCTCTAATCTCCGAACCCTCTTTTGATACATCGAGTTCAATGAACTCCCAATCTTTTGTTGCGGGACTAAAACCTTTCTCCCTTTTTACCATGACTTCTGTAGGAACTAATTGAACAACAGAGCCTTCCGGATATACGCCCCCACTTTCTGATAATGCAACTTTACGTGTGGCTTCAATATCACCGTGTAAATTGTCTATAAAAAAGTGTTTCACAGGGGTCATTTCTTGAATACATCGAAAGGTATCACCAGAAATGTTTAGGTTCTCTGCCATAACCGATGTGCTCATCAAAATGCTAAACAAGATCAACAATGCTCTTTTTTTCATAATATTTCTCATTTGTAGTTAGCTTCGCTCTATGACATCACACTCTTTCAGACTAGGAATTAACCAAGATCAAATACACATGTTCGAAACTTGAATAAGTTTTATAAATGCGTGTTACCTATCATTATTTTCCAGTTGGATAATTTAAAGTTTTGTTAAGTAGGAAATTTAAGGAGAAATGATGAGATACAAATACTTTTTTGCAGCATTTTTAGCCTCCACAAGCTGTCTGGCTAGTGATTCAGTAGAAGAACCTAACTTGTTTTGGAATACACAAGATGTGGAGTTTGTTCAACACAATGGGCACGAACTCCTTGTATCTAGTGACAATAATCTCGCCCTTTATACATTCAAAATTGACGATTCCAGTCACAAGTCATCTCCACAATGTACCTCTAAAAAAGATGAATTACCTTTAGGATCATGCCTAGCTCGATGGCCTGCCGCTATTACCACAATCGAACAACTCTCAGAGCTTCATTCTAAAAATTCTCTTTTTGGTGGGGTATACAACTCAGACCTTAAAGCACTTCAACTTACTTACGATTCTTTGCCGCTGTATTATTGGTTTAAAGATAGCGAAAACAACAACTTTACAGGCAATGGAGTCGTCGGCCTTTGGTCTGTAGTAGATAAAAATAACGGGCCGCGACTATTTAATGGATATTAACACTTTACGATTAAGCCTAATTAAAAGGATAAAATAATGAAATTAACTAAATATGCTTTCTTGATGATAGGTGAAGGCTATAAACCGGCTCAACTTTCAACATTAGATTCAGGAGCGTTTTCAACAACGATAATCTGTGTAGAAAACATTGATATGGCATGCGAAGAAGCTAAAAAGCTGATAGAGCAAGGTATTGAACTTATTGAACTATGTGGAGCTTTTAAAGGCGAGATGATTGACGATGTGATAAATGCTGTTGAAGGAAAAATTCCAGTAGGCAATATGGGAATGAGAGAGGTAGAGCGTGATAAGTTTATGAAGTTCATCAGGAGCTAACCTAACGAACCCACCAACCCAACTTAAAATCCTAGATCGCTGGGTCAGTCGCACTAGATTGACCTAGCAATATCCCATCAAGTATCACCCTACCTAGCACTAGAGATACAATCATCACCGCAATTTCGCTGTCGGCGTCGTCGTTCCTGTCCTAGTCCGGTCTTTGGCTGTGATTTTAGGTCTATTGCCGTCGTCGTCGTCGAGGAGTACACGGAGAGATTCTAGCTAGCCAACTCAGTGCTACGGTTCATACTAGACTCGTCCTGAGAACGCCTGTCGCAGTGGTATCTACGATTCCAGTATGAATATCTTCCCCTGATGTTTCCGAAGGTTCTGACGGGTGATACGGCTACCACTAGAGAACCCTATTACTTTGCTTTTGATGGAAGCGACCAGTTACCGTCCTTGGCAACTGGTCTTAATCTAATGCTATCTGTTCCTATCCTGCTAGTTCGATTAGCTTTGGGATCATGGGTGGTCAATATCTCACTGAGCTAGGTATCCATATCTAATTAATATTAATAACTGGACCTAATGGAACGGAATGTTGGTTATATTTTTGTTGGTTCCTGCGGGAAGTTTTTCTGAGGTTTGGTACTGATGTTGAGTGGCATGTTCTGAGCACGATTACGGTTCTGTAGACCAGAGAAGGTTCTGATGGGGTATATCGATGCGTATTGGTGTTTCCTGTCCCGTGGTTACTATCTCAGGAACTTCGGCGGTGCTAATGGATTAGGGCTTACCGGACGTCACTACGGACCGGATATGGACAGGCCAATACGAAAAAAGCCTGACGAGTTTCCTCATCAGGCTTTCTAATTCTTTACCACAAGAAAGTGGTGGCCCCTCGCAGACTTGAACTGCGGACCAATCGATTATGAGTCGACTGCTCTAACCACTGAGCTAAGGGGCCAATGGGGGAGAATTATAGGGGATGTACTCTGTGCTGTCTAGGGACTTAGCAGGGTATTTGCGCTTAGTTTTTATTCACTTAAACCAATTGATACAAAAAAGGTGAGCATTTGCTCACCTTTTAATCATGTCGGCTTTTTTAAAGCTTTTGCTTACTCGTCAAGGAAGCTACGCAGGGTCTCTGAGCGGCTTGGGTGACGTAGTTTACGCAGTGCTTTTGCTTCGATCTGACGGATACGTTCACGGGTTACGTCGAACTGCTTACCAACCTCTTCCAGAGTGTGGTCAGTGTTCATATCGATACCGAAACGCATACGCAGTACTTTTGCTTCACGAGGTGTTAAGCCGGCAAGAACATCTTTAGTTGCTACTTTCAGGCTGCCTGAAGTGGCAGAGTCCAGTGGTAGTTCCAGCGTGGTATCCTCGATAAAGTCACCCAGATGCGAATCTTCGTCGTCACCAATTGGTGTCTCCATAGAGATTGGCTCTTTGGCGATCTTCAGTACTTTACGGATCTTATCTTCTGGCATCTGCATACGCTCTGCCAGCTCTTCCGGTAGTGGTTCACGACCCATCTCCTGAAGCATCTGACGTGAGATACGGTTCAGTTTGTTGATGGTTTCGATCATGTGTACCGGAATACGGATAGTACGTGCTTGGTCAGCAATTGAGCGAGTAATAGCCTGACGGATCCACCATGTCGCATAAGTTGAGAACTTATAACCACGGCGATATTCAAACTTATCTACCGCTTTCATCAGGCCGATATTACCTTCCTGAATCAGGTCAAGGAACTGCAGGCCACGGTTGGTGTATTTCTTAGCGATCGAAATAACCAGACGTAAGTTTGCTTCAACCATCTCTTTCTTGGCGCGGCGTGCTTTCGCTTCACCAATAGACATGCGACGGCTGATGTCTTTAATGCTCTGTACCGGAAGTGATGTCTCTTTCTCGATAGCAGCCAGTTTTTGAATGCTACGGCGGATATCATCTTCGTTACGTTTGATCTTCTCTGCATAAGGTTTGTCAGAGGCCAGTGCTTCATCAAGCCAGGCTTCAGACGATTCGTTACCGGTAAAGGTTTGAACGAAGGTCTTCTTAGGCATTTTGCCGTACTCAACACACTGGCGCATAATCAGACGCTCTTGTGTACGTACGCGATCCATAGAAGTACGCAGCTCATTTACCAGGTAATCAAACTGTTTAGGGATCAGACGGAACTCACGGAACACTTCCAGAAGAGTCTCTTTGGCTTCTGAGGTAGCGGCGCTTTCACGGCCGTGCTCATTGATTGCCAGTTGCATGTTCTGGTAAGAGTTACGAAGCTCGGTAAATTTCTCCAGAGCCAGCTCCGGATCAATACCTGCATCTTCCTCTTCTTCGTCCTCGTCGTCAGCATCTTCATCGTCTTCATCTTCCAGATCCTGCTCGGCAAGTTCTGAACCGATGTGTGTTGCTGTTGGCGCTGCTGAACCGTCGTCATTTGGGTCAACGAAACCGGAAATAAGGTCGGTCAGTCTGAGCTCTTCTGCCTGAACTTTGTCAAACTGCTCAAGAATATAAGAGATTGTGCCCGGGTATTCAGCAACAGAGCATTGAACCTGGTTAATACCGTCTTCAATGCGTTTAGCGATATCGATCTCGCCTTCACGAGTAAGTAGCTCTACGGTACCCATTTCGCGCATATACATACGCACCGGGTCGGTAGTACGACCTATCTCATTTTCTACACTTGATAGTGCAGCAGCGGCAGCTTCAGCTGCGTCTTCATCTGTGATGACATTGTCATCATTTAGTGACATCTCGTCTGCATCTGGTGCAGTTTCAACGACTTTGATGCCCATGTCGTTGATCATTTGAATGATGTCTTCTACCTGCTCGGAATCTACGATTTCTGCTGGCAGGTGGTCATTTACTTCGGCGTAGGTCAGATAGCCTTGTTCCTTGCCTTTTATTACAAGTAACTTTAGCTGTGACTGCGGATTTTGATCCATAGACGATACCCAACTTCAGGTCTGAGTGATGGTGTAAGTATGCGAAACGCAAACCGCCAATTATAACAAATTTTAAACTAACTGACTAATCAATATGGGTTACGCTTTCAAATCAAGCATTAACGCTTGCAGCTCCCGTTTCTCCTCGGTTGATAAACCGATACTTCTTGCTTTAGCCTGCAGGTTTTCTATTTGCTTTTCTACGCACTGGGCAAGAATATTGTCCAGTGAGTCTAAAAATATATCTTCTTGATTGTCATCTTCGAGCGGTATTTCCCAGCTCGCAAGGCGAGATAACAGCGCCTCATTTTGTGTGTCTCGCCAATGCTCGATTAATTGGCCTGTGTTGATATGGGGATAAGTTAGACATTTATCAAGCACATCATGTAATAAACTTAGACCCGGAATTTCAATTTCGCGAACATCTGTTAAATCAGGAACAAATTTACTGTATTCAGGGTTCTGCATTAGCAAGGCTATTACCACCCGCATCGGCGTTTTAGCGATTTTCTTTGGTGCTGATGCATTCTGTTTAACGGCTCTTTTTGCGCTGACTTTATGTTCCAGAAAATTACCCGTGCGCTGCCCCAGCATTTTAAACAGCTGAGCCTGCAAGTGTCCGTCAGGAATCTTTCTGATCAGAGGATCAGCAAGGGCTTCAAGGGCCGCTTTGCCCTCATTACTGCCAACCTGCACTTGTTCCGTCAGGTTACTGAACAGATATTCTGACAGTGGTTTGGCATCTCTGACTTGCTGTTCGAACGCTTCTTTGCCGTGTTTACGGATATAGCTGTCCGGATCTTCGCCGTCCGGAAGGAACAGGAATTTAAGTATGTTGCCGCTTTTCAGGTAACCCAGTGCATTTTCCAAAGCACGCCACGCCGCTTCGCGTCCTGCGCGGTCACCGTCGTAACAGCACACTACGGTACTGGTCTGGCGGAATAGCATCTGCAGATGGTCACCCGTGGTAGAGGTACCCAATGAAGCAACTGAGTAATCAACGCCGTATTGCGCCAGCGCTACCACATCCATATAGCCTTCAACCACCAGTACCTGTTCCGGCTCGCGGTGCGCCTGTAGAACCTCATATAAACCGTAAAGCTCTTTACCTTTATGGAAGATAGGGGTTTCTGGTGAGTTGAGGTATTTAGGGGTACCGTCGCCGATTATACGGCCGCCAAAGCCGATAACGCGTCCGCGACGGTCACGAATAGGGAACATTACCCGGCCGCGGAAACGGTCGTAGCGGTTGCCCTGATCGTTTTCAATCAGCATGCCGGCAGTCACCAGCATCTCCTGCGCCTGATTTTTCTGGCCGAAGTTTTTACGAATGGAGTCCCACTCGTCTGCCACGTAACCTATGCCGAATTTCTTTACTATCTCGCCGGAAAGGCCGCGCTGTTTCAGGTAATCAATCGCGGGTGTACTGGCAGAAACTTTTAACTGTGATGCGTAGAACTGAGAAATGCTGCCCATTAAATCGTACAGGCTGCGTTTTTCTTCGCTGTTGGCTCTCGGTGCGCTGCTGACTTCTCCGCTGCGCTGCTCTCTTGGTACATCCAGCCCTAAGCCGTTGGCCAGCTCTTCAATAGATTCAACAAAATCCAGATTGTCGAACTCCATAACAAAGTCGATGGCGTTACCATGCACACCACATCCAAAGCAGTGATAAAACTGTTTTTCCTGACTGACAGAAAAGGAGGGGGTTTTCTCGTTATGGAACGGGCAACAGGCACTGTAGTTTTTGCCTGCTTTTTTCAGTTTTACTCTGGCATCCACAATATCGACGATATCTACTCTGGCAAGTAGGTCGTCTATAAAATTTCGTGGAATAAGTCCTGCCATAAATCCTGAACTCTGTAATTAAAAAGCGAGTGGAGCGAATACAAACAAGCCGCGCATTCCAAAGGATAGCACGGCTTGCTGAAATTTTTTGAGCTAAGTTTATGCGAGTTTAGCGCGAACTAAACCGCTCACTTTACCCATATCTGCACGCCCTTGAATCTGTGGTTTAAGAACGCCCATTACCTTACCCATGTCTTGCATGCCCGCTGCACCTGAATCAGCAATAGCAGCTTCAATCAGTGCTGTTACTTCTCCGTCGGTCAGTGGTTGAGGCATAAAGTCCTCAAGTACGGCAATTTCAGCTTTCTCAACATCTGCCAGATCTTGGCGATCTGCTTTTTCAAATTGAGCGACAGAATCGCGACGTTGTTTAACCATTTTAGTCAGCACAGCAATAATGTCGTCATCGCTCAGAGTGATCTGCTCGTCAACTTCACGTTGCTTAATGGCTGAAAGGGCTAAACGAATAGTGCCAAGGCGCGGTTTGTCCTTGGCTTTCATCGCTACTTTTTGCTCTTCTTTGAGTTGGTCAATAAGAGCCATAACTAGCTTCCTTAACGGAGTTAGTTATTAGTACAGGCGAACGCGACGTGCGTTTTCGCGAGCAAGCTTCTTAGCGTGACGCTTTTGAGCTGCTGCTTTAGCGCGTTTGCGAACTGTAGTTGGTTTTTCATAGTGCTCGCGACGACGTACTTCAGATAGGATACCTGCTTTTTCGCAAGAGCGCTTGAAACGACGTAGTGCAACGTCGAACGGTTCGTTTTCACGTACTTTAACTACTGGCATATGCCTTTCACCTCAGGGGTTATTCGTTAACGCTGGTTCTGCTGTGTCTAAATCGTAATGACCGACAATTAACCAGCTTGATCAAAAATGGTGCGGAATTTTAATCCGAGATGTGCACCTTTGTAAAGCTTTATCGTGGTCAAATTTTGTTTGATTAGGTAATATTGCGGCAAATTTTATTTCCAACATAGAAGATGCCGGGAAAAGTATGCGCATTTTAGGTATAGAAACGTCCTGCGACGAGACAGGCGTAGCGATTTATGATGATGAAAAAGGCCTTCTTTCTCATCAACTTTACAGTCAGGTAAAACTGCATGCTGATTACGGCGGCGTTGTGCCTGAGCTGGCTTCACGGGATCACGTTAAGAAAACCATCCCTCTTATTAAAGAGGCTCTGAAAGATAGCGGGCTGACAGAAAAAGATATTGATGGTATCGCCTATACGGCCGGTCCCGGCCTTGTCGGTGCATTGTTAGTGGGGGCTACTATCGGCCGCAGCCTTGCTTATGCGTGGAACGTACCTGCGGTGCCTGTTCACCATATGGAAGGTCACCTGCTGGCACCTATGCTGGAAGATAACCCGCCGCCGTTTCCTTTTGTGGCGCTGCTGGTTTCCGGTGGCCACAGTATGATTGTTGAAGTAAAAGGCATTGGTGAATATCAGATCCTTGGTGAGTCTATCGATGATGCTGCCGGTGAGGCCTTTGATAAAACGGCGAAGCTGATGGGGCTGGATTATCCGGGCGGACCGCTACTTTCCCGTTTAGCGGAGAAAGGTACACCGGGTCGCTTTAAATTCCCGAGACCAATGACAGACAGACCGGGGCTGGATATGAGCTTTTCCGGCCTGAAGACTTTTGCTGCTAATACTATTGCTGCTAATGATAATAGTGACCAGACCCGCGCAGATATCGCTTATGCCTTTCAGGAAGCAGTTTGTGCCACACTGGCTATTAAATGTAAGCGTGCCCTTGAGCAGACAGGAATGAAGCGTATTGTGATTGCCGGTGGTGTCAGTGCTAATAAACAGCTAAGAGCGGATCTTGAAGCGCTGGCGAAGAAGGTCGGCGGTGAAGTTTATTATCCGAGAACGGAGTTCTGTACCGATAATGGCGCCATGATCGCCTATGCAGGTATGCAGCGCCTTAAGAATGGTGAAGTCTCGGATCTGTCGGTAAAAGCTCAGCCAAGATGGCCGATTGATCAGCTTTCTCCAATAGAGAGTGAGTAAAAGAGCTTAGCTGCTCTCTGGAACTATCCTTTAATATCTCTTGTTCCCATGATTCTCGTGGGAACACATATCGAGGCTAAACCTTTCACCGAAAATAATCAGTTTGATGCTTTTTGTTAAGGTCTGGTATGCATTACCACGCGGGAGCGTGGTAACGAGAAGAAACAGTTTTTATTGCCGACTTGTGCCGATTTTAGGTTCTGTTCCGTCCAGAAGGCGGCGGATGTTTTCATGATGGCGGAACAGAATCAGGCAGCAGAGCATAGCGACCGGCAAGGTATATAAGGGTTTAAATATCCAGGCATAAAACGGCGCAATCAGTGCCGTGATAATCGCGGCCAGTGAAGAGTAACGGGTAAAGATTGCGGCAACAATCCAGGTAACGGCCAGTAACCCGGTTAAACCCCAGCCGATGGGGGCAATAGCGCCGATGGCGGTTGCTACGCCTTTACCGCCCCTGAAGTGGAAAAAGATAGGGTATATATGGCCGAGACAGGCCGCGATACCGATAAAGCCAAGCATTAACAGTTCAATATTCAGGTAATAGCTTCCCCAGACAGGGATAGTGCCTTTTAACATATCGCAAAGAAGTACCGCTAAGGCTGACCATTTTCCGCCGATTCGGTGTACATTAGTGGCGCCGGGATTGTTGGAGCCGGACTCTCTTGGATCCGGAAGGCCTAGTAAGCGGCAGATCAAGATGGCACTGGAGATCGAACCCAGAAGGTAGGCAAAGATGATCATGCTCAGTGCTAAAGGTGTCATAAAAATTCCGGGTAAGTTTTTGCGTTATGTTCGTTTTGATTAAAAAGGATACGTCTTTTTTGTCGTTTTTGGTATCCGACCTGTTGACCTTTTGCATGTTACCCCAGAGTAGCGGCCGGTAAGGTGACTTTGCTCTACTATTTTGCTTCGTTCGAACATTTTATTTGTATATACTCGTGGCACTCCGAACATTGTGTGTCTTAACAATAAATTCTAACTATTCATTAGAATAAATCAGAGAAAAATCATGGCGTTAGATATTGTATTTATTGAACAACTGGAAGTGATCACCACTATCGGTGTTTACGACTGGGAACAGGAAATCAAGCAGAAGCTGGTATTAGATATCGAGATGGCACACGACAATGCTCCGGCCGGAAACAGTGACGATGTTGAACTTGCCTTAGACTACGCCAAGGTAAGTCAGGCGGTGCTGGATCATATCGAAAATGGCCGTTTTCTGTTGGTAGAAAGAGTCGCAGAAGAGATCGCCAGCCTGATTATGCAGCGTTTTTCTGTGCCATGGATTAAGGTTCGTTTAACTAAGCCGGGTGCGGTTCCTCAGGCACGTGGTGTTGGTGTTGTGATTGAAAGAGGCGAGCGATGACCGTCGCTTTTGTCGGAGTCGGCAGTAATGTTGAGCGGGAGTATCATGCCCGCAAGGCGGTAACTGAGCTTGCTAAGCTGGGAGAGGAGTTACGCGTCTCCGCAGTGTATGATTGCGCTTCAGTAGACTTTGACAGTGCTCCCTTCTTTAATTTTGTCGTGCAGTTGTCTACCTCAATGACTTTGCAACAGTTTTCATCTGCCCTTCGTCAGATTGAGTTTGCTTACGGCCGGGAAGAGGATGCAAAAAAATATCAGGATCGCACTCTGGATCTGGATATAATCCTGTTTGGTGAACAAGTTTCGGCTGCTTCACCTCAGGTACCTCGGGACGATATTTATAAGTACCCGTTTGTGATTCAGCCCCTGTATGAACTCTGTCCTGACCTGACTGTTCCCGCTGACGGGCGCACAGTAAAAGAGTTATGGCTGAAGATGGACTGTGATCACTCCCTGACTAAAGTAGATTTTCCGTTTGATGGATTTTAAATGACATATTTTGAAGCCTTTATGCTGGCCCTTATTCAGGGGCTGACAGAGTTTTTACCTATTTCCAGCTCTGCTCATCTTATTTTGCCTTCAGTGATCCTTGGCTGGGAAGATCAGGGGCTTGCCTTTGATGTTGCTGTGCATGTCGGTACCCTGACGGCGGTAATTATCTATTTCCGTAGCGAAGTGATTACCCTGCTCTCATCCTGGCTGGGCTCTATGTTTAAAGGTGAGCGCAGTAAAGAAGCCAAGCTGGCGTGGATGATCATTCTTGCTACCATTCCTGCCGGTTTGTGCGGGCTGTTTATGAAGGACTTTATTGAGCTCTATCTGAGAAGTGCATGGGTGATAGCCACTACCACTGTGGTGTTCGCCTTGTTGCTTTGGTGGGTGGATAAGCATGGCCGCTTTACCGATGATGAGTACAGTGCTGACTGGAAAAAGTCGCTGTTTATCGGTATCGCTCAGGCGCTGGCAATGATTCCGGGAACCTCCCGCTCAGGTGCCACCATTACTGCCGCCCTTTACCTCGGCTTTAGCCGTGAAGCAGCAGCGCGTTTCTCATTCCTGATGTCTATTCCAGTGATTACCCTCGCCGGTAGTTATCTGGGGTTAAAACTGGTAACCAGTGGTGAGCCGGTTCATGTGGGTATGCTGGCAACGGGTATAGTGACCTCCTTTATCAGTGCTTATATCTGTATCCACTTCTTCCTTAAGCTGATCTCAAGAATGGGTATGACCCCCTTTGTTATTTACCGGTTGATATTGGGTTTTGGCTTATTTGCTTTACTGGCACTGGGTTAACTCTGCGGTTTAGTTTTATTACGAAAGGGAGCGAAATGCTCCCTTTATTGTATTTTGTACTGTTCGACCGTTATATTTAATAAGTCCGAGATGGAGTAACAAGGTGGCCGGTTTATGATGCGAATATTGAGTTTAGCTCTTCTCTCTCTGTTGCTAATGGCTTGTAGTGAAACCCAGCAGCAGTGGCGGGGAGATTTAAATACCTTTTATAGCTATCAGCTTTATCAGGATGGCCAGCGTTTATCTGTTTATCACCTGAGTCAGAAGCTTTCTGACGCAGATGTCATTTTGGTTGGTGAGTGGCATAGCCATGCTGGCGTGCATAAGTTTCAGACCGATCTTTTACACCAACTCCATAGTCGGGGTTATCCGTTGATTCTGGCGATGGAGCAGTTCTCAAGAGATATCCAGCCGGTAATGGACGATTATCTTAACGACAAAATAGGCGAGCAAACTTTAGTTAAAAAAGGTAAAGCATGGTCGAGTTATGAGAGCGATTACCGCCCGCTGGTGGAGTATGCCAAGAGCGCCGGTATTGATGTGATTGCCGCTAATGCGCCTGCCGATATTGTCCGCTGTATCAGTAAAGAGGGAATTGGTTTTCTGGAGCGCCTTAAGCCTGAGCAGCGTAGCCATGTGGCCGCAAAAGTAGATACCGGAAAAAGCGCTTATAAAGATAAGTTTACCAAGGCCATGCAGCACGGTTCTGATGAAATGGTTGAAAGACTGTTTGCAGCTCAAATTTCGCGGGATGCCACTATGGCGGAAAGTATTGTTAAGGCGTTAA
Source organism: Vibrio sp. SCSIO 43137 (assembly GCF_028201475.1). Classification (NCBI taxonomy): domain Bacteria; kingdom Pseudomonadati; phylum Pseudomonadota; class Gammaproteobacteria; order Vibrionales; family Vibrionaceae; genus Vibrio; species Vibrio sp. SCSIO 43137. The sequence goes on along the minus strand of NZ_CP116383.1, from coordinate 2,875,179 downwards.
AACAATCACCAGACGCCAAAGTAATGTTTGTCGGCGGTAAGTTTCATACTGAAGGCGGTCTGGCGATGGGTGCTGAAATTCAAAGGCTCGATCCAAGTTTAAAGGTAGTAGTGATTGATCCGGTAAACTCCGCCAGTGACGAGAGCAGCGACCCGTACCAGCTAATGGTGATGCCTCTTCCCGCCCGTTATCTTGAGGGAGAGAAGCCGGAGTTTGCTCATAAGTCTGCTGGCAAAAAGGGAAGCTTGCTCTGTAGCCCGGAAAAGAAATAGAAAAAATAGCCTGCTTATCTGCATGTTTTTATACCTGTATAGTTGCAGGCTATTTTCTGGCAAAAGCCTTAATTTAACGCACTTTGAATAGCCGCTGTTTTACGGCGATCCAGCTCCTCTTTAATCGCTTTTCCCTGAAAACCATCGGCAATTACATCTTGTACCTGAACGGAAAGTGCCGCGTTATAGGCGGTCAGAAAGCGTTCTTTTTGCGGATAACTTTTCTCTTCATGACCTTTTCTGCCTCTGTGGTCAGCCTCACAGCAGAGCAATACATGCTTTAGCTTTTCCGGTTTGCGCCACACATCGAGTTGATTAAAGATCTTAAGGAATGTCCCCGGTCTGAGTTCGCCAGCTCGGTGGATATTGGAGTGCTGGGCACAAACGGCCAGAGCGAGCTCTTTGTAGTCATTAGGTATTCTGACTCTTTCACACAGGGCTTTAATCAGCCCTAAGCCGGTATGACCGTGCATTTTATGACTTGGCCACTCCTGCTGCGGTGTGACACCTTTGCCCAGATCGTGAACCTGAGAGGCAAACCGTACATGGGGAGAGGTACTAAGGCGGGCAGCCTGCTCTGCCACCATCAGGGTATGGATTCCGGTATCAATCTCAGGATGCCATTTTTCTGTCTGTGGCACTCCGAACAGGGAGTCCAGCTCAGGCAGAACGACTTTTAACGCGCCGCACTGCCGTAATACGGAGAGGAACACTTGTGGGCTGGCGGTTTGCAGCGACTTATGCCACTCCTGCCAGACTCTCTCCTGAGTCAGGTGACCCAGTTCGCCTGACTGGCTGATCTTTTTCATCAGTTCAATGGTTTCATCGGCCACGGTAAAACCGAGATGCGCCAGTTTAGCTGCAAATCTTGCTACCCTGAGAACCCTTAAAGGATCTTCCTCAAAAGCAGGAGAAACATGGCGAAGGATCTGTTTTTCAATATCCTGCCGGCCACCGTACGGGTCGATAATATTTCCTTTATCATCCATCGCCATGGCATTGATGGTCAGATCGCGCCTCAGCAGATCTTCTTCAAGTGTCACCGCTTCTGAGAAAAAGCACTCAAAGCCTTTGTAGCCTGTACCGGTTTTACGCTCAGTTCTGGCCAGCGCATGCTCTTCTTTGGTTTTCGGATGGAGGAATACGGGAAACTCTTTGCCTACCGGCAGATATCCTTCTGACAGCATTTTTTCAGCGTTGCTACCTACAACGACCCAGTCATTATCGTAAACGGGCAGGTGAAGCAGCCGGTCTCTGACTGCTCCGCCAACAAGATAAATCTGCAAAGGTGAACTCCGAATGTATTTTGGTGACCTAATACTTTATATTCTATCAGGCAATGATACTTTTCCTGAACTAATTCAGGTCTGCAGACCTAAGTAAGAGATAAAAAATGTATAAGGATTACTTTGGCTTTATCGAGCTGCCGTTTTCAATTGTTCCCAGCGCACGGTATCTCTACCTGAGTTCCCGTCACCGGGAGGCAATGGGGCATCTTCAGGCTGGCTTGGGGGATGGCGGCGGCTTCGCCATGCTGACAGGCGAGGTAGGGACAGGTAAAACTACCGTATCTAAAGCCATGCTTTCATCTCTTAATGACAATGTAAAAGCCGGCCTGATCCTGAATCCGACCTTTTCTGAATCTGATCTTCTGGAAGCCATTTGTGATGAGTTTGAAATAGAGTACCCGCAGCAGGCTTCCCTTAAGCAACTCACCAAAGCCATCTACCAGTATCTGATGGACAACCACAGTAAGGGCGTTCAGACACTGCTGCTGATTGATGAGGCGCAGCATCTGTCTGCTCAGGTTCTTGAGCAGCTCAGATTGCTGACTAATCTGGAAACGGACAGCCAGAAGCTGCTAAAGGTTCTGTTGGTCGGACAGCCAGAACTGCAGATAAAGCTTCAGACACCGGAACTGAGGCAGCTTGCTCAGCGGATGACCGGTCGTTATCACCTGCTGCCCCTGACAGAAAATGAAGTAAAGGAGTATATCGGTTTTCGTCTGCAAATAGCCGGCAGTCCGGCGGCTTACTTCTCCGCCAAAGCGGTAAAAGTGATTTCCCGCTATACCCAAGGGGTACCAAGGTTAATCAATCTGGTTTGTGATAAGGCACTGTTGTACGCCTATTACAGCGGAGAAAAAGAGGTAAGCAGCATTCAGGCAGAAAAAGCGTGTCAGGATGTAATGAGTTTTCAGGCTCCGGCAACACAAGCTGCGGTAAAACCAAACCGGTCAAAAGCAAAACCTTATGTCGTTACTTTGCTGGTATCACTCGCAGTGAGTGGAGTTATCTATCTGCGCAGTGAGACTATTTCTCAGTTTAGCCGCAGCTTTATGCCGCCGATGCCAAAAGCCGTTGCTGTCAGCGGGACACAGAACGTAGAAAACGATCTTGTGTTGACGGAGTTTTTGCAGCAGAGCAGTAGTCGTCTGGATGCTATGCAGGCTTTGTATAGCCTGTGGGGAGTAAAAGCATCAGTAGTGAATGCAGACTGTCTGAGCGACAGCCATCCATTTCAGTGTGAACAAGAGGTTAGCGACTACAATAGCGTTCTGAAAGAGGCAAGGCCCGTTGTGCTTGAACTGGCTGGTGAAGATAAACCGGCTTATGCGGTTCTCTATTCGGGTAATGAGAATCATGCGGAGCTTATCAACAAGCAGAGCAGGATTCGCGTTCCTGCTGAGTGGCTGAAAAAAGTCTGGAACGGACGCTATCAGACTCTCTGGTACAGTGAAATTAACTCGACGCTAAAGAGCAACAGTCGCGGGCATCAGGTCAAAGTGCTGGATGAACTTTTGGCAAAAGCCCTGAGTGAAGAACCCACTTTAACCACTCTGTTTGATGAAACGCTGGAAAAACGAGTAAAGGCGTTTCAGACATGGCAGGGGCTGGATGCTGACGGTGTGGTGGGAAGGAAAACCCTTCAGGTTCTGGACAGGTTAACTAATGATTCTGCTCCTAAGTTATTGATGGCTAAAACGGAAGAGGTGAAATAATGTCACAGATTATGAAGGCATTAGAGCAGTCTGAGCAGAGCCATCAGGCCAGTTTTAACCGGATAAGTTCAACTGGTACTGTTACCGGAGCAGAGTCACAACAGCGGAGTTGGCTGGTTTACCTGCTGGCAGGGGGCATTTTGCCGTTAATAGTTCTGCTGTATGTGATATTAGATACCAGCCGGCAATGGCAGACAGAAAAAGCATTGATTGTGGCTCAGCAGGAAGAAATGACGGCACAATCTGAAACAGAAGTTGCAAAGCTTGCGTATCCGGAACTTGCAGAGCTTCGGTCCCTGAGCGAAATACGCAAAGATCTAAGCTTAACTCAGCCGGTTGTTGAAATCGCAGTCAGCCAGACAAGCAATCCTGAACCGCAGCCGGTAAAAAATGAAAAGCCCGGTGAAATTACTGAACAACCGCTGGATCTTAACTCCCTTGATTTGAGTGGCTTATCACCTGAACTTGCTCAGCGGGTTCAAAGTGCATTCGGCGAGCAGGATGACGGCCGTGCTGTTGAGAAAGAGCCGACAATTGAAACGGTTAAGCTGACAGACGATACCTCCCGTTATCGTGGTGTATTACCGGCAATGAATCTTCAGACTCATATGTATGCCAGCAGTAAAGATCGGCGCTGGGTTAAAATTAATGGTGAAGAGCTGTATGAAGGTGACTGGCTTAATAACCAGATTCAGCTGATTGCCGTGGAGCCGAGAACCATTGTGATTGAATATAACCGTGAGAGGATAGAGATCCCGGCTCTGTATGAGTGGAACGGATAAGACAGAACATTCTTGTTATGGACACTAAAAAGGCTTCAGTTATTCACTGAAGCCTTTCTTTTTTAATCCGTTTTGGTCAGCCCCTTAAGGCTATATTAATCCATTTAATTAGTGAGTATCTGCAGGTGATTCTGCACCAAAGGAGATGTCTTTATAGACATCGGAAAAACGTCTTTTCTTAGTGGATTTGCTTTTGGATTTAGGGTTGCTGGTTTGAGATTCAGACTGAATAGCAAGCTCATGGGCTTTTGCTGACTCAATAAATTCAGCATCGGCCATAGCCTGCTTGCGAAGTTTATTCACTCTGTCGAGCTTTTCAGATAACGAAAACATATCTAACCTCCCATAAAGCTGTATTTATATACAGTAGTATAGTACTGGTGTTGTTTAAGTCAATAAAATACTGTTGGTATATACAGTATGTTTAAATCGTATCTATGTTTATCTGTTTCGCTATTAATAAGTATAGACGTTAATCGGGCAGGATAAAGAAATCTGCATTATCTATCTGTTTGATATGGCAGGAATTGATCGGTTTTGAGAGCTGGATAAAGGTATATAGGGCATCCTGGAAATGAGTTGGGATGCCCGTAAGGATTACAGAATGTCTACTGTAATGTCGTCAAACTTGTAGACTTCACCACCATAGTTTTTGCTAAAGGCTTTGGCATGTTTTTCTTCGCTGAAACTGGCCAGTGTTTTGCCCATCGCGCCTTTCTGGTTCGAGCCGATCACATACCAGGCGGTTCTGGCATCGATAAAGTACTCATCTTCCGGCTTCTGCCATGGCGTCTTACTCATATCGTGCACATACACTTCTTTTATCTGGCGTTTATTTTCCGGCTGAAGGATAAAACTAAACAGGTCACGGGTAGAGCAGAACTTATGAACCGTGTCGCCTTCTGACTGGAAAGCTTCCCCTTTCGGGCCGGGGAAGTTAGTAATGATCATACCGCATAGGTGGCACTCTTCGCCGCTTTCAATGGCAACAGCCTGACGTGCAACTTTCTCTTCGGGTGCTTCACCACAGCTAAGTAACAGGCCGGGTAACAGCAACAACATACACCACTTAACGAATTTCTTTATCTGCATAAAAGCCTCTATAAGGTTTTTTTCTAAATATAATCTGGGCTGCACCCAGAGGAACAATAATCCAGCCAAACATAGCGACAATAAGCGTGCTTGTCGGCAGGCTGCTGTTAATGGCGACGGCCAGCGCACCGTTAACATCGCTGCTGCTGAGTGAGGAGAGATTAATTAAACGGAACAAGTCGGCAGGGTTGAGCATCATCATCTGCACCAACCCTTGTTGGGTAACCATATCTTCCGTGCCTACCAGCAACGCCAGCAGCGCCAGATCAAAAGCCAGAACAAAGAACAGCCAGAGCATTAGGGCAATACCGGCCGCCTTGGATTTCTCTGAAACCAGCAGGCTGATCACGTAGGCGAGAGCAATAAAGCAGAGCCCAAGTAGTATTGAAGTGAGAATAAACAGGCTGAATGTACCGGCGACGCCTTCTGTATCTGTTGTAAAGCTAAGTAGCAGAGCAGCACTGCCAAAGCCGAGGATAGTGGCCAGTGCAATAACGCTCCCCTGCCCGATAAATTTACCCAGCAACAGCTGGCCGTGGCTGATAGGGTAGGTCATCAGCAATAACAGGGTTCCCGATTCCTGCTCTCCGACAAAGCTGTCATAACAAAGTAGCAAGGCGATCAACGGGATGATAAACACCGATAAGCTGGACAGGCTGGCTATGGTTGATGAGAGCGAAGGCGTACCTATATGACCGGACGCCACGCTACCATAGTAGCTAAGCCCGATGGAAAGCAGGGCAAAAATAACGGTAATAGAAACAAACCAGCGGTTTCTCAGACTATCCTGAAACTCCTTCAGTGAGACGGCTAATATCGGGTTCATTTTGCCTCCTTATCTGATGCAGAGTCTGGCTGGGCAGAGTCGAGAAAATGCTGATAAAGGAATTCGAGACTGGCGTGCTCAACCTGAATATCACTGAGTGAGTCATACTCAAGCAGCTGTTTAAGCACGTTGACTTTCATCTCCTCCGGCACATGCAACTGATCGGCTTTCACCATAAAGCGGCTAAGCATCTCATTACTGCTTAGTGCGCCATTCAGGCCGTTAGTTTTAATAACCACCGGCAGTTTTGCCTCTTCACGTAGCTGAGAAAGAGTGCCCATAGCGACGGCTTTACCGCTGGAAAGAATCATTGCCCGGTCGATATGCTGCTCAACACCGGAAAGGGCGTGAGAGCAGAGAATAATACTGGCACCATCCAGTTTTAACTGGTCGACACTGGCGTAAAACTCTTGGGTGGCGATAGGGTCAAGGCCGACGGTCGGTTCATCCAGCAGCAGTAGCTTTGGCTTGCCAAGAAAAGCCTGAGCCAGCCCGAGACGCTGACGCATACCTTTCGAATAGGTTTTAACCTGACGGTTCATAGCATGTACCAGCCCGACTTTTTCCATCAATTCTGATATTTGCGTTACGGGAGCAGACTTCAGGCGTGCAAAGTAAGTCAGTACTTCCAGTCCGGTAAGTTGATCGTAGAAACTGACATTCTCCGGCAGGTAGCCGATATTTCTACGACTGTGCCACGCCTGCTTACTTTTCGGGTTGGTGCCACAGACTTCAATCTCCCCTTCTGTCGGGGCGATAATGCCTAGTATCAACTTCATCATGGTGGTTTTTCCGGCGCCATTGTGGCCGAAAAGCCCAAGTACTTCACCGCTGTTGAGTGTCAGATCAATACTGTTTAGTGCTCGTAACTTTTTATACTGTTTGGTTATCTTTTCCAGCTTTACAACGGGATGAGTCATGAATGATTTCCTTTTCCATCAGCTGAGTGAGTACTGTTATTGTTATCCGGGGTTGATGGTGACATTAACGGGAAGGAGTCTTTTACTCCGGCTGGCTTCAGTACCGGAAACTGTTTCTGTATCCAGCGCAGCATCAAAACGGAAGGGCTATCCAGCAGAACTTTGGCTTCAGGATACTGCCAGACCATCTTGTCGATACCGTCATTGGGTTCGAACGGCGTATCGCCGACCTGATTATTATCCAGATCCCAGCCAAGGTAGTTACTCCAGAAATTGCCAGTACCTTCCTGACTCCACTCCTGTTCACGGCTTGAGACGTATTTCACCTGAACCGGATTGTTTATAAAGCTGTTGCCGAAAACCTTCACGTTTTCTGAGCCCGCAGTAAGGTGAATACCGATCTCTGCCGTATCGATGCGGTTATAGCTGATTGTGTTATAGGCTGAGTTGTAGATAAACAGCCCTTTACCGTCACGGCCGACTACCTTGTTTTCAGGTTTGGTCCAGACGTTTTTAATATCATTGTGGTTGATGGTGGAGTAGGTAATAAAGTTCATCAGCATGCCGTAATCTTCACTGTCACGGCTTCGGTTTCCTTCTACAACAAGCTGACGGGAGCTCATCAGGGCATAGCCTGCCCTTGTGTTGTAGGCAAGGTTACCAACCACTTTGTTGGTGTGTGAGTACATGTAGTGAACGCCATAACGTAGGTCGTGCATGGTGTTATTGCGCAGTTCACTTTGCTGGCTGGAGAGAATATAGAGGCCGTCACGGGTCTGGCTCACTTCATTGCCCACTACTATGGCATTCTTAACTGATGAGAGCTGAATACCGTTGCCTCTGTCGGCAGAGCGCAGCTTGTTATTACCTATTACCCGGTTGTTTTCTACCAGCAGGCCGGAGGTTTTTTGCAACCACATACCAAAGCCGTCGCCTTGCAGATAGTTATTTCGGATAACAAGGTTTTCTGCTTTTTTGTCTATATAGATACCGGCGTTTTGTTTGGTCAGGTTCCGCCCCCAGTTGACGATCCTGAGATTTTCTATTGTGGTGTCAGAGGAGAGAAGGGTCAGGGCGTTGCCGGAGCCGTTTGCATTAATGGTGGCCTGATCTTTTCCGGTTAAAGTTATACCTTTTGCGACAACAAAGTTGCCGTTATAGGTTCCTGAACTGATCAGTACGGTATCTCCGCTTTCTGCCGTATCCAGCTTGGCTTGCAGGTCATCACCGGAACTGACGGTAATCACAGCGGCAAACAGACTGCTATGGAGCAGCCAGAGAATAAGTGCGGTTAGGATGGGTATTTTTTTCAATCAGGCTTCCCTGTAGTGGTTAAAACTATGTGATTAAAGCAGACACCTTAATGGTGTCTGCTTAGTTTCACGCAGCGTTACGATGCTTCTACAAACATACGTCCACGCATCTCCATATGAAGGGCGTGACAGAACCAGTTACAGTAGTACCAGTGAACCCCAGGCTTATCTGCAGTAAAGGTAATAGAAGAGGTCGCCTGAGGGCTGATCTCCATCTGCACACCATAGTTAGTCATACAGAAACCGTGGCTCACATCCTCAACCATATCAAGGTTGGTAACCACAACAGTCACTTCATCGCCCTGCTTGACGTTAAACTCCGTCAGGCCGAAAATCGGCGCCACAGAAGTCATATAAACACGAACCTTGTTGCCGTCACGGATGACCTTGTTATCCGTCATCACGTTAACACCATCTTTCTTCGCTATGGCGACGGTTTCAGCAAAGATGGAGTCATCACGGCTCCATAGCTTGTTCGGTTTCACTTTACTGCGGTGAACAATGATACAGTCGTGCGGTTCGGCATAGGTCGGTCCGTCGTGAACCAGCTTCATTTCGTCACCGGAGATATCGATTAACTGATCATTCTCAGGGTGTAACGGTCCGACATTAAGGAAGCGGTCTTTACCAAACTTACACAGGGAGACCAGCCATTTACCATCGGCATCACGGGTTTCACCCATAGAGGTGTGGTTGTGACCCGGCTGATAATGTACATCCAGTTTCTGACGCACATAGTTCACTTTTTCACCGTTGTGTGCCTTGATAGCATCTTCTACATTCCATTTAGCAATCTGGCTGTCGAGGAACAGAGTCGTATAGGCGTTACCGCGGTTATCAAAGGCAGTATGCAGCGGACCTAAGCCTAGTTCAGGCTCGGCTACAATAGCGTCACGTGGCTGAATCTTACCGGCGAACAGGTCATCAAGCTTATCGATAGCGATAACAGATACAGTCGGGGATAGCTTACCGTTGGCAACAAAGTATTTACCGTCAGATGAAGTGTTCATACCGTGTGGGGATTTTGGTACCGGAATATAACGGGTAACCTCAGAACCACTGCGGCCGTCAATTACAGGCACATTGTTTCCGTTGTAGGTTTTAAACTTACCGGCAGCAACGGCAGCTTCACAGGCAGCCAGATCGAAGATAACAACATGATCGCGCTCGGCAGAGATCATATCACCCAGATTCATGCCCATTTCGGAGTTATAACAGGTTGAAGCAAAATATTTTCCGTCGAAATCAGCATCGGTATTATCAAGGTTACCGTCGACCATTACCTGAAATGCCACTTCCATTTTTTCTGCATCGATGACATTGAACAGAGAGCGGTAAGTACTGACATCTTCCATTGACGCTTTACCGTCGTTGTTCATCGGAATTTCAAATTCAGCATTACAGATAACGTACTTGGTATAAGGTACTTTCTGCACACGCAGACCGTGGATCGCCTGTACGTTCGGAATGGTGATCATCTTGTCACACTTCATCACGTCACAGCGGATACGGGCAACACGTGAGTTAGCCTTGTCGTTGATAAAGACATATTTACCGTTATAACGGCCGTCAGTCATACTCATATGCGGGTGGTGGGAGTCACCAACCAGAATGTCAGCACTGTCGCCTTTAATACGCTTACTTTCGTCAGTCAGACCCCAGCCGGTGGCACTGTCGGTATTGAAGACCGGAATTCGCATCAGCTCACGCATGGAAGGGATACCCAGAATACGAACTTCACCGGAGTGACCGCCACTCCAGAAGCCATAATATTCATCGAGCTCTCCAGGGTGAACAACCGTCTTGTTTGACACTTCCTCCGCCTGAGCTTTAGCCATTGAAGCAAACATAGCTGCACTCATAGGAGCCGCGGCAACGCCTAGTCCGATGGCGGCACTTTTACCGAAAAACTTCCGGCGTTCGCTGTTTACGGGGTTATTATCTTTTTCCAGATTGTTTTTATCATCACTCATTTTGAGTCTCCATATTATGGGTGTAGGGTGCTGACGTACTAAATTCAGTTACTTATAACTGGGTTACTGGAATATCAGCTTTTCTTGCTTTTTGTTCCTTGTATGCCGTTTTTTTCAATGGCGGGCACTTACCATGATTTGAATAGGTCATCTGGCAATCCAGACAGTAGTGGCACTCACGCATATTGATCACGCCGTCAGGTTGTATGGCCTGAATCTCACACTCTTTGGCACAAATCTTACAAGGGCTGCCACATTCAGGGCGGCGCTTGAGCCAGTCAAACAGGCGTATGTTATTAGAGACAGAGAGCGCTGCCCCTAACGGACAGAGATAACGGCAGAATGTCTTACGGTTAAACAGGCTGATAAAGATCAGGAACAGAGCCCAGATAATAAACGGCCACTCACGATCGAACTTCAATAAGAAGGTGGTCTTAAATGGCTCTATTTCAGCAAACTGTTCCGCCAGCGCCAGTGAATCCAGTGACAGGGCAAACAGGCCGAGAAGGATCAGATATTTAATCGCCCATAATCTTTCATGAACTGCCCACGGAAGTTCGAACTGAGGGATTTTCACATAGCGGGCGAACTGATTAACCAGCTCCTGAAGGGCTCCGAACGGGCATAGCCAGCCACAGTAGACAGCACGCCCCCACAGCAGCATGGTAACTGCTGCGGCACACCAGAGAATAAATATCACAGGATCCAGCAGGAACAGATCCCATGAGAAATCTTTCATCAGTGCGTGCAGGAAGGTGAATACGTTGACGACAGAAAGCTGTCCTCCCCACTCCCAGCCGATAAAGACAACGGTAACGGCGAGAAAACCGTGACGTAACCTATGCATAAAGGTCGGATGCTGTACCAGAATATCCTGAAAGAACAGGATAAGAATCAGGATGATAATCAGCACTGAAAGGGTAATTACCTTTAGCTGATGCTCCTGCCAGACCTGTTGAGTTAACGTCATCTCAGGCGGTATTTCTATGGCTGGTGGCGTATCTACGTATTTTTCCAGTACATCGTACTGGCCTTTAAAGCTGGTAAAGACGCTATCAATCGGCCCGGTCTGGCGGCGAACCAAGAGTTCAAGTTGCCAACTGGCACCGGGATCGAAATCGTGATGAGCCTGAACCTTGAATACAGACATCTCTTTAAAAGAGGGCACTCCGGCAATATAGAGGTCGAGTACCCGGTTATGGTCGAGATCGCGGAAGGCGATCTCATTTTCATTCTGGTGTAGCTGAACCCGGTCAAAGATGCCGCCCCGAACATAACCCGAGCCTTTAAATGAGTAGCCATTACCAAAAACGGCAATCAGGTGTTCACCCGGTTTTAGCTTCTCGGTCAGCCAGTTATATTCCGATTCGCCAAACAGGTTTTTGCCGATAGTCGGAATATCTGCCAGTGCGTAATAGAGCTCCGCAAACATTTCATCCTGCTGAGACTCGGGAACAGTATCAACATTTTCACCTTCAGTTCCGTCAAATGCCTTTTGTACGGCTTTATTGTCTAGATAGAGCTTGCGGATGGAGCCATCACCAGTAAGTTCAAACCTTCAAATAACTCTTTTTTAATGGTGGATTTAGGCTGAATGATATTGCTGGTTGGTTTAATGATCCCCAGTGATTCAGCAGCCTTGGTAGCCGCTTTAGTAATGGCAACATTCATTACCATCACGGTAACTGTGGCTCCGGATAAGCCGTCAATAGGGGTGTAATCCTGGTTCGGTTTTCCGCCAACCTTTATTCTGTCCCGCACTGACAGACCGACATACTGATCGCTGAACTCCCACAACTTACTTTCGGGAATACCGGCCAGAATTATGGGCTCGTGATGTTCAAGAACCTTGGAAGCCAGATACTCACCTTTTGTATCTATGATAACCAGCATATTGACAGGTTCGCCTGAGTAGGCGGGTATTTTGGCGATATCATTGGTCTCAAAGGCATACCCCAGAACCGTATCGTCCTGCTTTATGGTTCGTAACAGAGGAAGGCCCTGCTTTTCCGAAATAGAGGTATGGGAAGGAAATGTCTGTTCTATTAGCGGTATAGGGTCTTTTGGCGGACTGACAAATAGGGCAAGGGCTGAATGTGAAAACACAATACAGAGGAAAACAGAGATTAGAGAAATCAAGGATCGCAGTTTTATTAACATGTCCCCCATTTGCCAGCTCCAGAGATGAAAAGGACGTTCAGGATAATTAAAAATATAAACAGCATGTGTTGATTTGAGTCAATTTAATATTATGACTGTGTTGCGAATATGTAAAACATCAATATTGGTCACATTTAATAACTGCGAGAAATGATGCCCTCTAACCATATAGGGGTAGGTAATAAAAAGTTAAAATAATTCAACCACTTTTAGTAGGGTTATATGGTTAAATAACTACTTAAAAACCATGGTTTTTAAATGTAAAAAACCGGCAAATAATTTCGCCGGTTTTCGTTGTTTTTGTAACAATTTATTAATGGTTGATGTTATGCCCAGCCGTTACGGGATTTCTTTCTTCTCGGCATAATGCCCGGAAGGATTAAACCAAGCAGCAGACCAGCGCCGGCAACACCACCACCGTACATAAAGTACTTAAGCAGCAGATCTTCTTTTTGTGTATCCAGTTTGGCACGCAGCTCGCGGATTTCTGTCTGTGACGAAGTCAGCTTATGACTGATATCAGCATAGTTCTCTTCCAGCTCTTTAATTTGAGCATTGCGGTTATCCAGTGATTGCAGCAGGCCTGCCTGCTCTTCGTCTGAACTCTTACGTGCGTTAGAAAGCTGCTCTTTCACGTTTGCCAGCTCTTCTTCAAGCTTAGGTAAGCGTTCCGCCATACTTGCCTGACGGGTAACAAAGCGGCTTTCTACCCATCCTTTGCGGCCTTTACCATCAACTACCTGACTGTAGCCAGTATCCTTGTTGCTATCAACGAGGTTTACCTTATCACCGGCATTTACGCTGCCAATGATTCTGAACTGGTTGCTTGGACCTGCGTGCATATAGGTGAAGAGGTTGTCAGCAATGTAACGTTGGGCAGCGAAAGCGTTGGGAGCTGCCAGAGAAAGAAATAAAACAATTGAAAACAGTTTTTTCACAGTGTGTCCCTTTGTGAGTCCTATAGCATGACTATAGTTTATAGATCTTGAGGCTTTGAGTTATAGGGGGAATAGTAAGAACTTTCTTGAAGCCACGCAACAAAAGAGGGACGTAAAACGTCCCTTTATGTGCGTTTGAGTCAATAATGACATTGCTCTTACATTGTCTGACTGAATGCTTTAGCTGAATGCTGCTTTAATGACATAGTAGAAGATAACAGCAAGGATAGCGCCGGCAGGCAGAGTTACCACCCAGGAGACAACAATGTTTCTTACTACGCCAAGGTTAAGAGCGGCAATACCACGGGCAAAACCAACACCCAATACAGCACCAACAAGGGTCTGAGTGGTAGAGATAGGCAGACCTGTACCTGATGCGATAACTACAGTAGAGGCTGTTGCGAGCTGAGCTGCAAATCCGCGGCTAGGCGTCAGTTCAGTAATGCCGGTACCAACGGTAGCCATTACTTTATGCCCCATGGTCGCCAGACCAACAACGATACCAAAGCCGCCCAAAGGAAGAATCCACCACGCGATAGTACTCTTAGTTGCGATTTCACCCATATGTTCAACGGTTGAAACAATGGCTGATAGCGGACCAATGGCGTTCGCTACGTCGTTAGATCCGTGAGCAAAAGCCATAGCACAGGCGGTAATAACCATCAGAGTACTGAAGATTTTTTCTACGCCGGCAAAACTGTGGTCTTCGGCTCTCTGGGAGAACTTCTTACCGATATAGATATAGCCGCCAACCATAACTAAAGCAGAAACAACGATTGCCCAGCCCCATGCTTCAAAGCCGGTAAGGTGCAGACCTACGTGTTTCAGACCTTTCTTGATGGTTACCAGTGCAATTACCATGGTGGTAATAAACATATAGACAGGAACAAAACGTTTTGCGTTTTGTAGCGGAGATTCAGTATTAAAGATTAACCGCTGTGCACTGATAAAGATGTAGTAGGCGATAATACCGGATATCAGAGGTGTAACAATCCAACTACCCACGATGCCCTGAACTGAGCCCCAGTCAATGGCTTCAGAGCCGACAGAAACCAGTGCAAAACCGATGATGGCACCGATGATTGAGTGAGTGGTAGAAACCGGCCAGCCCATAAATGAAGCCAGTAACAGCCAGGTACCGGCTGCCAGCAGGGCTGACATCATACCAATAACCAGAACGTCGGGTTTGTCTGCAAAAAGAGAAGTTTCAATGACGCCTTTTCTTATGGTGTCAGTAACTTCACCGCCGGCAAGGTATGCACCGGCAAATTCGAAGATCATTGCAATAATAATTGCCTGCTTAACGGTAATGGCTTTTGAGCCTACTGAGGTGCCCATTGCGTTCGCAACGTCATTGGCACCAATACCTATGGCCATTAGAAAGCCAAACAGGGCTGCAATTAAAATCAGGACAGTGCCATAGTTAGCGAGGATATCCATGTTAATACCTAGTTGTTAAGTGATTCAGATTTTTCCGCAGGGGCAGAGCCCCTCTACGCTTTTTTTTCAGCGCATAATTCTCTGAAGTACAAAGTGACTTTAAATTTTAAGAATCAGAAAGCATTATTTCTAAGCGGGCACCAACGCGCTGCGCCTGGTCGGCAATTTCACCAACCCATTCTAAAATCTTGTATAAAAACATAACGTCAATCGGGTTGTATTCAGATTCGATTGCCATAAGGCTCTGGCGTAGCTGAATCTGCATTGAATCCGTATCGTCTTCAATGACATCCAATTGATGGATCATGTCGGCCACAAGTTCGACTTCACGGCCTTTGAATCCGGTTTCGATAAGTTCATCAAACTCATTCACGACTTTGTGCGCCAGTGCGGCAGCATCAAGACAACGCTTCAGATATTCGATAAAGCTTTCGTAGATAGGTGTAGGGACCTGCAGTTTGCGCCCGAGAGCACGGCCTGCGATATCTTTTGACAGGTTGGCTAGTTTGTCCTGTTGTCTGAGCAGATCTAACATATCTGTACGACTGACAGGCATAAACAAACCGTTAGGAAGTTTAAGGCGGATTTCTCGCTTCAGGATATCAGCCTCTTTCTCCAGTTCGGAGATGGTTGCATGCAGATTCTTTGCTTCTTCCCAGTCACCCTTATTACAGGCGTCGAAAAAATCGACCAGACGGAAACAGCAGCGATTTACCACAGCAACATGTTTTTGCAGAGGCTTAATAGGGGATTTAGCGAACAATCCCATAATCGTATTTACTGGCATAGTATCAGTACTCAAAAAAAATATAACCTTCTTTAAACATACACCATCTGTTGAAGATGAAGTATGGGGGGCTATAAAGTGGCGCATGTTAACCTAATAAATTGCTCATTAAAACTGATTTAGATCATCTGTTGGGTGAAATTTGCCGCTTGCCGAAGGGGAAATTAGGCAATATCCTGTCTGTATCATCTTTTTAAGGTAAATATATGGAAACCGAAATAGAGCTGAAGTTTTTTGTTTCTGCCGATTTTTCCGACACGTTAAAGCGAAAATTAGCGGATATGAAAATCCTTCAGAATAGTTGCAGGGAGCTGGGCAATACCTATTTTGATACTCAGGATAACTGGTTGCGTAAGCATGATATCGGCTTACGAATTCGTCGCTTTGATGATGTGTTTATTCAGACTGTCAAAACCTCCGGCCGGGTTGTTGCCGGGCTGCACCAAAGGCCTGAATATAACGCCGAACATACCTGTAACTCTCCTGTTCTTGAACTGCACCCTGAAGATATCTGGCCAGCCGGAAAGGCAGTAAGCCAACTTCAGTCAGAACTTATTGCTATTTTCTCTACTAACTTTACCCGCGAGCAGTGGCTGATCGGTATGGCCGATGGCAGCCAGATAGAAGTTGCTTTTGATCAGGGTGAAGTGGTTGCCGGAGAGGAGCAGGAGCCTATTTGTGAAGTTGAGTTAGAGCTGAAGTCCGGTCAGGCCGATGCACTGTTTACTCTGGCGAGAAGCCTGAGCGAAGAGGGCGGAATGAGGTTGGGCAACCTGAGTAAGGCTGCCCGTGGCCATCGCCTTGCTATGGGCTATCAGACTGATGAGGTAAAACCGCTGCCGCTGGTGGCGACCAGAAAAGATGACACTGTGGAAGAGTGCTTTGTCCGTTCCATTGAACACGCCTTGTCGCACTGGCACCGTCATGAGCAGATCTATTTTGAACAACCTTCCATCGCGGCACTGCATGAAATTGGTTACTCCATCTCCTTTATCCGTCAGATTCTGACTGTGTTTGGTGGTATTGTTCCGAGACGGGCAAGCGCCATATTACGTCAGGAACTGAAGTGGCTGGATGAAGAGCTTAGCTGGCTGAAAGCGGCCGACTATATCGATGACCTGTGTGATGATAAAGGCCATGTGCTGAGAAAGCTGGATGCCCGCAAGCAGTTACTTAAACGCCTGCAAGAGAAGCGGGAGCAGTTCCCTGACCCTCAGCAAACCAAAGAATTACTGCGGTCTGCTCGTTATACCGGCCTGTTACTTGATCTAAGCCGCTGGTTGATGGCAAGGGGATGGCAGCCTTTCCTTGATGATAAAGCCAGAGAGAAAATGAGCCGGAACATTGGGCGTTTTTCTCAGAGACAACTAGACAGAACATGGGCTGAACTGGTGGAAGCATTCCCGCCGGAGAGAAAGCTTTCCCGTCAGGAGTATATTGATCAGCGCTACCGGCTGATGCGCAACCTTTATACCGGCGTCTGTTTTGCCTCTATCTATGATATCGATCAGCGAAATACCTTCCGTATGCCGTGGGCCGATCTGTTTAGCGGTATCGATGACTTGCTGACCCTTGAACCTCTGCACTCTTTGGTGGAAGAGTTAGAGGGTGAAGAGAGAGAGCAACTGGAAAGATGGCTGGCGAGGCAGGAATCTTCACTGCTGCATGCTATGGAACAGACGCGGTTAATGAGCATTGAAGCAGAACCATACTGGAGTGCCTGATTCCTCGTGCAGGTAAATCATTTGAACTAGCCGGTATATTACCGGCTATTTTTTTAATTGTTCGATCTGTTTCTCTAGGCGATCGACCTTATCCAGTAGTAGTTTTTGCTGGTTAACCATCTCTTCTAACACTTTGCTTGTTTGCTGAGCCCGCTTCTTCTCCCTGCTTTGATCTGGTGTGGTGATAATGGAAGTCATCAGGCCGGAAATCATACCGAATATGCCGACACCACACATGATAACGACAATGGCAACCAGCTTTCCTGCGGTAGTAACCGGATAGTAGTCGCCATAGCCGACAGTACTGACGGTAACAAAGGCCCACCAAAGAGCATCGCCAGTTGTTTTAATATTGGCGTCAGGTGAGGTAGTTTCGGCGGCGATGATCAAGCCTGAACCCACAGTAAGCAACATCACCAATAAAAACAGTATTGAAGCAAAGGTGGCCTCTTTACGGTTTTTCATTAACTGACGCCAGATCTGTTTGCCCGAGCGGATCAGTCTTATCACTCTCAGTATCTGGATGACGCGCCCGTACCTTAAAGGCTCTATCAGTGGGATGCTCGCGACAAAATCGATCCAATGTGATTGCAAGTATTTTTTACGATTGTTAGAACGTATTAGGTCAATAGTGAGCTGAAAAATAAAGAGAGCGCAGATCACCGTGTCTAAAGTGAGCAGAATTTTGTAAGTGTCAGGTTGTGGCGCAAAGAATAGTAATCCTGAGATCACAAATAACGATAAAAACGACAGTAACAGTGATAATAAGTTCATCGGTTTTAATTCGTTTTTGTTATCATTGTGTTTCATTCGCAGCTCGAAATAAATGGGATGGATTTTCGGGTTTAGTGAATAAACAGGCGAGAGCCTGAAATTGAATTAGCGTCAGTACTAGTAGAATACGTGGAGAAATTGTAATGGCAAGTATAAAAATAAAATCATGGGAAAGGGTGATTACCGATATTCGGTTGGTACCGAAGTTGGTGATACTGATGCTTTTAAGTACCTTTCTTATCATTGCCAAACAGCTCTGGGATGCCAACACCTTTTATAACTCTGTTGTCTCCGTATTAGAAAGCCAGACTCAGCATATGGCGGTTTCTGAAGCCGGAACAATTGATAACTTATTGAAAAACAATGCAACAGATAAAGATATACAGAAAACCTATAACCTAATCGCAGATAAAACAAAACAAGAGGGACAGTTTACTTATCTGATCGATCTGAGTAGCGGAAAAGTTCTTGGTAATCCGGACTTTTCATCGGTTAACGCTTTAACTGAAACAACGGATCAGGGGCTTTCTCTGTCTCAAGTGCTTTCCGGAAAAACTCAGGGAGTTGCTTTCAGCCTGAACGAGGGCGAGTCATTACAGTATGCTGTCAAGACTAAAAATGCAGACTGGCTGGTGGTGGTTTCGCAAAGCTCAGAAGTGGCACAAGCCTATTATGACAGCTACATCTGGCAGGTAGTCTGGCAGACGCTTGGATTGATCGTCATTTTTATTAGTGTTCTGCTTGGCGCGGCACACGTTATGTTACGTCAGACAAATTACATCGCTGACAGTATAAAAATGATGGCAAGCAAGAATCTATCGGAACAGATTGAGCTTGATTGCAAAGACGAATATGGCGATTTGGCACGTGAGCTGGAGAAGACTCGTGTTCAGCTTCAGGACGTCATTAAGGCACAGGTGGATTCATCACAAGAGCTCTCTTCCATGACAGAGATGATGACTCTTAGCATGTCGGAAACCAAAGAGGCATCTCAGGAAGAGTTTAATGAGATTGACCAGCTTGCTACAGCTATGAACGAAATGAGCGGAACGGTTCAGACAGTAGCTGAGCATGCCAGAAATGCTTCAGCGGTAACAGAAAGTGCTGCTGAACAGGCCAAAACTGGTCAGGAGTTTGTTCTTGGTAGTGTAAACAAAATCCGTGAACTTTCCGCCGATATTACTAACTCCGCCAGTGCGGTAAATCAGGTTGAGGAGCGGGTTGAATCTATCAGCAGTGTGGTCGGAACCATTCAGGGGATCTCTGAGCAGACTAATCTGCTGGCACTGAATGCGGCCATTGAAGCAGCACGTGCCGGAGAAGCAGGACGAGGCTTTGCTGTGGTGGCCGATGAAGTCAGAAACCTTGCCCAGAGTACTCAGACGGCAACGATTGAGATTCAGGAGATGATCTCCCAGCTTCAGGCAAGTGCTAACAGTGCCGTAGAGCTGATGGAGAAGAGTGTGGTGGAAGCGGCTGACGGAGCAGAGCTGGTCACTAATGCCGGAGATGAATTAAGCGGTATTGTTGAGCAGGTAAATAATATTAACGATATGAATTTCCAGATAGCTACTGCAGCCGATCAGCAGAGCACCGTTGCGGAAGAGATGAGTCAGAACCTGAGTAATGTTCGTGAGTTAGTTGAAGCTTCAGTAGTCGTTGTTACTGAACTATTAGAAACATCAGAAGAGATGCAGAATAACGCAGAAGAGCTGGACGGAAAAATCCGTTCATTTCAGGTCTAAATAACTGTTCCTAAACACGCGTCACTTCGGCAAATATCGAACACAAACACGCGTAAACCCATCTATGGGGCTCCGCCGCGCCATCCTTGGCGCGGAGGGTTTGTTTTTCGATATCTGCCTGATGACAAAATCTGAAGCACAATTAAGAACAGTTATTTAGTACTGAGTAACTAACCCTGAGTTATCAGGGACTCTGAGTTATATCACTTTACGGCGCCCGCTTTATATAAGCGGGCGCTTTTTATTGATAAAGTAACTTTTCTCAGCAAAGTCGTTGTTGCCACATAGTCAAAACAGGGATGTCAGATGCAGCTACCGGAAAATCTCACTATTGAATACCAGAAAGCTTACGATCAATTGAATGATATCAGCCGCCAGATTATTGAGAGCTGGCCGGATGATTATCAGCAGCAACTTAAAAAAGTACTGGCGGTCAGTAAGTTCGTTGCTGATGCCATCGGACAAGATGAAGAGCTCTGCCGTTTGTTGCCTCAGATGCTGGCGTCCGGCAGCAGGGAAGAAGAGTACAGAAGCTCACTTCGCACCCTGCTAGCGGAGTGCAATGACGAAGCGTGTGGCTTGAGAATCCTGCGCCAGTTCCGCCGGCGTGAAATGGTGCTGATTGCCTGGCGCGATTTCTCGGCTAACTGGACACTGGATGAAAGCCTGAGCCATCTCTCTATGCTGGCGGAAGCGATGATTTTTGAAACGTACCAGTGGCAATACCGGGTTTGCTGCAATGAGTGGGGTACGCCCTGTAATGCCGACGGTGAACAGCAGCCTATGTTAATTATCGGTATGGGTAAGCTGGGTGGTGGTGAACTGAACTTCTCTTCCGATATCGACCTGATTTTTACCTATCCGGAAAACGGTGAGACAACGGGTGCCAGACGCAGCATTGCTAACGCACAATTTTTTACCCGCCTCGGGCAGAGGATTATTAAAGCGTTAGACCAACAGACCTTCGATGGTTTCTGCTACCGGGTGGATATGCGTTTGAGACCTTTTGGTGAGAGTGGTCCGCTGGTGATGAGCTATGCGGCTCTGGAAGATTATTATCAGGAGCAGGGACGAGACTGGGAACGTTATGCCATGATCAAAGGCCGGGTAATGGGCAGTGAAATGTATCCCCAGTATCAGGAGCTGAGAAAAATGCTGCGGCCGTTTGTATTCCGCAGATACATTGATTTTAGTGCCATACAGTCGCTGCGCCGGATGAAGTCGATGATCTCCAGTGAAGTAAGGCGCAGAAAACTGAGCAACAACATTAAGCTGGGTGCCGGTGGTATCCGGGAGATAGAGTTTATTGCTCAGGTATTTCAGTTAATCCGTGGCGGGCGGGAGCCTTCTCTCAGGGGACGGGGGCTGCTGGAAACACTGGCGGCGATTAAAGAACTGAAATTGCTGAAAGCAGAAGAAGTGGGGCAGTTGCAGCAGAGCTACCGTTTTCTGAGAAAGCTGGAGAACTTGCTACAGGCAATGGCGGATAAGCAGACACAGACCCTGCCTGATAATCCGGACGAGCAGTTTAAGCTGGCCTTCGCCATGGGATTTGCAGACTGGCAGGCAATGAGAGAAGCGACAGCAGAGTGTATGTCGGCTGTTCATACTATTTTTGAAGCTTTGATCGGAGATGAAGAAGAAGAGGTAAAGCCGGTCAATAAACATTTCTCCGAGCTGTGGGATATGGCCCACTCTCAGGAAGTGATTCAACACGTTTTGACAGAAGATATCCAAAGTGGCCAGCCGGAAGATGATGCGGCGACCATTATTCAGTTTAAGGCCGACTTGGCTAAGAAGACCCTTGGCCCGAGAGGGAGAGAAGTACTTAATCGTCTGATGCCTAAGGTATTTGAGGCGATATTTGCCAATAAAGATGCCAAATATGGCCTTCCGAGAGTATTGCAGCTACTACATAGGATCTCGACCCGTACAACTTATCTGGAATTGCTAGATGAACACACTGCCGCCCTGAGCCAGCTAGTCCGTCTCTGTACAGCCAGCCCTATGATATCTGAACAGCTCAGCCGTTATCCTATTCTTCTGGATGAGCTGCTGGATCCGCAGCAACTTTATAACCCTATCGCTTTAGATGCTTACCGTGTGGAGCTGAGAGATTTCTTAGCCAGAATTCCTGAAGATGATATGGAGCAGCAGATGGAAGCGCTGCGGCAGTTTAAGCAGATCTGTATCTTGAAAATCGCGGCGGCTGATATTGCCGGTGCCCTGCCTGTAATGAAAGTAAGTGATCACTTAACTTATCTGGCCGAAGCCATTGTTGAAGCGGTTATTAATCAGGCATGGTTGCAGGTAACAGAAAAATTCGGAGAGCCTGATCATCTTAAGGACAGGGAAGGAAAAGGCTTTGCCGTGGTCGGTTACGGTAAAGTGGGTGGCTGGGAGCTGGGTTATAATTCAGACCTTGATATTGTCTTTATGCACGACTGTCCGGTTCATAGCTATACCACGGGTAAGAAAGAGATTGATAGCCGGCAGTTTTACCTGCGTCTGGCGCAGCGCATTATCCATATTTTCTCGACCAGAACTGCCTCCGGTATTTTGTATGAAGTGGATACACGACTTCGTCCGTCAGGTGCTTCCGGCTTGCTGGTTAGTCCGGTGGAAGCCTTTGAAGAGTACCAGTTAAATGATGCGTGGACATGGGAGCATCAGGCATTGGTGCGTACCCGGATTATCTACGGTGATTCCTCATTCTTTGATGCGTTCAATGCCATTCGTGAAAAAGTGCTTTGCCTGCCAAGGGAAGACGAGAGCCTGAAAAAACAGGTGACAGAGATGCGTGAGAAGATGCGTGATCACCTTGGTGGAAAGAAAGCCGGGCGTTTTATGCTTAAGCAGGATCAGGGCGGTATTACCGATATCGAATTTTTGGCTCAGTATTTGGTTTTACGCTTTAGCCAGGGGAACCCTGCCTTAACACGCTGGTCGGATAATGTGCGTATTTTTGAGTCGCTTATGCAGCAGGCGATTGTGACAGAGCAAGAGAAAGAGCAACTCAACCACGCTTATACAAGGCTGCGTGATGAGATTCACCATCGGAATCTGCTTAATCAGGATGCAGATGTTGATGAGGCGCGTTTTAAGGAAGAGCGGGAATACGTGACGGAACAATGGAATAAATGGTTGGCTTAGTTTTCTCAGATAAAAACTAAGCAGGAAATCTTTAGCTGTCGATAGTGATTGCGAGAAGCAACTGTTAGAATTAGCACAGTTTTATTTTTGGAGATAGTTATGAAACCGATACTGCCGGATTACAGCCAGTCGGGTGTACTTATTGTTGGCGATGTGATGCTGGATCGTTACTGGTATGGTCCTACCGGGCGGATATCACCAGAAGCGCCGGTCCCTGTTGTTAAAGTAGAAGACAACGAAGAGCGTCCGGGTGGTGCGGCAAACGTAGCGATGAATATTGCTGCCCTGGGGGGCGGTGTGACGGTAGTTGGTTTGGTTGGTGAAGATGAACCTGCACAGGTGTTGACTGACACCCTGAGTTCACTGAAGGTGAACTGCGATTTTGTCGCCCTGAAAGATTATCCGACTATTACCAAACTCAGAGTAATGAGTCGCGGACAGCAGCTGATTCGTCTTGATTTTGAAGATAAGTTTGAAGGTACCAACCCAGAGTTGATCCTTAATAAGATGGAAGCCGCTCTGCCTCAGGTTAAATCTGTTGTTCTTTCTGACTATGCCAAAGGTGCCCTTGAGCATGTTCAGCAATTGATCCAAAAAGCCAGAAAAGCAGGTGTTCCGGTATTTATCGATCCTAAAGGAGCTGACTTCGAACGTTACCGTGGTGCAACACTACTTACACCGAATATGGCTGAATTTGAGTTGGTTGTCGGCAAAGTAAAAGATGAGCAGGAGTTGGTGGAGAAAGGTCTGGAGCTGATTGAACGCTATGACTTTGATGCCCTGCTGGTCACCCGCAGTGAACACGGTATGACCCTGCTGCGTAAGGGAGAAGAACCTTTCCATCTGCCGACTCTGGCAAAAGAGGTGTTTGATGTAACCGGTGCCGGTGATACGGTGATCTCGGTACTGGCTGCTTCTGTAGCGGCCGGTAAGCCTCTCGATGAAGCGTGTGCTCTGGCGAATGCCGCTGCTGGTGTCGTGGTCGGAAAACTGGGTACGTCGACCCTGTCAACTATCGAACTGGCAGAAGCGATTCATGGCAGTCAGGATACCGACTACGGCGTTATCTCCGAAAGTGCCCTGATCGAGGCGGTTAAGAAGGCCCGCTCTAAGGGAGAGAAGGTGGTGATGACCAATGGATGCTTTGATATCCTGCACGCCGGTCATGTCTCTTATCTTAACCACGCGGCAGAGCTGGGTGACCGACTGATTGTTGCAGTTAATACAGATGAGTCTGTAAAGCGTCTGAAAGGGCCGGGGCGTCCGGTGAACCCTACTGACAGACGTATGGCGGTACTGGCCGGATTAGGTGCTGTCGACTGGGTGGTTCCTTTTGGTGAAGATACACCACAGAGACTGATCTCTGAAGTGCTTCCAAGCTTGTTAGTAAAAGGTGGCGATTATAAACCGGAAGAGATTGCCGGCGGTAAAGAGGTGATTGCTGCAGGTGGAGAAGTTAAAGTGCTTAACTTTGAAGAAGGTGTCTCTACCACTGAAATCATTAAAGCAATTCAGGGCGGTAAAGGTTAATTAACTGTCGCTATAAAGGTTTTAATAGAAAAACGGGCAGTAGTGATACTGCCCGTTTTATTTAGAGTCTTGTACCAGCGCCGATGGCGCTGGTGACTGTTTTTCAGTTTGTCCCGGATTAGTTAACCGCTTTAAGTCCTGCGTTAATATCCAGAATATCCTGCTCACTCAGAGTACCAACAGCCTGACGCAGCTCTAATACGTTAGTAACGTAGTTGTAGCGCGCGTTAGACAGGTTACGGTTAGCGTCATACAGACGACGGGTAGAGTCCAGCACATCAACAATAGTACGCGTACCTACATCAAAACCAGCTTCTGTTGCTTCAAGGGCAGATTTTGCCGAAATAACAGACTGCTCATAAGCGCGGATAGTACCAATGGTGGCATTGATGTTATTGTTTGAGCTGCGAACCGTTGTCACCACTTTACGGTAGCTGGCTTCTAACGTCTCACTGGCAGCAACATAGTTGTATTCAGCCTGTTTGACCTGCGAGGTAATATTTCCGCCGGTATACAGAGGAACAGCCAGGTTCAAGCCGATGTTAAAATCATTAGCGTCATAATCCTGGGCGCTTTGAGTCTGATCAGTAAAGCCATAGCGACCATCAA
This sequence comes from Vibrio sp. SCSIO 43137, assembly GCF_028201475.1. NCBI lineage: Bacteria > Pseudomonadati > Pseudomonadota > Gammaproteobacteria > Vibrionales > Vibrionaceae > Vibrio > Vibrio sp. SCSIO 43137. The sequence goes on along the minus strand of NZ_CP116383.1, from coordinate 2,850,140 downwards.
GTGTCAGCGTAGGCAGGTGACCGGAATCCGCCTGAGAAATAGCGTCTTTAGCAATATCTTTGGCAATTCGTGCAGTCAGCAGAGACAGGTTTTCGTTCTGAGCCTGCTCCAGCAGTTGCTGAGGTGTCTCTTTAGTTTTAGAGGTAGAGAAACGTTCAGTATCCAGAATGCTCAGATCCGTGTGTTCCTGACCGGTGATCTCTCTTAGGGCTTCATAGCTGTTGGTCAGGTTGTTTTCACTACCCACTTCGCTGGCCAACACTGAGTCATACTGTGCCTGAGCATCATGTACGTCCGTGATAGCAGAAAGACCAACCTCAAAACGTTGCTTTGTCTGCTCTAACTGACGGGCAACCGCGGCTTTTTCTGCACGGACAAACTCAAGATTATCCTGAGCACGAAGCACTTCAAAATACGCTTTTGATACACGGAGAATCAGGCTTTGTTGCTCGGCGGCATAGTTTGCATCGGATTGACGCGCTTTTTTCTCTGCTGTTTCCAGTGAAATCCAGCTTGAGCGCTTATACAGCTCCTGAGTAAAGCTAACACCAGCAGCAAACTGGTTGCTCTCACGGCTATCTGTGTCACTACGATTGATATCATAGTTGGCCGTCAGATTGATTTGCGGCAGTAAAGTACTGCGGCTGGAATTCACAGCTTCAAAGGCGGCATCGCGTTCAGCAGCTGTGCGTAACAGTGTCGGATCGTTTTCTTTTGCTAAATTATAGATACTTGCAAGATCATCGGCATAAGAATATGTTGCCACACTGCTTAGTGACATGCTGATGATTAAAGGTAGCAGCTTTTTCATCTGATTTTTCCTGCCTTATTAGGAACATTAGTCGAGAGTTTAACCCAGATATTGATAGTTTTACTCTAATCTTTGCGCTTTTTTACACTTTATTGTCCGTCTGTGCAATATTTATTTTGTGTACCTAAAGAATTATTTAAACTTTATTGAAAAAGTTGAGCCTTATCATTGGTACAAAACATACTCTATGATTAAATAACTCAACAAGCCTACTCTAGGATCGCTAACAGAACATGAAAGCTCAATATACACCTAAAGATGTCGAAATTATCTCAAAGGAGAGGTTATTCCGAGGTTTCTTTCAGATGGTTAAATATACATTTAAGCACAGATTGTTCGCCGGCGGCTGGAGTGAGCCGATAGAAAGAGAATTATTTGAGCGAGGTCATGCTGCAGCGCTGCTTCCTTACGATCCGGTAAAGGATCAGGTTGTTTTAGTTGAACAAATTCGCGTCGGCGCTTTAGAACATCAGAACCCTTGGCAATTGGAAATTGTTGCCGGGATAATGGATGCCGATGAGTCTGTAGAACAGCTTGTAAAAAGGGAGGCGATGGAAGAAGCCGGAGTTGAGGTTAGTCATATTGTTCCCGTGACCAGCTACTACCCTTCTGCCGGAGGCTGTTCTGAGCGGCTGGATGTATTTGTCGGACAGGTCGATTCATCCGCTGCCGGTGGTGTTCACGGACTCGAATATGAAAATGAAGATATTCGCGTACATGTTTTCAGCCGCAAAGAAGCGTATCAGATGGTGAAAAACGGAAAAATTGAGAATGGTGCCTCAATTATTGCTTTACAATGGCTGGAGTTAAACCGAGAAGAATTACTATCCCAATGGCAAAAATAGCAACGAGTAAGCCGTATCATGTCGACCTGGCTGGTCTGATGCGTATATATGAAACTAACTATGCAAAACTAAATGCACTTCTGCCTAGTCAGCCTCAGGTGGGCGATGTACGTTCGTATCAGGTTGCAGCCATGGCGTATCAGCTGGAAGTAAGTGAGATCACCAAGTACACCACACTTATCGATGTTAGCCAGTGTGATGAAGTTCCTGTTTTTCCCCTGCCGAAGATGACGGTAAGGCTCTATCATGATGCCCGGGTTGCGGAAGTGTGTGCCAGCGAGCAGATCTCAAGGGTACAAGCTCGTTATGATTACCCAAATAAAAAAATGATGCAGAAAGATGAAAAATTTCAGTTGAATCAGTTCTTAAGTGACTGGTTATCTTTCTGTCTGAGACATGGGATTAGCCGAGCTCCCATTTTTTAACTAAAGAGATAGCACTTTAGGATTTTCGCGCTAAAGCTTATTAAAAATAAAAAACTAATTTAAATTTATTCAGGTCTACTATTTTGAAATTTTCAGCAGCCTCAGACAATAGCAGCATTCAGTTATTGCAGATCACAGACACTCATCTGTTTTCTGATACTGACGGGTGTCTGCTGAGTGTTAATACTTTAGAGAGCTTTCATGCTGTTGTTGACGAGATCATTCAGAGTGATATCTGTTTTGATGCCATTCTTGCAACTGGTGATATCTCACAAGATCATACTGCTGAGTCCTATCAGAGGTTTGAGCAGGTTATTGCTCCGTTGACAAAACCTTGCTTCTGGTTGCCGGGAAATCACGATTTTAAACCGAGTATGCAGAGCATACTCCCTTCTGCGCAGGTGCAGGCAGACACACATGTATTAGCCGGTGAACACTGGCAGATTATTCTGTTGGACAGTCAGGTAAAAGGCGTTCCTCACGGTAAGTTAAGTGAACAACAACTGGCTTTCTTAGATGAAAAATTGTCAGAAAACCCATCTTTGCACTCGCTGGTACTATTACACCATCACCCGGTATTAGTCGGCAGTGCATGGCTGGATCAACACACCCTTAGCGAAGCAGAAAACCTTTGGGCCGTTGTGGCGAAACATCAGAACGTTAAAGGGTTACTCTGCGGACATGTTCATCAGGATTATGATCAGGTTCATCACGGAGTCAGGGTTATCACCACTCCTTCTACCTGTGTTCAGTTTAAACCTGACTCTCAGGATTTTGCTCTGGACGGGCTTTCTCCCGGCTGGAGAACTCTTGAACTGTTTAATGACGGCAGTATAAAGACTAAGGTTTATCGTCTGCCCAATGGTCGTTTTCTTCCTGATTTTGCATCAAGTGGCTACTGATGAAAGGCTCTCTTCTTCTCTATATACATGGTTTCAATAGCTCACCGAAGTCATTAAAAGCCAATATAATGAAAGAGTTCTGTCAGCAAAATCGTGATGATATCAAGGTTATCATTCCGCAAATGCCCTGCTTTCCTGAAGATGCAAAAGCACTACTGGCTCAGATTGTTGAGCAGTATGGCGGCGATTACAATATCGGTCTTGTGGGCAGCTCGCTGGGGGGGTATTACAGTACATGGCTAAACCATGTTTACGGGCTGAAAGCCGTTGTAGTCAACCCGGCAGTAAGACCCTATGAGCTGCTGCTTGATTACCTTGGTGAGCAGACCAACCCTTACACCGGTGAGAAATATATCTTAACGGAACAGCATATTGATGATCTGAAGGGGATGGGTGTGCCAGTAATCGAGCAACCTGAAGATTTTTGGTTACTTCAGCAAAAAGGCGATGAGCTGCTGGATTACCGGCAGGCGGTAAGTAAGTACCAGGACGGCAGGCAGACCGTTGAAGAAGGGGGCGATCATAGCTTTATTGATTTTGAGCGCTTCCCGGCTGAAATAATCCGTTTTTTAGGGCTTTAATGCTCAAACCATTGGGATGGGTCATAAAAATATTCATCCCGTGAGCAACGCGCTTGACATCAGGTGCCTTGTTCCAGACTATGTTCTCCTTGTTTTCCGCGAATAGCGCCTTTTCTGAAAGATTCGTTATTGCTTTATATGACGCAAACAGGCTTCAGAATGCCCTGTTTTCGCGGCAAAGTAACCCTAATTGAAGAAGTATAATTCCGTATTATGACTGAACAATATAATGCTGGAGCCATTGAGGTTCTTAATGGCTTAGAGCCGGTACGTCGCCGCCCGGGGATGTATACGGATACCGCACGCCCTAACCACCTCGGACAGGAAGTCATCGATAATAGTGTCGATGAAGCACTGGCAGGCTATGCCTCAAAAGTACAAGTTATTCTCCATGCCGATCAATCACTGGAAGTGATCGATGACGGCCGTGGTATGCCTGTTGATATTCACCCGGAAGAGAAAGTCTCCGGTGTTGAGCTTATTCTGTGTAAGCTGCATGCCGGTGGTAAGTTCTCCAATAAAAACTATCAGTTTTCAGGTGGTCTGCACGGGGTAGGAATCTCTGTAGTAAACGCCCTGTCCAAACGTGTTGAAGTGAAAGTAAAACGGGATGGTCAGGTTTACGATATTGCCTTTGAACACGGTGAGAAAGTCTCTGATTTGCAAGTGGTTGGTACCTGCGGCCGTCGTAATAAAGGCACCAGTGTACACTTCTGGCCTGATGCCCAGTATTTTGATTCCGCTAACTTTTCTGTTTCCCGTTTAGTTAACAATCTGCGGGCAAAAGCGGTGCTGTGCCCGGGGCTGGAGATTACCTTTACCGATAAAGTAAACGGTAACGAACATAAATGGCACTATGAAGATGGCCTGAAAGATTATCTGGCGGAAGGTGTTAAGGGTTACACCGTTCTGCCTGAAGAACCCTTTACCGGTGAGTTTAAAGCAGAAACCGAAGCGGCAAGCTGGGCGATTATCTGGCAGCCTGAAGGCGGCGATCAGATAACCGAGAGTTACGTTAACCTTATTCCGACCGCGCTGGGCGGAACCCATGTGAACGGGTTACGACAAGGGCTTCTGGATGCCATGCGTGAGTTTTGTGAATTCCGTAATCTGTTGCCTCGCGGAGTTAAGCTGACGGGTGACGATGTGTTTGACCGTTGCTCTTATGTTCTCTCTATCAAAATGCAGGATCCTCAGTTTGCCGGTCAGACTAAAGAGCGCCTCTCTTCCCGTCAGTGTGCTGCCTTTGTATCTGGTGTGGTTAAAGATGCCTTTAGCCTGTGGCTGAATGAGAAGCCGCAGATAGCCGAGTTGATGGCGGAAATGTGTATCGCTAACGCGCATCGCAGAATGAGGGCCAGCAAGAAAGTAGTACGTAAGAAGATCGCTTCAGGTCCTGCATTACCGGGCAAGTTAACAGACTGTTCTGTACAAGACCTTAACCGTACAGAACTGTTTCTGGTGGAAGGGGACTCGGCGGGTGGTTCTGCCAAGCAGGCCCGTGATCGTGAGTTTCAGGCCATAATGCCGCTACGGGGTAAGATTCTGAATACCTGGGAAGTGTCTGCCGATCAGGTGCTTGCTTCTCAGGAAGTACATAATATTTCCGTCGCTCTTGGTATTGACCCCGATAGCGATAACCTTGAAAGCCTTCGTTACGGTAAGGTTTGTATCCTTGCCGATGCGGACTCCGATGGTCTGCATATCGCCACCCTTCTCTGCGCACTGTTTACCCGTCACTTCAGGGCTCTGGTTGAAGCCGGCCATGTGTATGTGGCTATGCCTCCCCTTTATCGTATTGACTGCGGAAAAGAGGTTTTCTACGCACTGGATGATGAGGAGAAAGAGGGGATTCTCGAGCGGCTGAGTAAGAAGAAAGCCAAGATTAATGTGCAGCGATTTAAAGGTCTGGGTGAGATGAACCCGCTACAGTTGCGCGAAACCACTATGGATCCTAATACCCGCCGTCTGGTTCAGCTAACCATTGATGATGATGAGCTGACCAATGAAGTGATGGATATGTTACTGGGTAAGAAGCGTGCTGATGACAGACGTACCTGGTTACAAACAAACGGTGATTTAGCAGAGGTTTAATTGATGTCTACAGAAATGTCATTCGACGGTGTTGAACAGCTTCCGCTGAGAAAATTTACCGAAGATGCTTATCTTAACTATTCCATGTACGTCATTATGGACAGGGCACTGCCTTATATTGGTGACGGACTAAAGCCGGTTCAGCGCCGGATTATTTATGCCATGTCCGAGCTGGGATTGTCGGCGGCTGCCAAGTATAAAAAGTCAGCCCGTACTGTGGGTGACGTACTGGGTAAGTACCATCCACACGGAGATTCAGCCTGTTACGAAGCCATGGTGTTAATGGCTCAGCCGTTCTCTTACCGTTATCCGCTGGTTGACGGACAAGGTAACTGGGGTGCTCCGGACGATCCTAAGTCTTTTGCCGCAATGCGTTATACAGAAGCTAAGCTGTCTAAGTTTGCTGAAGTATTGCTTGGTGAGCTGGGACAGGGAACCGTTGAGTGGCAGCCTAACTTTGACGGCACTATGAAAGAGCCGCAGATGCTGCCGGCCCGTCTGCCACATATTCTGTTAAACGGCGTAACTGGTATTGCTGTCGGTATGGCGACAGATATCCCGCCGCATAACGTGCGTGAAGTCGCCGATGCGACTATTCATCTGATCGACAACCCGAAATCAGAGTTGTCCGATATTATGCAGTATGTTCAGGGGCCGGATTATCCGACAGAAGCCGAGATAATTTCGCCTAAATCTGAGCTGGAAAAAATTTACCGTACCGGACGGGGAAGCATTAAAGCCAGGGCTGTCTGGCATAAAGAAGGTAATGATATCGTCATTACTGCACTGCCACATCAGGTTTCCGGCGCTAAATTGCTTGAGCAGATTGCCTCGCAGATGAGAGCCAAAAAACTGCCTATGGTGGATGATCTGCGTGATGAATCGGATCATGAAAATCCGACCCGTATCGTGATTGTTGCCCGCTCTAACCGTGTAGATTGTGACCAGTTGATGAATCACTTGTTCGCTTCTACGGATCTGGAAAAGAGCTTCCGCGTTAATATCAATATGATCGGTCTGGATAACCGCCCGCAGGTGAAAGGGCTGGTTAAGATTCTCTCTGAATGGATAGAGTTCAGAAGAGCGACCGTTCGTCGTCGTCTGCAGTTCAGACTGGATAAGATTCTGGCACGCTTGCATATTCTGGAAGGTTTGTTAGTTGCTTATCTGAATCTGGACGAGGTGATTGAGATCATCCGTACTGAGGACGACCCGAAAGCTGTATTGATGGAACGTTTCGGCATCACTGAGATTCAGGCGGATGCTATTCTGGATACTAAACTTCGTCACCTGGCCAAGCTGGAAGAGATGAAGATTCGTGGCGAGCAGTCAGAGCTGGAAAAAGAGCGCGATAAGCTGCAACTGCTACTTGGTTCTGAGCGCCGTATGAATACCTTGCTGAAGAAAGAGATCAAAGCCGATGCTGAGAAGTATGGCGATGATCGTCGTTCTCCTCTGGTAGAGCGTAGTGAAGCTAAGGCATTGACTGAGCGTGACCTGATCCCGAGTGAAGCCATTACGGTTGTCTTGTCTGAAAAAGGCTGGATTCGTCATGCTAAAGGCCATGATGTTGATGCTTCAGGACTAAGTTACAAGTCCGGTGACGGCTATCTTGCCCACGCCTGTGGTAAGAGTAATCAGCAGGCTGTCTTCTTAGGCTCAGACGGGCGCAGTTACTCACTGGAGTCTCATTCACTACCGTCAGCAAGAAGTCAGGGCGAGCCGATTACTGGCCGCTTGAATATTGCTGAAGGAACCTCTGTTTGTCAGGTGATTATGGGCGAAGAGAACCAGCTCTGGCTAGTAGGTTCTGATGCCGGTTATGGTTTTGTCTGTAAAGGTGCCGATCTGTTGTCGAAAAACAGAAGTGGCAAAGCTCTGGTAAACCTGCCTGAAAATTCACAGGTGATTTCGCCGAAGGCGATACAGGATATCGATCAGGATGAGATTCTGGCCATTACCAATCAGGGTCGAATGTTACTGTTCCCAATCAAAGATCTGCCTCAGCTAGGTAAAGGTAAAGGGAACAAGATCATCAATATTCCTGCGGCGAAATCGAAGAGCAGAGAAGAGATGGTTTCTCACCTGCTATCCCTGCCGAAAGGCGCTTCTGTTACTCTGTTTGCCGGTAAACGTAAGTTGGGTCTGAAAGCTAAGGATCTGGAAAACTTCCGTGGTGAGAGAGGAAGACGTGGAGCCCTGCTGCCGAGAGGTTTACAGCGTGTTACCCGTATCGAGATAGAAGAAGTAACTGAATCAGCGGTTGAAGATTCAGCGGAATAAGCAAGATTAGCGAAATAAAAAATGCCCCAGACAGAGGGGCATTTTTCTATCTGTTACAGCGCTTAGTTAACCTGAACTCAGGTTAATTCGGCAGTTCACCAACAATAACAGGCACTGCCATCTCTTTTCCGTCCCTGAGAATGCCGACATCAATCGTTGTACCGGGACGCAGGTCGGTGACAATATCCAGCACACTCTGTCTGCCGTTTATCTTCTGATCGCCTATGGTCAAAATCACATCATTTTTCATAAAGCCAGCCTGTCCGGCCGGGCCACTTGGGTCAACACCAAGAACGATAATGGCTCCGACATAATCTCCTCCTAGCAGACGTGATGTCATGGCATTAACATCCTGACCATCAATGCCGATATAACCACGGATTACCCGTCCGTCAGCAATGATTTTATTCATTATTTTATTCGCGAGAGGGTAAGGAATGGCAAAGGAAATTCCGTAGGTTTCAAGATCGGTTGCCTGCTGAAAAGAGGCGGTATTAATACCAACTAACTCTCCTTGAGTATTCACCAAAGCGCCACCGGAATTACCCTGATTGATGGCTGCATCGGTCTGAATAAAGGCTTGTCGCCCGTCAGCACTGATAGAGGAACGGCCGGTTGCGGAGATAATGCCGAAAGTAGTGGTTTGTCCTAAGTTATATGGATTGCCGATTGCCAGTACAACATCACCCACTTTAGCCTGATACTCGGAATCCAGCGGAATAGTGGGAAGGTTAGCCATTTCAATTTTAAGGATGGCGATATCGGTTCTCTGATCTTTACCTACCAATTGTGTATTGGTGGCGATACGGCCGTCCTGAAGAGCAACAACAATTTGATCTGCCTGAGCAACAACATGGAAGTTGGTAATAATGTAGCCTTTTTCACTAACAATCACTCCGGAGCCGAGCCCCTGAGTTTTCAGTGTTTTCTTACCATCTGCGGTATATTGCCGGCTGTATATATTGACCACTGCCGGTGCGGCGCGGCGTACTGCATCATTGAAGGAGACTTGCAGCTCACTGATATTGCTTTGAGTGTTATGAATATTGGCAGGAATAATATTGCTGCGAAGTGACGGGACAGCAAGAAGAACCACAACAGCAGTGGCTAAGCCTAGTGCAATGGAGCGTAATAAATAATTGAGCATGTATTCCTCAGTGCCGGGAATCTGATTAAAACTTCTGCATATTTGTCGACTAAACAACCGGATAAGAATAGCACTTTGCCGATCCCAATACTATTGGCAATAAAAAAGAGCACGCCGTAGCGTGCTCTTGTACCAATAAATGACAAATCAGTTAATTAGCGAACGACCAGATAGATGGTTCTGCCATCACGCTGAACATTCAGGGCGAGAACATTAGGTTTCTTCTCCAGAATGGTTCGCAGTGCACCAAGGTTTTTCACTCTCTGACGGTTAACGCCGAGAATAATATCCCCACTTTGCAGTTGATACGCTTCGGCATTCGAGCCCTTCTCAACGGAAGTCACTTTTACCCCCTGAACAGGGTCACCGGCCGTGGTGTTAGCAAGTTCTGCACCCTGAAGACCATCATGTAGCTTTTCGGCTTTTGTTTTGGTCTCACTGGCTTCGCCCAGTACTGCGCTAAAGCTCATCTTCTTACCATCGCGTATAACACCCAGATCGACCTTTTTACCGGCACCTAGTGTGGCTATTTTAGCTCTTAGCTCACCGAAAGTAGCGATCTCTTTACCGTTAACCGAGATAATAATATCGCCTGCTTCCAGACCCGCTTTGTCTGCGGCGCTGTCGGGAACAACCATACTGACAAAGGCACCTTTACTGGCTTCATAACCCAGTGCTTCTGCAAGTTCTGAGGTGACTTCACCACCTTGTACCCCAAGCATGCCGCGTTTAACTTCACCAAATTCTAGGATCTGCTCTGTCAGGTTTTTCATCATATTAGAAGGAATAGCAAAGCCGATACCGATGTTACCGCCATTTGGTCCCAGAATGGCCGTGTTGATACCGATTAGTTCACCTCTCAGGTTAACCAGTGCGCCGCCCGAGTTACCGCTGTTGATAGCAGCATCGGTCTGAATAAAGTTTTCAAAGTTCTCCAGGTTCAGGCCACTACGCCCTAGTGCTGAAACAATACCGGATGTTACTGTCTGACCAAGTCCGAATGGGTTGCCGATGGCGACACTGAAATCACCCACTCTGAGTTTGTCGGAGTCTGCCAGCTTAATCTCGGTGAGATTTTTGGCGACTTCCAGTTTTAGTAACGCGATATCTGACATCTGATCGCCACCGACCAGCTCGGCATCATATTCGCGTCCATCGTAAAGTTTTACTCTGATCTTATCGGCGCCGTTGATGACGTGATAGTTGGTGACAATATGGCCCTTGCCCGCATCAATTATGACACCAGAACCCAGACCTCTGAATGGTCTCTCCTGCATCTGTTCTGCTGGGAAATCCGGGCCAAAGAAGTAGCGGAAAGATTCAGGAAGGCGACGTGTAGATACTTGCTTGCCTTCTACGGCAATGCTGACAACCGCTGGTGTAACCTGCTCAAGCATAGGCGCAAGGCTTGGAAGCTGTTCATTATTGACACTTAATGGAAGGGCGGCCGTTGCCGTCACAGGTGTAATGACAGCGCTCAGGCTAAGTGCTAGTGCTGAGAAAGCTAGCATAGGTTTTTTCATCATGTACTCCTCGTTCTTGTTATGAAGGGTATGACTCAAAAACCTAGATCTAGTTCAAATTTATTTTCAGGAAGTGGTTTTCACCACATCAGGTGCTTCGATGATCTCTTTCTTTTCAGGAGTAAGAAGACCTGTTGCGCCTTTTGCATAATCTTTAGGCTGCAGGTTCAGCTCTTCTTTGTCTGCTTCATCCTGTTGAGTGATGACTTTGGAAAATGGCCTGTCCTGCTCCGGAAGATTCGGTAATAGTTCTGAGGAGGTTTTGGCCAGATGCTGGTAAAGTTTAGTGTAATCTTTACCCAACACATCGAGCATTTCAGCAGTTTGTGAAAAATGGTCGGTTAACTCTTGTCTCTGCTGCTCCAGTTCGAACTTGGCTGTGTCCAGCTCTTTTTTCATCTGTTGGTGCTTCTTGTACTGGGGTGTCTTTATACGGGCAATGATGATGCCAAGTATGGCTCCCACCAATAAACCTGATAACCCAAAAATCCAAGGCATAAAAGCTCCTTAATACTTTAAAATGCTAACATGTTGTTTACATAAGAATTACACATGTATGGGTCTCATGTTACTATGACTAGCCGAAGGGATAAAGAAGTTACGTAACAGATTCGACCAATGTTTGGCCTTGATAATTCAGGTATTCAGGAATGACCCCATTAAATAAGTATCAGAGAGATATTAAAGAGTTTAACTTTCAAGTTGACACTGCCCAGAGAAACGCCATAGAGCATCTTGATAAGCTTTATCATGCGTATGAAGAGTACCTGAATACTCCGGTTGTTAAATTGTCCCGTCTGCAGAAGCTGCTGGGTAAAAAAGAGCAGCAGCCGCAACTGCCGCGAGGTATCTATATGTGGGGTGGGGTAGGCAGGGGTAAAACCTATCTTATGGATACTTTCTGCGAATCTCTTCCTGCTGAGCGGGTGATGCGGGTTCACTTTCACCGTTTTATGCTAAGGGTTCATGATGAACTCAGCGGGCTGAATGAGATAAACGATCCTCTTGAGCTTGTTGCTGAGACTTTTAAACAAGAAGCGGATGTTATCTGTTTTGATGAGTTTTTTGTCTCGGACATTACTGATGCCATGATCTTGGGTACTCTGTTTCAGGCTCTGTTTAAACGCGGAATTGTTCTGGTCGCTACTTCTAATATCCCGCCACAAGACTTGTATCGTAACGGTTTACAGAGAGCAAGGTTCCTTCCGGCTATTGAACTGATTGAAACCCATTGTCAGGTAATCAATGTTGATAGTGGCGTAGATTACCGGTTACGCACACTGGAGCAGGCTGAGATTTACCACTATCCGCTGGATCAAGCAGCGGATGAGAATCTGCAGAGATACTACAAACAGCTGACCACGGAGTGCAAGGTGGTTGCTGACTCTATTGAGATAAACCATAGAGATATCGCTATTAAAAAAGCCTGTGATGGTGTGTTATTCGCTTCCTTTGAACAGTTGTGCCAAACCTCACGAAGCCAGAATGATTACATTGAACTCTCCCGCATCTATCATACTGTGCTGCTAAGTGACGTTATAAAAATGGACGCTTCTAACGATGATGCTGCCCGCCGCTTTATTGCTCTAGTAGATGAGTTTTATGAGAGAAACGTTAAGCTGATTATCTCCGCTGAAGTCGCTTCAGAGAGTTTATATCAGGGCGGTCAGCTGGAATTTGAATTTAAGCGTTGTCTTTCACGCCTGATTGAGATGCAGAGTCACGATTATCTGGCCAGAGAGCACCTTGCCTGACAGGCTGAAAAGCGATAATGGAGTATGGTTTTCCGGGCAAACGGTCGCGGAAAAGTTTCATCTGTTTTACAAGTAGAAACGAAGCCTTGTTTTTTCGCGTTATTAAGCAAAAAAGTAGATGCTTTTTTCTTCATACTTCTCTATAATCCTGCGACCCACCGTTACTGCAGGTTCTTTTTGAACCGAGAGTGCCAACACTCGAAGGGGTGATGATATGGGCTCTTAGACAGTGGGAGCGAAAGCTCCTTAGTGTAAAATTTAAATTTAACGGGTTATTGTTAGCATGAAAACTTTCGTTGCTAAACCAGAAACTGTAAAACGTGACTGGTACGTTGTAGACGCTGAAGGTAAAACTCTTGGTCGTCTTGCAAGTGAAATTGCATCTCGCCTACGTGGCAAACACAAAGCTGAATACACTCCTCACGTTGATACTGGTGATTACATCATCGTTGTTAACGCGGAGAAAGTTACTGTAACTGGTAACAAAGCTGCGGCTAAAACTTACTACCGTCACTCTGAGTTCCCAGGTGGCCTTAAGTCAATCACTTTTGACAAGCTGATTGATAAGAAGCCAGAGATGGTAATCGAGTTAGCTGTTAAAGGTATGCTACCACGTGGTCCTCTTGGCCGTGCTATGTACCGTAAGCTAAAAGTTTACGCTGGCGCTGAGCATAACCACACTGCTCAACAACCAAAAGTACTAGACATCTAATTGGGGATTATGGAAATGGCAGAGAATCAATACTACGGCACTGGCCGTCGCAAAAGCTCAGCTGCTCGTGTTTTCATCAAACCAGGCAGCGGTAACATCGTAATCAACAAGCGTAGCCTTGATGTTTACTTCGGTCGTGAAACTTCTCGCATGGTTGTTCGTCAGCCACTTGAGCTAGTTGAAATGACAGAGAAACTGGATCTATACATCACTGTTAAAGGTGGTGGTATTTCTGGTCAGGCAGGTGCTATCCGTCACGGTATCACTCGCGCTCTTATGGAGTACGATGAATCACTACGTCCTGCACTACGTGCAGCTGGATACGTTACTCGTGACGCTCGTCGCGTTGAACGTAAGAAAGTTGGTCTACGTAAAGCACGTCGTCGTCCACAGTTCTCTAAGCGTTAATCTTTTACCAAAGATTGCGTTTCGGCAGAAATGCCGGATTGTGGTTACAAAAGCTCGGTTTATACCGGGCTTTTTTGTATCTGGCTAATAGATAATTTTATAAATATACAACATTTCCTGTTTCCCTCCCTTGTTCTGCTCCACGTTGAAATTTAAAAGAATAACCGCTTTTTTCACTGCAATTTCCAATTGAATAAGTGTTTTTGTGAAGCGATGAGCGATTCTTTGTTATAAATGTTAACAAAAGGTATCTTTTTGCTTATCATTCGCTGTTAAAAGTAGAATAAAGTTTAGTTTTGTTAGCCGTGCTCTGTCGAATAGTAAAAATATAAGCGGAGCAAATGGGAGATATGTTGGATGAGCAATGCGCCTTTAAACAGTGGACGTAGGCGCTTCTTAACTGCCACAACTGCGGTTGTTGGGGGTTTAGGGGCTGCCGCTGTCGCTGTTCCTTTTATAAAATCTTGGAACCCAAGTGAGAAAGCAAAAGCAGCGGGTGCGCCCGTTGAAGTCGATATCAGCAAGTTGGAAGAAGGACAGATGGTTCGCGTCGAATGGCGTGGTAAACCTGTCTGGGTTGTCCGGCGTGCTGAATCAGTCGTTAGTGCCTTAAAGAATGTTGACGGAGAGCTGAGAGATCCCTCTTCAGCAGAAGAGCAACAGCCGGTATACGCTCAAAATGAGTACCGCTCAATTAAACCGGAGTATTTTGTTGCTGTCGGCATCTGTACCCACCTAGGTTGTTCGCCAACCTATTTACCAGACAGTTTCAGCGAACAAGTTCAGGGACAAAAGTCAGGATTCTTCTGCCCTTGTCACGGTTCTAAGTTTGATATGGCCGGCCGGGTATTTCAGGGGGTTCCTGCTCCACTAAACCTGGTGGTGCCAAAGCACATGTATCTGAGTGACACAAGGATTGTCATTGGTGTAGATGAAGAGGGAGAAGCCTAATGCAAGAGTTAGCTGAATGGTTTGAAAAACGTCTGCCCATGATGAATGCCTTTAAAAAGCATTTATCAGAATATCCGATGCCGAAGACGTTTAACTTTTGGTATTTCTTTGGCTCATTAGCCATGCTGGTGCTGGTTAACCAGCTGCTGACGGGTATCTGGCTGACAATGAGCTATGAGCCGTCTGGTGATGGCGCATTTGCATCAGTTGAATACATCATGCGTGATGTAGAGTATGGCTGGTTGCTTCGTTATATGCACTCAACCGGCGCCTCTGCCTTCTTCGTTGTTGTTTACCTGCATATGTTCCGTGGCCTTATCTACGGTTCTTATCAGAAGCCTCGTGAGCTGGTTTGGCTGTTTGGTATGCTGATCTTCCTTGTGTTGATGGCTGAAGCCTTTATGGGTTACCTGCTTCCTTGGGGACAGATGTCATACTGGGGCGCACAGGTAATTATATCCTTGTTTGGTGCCATTCCTGTTATTGGTGATGACCTGACACTCTGGATTCGTGGTGACTATGTAATTTCAGGAGCGACACTCAACCGTTTCTTCGCCTTGCATGTTATTGCTCTACCGATTGTTCTGCTGCTGCTGGTGGTTCTGCACATTCTGGCACTGCATGAAGTGGGCTCAAACAACCCAGACGGTATCGAAACCAAGCTGCCTAAAGGTAAGATGGGTGATGGTTATGAACCTCAGTTCAAGTTCCATGAGTACTACACTAAGAAGTATGACATCATCGACTCAATTCCTTTCCATCCGTACGGTACAGTAAAAGACTTGGTTGGTATTGCCGGCTTCCTGTTCCTGTTCTGTTACGTGTTGTTCTTTAACCCTGAAATGGGTGGTTACTTCCTTGAAGGACCAAACTTTGAAGCGGCTAACCCGCTGAAGACACCGGAGCATATCGCACCTGTCTGGTACTTTACGCCGTTCTATGCAATCTTGCGTGCGGTTCCTGACAAGCTGTTGGGTGTAGTAGCAATGGGCGGAGCGATTGTGGTTCTGTTCCTGCTGCCATGGCTGGATCGCTGTAAGGTTCGTTCATACCGTTACCGTAGCAAGTTTCATTTACTTAATATTGTTCAATTCACTGTGAGCTTTATTGCACTGGGTATTCTTGGTGCTCTGCCAGCGACTGATTTGTATACGCTGTTGGCTCGTATCTTTAGTTTGGGTTACTTCATGTTCTTCGTGCTGCTGTTCTTCTACAGTAAAAATGAAGCGACTAAGCCGTTACCAGAGAGGGTGAATTTCAAATGAAAAAATGGATTGTAATGTTATTTGCTACGTTGCCTTCGCTGGTTTTTGCAGCCGGAGGTAGCAGTGTACCACTAGATCAGCCAAACAATGATTTGACGGATAAAGCGTCGTTACAGAATGGCGCCAAGCTATTTATGAACTACTGCTTTGCCTGTCACTCAACTCAGTACCAGAGATATCAAAGGGTTGCTGAGGATATCGGTATTCCTCTGGACTTGATGAAGGAGAATCTGGTATTTGATCCAAATGCTAAGATCGGTGATCTGATGGAAAATGCCATTCCTGAAGAGTCAGCCAGTAAGTGGTTTGGTGCTCCGCCACCGGATCTGACTCTGGTGGCTCGTGTGAGAGGTACAGACTGGTTATACACTTATCTGAGAACCTTCTATGCCGATCCGTCGAAGACATTTGGCGTAAACAATATTGTGTTCCCG
This sequence comes from Vibrio sp. SCSIO 43137, assembly GCF_028201475.1. Taxonomy (NCBI): domain Bacteria; kingdom Pseudomonadati; phylum Pseudomonadota; class Gammaproteobacteria; order Vibrionales; family Vibrionaceae; genus Vibrio; species Vibrio sp. SCSIO 43137. Next base: position 2,834,005 of record NZ_CP116383.1, on the reverse strand, counting down.
AGTGTTGGTATGCCACACGTTCTTGAAGAACTTCAGGGTATTCCTATGCCAGTGTATGAAACACATATGGTTGACGGTGTTGAAGTTAAGACTGTAGTTGGTGTTGAAGCGGACGGTACAGGTGAGTTAAGCCCGAAAGAGTACGATATGGCAGTTCGCGATTTAGTTAACTTCCTTGAGTACTCAGGTGACCCGGTTAAGCTGGAGCGTGAAGCTATGGGTTGGTGGGTAATGGCCTTCCTGGTAATCCTGACTATCGTATTTGTTCTGCTTAAGAAAGAGTATTGGCGTGATGTGCATTAAATATGCTATCATTCGGTGCTAATTTATCTGCAATGGAGGCAATTTAGCCTCCATTGTTTTTTTCTTTGTAAGTGTACTGGAGGGCTCAATGGCTGTAGCTGCCAATAAACGTTCTGTGATGACTCTTTTTTCAAGTGCCTCTGATTTATATAGTCATCAGGTTCGCATTGTTCTAGCGGAAAAAGGTGTAAGTGTTGAAGTTGAGTTAGTTGATGATGCTAATTTGCCAAATGAACTGATTGAGTTGAACCCATACAAATCAGTACCGACACTGATTGATCGCGAGCTGGCTCTGTATGACTCTAAGATCATTATGGAGTATCTGGACGAGCGTTTCCCTCACCCGCCGCTAATGCCTGTTTATCCTGTTGCCCGTGGTAACAGCCGTTTGATGATTTACCGCATTGAACGTAACTGGTATTCCCTGGCGAAGAAGATCGTTGAAGGAAATGCTGAAGAGTCTGAGTCTGCACGCCAGAAGCTGCGTAATGACCTTCTGACTCTTGCTCCGGTTTTTGCTGAGTATGAGTACTTTATGAGTGAAGAGTTTAGCCTGATCGACTGTTATCTGGCTCCGCTTCTATGGCGTCTTCCTGTATATGGTATTGATCTGGTAGGCCCGGGTTCGAAAGAACTTAAAGTTTATATGAACCGCGTATTTGAGCGTGATTCGTTCCTTGCTTCTCTGACAGAAGCTGAACGTGAGATGCGTCTGGTTAGATAAGCGATGGAAATGAGCGATATGACACCGCGTCGTCCATATATGTTGCGGGCATTTTATGAGTGGTTAGTGGATAATGAACTGACCCCTCATCTTGTTGTTGATGCCGACCTGCCGGGAGTTCGGGTGCCGGAACAGTTTGTTCAGGATGGACAGATTATTCTTAATGTGGCACCACGGGCGGTAGGTAACCTGGAAATGGGTAACGAGGCAGTGACATTCAGTGCTCGTTTTGGTGGTAAACCTCATTCGGTCATTGTTCCCCTTTATGCTGTTCAGGCCATCTATGCGCGTGAAAATGGCGCAGGAACCATGTTTGAGCCGGAAGAGGCGTATATGGTGGATTATGAAGAACAAGATCAAGAGAATGAAAGTCCGACTACCTTTGGTCTGACTGTGGCTGATGATTCTCATGAAGCACCGGATGACGTTCCGCCTAAACCAAAAGGGCGCCCAAGCCTGAAAGTGGTTAAATAAAAAAAGCAGCGTTAGCTGCTTTTTTAACATCTGTACACTCTTATAAGGCGTCAACTTCCACAGGTTCTATATAAGGAATCACTTCCGTTTCAGCTTCGTTGTTAGACTTGTTTGCCGGACGGCTTGCTGGCTGGTTGCTTATATCTTCAATTGGCGCCGGTTTTTGTGTCTGTGGTTTTGTTGTTTCTGCTTGCTTAGCTTTGCCATGATAAAAGGCCTTAATCACCTTCTTTACCCCGGAAACATTTCGCGCCACATCAACAGCTTTCTCTGCCTGCTGCTGTGAAATGGCCCCGACCAGAAATACTTCACCATCCTCTGTGTAGACACTTATTTTTATATCCCTGAGATCAGGTTCGGCAATAAAGGCTGACTTAATCTTAGTGGTAATCCAGGTATCGTGACTGACTTCGCCAAGTGTCAGTAATGGTTTAACCCGCATCTGATTATAGACAAGGTTTACCCCTTTCATCTTACGTACTTCTGCTTCCAGAGAGTCGCGATACGATGCGTTTACCGCCTGTCCCATCAGCAGTACATTTCCGCGGAAAGTACTGGCTGTCACCCTCACGTTGGATTTAAACGGGGCTTTATTGCCCAGAGCATTGATGTCGAGAGAGGTGTTTTGATCTTGCAGTATTTCACCACTGCTGCGCGGGTCAGTAACAACATAAACAGCAGTTGCTGCGCCGGCAACAAATACGCCGACACAACCTGTAGTGGTCAGGCTTAACAGAGCAACAAGTAATAATGTCAGATGTTTTTTCATTCAGTTACTCCTCATGGGAGGGGAAAAGAACTTGGTCGATCAGGTCGCACAGACAATGGAGTGTTACCATATGGACTTCATGAATCCGTGCCGTTCGCTGCGAAGGAATACGGATTTCCACATCATGCTCGCCTAAAAGTCCCGCCATTTCACCACCATCTTTACCCGTTAGGGCAATAATCGTCATATCCCGGGTTACGGCGGCTTCCATCGCCTTTACAATATTTTTGCTGTTACCACTGGTAGAGATAGCCAGAAGGACATCACCTTCTTGTCCCAGAGCCCGGACTTGCTTAGAGAATATCTGCTGATAGTCATAGTCATTGGCAACTGCCGTCAGAGTGGTGTTGTCAGCGGTTAATGCCATGGCCGGCAGGCTTGGCCTCTCAGTTTCGAAGTGGTTAAGCAAGCAAGAGACAAACTGCTGGGCATTGGCAGCAGAACCGCCGTTACCGCAACAAAGAATCTTGTTGCCATTGAGAAGAGTGGTAACCATAGCTTGTGCTGCATGAGTAATATTGTCCGGAAGCGCTTCTGCAGCGGCAATCTGAATCTGAATACTTTCAGTAAAGCTCGCTTTGATGATGTCTTGCATGATTATCCTTCAGTAATTGCATTTTGTATCCAGTTGATGTCAGAGCCCCTGTTTTCAATGGCAATGACATCGAACCGATATTCTGTTGAGTTAACTGACAGCTTATTTTTCTGTAACCAGATATAAGCTGTTTTTATCAATTTTTTTGCTTTGCTTGAGGTGACAAACTCTGCCGCGTGACCGTAATGAGAAGAGCTACGGTATTTAACTTCTATAAATACGTAGCTCTGGTTATGTTTCATTATCAGGTCTAACTCTCCGAATTTAGTGGAGAAGTTCGACTCAAGCAGTTTAAGCCCCTGACCAACTAAGTAATCTCTGGCCAGAAGCTCATATTGGTTACCGACGGCTCTCCGGTTAGGGAGCCTCATGTTCCGCCCAGCTTATTTCTCTCTGAACGATACATTGGTTGTTCAGGCTGAGTGTGCCGGTTTGCCCTTCAACTTTGTGCTCCGGCACCACTTTCATTTGTGGCAGTTCATTTTTCAGATGATAAGCGTCCATTCCAAGAGCCTGAAGACGTTTTTCTCCGTTGCCGTGATCAGGCCAGAGTGCCTTTATCTGAGAGTCCAAACGGCTGTTAGGCTGGTTTAGCAGAGGAATATCACTGAAAATAACGCTTGAGAGATCTTCGAACTGTCGTTTGGTACCTGTATTGCTTCTTGAGTTAGCAAACAGTTTAGGTGGCTTAGCTTCCGGGTTGATGGCAACTTCAATAAACGGCTTAATAAGCGTTAACTCGGAGCTTTTCGCTACTATATAAACCGCATCGATATCTCTGCGGCTTCTAGGCTGATTTTCCAGCTCCATACCGAGCAGCTGATCCATCTGGGCATTTCTGGTCTGGCTATCGTTGATACCAAATACCGTATTTACATTCTGCTGTAGCTGAGACTTGCTGCCGAAATAGCTAACAGCTGCCATATTACGGCTGTATTTCTTCCACTCGTTCTGGAAGGCGATGGCAACACGCTCACCAAGCACCCCTTTTGGCGCCATAATTAGCGGATACTGATAGCCTTCTGCAAACAGGTGTTTTGCTGCCTGTTCAACTTCCTGCTCCGGTGAAAGAGTCAGGTAGCAGGTGTTCATACTGGAGTCGATTTGATCCGGGAAGTTAAGAGCCAGCATAGGAATGTTCAGTTGCTGTTCTGTCTGAATTTCCTGTACCAGCTCAATCTTATCTTTAACCAAAGGACCAACGATAAAATCGATATTGCTGTTTTGCAGCTCAGCAATCAGCTGCTCTTTTCCGGCATCACTGGTATCAATGATAGTGAGAGTAGCGTCCTCTTCCCGGTTTGAGTCATCCATAAGCGCCAGCAGGAAGCCGTCGCGGATCAGCTTAGCTTGCTTTTCATATTTACCGGAAAGGGGCAGAAGCAGAGCGGTGCTTTTCGGTTCAACGATTTCCAGATCTAATATTTCCTGAATTTCTGAAGGAACATAGATGGCAGCCGGATGGTAAGGGTACTCCTGTAACCAGCCTTCCAGTGCGCTTTTTAACTGAGGTACATTGCCGTCCAGCGTTTTCATGTATACCGCCAACTGCAACCAGGCCGCTAGCTCATTTTCACCGTCTTCCGCTGCCAGTTCAGGAATTTCAAAACGTGAATATTTTGACAGTTTAGCCCAGATATCGGCCGTGATAGCTTCACGCTGCGACTCAGGAACATACTGAGAGAGCTGAATTAGTTCGCGGCTGGCATTGAAACTGTCAGCAAGGTTAGTGTAAAGCTCGGATTTCAACTGATGGTAATCTTTCCATTGCTCATCAGGAATTTGCCACCACTGAGGGAAGTAAAGCTCTTTTAACGCTTCATCAGGGCGCTCAATCATATTGAGGTATTCTGCTCTCTGCAGTTGCCATTCGGCCTGTTGAACTTCCGACAGGGGTAAGTTGCCGATTCTCTGAATAAGGAGCGAAGCCTGACTGGTATTGTTTTCGTCGATAGCCGCTTTTAGCGCCATGATTAACCAGTCGTTCTGAATATTGCCCTGAATAGAGTCCGCTTTCATCAAATAGGATTGCGCGGTTTGAGTCGGCTCAGAGGTGATATCAATACTTTCGGGGGCTTGTGGCTTTGAAGTACATGCCGCAAGAGTAATTGCTATTGCAATCGGAGTAAGAATGCGTGGTACACTGATTCGCTTGTGGTTTATTCTAGCCATAAACTTGTATTCAACTATGTGTAAAATTATCTCTATATTAATCGCTGAAGTGATGGTAAACAAATGACAGATAACAAAAGATCCCCGTCAGAGATCCCAACTCTCTATATTGTACCGACTCCAATTGGAAATCTGGCCGATATCACCCAGCGAGCGATAGACGTCTTGTCCGGCGTTGACTTGATTGCGGCTGAAGATACCCGCCATACGGGCAAGCTATTATCACACTTCAACATTCAAACAAGAACCTTTGCTCTGCATGATCACAATGAACAGCAAAAAGCGCAAGTACTTGTGGAAAGAATACTTGAAGGTAATTCTGTTGCACTAGTTTCTGACGCCGGAACGCCACTGATCAGCGATCCCGGTTACCATCTGGTGAACCGCTGTCGTCAGGCAGGAATTAAGGTTGTTCCGCTACCCGGTGCTTGTGCGGTTATTACTGCGTTAAGTGCATCGGGTTTACCTTCTGATCGTTTTAGTTTTGAAGGTTTTCTGCCGCCGAAAAGTAAGGGGCGACAAGATAAATTCCGTGAGATAGAGAAAGCAGAGAGAACCTGCATTTTTTATGAGTCTCCTCACCGGATAATGGACTCACTGCAAGATATGCTTGCTGTACTTGGGGCTGATAGAGAAGTCGTGCTGGCCAGAGAACTGACCAAAACCTTTGAAACCATTCAGGGTATGCCTTTAGGGGAGCTGATTCCGTGGATAGAAGAGGATGATAACCGTAAAAAAGGCGAAATGGTGCTGCTGATCCACGGTTACCGCGAAAACGCTGAAGAAGAGTTCCCGGCAGAGGCGATACGCCTGCTTTCGCTGCTGGTTAAGGAGCTTCCCCTTAAAAAAGCAGCGGCTGTTGTGGCAGAGCTTCACGGACTGAAGAAAAACGCCCTGTACAAATGGGGTCTGGAAAACTTTGAATAACAAGATTGGGTGTGGAAGTCAGATTACCGGTAGACATCCCATACCAGCTTAGTTACAATCCGCGCCGGAGTTGACTGGGTAGTCGCTGCTTCGTTGATGTCCTACGGTTTATCCTGTGGAGACTGACGGAGGGGAGGAAAGTCCGGGCTCCATAGAGCAGGGTGCCAGGTAACGCCTGGGGGGCGAAAGCCCACGACAAGTGCAGCAGAGAGAAAACCGCCGATGGCACTTTTAGTGCACAGGTAAGGGTGAAAGGGTGCGGTAAGAGCGCACCGTGCGGCTGGCAACAGTCCGTAGCAAGGTAAACTCCACCCGGAGCAAGACCAAATAGGCTTCCATATAGCGTTGCTCGCGTTAGGGAGCGGGTAGGTTGCTTGAGCCAGTGAGCGATTGCTGGCCTAGACGAATGGCTACCGCCGCGCAAGCGGAACAGAACCCGGCTTACATGTTAACTCCCCACATTAAGACCCACTGCGAAAGCGGTGGGTTTTTTACTTTTTGACCGGATTACGTATTGATTAAGTGACTTTTGTTTAGAAATCGCCACAATCACCCGATTGAGACTAGCGAGACGACGGCTTTTAGGTACACTAGTAATCCTTATTTAAATACCCTCAGGAAAATGAGCCCCAATCATGACTGAATCTTTCCAGCACATCTCTGTTTTACTTAACGAATCAATTGATGGATTGGCCATCAAACCAGATGGTATTTATATCGATGGCACTTTTGGTCGTGGCGGGCACAGCAGAACCATACTGTCCAAGCTGGGAGAAAACGGTCGCCTGTATAGTATCGACAGGGATCCAACTGCAATTGCAGAAGCGAATAAGATTGATGATCCACGTTTTACCATTATTCATGGCCCTTTCTCCGGTATGGCTGACTATGCAAAAGAGCATGGTATTGACGGCAAAGTTGACGGGGTACTGCTGGATCTTGGCGTGTCATCTCCGCAACTGGATGATGCTGAGCGTGGTTTTAGCTTTATGAAAGATGGCCCGCTGGATATGCGAATGGATCCAACATCGGGTATGCCTGTCTCTCAATGGCTATTGGAAGCGGATTTAGATGATATTACCTGGGTTATCCGGGAGTTTGGTGAAGACAAACATGCCCGCAGAATTGCTAAAGCGATAATCGCTCACCGGGATGATGAAGAGAAAGAGCCACTTACCCGTACAAGCCAGTTGGCTAAATTGATCTCTGACGCTGCGCCTAAAAGTTTTAAAGAGAAAAAACACCCTGCTACCCGGAGCTTCCAGGCCTTTCGCATTTATATTAACAGTGAGCTGGAAGAGATTGATGTGGCGCTAAAAGGTGCATTGAGCATATTAGCACCAGAAGGGCGTCTGTCTGTTATCAGCTTCCACTCTCTGGAAGATCGAATGGTAAAACGCTTTATGAGAAAAGAGAGTAAAGGCCCTCAGGTTCCTCATGGCATTCCTATGACAGAAGATCAGATAAAAGCACTGGGCAGTGCTGCGATGAAAACCGTTGGCAAGGCGATTAAACCTTCTGCTCAGGAGGTAGAGCTAAACAACCGTTCCCGCAGTTCTGTATTACGTATTGCCGAGAAGCTATGACGGATAAACAGCCCAATCTGACCAAGCTGATAGTTACCGACCTGTTTAAGGTCGGTTTCGTTCCTTTAATTCTGCTGATAGCCATTTTTATTGCTGCTATGGGTATTGTGTTTAGCACCCATAACACCCGTAGTGCCATCACAGAAAAAGATCAGACACTGGTTGAGAGAGAGAGGCTGGACAGTGAATGGCGCAACCTGATCCTTGAAGAGAAGGCATTAGCAGAACACAGCCGGGTGCAGAAGATGGCCATTGATGAGTTAAAGATGAAGCGCCCAGACGGAGATAAAGAGGTTGTGATCGCATCCCAATGACAGACAAGAAACCGCTACGCGCTTCAAAAGCGATTAAGAACAAAAAGACAGCCAATAAAAGGGTGGACAAATCTACTCCGTCACTGCTGATCCCGTGGCGTTTTTATGTACTCGTCTCTTTTGTTTTTGTGGTTATGGCGGTTTTGATTGGCAGAGTAGCTTACATTCAGGTTGTTGAGCCGGATAACCTTATTCGTCAAGGCGATCTGCGTTCTGTAAGGGTTAAGTCTATTCCCACTGCCAGAGGAATCATTTCAGACCGTAATGATGAGCAACTGGCTGTCAGTGTTCCTGTTCAGGCTATCTGGGCTGATCCCGTGGCTATTTTCAAAGCCGGCGGATTTTCTGAAATAGAGCGTTGGCATGCCCTTGCCGATGTTCTGGGAATTAAAAGAGAACAACTACTCAGCAAAATAGAAAACAACAAAAGTCGTCGTTTTATCTACTTGCAGCGTCAGGTTGGTCCGGCAATGGCCAACTATGTAAAAGAGCTCAAGTTGAAAGGGATTGGTCTCAATAATGAGTCTCGTCGTTATTACCCTTCAGGAGAGGTAAGTGCTCACTTGATTGGTGTGACTGGTATTGATGATCACGGGCTGGAAGGGGTTGAACGCAGTTACGATTCATGGCTGACGGGTGAAGCCGGTAAGAAAACCATTCGTAAGGACAGATACGGAAGAGTGGTTGAGAACATTGCGCTGGATGACAGTAAGCAGGGTAAACCTCTGCAACTGACCATTGACCAACGTCTTCAGGCCATCGCCTATCGTGCCATCAAACAGGCGGTAGCGGATTATCGTGCGACTTCTGGTTCAGTAGTGATTCTGGATGTAGACAGCGGTGAAGTGCTGGCGATGGTCAACGCTCCTTCTTACAACCCGAATAACCGTCAGCAACTGCAAAGCTATAAAATGCGAAACCGCACCATTACCGATGCAATGGAACCGGGCTCGACCATGAAACCTTTTGTGGTTTTGGCTGCTCTGGAAAACGGAACTGCTGACAACAATACTATTATCGATACTGGTAACGGTATAATGCAGGTTGGTGGAAGCCGGGTGCGGGATACCTCCAAGGTAGGCAAAGCAGACCTTGGCACAATTCTGAAAAAATCCAGCAATATCGGTGTTGCTAAGCTGGCTCTGGATATGCCGCTGGACGCTCTGCTGGGGATGTACAGCTCCGTAGGTTTCGGAGTAACCACTGGGGTTAATCTGGTCGGTGAAACGGAAGGAATCTTCCCCAACCGAAGGCGCTGGTCTAAATTTGAGATTGCGACATTGTCTTATGGTTACGGTATTTCCGTCACTCCGGTTCAGCTTGCTCATGCCTACGCAACATTAGGCAGCTACGGACTTTACCGGCCACTACATATTATAAAAGATAACCAGAATGAGCGTTCACGGCAGGTTGTTGATAAGAAAAACGCCAGAAATGTTTTGGAAATGCTGGAAAAAGTTACCCAGAAAGGCGGAACCGCAACCCGTGCAGCCGTGGCCGGATACCGGATTGCGGCGAAAACAGGTACATCAAGAAAAGCAACCGCTGGTGGTTATAGTGATGAATATGTTGCCATTGTTGCCGGAGTTGCGCCGGTAAGTAAACCAAAAGTCGCTATGGTTGTTGTGGTCAATGAACCTCAGGGTGATCAATATTATGGCGGCTCAGTCGCTGCCCCTATATTTTCAGATGTTATGAAGTCAACACTACAGATTTTAAATATTGCGCCAGACGCAAATTAATCAATTTTATTAGAAGGATAGAACTAAATGGTACCTCAAAGTTTAGTCTCACTACTATCTCCGTGGCTTGAGCTGAATGATGCACAAATAAGTGATATTCAGGTGCGGACCCTTGAGCTGGATAGCCGCAAGCTACAGCCGGGTGATACCTTTGTTGCCATTATTGGTCATGCCCTTGATGGCAGACAGTATATAGACAATGCCATTAAGGCAGGAGCGAATGCTGTGCTGGCGCAGGCGTGCATTAATCAGCCTCACGGTACCATTGAGGTGAAGCAAAACTGTCCTGTTATCTATCTGGAAGATCTGAATATTAATCTCTCTGAGCTGGCCGGAAGAATTTATCCTTCAACAACCAAGCTGATTGGTGTTACCGGCACCAATGGTAAGACAACCATAACTCAGCTTATTGCTCAGTGGGCCGATCTTCTGAACAACAAGACTGCGGTTATGGGAACCACAGGTAACGGTTTTCTTGATGATCTGAAAACGACGGAGAACACCACAGGTAGTGCCATTGATATTCAGAAAAACCTTAATCAGCTTTCTCAGCTAGGCGCCAAATATGCAGCTCTGGAAGTCTCTTCTCATGGTCTGGTGCAGGGAAGGGTTCGTGCATTAGATTTTCAGGCCGGTGTCTTTACCAACCTTAGCCGTGATCACCTTGATTACCATGGTTCAATGGAAGCTTATGAAGAAGCTAAGCTGACTCTGTTTACTCAGCATAAGTGCGCCAATGCGATAATTAATGCTGATGACCATGTCGGTGCAAGATGGTTAACTGAGTTGGAAGATGCTGTGGCAGTATCCATAGAGGGAGCTGTCAGCCACGATAAAGCGCTATGGGCAGAACACGTTCTCTATTCTGAAGATGGTATCACTATTTCTCTGAATGGTTATTGGGGAGAGGGAGTACTGAAAGCTCCCCTGATTGGTGCATTTAATGCTTCTAACCTGATGCTGGCATTTGCTACCTTACTTTCGTTAGGCTTTGATAAAAAGCAGCTGCTGGATAGCGCCTCTCGTCTGAAGCCAGTTATCGGTCGTATGGAGCTATTCCATACACAGGGTAAGGCTAAGGTGGTGGTTGATTACGCTCATACTCCTGATGCGCTGGAGAAAGTGCTAATGGCACTGCGGGTGCATTGCAAAGGCAAGCTATGGGCTATATTTGGCTGTGGCGGTGACAGAGATATGGGCAAGCGGCCTATGATGGCCTCCATTGCAGAAAAGCTGGCCGATAAAGTGATTCTGACTGATGATAATCCACGCAGTGAAGATGCACAGCAGATCTTTGCTGATATGCTGGAAGGGATGAAGCATCCTGAACTGGCTGATAAACAGCACGACAGATTTACCGCCCTTCAGCAGGCCGTCAATATGGCTGATGAGCATGATATCGTTTTACTGGCTGGTAAAGGTCATGAAGATTATCAGGTGCTGAAAGATAAGACTATTCATTACTCTGACCGTGAGTCAGCAGAAACCATTTTAGGGTTATCCGCATGATTTCAGTAACGCTACAGCAGATTACGGCTGTATTGAATGCCAGACTGGTTGGTGACGATTGTGTTATTGATGCCGTATCGACAGATACCCGCACTTTAAATAACGGCTCGCTATTTGTTGCCCTGATTGGTGACAGGTTTGATGCTCATGATTTTGTCCAGCAGGCCAAAGAGAGTGGTGCATCTGCGCTGTTGGTAAGCAGAGAGCTGGAAGTCGACCTGCCACAAGTGATTGTCGAAGATACGCGACTTGCTCTCGGGCAGCTTGCCGGATGGGTTCATCATCAATGCCAGAGCAAAACCATGGCGATTACCGGCAGCTGCGGTAAAACCACGGTTAAAGAGATGACTTCGGCTATTCTGAGCCAGAAAGGCGAGGTGCTGTTTACTGCCGGTAACTTTAACAATGATATTGGTGTGCCTCTTACCCTGCTTCGCAGCGAGAAGCAGCATGACTTTGCTGTTATTGAGCTGGGGGCAAACCACGTCGGCGAGATAGCCTACACCACAGAACTGGTCAAACCGAGCGTTGCTCTGGTAAACAACGTTGATGCAGCCCACCTTGAAGGTTTTGGCTCTCTTGACGGTGTGAAGCAGGCCAAAGGCGAGATCTATCAGGGATTGTCTGCCGGAGATACCGCTATAGTGAATATGGATAGTAATGGTGGTGAGCTATGGAGTGAGGTGTTGGCGGATAAGAAGCAACTGACGTTTTCTATGACTGACAGTTTAGCTGACTTCTATCCGACAAATATTGACCTTGATTCGCAAGGCAACGCTTCATTTATATTGCACACGCCGCAGGGTGAGCAGCCGGTTAGCCTTTCAGTGGCAGGAAAGCATAATGTTTCCAATGCATTGGCTGCCGCAGCACTGGCCAGCCAGTTCGGTTGTAGCCTTGCCGAAATAGCTAACGGGCTTTTAAATGTGGTGAACGTAAAAGGCCGGGTCGAAGTATTACAACTGTCGGATGACATACGTCTGATTGATGATAGTTATAACGCCAGCGTTCCGGCGATGAAAGCGGCGGTTGATCTGCTTTCAACATATAAAGGAATTCGCTGGCTAATTCTGGGTTATATGGCCGAATTAGGAGCTGAGTCTCTTGAACTTCACCGTCAACTCGGGGATTATGCTGCCCCATTTCAGTTTGACTATGTACTTACCTATGGTGAAGACACTAAAGTAATAAGCGATGTGTGTTCAGGCATGCACTTTGACAGCCATGCAGAGCTGATTTGTTATATGGAGCAAGAGCTATTAAAATCACCGGCTCAAAGTCAAACTTTGTTAGTAAAAGGGGCCAACAGTGCCCGAATGAGTCTCGTGGCTGAAGCTTTAAAGGAGCAGTTTAAATGATTATCTGGCTAGCCGAACTACTACAGCCCTATTTCTCATTTTTCAGATTATTTGAATATCTGTCTTTCAGAGCCATTGTCAGTGTTATTACTGCTCTCGGTTTTTCGTTATGGATTGGGCCAAAGGTAATTGAACGCCTGCAACGCCTTCAGATTGGTCAGGTGGTGCGTAATGACGGCCCCGAATCACATTTCAGCAAACGTGGTACCCCTACCATGGGCGGTGTGATGATCTTAGCTTCTATTGCTGTGACGGTTTTCCTCTGGGCAGATCTAACCAATATTTATGTCTGGGCGGTGCTGGCTGTGTTAGCTGGTTATGGTGCCGTCGGCTTTGTTGATGATTACCGTAAGGTGGTCAGAAAAGATCCGGCCGGTTTGATTGCCCGCTGGAAGTACTTTTGGCAGTCACTGATCGCTCTGGTTGTGGCTTTTGCCCTGTATGCACATGGTAAAGACACCGCTGCAACACAGTTAGTCGTACCTTTCTTTAAAGACATTATGCCTCAGCTTGGTCTTTTCTATATCGTACTGACCTACTTTGTGATTGTCGGCACCAGTAATGCTGTTAACCTTACTGACGGTCTGGATGGTCTGGCGATTCTGCCTACTGTTCTGGTTGCGGCCGGTTTTGCCGCCATTGCGTGGGCAACGGGTAACGTTAACTTTGCTCAGTACCTGCATATTCCTCATATCCCCCTGACCAGTGAGCTGGTTATTGTCTGTACCGCTATGGTTGGTGCAGGTCTTGGTTTCTTATGGTTTAACACCTACCCGGCTCAGGTATTTATGGGCGATGTAGGTTCACTTGCCCTTGGTGGTGCTTTAGGCACAATTGCCGTACTTGTCCGTCAGGAGTTTGTGTTGGTTATTATGGGCGGCGTGTTCGTAATGGAAACTCTGTCGGTTATTCTGCAGGTTGGATCTTATAAACTGCGTGGACAGCGGGTGTTCAGAATGGCACCTATTCATCATCACTATGAGTTAAAAGGCTGGCCTGAACCAAGAGTTATTGTCCGCTTCTGGATTATCTCCATCGTACTGGTACTGATTGGTCTCGCTACACTTAAGGTGCGTTAACAGATGGATCGCTGGCAAGGTGTTAACCATGTAGTGGTTGCAGGGCTCGGTGTTACCGGGCTCTCTGTCGTTAAGCACCTTATAAATTTAAGGCAGGAATTTGACATTAAAGTGATTGATACACGTGCGAATCCGCCGGGTAGCGATGCTTTACCAGAATCAATTTCACTGCATAAGGGATACTGGAACAGAGAGTGGCTGCAACAGGCTGATCTTATTGTCCTGAGCCCGGGTATTGCTCTTGCGACTCCTGAAATTCAGGCCGCTATACAGAATGGCGCACAAGTCGTTGGTGACATTGAGCTGTTTGCATGGGCCGTTAAGGCGCCTGTGTTGGCGATTACCGGCTCAAACGGTAAAAGTACTGTCACTGACCTGACGGGTGAGATGGCAAAAGCGGCCGGTATAAATGTCGGGGTAGGCGGAAATATCGGCGTTCCGGCGCTTGATTTGCTGGATGACTCAACCGAGCTTTATGTACTGGAGCTTTCAAGTTTTCAGCTAGAGACAACCCACTCACTGCAGCTGAAAGCGGCTGCGTTTCTTAACCTGTCTGAAGATCATATGGACAGGTACGATGGTATGCCATCCTACAGGGACGCTAAGCTGAGAATATTTGATCACGCTGAGTTTATTGTGGTTAACCGTCAGGACAGGGAGACCTATCCCGATAAGGAGCACCGGAACATGGTCTCCTTTGGTCTGGATTCTGAGCAGTTCGGCCTGACCACCTTAGACGGTGTAGATTATCTTTCACGGGATCAGCAACGGATTCTTGCTACTTCGGAGCTGAATCTGGTGGGTAAACACAATATTGCTAATGTGCTTACGGTACTGGCTCTGCTTGAGTGTGCTGGTGTCGACTACAAGCCAGCACTGGAAAGGCTGAAGCAATATAACGGCCTGACTCACCGGAGTCAGGTGGTTGCTGACAAACGAGGCGTTAAGTGGGTTAATGACTCCAAAGCAACCAATGTAGCCAGTACGATTGCTGCACTTAGCGGCCTTGAGATCGAAGGGAAACTTCACCTGCTGGTGGGTGGAGACGGCAAGGGAGCCGATTTTTCACTGTTAGAAAAAGTACTCTCTGATCTTAATCTTACTCTGCACTGCTACGGGCAGGATGGTGATGCCTTTATGTCTCTTCATCCGTCAGCGGTTCGCTGGCAGACTATGGAGCAGGCGATTCAGGCTATCGCAACTGAGCTAAAACCCGGTGACATGGTGATGCTGTCTCCGGCCTGTGCCAGCTTTGATCAATATAAAAACTTTATGGCGAGGGGTGATGCATTTACCGCTCTGGCGAACAAGTACGCTTAGGTAGCCCATTTTGAACAGACTCAGACGGTTAACAGATAGCATTGTAAACTGGGGAAGCAAACCTTCTTCTCCGGTGATGTTTGACCGCCAGTTAGTTTGGATCTCCCTCGGCTTGATGTTGATTGGTCTGGTCATGGTGACTTCAGCTTCATTTCCCATCAGTACCCGCTTAACGGGACAGCCGTTTCACTTTATGTTCCGCCACGCAATATTTATCGGCCTTGCCCTTACAACGGCTGCTGTTGTGTTGCAGATACCTCTGGAAAAGTGGCTACGTTACAGCAGTGTATTACTTGCCCTTTCCTTTGTGCTGCTGGTGGTGGTGCTGGTGGCCGGTAAATCCGTTAATGGTGCCTCGCGCTGGATCCCCCTTGGTTTATTTAACCTTCAGCCCGCTGAAGTGGCAAAGTTGTCCCTGTTTATCTTTATGGCGGGCTATCTGGTACGTAAAGCCGATGAAGTGAGAGAAACTTTCTTTGGCGGCTTTATGAAGCCAATCATTGTGTTTGCCATTTTAGCTATGTTGCTGCTTGGTCAGCCGGATTTGGGCACGGTTATCGTTATGCTGGTAACCATGTTTGCCATGCTATTTATCGCCGGAGCCAAGCTGTGGCAGTTTATCGCGTTAATGATGGTGGGTATTGCCGGTGTTGCGGTACTGATACTGATTGAGCCTTACCGGATGAGAAGGGTAACCTCGTTTTTAGACCCATGGGAAGATCCCTTTGGCAGTGGCTATCAGCTCACTCAGTCTCTGATGGCATTTGGCCGCGGAAACTGGATGGGACAGGGGCTGGGAAATTCGGTTCAGAAACTCGAATACCTGCCGGAAGCCCATACAGACTTTGTGTTCGCTGTAATTGCTGAAGAGCTGGGCTTTATCGGTGTTACCCTTATTTTGCTGCTGATTTTCTCTCTGGTTCTTAAGGCTGTTTATATTGGCAAAAAAGCCCTTGAATCCGGAGACCAGTTTGGCGGATATCTGGCGTTTGGTATCGGTATCTGGTTTGCCTTCCAGTCTCTGGTTAATGTGGGGGCTTCGGCGGGAATAGTACCGACAAAAGGGCTGACATTACCCCTTATCAGTTATGGTGGATCCAGCCTGATTATAATGACGACCGCCGTCTCAATCCTGTTACGGATCGACCATGAATGCAGGTTGCGGGCAGTCAGTCAGCCCGAGCGGCAAATAAGCGAACAAGAATTAGACAACCAACAGATTACAGAAAATGAATAACAAAAAACGACTATTAGTGATGGCTGGTGGTACCGGAGGACATGTCTTTCCGGGGCTTGCTGTGGCTAAGCAGTTACAGCAACAAGGCTGGGAAATACGCTGGCTTGGTACCGCAGACCGGATGGAAGCTGAACTGGTCCCTAAACACGGAATTGAGATCGATTTTATTAAGGTAAAAGGGCTTAGAGGTCAGGGGATTGTCCGGCTTCTTAAAGCGCCTTTACAGATTGCCAATGCGATTTTGCAGGCCAGAAAACATATCAAACAGTGGCAACCAGATGTTGTCCTTGGTATGGGCGGTTATGTTAGTGGCCCCGGTGGTATTGCTGCATGGTTTTCAGATATTCCTGTCGTACTACACGAGCAAAATGCCGTAGCCGGTATGACAAACCAGTGGTTGTCCCGTATTGCCAAAAAAGTGTTTCAGGCGTTTCCGGGCGCATTCCCTTCTGCTGAAGTGGTCGGTAATCCGGTACGCGAAGATGTTGTTGCCCTAGCTGAACCATCAGAACGTTTGGCTGAACGAAACGGCCCGGTGAGAATTCTGGTGATGGGTGGCAGTCAGGGAGCACGGATATTGAATGAAACTCTTCCTGAAGTGATGGCTAAGCTGGGAACTGGTTTTGAGATTCGTCATCAGGCAGGAAAAAACAATGCCACTGAAGTTGCAGAGCACTATAAGAGAGTCGCGGTTGAAAACGCACAGGTAACAGAATTTATAGATGATGTTGCAAGTGCATATGAGTGGGCTGACTTGCTGGTCTGCCGTTCAGGTGCTTTAACGGTCTCAGAGGTCTCTGCTGCTGGTGTTGGTGCGATCTTCGTTCCATTTATGCACAAAGATCGCCAGCAGGCGCTGAATGCTGATCATCTTGTAGAGTGTGGTGCAGCACGAATGATTGAGCAACCGCAATTAACGGCAGACAAACTAGCTGATATGATTGCTGGTTTGTCCCGAGAAGAATTATTGTACATGGCCGGACAAGCAAGGTCGGCGGCGAAACTGGACGCCGATAAAACCGTTGCTGACGCCATTGCTGCATTAGCTGAGAAGTGAGAAATACTGAATGACTATAGAGCATACGCAAAACCTGTCCCAAATCAGAGCCATTGTGCCGGAGATGCGCCGTGTTAAATGCATCCATTTCGTCGGGATA
This sequence comes from Vibrio sp. SCSIO 43137, assembly GCF_028201475.1. Taxonomy (NCBI): domain Bacteria; kingdom Pseudomonadati; phylum Pseudomonadota; class Gammaproteobacteria; order Vibrionales; family Vibrionaceae; genus Vibrio; species Vibrio sp. SCSIO 43137. The sequence goes on along the minus strand of NZ_CP116383.1, from coordinate 2,816,739 downwards.
GGTGGTGCCGGAATGAGTGGCATTGCTGAGGTACTTCTTAACGAAGGTTATCAGATCTCAGGTTCTGACCTGTCTGAAAACCCGGTCACTCAGCGTTTAAGCAGCAAAGGTGCAGAGATCTATTTCGGCCATGATGCTTCAAACATAGACAAAGCCAGCGTGGTGGTCGTTTCAACGGCGATTCAGCAGGATAACCCTGAGCTGGTTGCCGCCAAACAGAAGAGAATTCCGGTAGTAAGAAGGGCTGAAATGCTGGCTGAGCTGATGCGCTTCAGGCATGGTATCGCCGTTGCCGGAACTCACGGTAAAACAACCACAACGGCTCTGGTTACTCAGATCTACTCAGAAGCAGGTCTGGATCCAACATTCGTTAACGGCGGGCTGGTGAAGAGCGCCGGAACTAACGCACGCCTTGGTTCAAGCCGGATTCTGATAGCAGAAGCGGACGAAAGTGATGCCTCCTTCCTGCACCTGCAGCCTATGGTTAGCATAGTGACCAACATCGAAGCGGATCATATGGATACCTATGGTGGTGACTTCGAAACCCTGAAGCAGACGTTTATTGATTTCCTGCATAACCTGCCATTTTACGGGCAGGCTATTATGTGTATTGATGATCCTGTTGTGCGTGAACTGATCCCAAGAGTAAGTCGTCAGGTTATTACTTATGGTTTCTCTGACGATGCGGATGTCAGAATCGAAAATTACCGTCAGGAAGGTCAGCAGGGCAAGTTTACCGTTATCAGGGAAGGAAGAGCTGCCCTTGATATCACGCTGAACATTCCGGGAAGACATAACGCCCTGAACGCTTCCGCAGCGATTGCGGTAGCGACGGAAGATGATATTGATGATGAGTCAATACTAAAAGCGATGGCAGGTACTCAGGGTACCGGACGTCGCTTTGAACATCTGGGTGAATTTGATATTGGTGAAGGTGATCAGGTTATGCTGGTTGATGACTATGGCCATCACCCAAGTGAAGTTGACGTTACCATTCAGGCGGCAAGAGCGGGCTGGGAAGATAAGCGTCTGGTCATGATCTTCCAGCCTCACCGTTACAGCCGTACCCGTGATCTGTTTGATGACTTTGCCAATGTGCTTGAAAAAGTTGATCTACTGATTATGCTGGATGTTTACTCTGCCGGTGAAAAACCGATTCAGGGTGCTGACGCGCGTGCTCTATGTCGTACCATAAGGGCCCGCGGGAAAATTGACCCAGTGTTTGTTCCTGACGCAAATGCCCTGCCTTCCGTTCTGGCTAATCTGATGAAGGATAATGATTTAGTTCTTACTCAGGGAGCCGGGGATATTGGTAAGGTTGCCCGCCAGTTAGCGGCGCTAAAATTGCGTAAAAATGATATGCAAAATAGTTGATAATTTAATCTTGAGTCGAAAAGCGTTATTTTTCGACTTTTCAGATCGAATATTCAACTAGTGGGACTAGATACTTTGTTCCGGCTAAGTATAATCCCTTAGTTAAACTGAATGCTTTATATAATCATAAAGCGATAGAACTGAGTATATGAATAATACGCTAAGTAAAAACAGACCTGATTTATTGCTGCGAATAACTAAGCAGTATATTTTGGGGGCGATTTTCTTATCGGTTGTTATTCTGCTAATCGGCTACCTATTATATTCGACCACAACCTGGATGCTGGATGAGCAGAGATTGCCTTTGTCTAAGGTTATTATTCAGGGGGAGCGGGAATATACTTCCGACAGCGATGTTCAGCAGGCGTTGAGCCAACTCAGTTATATCGGAACTTTTATGACTCAGGATGTCGATGAACTGCAACAATCAGTTATCGGGCTTCCCTGGGTAGCGCAGGCATCCGTCAGAAAACAGTGGCCGGATCTTATTAAGATCTATTTAGTTGAGCATAAGCCAACGGCTATCTGGAACGGAAATGAACTGCTTAATCAGTCTGGTGATGTATTTCAGGGTGATGTCGCAGAGCTTAATACAGAGAAAATAAAACTTTATGGACCTGCTGGTAGCAGCCGGACAGTACTATCGACCTGGCAACAGGCTGAACCTTATTTTTCTCCCCTTGGCTTGTCCATTGATTCGTTAGTGCTGAATGAGCGAAGAGCGTGGCAAATTATTCTGGATAACGGAATCCGGCTGGAGTTAGGTAAGGATTCACTGACTGAACGTATTGAACGTTTTGTTTCTCTCTATTATCGTCTGGGTAATCAGAGAGAAAAAGTTAGCTATATAGATTTAAGATATGATACCGGAGCCGCAGTGGGTTGGTTTCCGGAGCAAGAATTAGAACAAGAGAGCACAGATGACTAAAATAGCAGACGACAACATCATTGTCGGTCTTGATATCGGTACTGCAAGCGTGTCTGCTTTAGTCGGAGAAGTCCTACCCGATGGCCAGATTAATATTATCGGTGCGGGAAGTAGTCCTTCCCGCGGAATGGATAAAGGTGGTGTAAACGACCTTGAGTCAGTAGTGAAGTCGGTTCAGCGTGCCGTTGATCAAGCTGAACTAATGGCCGAATGTAAAATCAATAATGTCTATATCTCTCTGTCGGGCAGGCATATCGCCAGCCGGATTGAGAAAGGAATGGGGACCATTTCTGATGAAGAAGTGTCTCAGGACGATATGGACAGGGCGATCCATACCGCGAAATCGATAAAAATTGGTGACGAACAGCGGATTTTGCATGTTATCCCGCAGGAATTCACCATAGATTATCAGGAAGGGATAAAAAATCCGCTAGGATTATCAGGGGTGCGCATGGAAGTGAGTGTGCACCTTATCTCCTGTCACAGCGACATGGCGAGAAATATAATAAAGGCAGTTGAAAGATGTGGCCTGAAAGTTGAGCAACTGGTCTTTTCAGGTTTAGCATCAAGTAACGCCGTTATCACTGAAGATGAGCGCGAACTGGGTGTCTGTGTAGTGGATATTGGCGCCGGTACTATGGATGTCTCCATCTGGACCGGAGGAGCACTGCGCCACACTGAAGTTTTCTCTTATGCAGGGAATGCGGTCACCAGTGATATTGCTTTTGCTTTTGGTACTCCGGTAGGGGATGCTGAAGAGATAAAAGTGAAATATGGCTGTGCATTGAGTGAGTTGGTGAGTAAAGATGATACCGTTAATGTTCCGAGTGTCGGTGGACGACCTTCAAGAACGCTTAAGCGTCAGGAACTATCGGGAGTGATCGAAGCGCGTTATGCAGAACTTATGGGCTTTATCAACCAGTCAGTCAACTCTGTACAGACTAAATTACGTGATGATGGTATTAAACATCACCTGGCTGCCGGGGTGGTATTAACCGGCGGCGCAGCACAAATTGAAGGTTTAGTTGAATGCGCAGAGCGCGTATTTGGCGCGAATCGAGTTAGGGTCGGTAAACCTCTGGAGGTCAGCGGGCTTACCGATTATGTAAAAGAGCCGTATCATTCTACGGCAGTTGGATTACTTCATTACGCAAAAGAGAGTCAGATTAATGACGATGGTGAATATAATGAACCAAAACGTTCCTCTCTGGGCTCTGTTTTTAGTAGAATGCGTAATTGGATACAAAAAGAGTTTTAACCTGAGAGCAGGAAAAACGGAGAAAACACATGTTTGAACCGATGATGGAAATGTCTGACGATGCCGTAATTAAAGTCGTTGGAGTTGGTGGTGGTGGCGGTAACGCTGTAGAACATATGGTTCGTGAATCCATCGAAGGTGTGGAGTTCATTAGTGTAAACACTGATGCACAAGCACTGCGTAAAACCAGCGTAAGTAGTGTTATCCAGATTGGTGGTGATATTACTAAAGGGCTTGGTGCTGGTGCTAACCCTCAGGTTGGTCGTGATTCAGCTCTCGAAGACAGAGAAAAAATTAAAGAAAGCATTACTGGTGCCGATATGGTATTTATCGCGGCCGGTATGGGCGGCGGTACAGGCACAGGTGCTGCTCCTGTTATTGCAGAAGTGGCAAAGGAACTAAACATCCTGACTGTTGCCGTAGTAACTAAGCCATTTGGTTTTGAAGGTAAAAAGCGACTGGCATTTGCAGAGCAGGGTATTGAAGAACTGTCTAAGCATGTAGATTCTTTAATTACTATTCCGAACGAAAAACTGCTTAAAGTTTACGGCCGGAGTGTCACTCTTCTGGAAGCCTTTGGTTATGCCAACGACGTACTAAAGAATGCCGTTCAGGGTATTGCTGAACTGATTACTCGTCCGGGCATGATTAACGTCGACTTTGCAGACGTTAGAACCGTAATGTCAGAAATGGGTCATGCCATGATGGGCAGCGGCGTTGCAAAAGGCGAAGAGAGAGCAGAAGAAGCAGCAGAAGCGGCGATCTCCTCTCCGCTACTGGAAGATATCGATCTGGCAGGTGCACGAGGCGTGCTGGTGAATATTACCGCTGGTTTGGATATGCGCCTGGATGAGTTTGAAACTGTCGGTAATACGGTTAAGGCATTTGCATCTGATAATGCGACAGTGGTAATTGGTACTTCACTGGATCCGGATATGTCTGATGAGTTCCGCGTAACAGTAGTTGCAACGGGCATCGGAAGTGAGAAGAAACCAGAAATTACTTTAGTTGCCGGCTCTGCGGCTAAGCCAAAACCGGCAGCAGCGCCTCAGACTGTACAGCAGCCTGTAGCAGCTAAAACAGAACCTAAAGCGGCACAGCCTTTGCATAAAACTGAAGAGGCAAAACCGCAACCTGTAGCACCGTCAAATTCTGGTCACACAGCGGCAACATCTGGCCAAAGTGCGGCACCGAAGGCGGACAAGGAAAGTGGCTATTTAGATATACCGGCATTTCTACGACGTCAGGCTGACTGATAGAAAAGCCAATAAATTTGACAGACATCAAATTTATGATAGTATCCGCGGTCAGTTTTAATACTGGCCGTGATTTGTAGCAATAGACTTGAGGCAAGGTAGATGATCAGACAACGTACTCTGAAAGAAATCGTAAAAACGACGGGAGTTGGTTTACACTCCGGCCGTAAAGTTACGCTTACCTTGCGTCCGGCAGCTGCCAATACAGGTATTATCTACCGCAGAACTGATTTACAACCAGCCGTTGATTTTCCCGCTGATCCAGAGTCCGTTCGCGATACCATGTTATGTACCGCACTGGTTAATGATGAAGGTGTGCGAATCTCAACAGTTGAGCACCTGAATGCTGCATTAGCAGGAATGGGTATCGACAATGTTATTGTTGAAGTAGACGCTCCGGAAATTCCGATTATGGATGGCAGCGCTAGCCCGTTTGTCTATCTTCTTCAGTCTGCGGGCATTCAGACACTGAATGCACCTAAGCGCTTTATCCGCATTAAAAAGCCAGTTCGTTTTGAAGATGGTGATAAGTGGGCAGAACTTGTGCCTTATAACGGATTCCGTATGGATTTCGCTATCGAGTTTAACCACCCGGCCATTGAAGCAGACGAGCAACACCTTCTATTCGACTTTTCCTCGAATGCTTTTGTAAAAGATATCTCCCGTGCAAGAACCTTTGGTTTTATGCGTGATATCGAGTACCTTCAGTCTCAGAACCTTTGTCTGGGAGGGAGCTTTGATTGTGCTATCGTTCTGGATGAATACCGTATTCTGAACGAAGAAGGTCTGCGATTCGACAATGAGTTTGTCAGCCACAAAGTACTGGATGCCATTGGTGATTTGTACATGTGCGGCCATAGTATTGTTGGTGAACTGCGTGCCTATAAATCCGGCCATGCCCTGAATAACCAACTACTAAGAGCAGTATTGGCTGATCAGGAAGCGTGGGAATGGGCAACATTCGAAGAAGAAGTAGGTTCTCCGGTCGCCTTTGCTGAACCAAATATGGTTCTGGCTTAAAAACCAGGTAACAGAGAAAACCAGACATTACTGTCTGGTTTTTTTATGTCTGAAATTCGTCAGATTGTGCCACCATCCTATCGCCCGCCCTAAGCAGACGGCTCCATTGAATCACCTTATCAAGCCAACTAAGCCCTGCATTGGTGCTTTATTGCTCTGATAGTGTTCGATCTGGCAAAAAAATCCCATCCGGCTCAAACAAATTTTGATCTTAATGGAGCTCGGGGAAATTATCGCTTAATATACTGAGATCCTTTATAAACCAAGACTTGAATTTGTAGAAAGTAACCACAATATCTTTATCAGATCGTTTCGGGTTAGACAGAGACAAAGAATTCAAATACTAGCTAGGCAGAATGCCTGACAACATGAGATCCACAGAAAATGATAACTAAGCTACTGACAAAGGTTGTTGGCAGTCGCAATGATCGAACTTTGCGTCGGTTAAAAAAGATTGTAAAACAGATTAATAATTACGAGCCTGAATTTGAGGCTCTTTCGGATGACGAGCTTAAAGCGAAAACTGTTGAGTTTCGTGAGCGTCTGGAAAAAGGTGAAAACCTGGATCAACTGTTGCCTGAAGCATTTGCGACAGTGCGTGAAGCATCAAAACGTGTGTTTGGTATGCGTCATTTCGATGTGCAGCTTATTGGTGGTATGGTTCTGAACTCTGGCCAGATTGCGGAAATGCGTACTGGTGAAGGTAAAACCCTGACGGCAACGCTGTCGGCATACCTGAATGCCCTGCCGGGCAAAGGGGTTCACATTGTAACAGTGAACGACTATCTGGCACGACGCGATGCCGAAACTAACCGCCCTCTATTTGAATTCTTAGGTATGTCTGTTGGTGTAAACGTGCCAAATATGGCACCACCTGAGAAACAACAAGCTTACCAGTGTGACATCCTGTACGGAACAAACAACGAGTTTGGCTTCGATTATCTTCGTGACAATATGGCGTTTCGTAATGAAGACCGCGTACAGCGCGAGCGCTTCTTCGCCGTAGTGGATGAGGTGGACTCAATTCTTATCGATGAAGCACGTACTCCGTTAATCATCTCTGGTCCTGCTGAAGATAGTTCAGAGCTATACACCCGTATTAACACTCTTATCCCGAATCTGGAAAGACAGGAAGAGGAAGATACAGAAGAGTATCGCGGTGATGGTCACTACACTCTGGACGAAAAATCTAAGCAGGTGCACCTGACAGAAACTGGTCAGGAGTTTGTAGAAGAGCTTCTTACTAAGAATGGCTTGATGGAAGAGGGAGATACACTTTACTCTCCGGCTAATATCAGCCTGCTGCACCATGTTAATGCTGCTCTGCGTGCTCATGTACTATTTGAAAAAGACGTTGACTATATCGTGAAAGACGGTGAAGTGATTATCGTTGATGAGCATACCGGTCGTACTATGCCTGGGCGTCGCTGGTCAGAGGGTCTGCATCAGGCGGTTGAAGCGAAAGAAGGCGTTAAAATTCAGAATGAAAACCAGACACTGGCTTCCATTACCTTCCAGAACTACTTCCGTCTGTATGAAAAACTGTCAGGTATGACAGGTACAGCTGATACTGAAGCGTTCGAATTCCAGTCAATCTATGGACTTGAAACCGTTGTTATTCCGACCAATAAACCAATGGTTCGTGATGACATGGCTGACGTGGTTTACCGTACTGAGTCAGAGAAATTTGATGCGATTATTGAAGATATCAAAGAGCGCGTAGCTAAAGGTCAGCCAATTCTTGTTGGTACCGTCTCTATTGAAAAATCAGAGCTACTTTCAAACGCGCTTAAGAAAGCTAAAATCAAACACAACGTTCTGAATGCTAAGTTCCACGAACAGGAAGCGGACATTGTTGCTTACGCCGGTGCGCCTTCTGCAGTAACCATTGCCACTAACATGGCCGGCCGTGGTACCGATATTGTTCTTGGTGGTAGCTGGCAGGCCGATATTGCTAAGCTGGATAACCCAAGTGAAGAGCAGATCGAAAAGATCAAACAAGAGTGGCAGGTTCTGCACGATAAAGTGCTGGAGTCAGGCGGCTTACACATTATAGGTACAGAGCGTCACGAATCCCGTCGTATCGATAACCAGCTACGTGGTCGTTCAGGCCGTCAGGGTGATGCCGGTTCTTCCCGCTTCTATCTTTCTATGGAAGATTCCCTGTTACGTATCTTTACCTCAGATCGTATGGCTGGTCTGATCCAGAGCGGTATGGAAGAGGGTGAAGCGATTGAAAGCCGTATGCTGTCGCGTTCTATTGAGAAAGCTCAGCGCAAGGTAGAAGGCCGTAACTTCGATATCCGTAAACAGCTTCTTGACTACGATGACGTAGCGAATGATCAGCGTAAAGTGGTTTATGAACTGCGTGACGAGCTGATGAGCGTTGATGATATCAGCGAGATGATTGAGCATAACCGTCAGGATGTATTCAGTTCAGTGATTGACGAATATATTCCGCCACAATCTCTGGAAGATATGTGGGATATCGCCGGCTTGCAGGATCGTCTGAAGAATGACTTCGATCTTGAGCTTGATATTCAGGCGTGGCTGGATGCTGACGATAAGCTTTACGAAGAGACACTGCGTGAGCGCATCGTAGATTCTGCGGTAGAGGTTTATAAGTCTAAAGAAGCAACGGTTGGTGAGCAGGTTCTGCGTAACTTCGAAAAATCCGTTATGCTTCAGACCCTTGATAACTTATGGAAAGAGCATCTGGCGGCGATGGATCACCTTCGTCAGGGTATCCACCTGCGTGGTTATGCGCAGAAGAACCCTAAGCAGGAATATAAGCGTGAATCTTTCGAACTGTTCGAAAATCTGCTTGAAACCCTTAAGTTTGATGTTGTGATGATCCTGAGTAAGGTACGTGTTCAGCAGCAGGAAGAAGTTGAGCGTATGGAAGAGCAGCGCAGGGCACAAGCTGAAGAAGCAGCCCGTCGTCAGCAGTTCCAGCATCAGACGGCAGAAAATCAGTTAGCTGATGGTGAAGAACAGGGTGACTCGCAACAGCCAATGGTACGTGAGACCCGCAAAGTCGGACGTAATGAGCCGTGTCCTTGTGGTTCAGGTAAGAAGTATAAACAGTGTCACGGTAAGATTGCTTAAACTGACTTGCTGAGATAATTTTTGAAAAGAGCTGCTTTCGCAGCTCTTTTTTTAACTGAGGTAAACGATGAAGCGAATTCATATTGTTGCCGGAGTCATTTTTAATCCGGCAAAAGACAAAATCTATATAACAAAACGTCCGGATCATCTGCATAAGGGAGGTTTCTGGGAGTTTCCGGGAGGAAAAGTAGAGCAGGGTGAGACTACGGAGCAGGCAATATGCAGGGAGCTTTTTGAAGAGATAGATATCAGGGTTACTGAATTATCTCACTTTTCTCACCTTGATTATGATTATCCGGATAAATCTCTGACGTTTGATTTCTACCGGATCGATGATTTTGAAAATCAGCCATACGGAAAAGAGGGACAGCAAGGGGAGTGGGTGGCCATTGCTGATTTAGCTGATTATGAGTTTCCTGAGGCAAACCTGCCTGTTCTGCAGCAGATATTGAACCCTTAGCTATGTTCTGCTTCAGTTACTGAAAGTCGTTGAAGCACTAAACTGTTTCAGTTACATTAAATTTTCCCTCAATAAATGGAGTACACGCAATGATTCGAATTGCGATTGCAGGAGCAGCAGGTCGTATGGGCCGCAATCTGGTTAAGGCGACCCACCATAATTCTCAGGCTGCTGTCGGTGCCGCATCAGAAAGACCGGAATCTTCTTTAGTCGGCGTTGATGTCGGTGAACTTTGCGGAGAAGGTCAGTTTAAAGTTTTTCTGGTCGATAGTCTGGAAAAAAGTATTCAGGATTTTGACGTTATTATCGACTTTACTGCCCCGGTGAGCACGCTGGCAAATATTGAGCTGTGTAAAAACCACCATAAGAGCATAGTTATCGGCACAACCGGTTTTAGCGAAGAAGAGAAACTGATCATTGATAAAGCGGCACAGGTTATTCCTGTGGTTATGGCTCCCAACTACAGTGTCGGAGTAAATCTGGTATTTAAACTACTGGAAAAGGCTGCCAAAGTGATGGGTGATTACTGTGATGTAGAGATTGTTGAAGCTCATCATCGCCATAAAGTCGATGCTCCGTCCGGAACTGCAATTGGCATGGGTGAAGCTATAGCCGGTGCTATGGGTAATGAGCTTAAAGATGTTGCTGTCTACGCAAGGGAAGGGATTACCGGAGAACGAACCAAAGACGAAATTGGTTTTGCCACTATCCGTGCCGGTGATATTGTCGGTGAGCATACTGCTATGTTTGCTGATATTGGCGAGCGGGTTGAAATAACCCATAAGGCGACAGACCGTATGACCTTTGCCAATGGTGCCGTTAAAGCAGCTGTCTGGTTAGGTGATAAGCCTGCCGGTTTCTATACTATGACCGATGTATTGGGACTTAACGACATCTAAAATACATAGTTATGCACCAGTAGTTCTCTGGTGCATAACCTTTCATTTCCTTCCTCGACTACTTTTCCTAAGCTAATTTTGTTATTTTTCTTATCTTTTATGCGATAAATGCCGCTTTTGTTGTGGTATTTGTCTCTAGCTGCTTTTATTTTAGATAAAGTTACAAATATAAACGTTTGCGTAAATTTTTACTGTTTCTGCATTAAATTAATGCACCTGTTTTTGTCTGTTTAAGTTAAGTTGGTTAAAAGCATGGTTTTTTAATGAGTTAAGGTTGGTTTTTGTGTCTATTTTTAGGTTTTTTATCTTAGTTGTTAGAAATTAATGGTTAAATATTGGCGTTTATATTGACATGGCTCACACAGATCTCTAGAATGCCGCCAATTTGTCTAAATTCCATGAAGCTGTTGTAATTGGCGGAAAGGAAGGTAGAATTGCAAATTAATACATTAATAATGCATTTTTATTCTGGAGGTTGTCTTGAAAAAGTCAGCAATGCTTGTCCTCGAAGATGGGACAGTTTTCCAAGGAGTGTCTATTGGGTCGGATGGCTGCTCTGTCGGAGAAGTCGTTTTTAATACCTCAATGACGGGGTACCAAGAAATCCTCACTGATCCTTCCTATTCTCAACAAATCGTTACTCTCACCTATCCTCATATCGGAAACACTGGAACTAATTCAGAAGATGAAGAATCTGCTCAAATCCATGCTCAGGGTTTGATTATCCGCGATCTTCCGCTTCTGGCGTCTAACTTCCGCAGTGAACAATCGCTGTCTGATTACCTTAAAGGGCAGAATGTTGTCGGAATCGCTGATATAGATACCCGTAAGTTAACCAGGATTCTGCGGGAAAAAGGTGCACAGAACGGCTGCATTATTGCCGGCAGTAGTCTTGATGAAAAGCTGGCTCTTGAAAAAGCGAAAGAGTTTCCCGGCCTGAAAGGAATGGATCTGGCAAAAGAAGTGACCACGCAGGAAGCTTATAGCTGGAAGCAGGGATCATGGACTTTACAGGGTGGGCTGCCTGAGGCTAAAAGTGACAGCGAGTTGCCTTACCATGTAGTGGCTTACGATTTTGGTGCAAAGCGAAATATTCTTAGAATGCTGGTAGACAGGGGCTGTCGCTTAACGGTTGTTCCGGCTGAAACAAGTGCTGAAGAAGTATTGGCAATGCAGCCTAATGGTGTCTTCCTCTCGAACGGTCCCGGAGACCCGGAGCCATGTACTTACGCTATTGAAGCAACTAAAGTCTTTTTAGAGAAAGGGTTACCTATCTTTGGTATCTGTCTGGGACATCAGATTCTGGCTCTGGCTTCCGGTGCAAAAACAGTAAAAATGAAATTTGGTCACCATGGTGCTAACCACCCGGTAAAAGATCTGGACAGAGATGTGGTGATGATTACTTCACAGAACCACGGTTTTGCCGCTGATGAAGCGAGCCTGCCAGACAATCTTCGCGCAACGCATAAGTCACTGTTCGACGGCTCTCTTCAGGGTATTCATCGTACAGATAAACCGGCATTCAGTTTTCAGGGGCATCCGGAAGCAAGCCCGGGGCCACATGATGCCGCGCCACTTTTTGACCACTTTATCGATCTAATTAAGCAGCACACTGCATAGCGGGAGTAGAGAAGAATGCCAAAACGTAATGACATAAAAAGTGTTCTGATTCTTGGTGCCGGCCCGATTGTTATCGGTCAGGCGTGTGAGTTTGATTACTCCGGTGCTCAGGCTTGTAAAGCGCTACGTGAAGAGGGCTACAGGGTTATTCTGGTTAACTCCAACCCTGCTACCATAATGACAGATCCGGAAATGGCGGATGCGACCTATATTGAGCCTATCCACTGGGAAGTTGTAGCTAAAATCATCGAAAAAGAGCGTCCGGACGCAGTTCTTCCAACTATGGGCGGACAGACGGCGCTTAACTGTGCACTAGAGTTAGAAAAGTACGGTGTACTGGAAAAGTATAACGTAGAGATGATAGGTGCTACGGCAGATGCCATAGATAAAGCAGAAGATCGCTCACGTTTTGATGCAGCTATGAAGTCTATCGGGCTGGAATGTCCGCGCGCAGATACAGCGAAAAGCATGGAAGAGGCGTACAAAGTCCTCGATATGGTCGGCTTCCCTTGTATTATCCGCCCCTCTTTTACTATGGGTGGTACTGGTGGTGGCATCGCCTATAACAAGGAAGAGTTTGAAGAGATCTGCCATCGCGGATTGGATCTTTCCCCGACCAACGAGCTGTTGATTGATGAATCTCTTATCGGCTGGAAAGAGTACGAGATGGAGGTGGTCAGGGATAAGAATGACAACTGCATTATTGTCTGCTCTATTGAAAACTTCGACCCTATGGGCATCCATACCGGAGATTCCATCACAGTAGCACCGGCTCAGACTCTGACAGATAAAGAGTATCAGCTAATGAGAAACGCCTCTCTTGCAGTATTGCGAGAGATTGGGGTAGAAACGGGCGGTTCTAACGTTCAGTTCGGTATCAACCCTAAAGACGGCAGAATGGTGATTATTGAGATGAACCCGCGGGTATCCCGTTCATCTGCCCTTGCCTCGAAAGCAACCGGCTTCCCTATTGCAAAAGTCGCCGCCAAGCTGGCCATTGGGTATACCTTGGATGAGTTGATGAACGACATCACCGGCGGAGCAACGCCGGCATCCTTTGAACCAACCATAGATTATGTCGTTACCAAGATCCCACGCTTTAACTTTGAAAAATTTGCCGGCGCGAATGACCGTCTGACCACTCAGATGAAGTCAGTTGGTGAAGTGATGGCTATCGGCCGTAACCAACAGGAATCTCTGCAAAAAGCCCTGCGTGGTCTTGAAGTTGGTGTTTCCGGCTTTGATGAGATGGTGGATCTGGATGCGCCGGATGCGTTGACTCAGATCCGTCATGAGCTGAAAGAAGCCGGAGCTGACCGTATCTGGTATATCGCTGATGCATTCCGTGCAGGTCTTTCAGTAGATGGCGTATTTAACCTTACCGCAATTGACCGTTGGTTCCTTGTTCAGATTGAAGATCTGGTTAAGCAGGAAGAGCGCGTGAAAGCGGGTGGTTTTGCCGGACTAAACAAAGAACTGCTGAGCGACCTTAAGCGTAAAGGCTTCTCAGATACCCGACTGTCAACTCTGCTTGGTGTGGCGGAAACTGAGATTCGTCGTCTGCGTGATCAGTACGATATCCACCCTGTTTACAAGCGGGTAGATACTTGTGCAGCAGAATTCTCTTCAGATACCGCTTATATGTACTCTTCTTATGATGAAGAGTGTGAAGCTAACCCGACTGATAAAGACAAGATTATGGTTCTGGGCGGAGGTCCTAACCGTATCGGTCAGGGCATAGAGTTTGACTACTGCTGTGTACACGCCTCGCTGGCACTTCGTGAAGATGGTTATGAGACCATTATGGTCAACTGTAACCCGGAAACGGTTTCTACTGACTATGATACTTCTGACCGCCTCTATTTTGAGCCGGTAACACTGGAAGATGTCCTCTCTATCGTCAGAATCGAGAAGCCGAAAGGGGTGATTGTTCAGTATGGCGGACAGACGCCACTGAAACTTGCCCGCGAGCTTGAAGCGGCCGGAGTACCTATTATCGGAACCAGCCCGGATGCCATTGACAGGGCAGAAGACCGTGAACGTTTTCAGGCTGCTGTTGAGCGCCTGAACCTGAAGCAACCGGAAAATGCCACGGTAACCACAATGGAGCAGGCGGTGGAAAAATCGAAAGAGATTGGTTTCCCGCTGGTGGTTCGTCCTTCCTATGTACTTGGCGGAAGGGCAATGGAAATTGTTTATGACGAGTCAGACCTGAGACGCTACTTTAATGAAGCAGTTAGTGTTTCCAATGAGTCTCCGGTTCTTCTGGATCGCTTCCTTGATGATGCTGTAGAAGTGGATATCGATGCTATCTGCGACGGTGAGCGTGTCGTTATCGGTGGCATTATGGAGCATATTGAGCAGGCGGGCGTTCACTCCGGTGACTCTGCATGTTCACTGCCGGCTTATACCCTGAGTCAGGAAATACAGGACGTAATGCGCGAACAGGTTGAAAAGCTGGCCTTTGAACTGGGTGTGCGTGGTCTGATGAACACTCAGTTTGCCGTTAAAGACAATGAGGTCTACCTGATTGAAGTTAACCCTCGGGCAGCCCGTACTGTGCCGTTTGTTTCTAAGGCAACTGGTGCACCTCTGGCTAAGATAGCTGCACGTGTTATGGCTGGGCAAAGTCTGCAATCTCAGGGCTTTACTAAGGAAATTATTCCTCCTTACTATGCGGTTAAAGAGGTGGTTCTGCCGTTTAACAAGTTCCCGGGCGTGGATCCTCTGTTAGGGCCTGAAATGCGCTCAACCGGTGAAGTGATGGGTGTTGGTGCTTCCTTCGCAGAAGCCTTTGCTAAAGCAGAACTGGGTTGTGGTAAAGAGTATCCGGAAGGTGGTCGTGCACTGTTATCCGTAAGAAATGATGATAAACAGAGAGTGGTTGATTTAGCGTCTAAACTGACCAAACTGGGTTACCAACTGGATGCTACTCACGGTACTGCCATTATTCTTGGCGAGGCTGGTATTAACCCTAGGTTGGTCAACAAAGTACATGAAGGGCGTCCGCATATTCTCGACCGTATCAAGAATAATGAGTACACCTACATCATCAACACTGCGGCTGGTCGTCAGGCAATTGAAGACTCAAAAGTGCTTCGCAGAGGTGCATTGCAGGAGAAGGTGAACTACACCACCACGCTGAATGCTGCATTTGCCACCTGCATGTCGCACACTGCAGATGACAGAAATACAGTAACTTCTGTCCAGGAGTTACACGAGAAGGTTCGCCAGAGCATGGCTTAACTTTTCTCCTTTAAAGTAAAAACCCGCTAACGTTATAGCGGGTTTTTTAATGCTTTAAAATAGAGTTTGAGTCAGCTAAGCGGACTGTTCTGAACGAATTTCTACCTGATACTCCTGATTGTCGCTCTGCGCAATAAAATCAACGTAATTGTGGATACTACTAAGACTATCTTCTTCATAGTGGGATACATAAAGTAGCTGACTCAGATTTTCACGGGCAATAATATCTAGCGTGCTCATTACAAGTCGCCGGCCAAAATAGTCCAGCCCCTGATAGGGCTCATCAAGAATCAATAGAGCTGGCTGTTTAACCAGAGCCCTTGCTATCAATAACAGACGTTGCTGACTGTAATCAAGCTGCCTGAAGGAGACTTTCTCCAGATGACTCATATGCAAAATAGCCAGCCACTCTTTGGCTATTTCTATTTCTTTTTTAGTCGGCTGAGAATAGAGACCAATGGAGTCATAAAAACCGGACAACACTACGTCTAATGCAGCGCAGTTCACCCTGTATTGCAGATGCAGGGAGGAAGAGACCATTCCGATATGCTGCTTTATCTGCCAGATGGTTTCCCCTGAGCCTCTTTGCCGGCCAAATATCTTTATATCATTGCTGTAACATTGCGGGTGATCGCCGAAAATAAGCCCAAGAAGAGTACTTTTGCCACAGCCGTTCGGGCCGCGTATCTGCCAGTGTTCGCCATTGTTTATCCGCCAGTTGATGCCGGATAAAATAGTTTTTTCTGTATAAGTTACTTTGCCGTCAGTAAGCTGGAATAGCGGATCATTAAACGGAGAGTTATGCTGATACTTATGCATCAGTTCCATTATCTCTGCTGATGCGCTCTCAGACTGAGCTTTGATCTGGCTGATTACCGGATGATTAATCCAGCTCTGGCGGTTCATTTTCTCTACCAGCGTGCCTTTATCAAACAGAGCGATATGATCGACCCATTCAGGTATTTCCTGTTCTCGTGAAACGGTGAGTAGCAGCGTTATTCTCTGCGAAAGTTTCTGCAAATAGCCCTGTAGAGTTTGCCTGTGTTTGATATCCAGCCCGGCATAAGGTTCGTCCAGTACCAGAAAGTCAGGCTCAACAGCCAGCGCTCTTGCTAACATCACCCTGCGGGTTTCTCCGGTAGAAAGTTCACGAAAACCGCTCTGTTTCAGATGGACTAAATCCAGCTCGTTAATGAGTGTCTCTGTAAGTTGTCCTGACGTAGAGATCTGTTCAATTAGTGACTGTACCGAGCTTCCGGTATCGACACGGTCGAGAAAATCGGTATCGTCATTGGCCAGTTCGGCTTCCAGCAATCTCTGCTGCTGAGAGAGGGAGACCTGAGAAATAAGCAGGTTATTAGTGGTTATGCTTCCTTGGGAGTATTCCAGCTCTCCACAGAGTAAATCTCCGATCAGAGCGCCGACATCGCCATCGGTACTGAAGATAGCCCATGACTGCCCCTTATCTACTTGCCATTGCTCTATGTGTAAGTCACTAGCCGCCGTTTGCACCTGCAGCTGTTCAAAACGTATATCCATATACTTTCCACTCCTTTTTCGCCATTACACCATAAGAGAAGGTGTCAGGTCTCTAGTTAAAATCGCTACGTCATGGTGAAGTGAGCCGGAAGAATAAAAAAATCCTTATACAGGTGTAGACACTGTATGAATCAACAGTATATACTCAAGCCACTTTGAGAAAGGAACAGCTGAATTATGTTCCGGTGGCATTTGGCCATTTCCTCTTTACAGAATAACCAGACAGTTAAAATAGTCGGAGAAAGTAATGAACGAGAATAAACAGAAGGCGCTGGCAGCGGCTCTTGGTCAGATAGAAAAGCAGTTTGGTAAAGGTTCTATCATGCGTCTTGGTGATAATCGCACCATGGATGTAGAAACTATCTCAACAGGTTCTCTTTCACTGGATATCGCACTGGGTGCCGGTGGCCTGCCAATGGGACGTATTGTTGAAGTGTACGGTCCGGAGAGCTCAGGTAAAACTACTCTGACACTTGAATTGATTGCAGCTGCTCAACGTGCGGGTAAAACTTGTGCCTTCGTTGATGCCGAGCACGCGCTGGATCCAATCTATGCTAAAAAACTGGGTGTTGATATTGATTCACTGCTGGTTTCTCAGCCTGATACCGGTGAGCAAGCTCTGGAAATCTGTGACGCACTAGCACGTTCAGGCGCTATTGACGTACTGGTTGTTGACTCCGTTGCTGCCCTGACACCAAAAGCTGAAATTGAAGGTGAGATGGGTGACAGCCATATGGGTCTGCAGGCTCGTATGCTTTCTCAGGCGATGCGTAAGCTGACAGGTAACCTTAAGCAGTCTAACTGTATGTGTATCTTCATTAACCAGATCCGTATGAAGATTGGTGTAATGTTTGGTAACCCTGAAACCACAACTGGTGGTAACGCGCTTAAGTTCTACGCTTCTGTTCGTCTGGATATTCGTCGTACCGGCTCTATCAAAGAAGGCGATGAGGTTGTTGGTAACGAAACTCGTATTAAGGTTGTTAAGAACAAGATTGCAGCGCCATTTAAGCAGGCTGAAACTCAGATTCTTTACGGTAAAGGCTTTAACCGCGAAGGTGAGCTGATCGATCTGGGTGTTAAGAACAAGCTGGTAGAAAAAGCGGGTGCATGGTACAGCTACAACGGTGACAAGATTGGTCAGGGTAAAGCGAATGCATGTAAGTTCTTACGTGAGAACCCGCAAGCTGCCCTGGAGATTGATACTAAACTGCGTGAAATGCTGCTTGCTCCTGTTCAGCTTGAAGAAGATGACAACTCAGAGCAAGACCTGCCACAAGAAGAGCTATAAACCTCTTCTCTCCTGTTAGAAAAGCCTCGAATTGCGGGGCTTTTTAGTCCTGATATCCGATTATGTATAAAACCAACCCACCCAAATACTCTGCTAAAGAGAGTGCGATTTATCTGCTAAGCCGCAGAGATCACGGTGTATATGAGTTAGCACAAAAGCTGGCTACAAAGGGGTATGAGGCAGAGGAGGTAGAAAGCGCCATTCAGTTTTGTCTGGACAGTAACTATCTGGATGATCTCCGATACGCAAGGAGTCAGATCCGGCAACACATCAGTAAAGGCAACGGCAAGTTGAGAGTCTTTCAGGATCTAAAATTAAAAAGAGTGGCAGAAACGGATATTAACCTCGCTTTTGATGAAGAAGAGCCAGACTGGTACCAGTTAGCAAAAAATGTCGCGCTTAAGAAGTTCAAGGGAGTGAAAGCAAAAGATCAAAAAGAGTATGCAAAACAAGTACGTTTTCTGCAGTATCGCGGATTTGATTTTGAGCAGATAAATTACGCCCTGTCAGAGCAAGAGTAAGCTAACTTTTAATTCACCGCCCTTTCTATGAAGAAAATTAGGCTATTTTCTTCCCTTGATTTACAATACCCGCCAAATAACTAGTTATGGGCAATTTTTGCCCGAAACCCATCTCAAGATTTTCAGGAAGAGTCGCATGTACATGAGCACCGACGAGATACGCCGTGCGTTTCTTAAGTTCTTTGAAGACAAAGGACATCAGATTGTAGAAAGTTCTTCGTTAGTTCCGGCCAATGATCCAACATTGCTGTTTACTAACGCAGGTATGAACCAGTTTAAAGACTGCTTTTTAGGTTCAGAAAAGCGCGCCTATACGCGTGCAACCAGTGCACAACGTTGTGTTCGTGCCGGTGGTAAACATAATGACCTTGAGAATGTAGGCTTTACCGCCCGCCACCACACCTTTTTTGAAATGTTGGGTAACTTTAGTTTTGGCGACTATTTCAAAGAAGATGCCATCGCATATGCGTGGGAATTTCTGACCGATGTACTTAAGCTGCCGCAAGAGCGTCTGCTGGTAACTGTATATCAGACTGATGATGAAGCTTTCGAACTGTGGAACAAAAAGATGGGCATTCCTGCCGATCGTATTGTCCGCATTGGTGATAAAAAAGGTGGTAAACCTTACGAGTCTGACAACTTCTGGCAGATGGGTGATACCGGCCCTTGTGGTCCATGTACTGAGATCTTCTATGATCATGGCGAACATATCTGGGGCGGCCGTCCGGGTACTCCTGAAGAAGATGGCGATCGCTTTATTGAGATCTGGAATAACGTATTTATGCAGTTCAACCGTCAATCAGACGGTACCATGGAACCTCTGCCTAAGCCGGCAGTAGATACAGGTATGGGTATTGAGCGTATTGCTGCCATTATGCAGGGCGTTCACTCAAACTATGAGATTGATGTATTCCAGACTCTGATCAAAGCTGCTGCTGAAGTAACGGGTTACCAAGATCTTTCTAACCAGTCTCTGCGCGTTGTTGCTGACCATATCCGTTCTTGTGCCTTCCTGATTGTTGATGGTGTGATGCCGTCTAACGAAGGCCGTGGTTACGTTCTTCGCCGTATTATCCGTCGCGCGGTTCGTCACGGTAATAAGCTTGGTGCGCAAGGTGCATTCTTCCATAAACTGGTTGGTGTTCTTGCTGACGTTATGGGTAGTGCAGGTAGCGAGCTGAAGAAGCAGCAGGCTATGGTTGAGAAAGTACTGCGAATCGAAGAAGAGAACTTCGGCCGTACTCTTGAACGTGGCATGGTGATTCTCAACGAAGCGCTGGATAACCTTGACGGCAAAGTTCTGGACGGTGAAACAGTATTTAAACTGTACGATACCTACGGCTTCCCTGCGGATCTGACTAACGATGTAGCTCGTGAAAGAGAGTTTACTATCGATGAAGCTGGCTTCGAGAAAGCGATGGAAGCACAGCGTCAGCGTGCCCGCGAAGCAGGACAGTTTGCCACCGACTACAACGAAGTGATTAAGGTGGACTCTTCCAGTGAGTTTAGTGGTTACCAAGGAACAGAGGACAAATCTGCGGTTGTTGGTTTATTTGCTTCCGGCAACGAGGTGGACAGCCTGTCTGCCGGTGATAAAGCTATTTTGATCCTTGAGAAAACACCTTTCTATGCTGAGTCTGGTGGCCAGTGTGGTGACACAGGTGTTATCAAAACTGAATCAGGCCTATTTAAGGTCGATGATACTCATAAACTGGGTCACGCAATTGCACATCACGGTGAACTTGTAGAAGGTGTACTGGCGAAAGGTGATGCTGTCAGCGCTCATGTCGATGCAGAACGCCGTGCAGCCACTTCACTAAACCACTCAGCCACTCACTTGCTACATGAAGCCTTGCGCCGTGTACTTGGTGAGCATGTTATGCAGAAAGGCTCGCTGGTTAAGCCGGATCATCTAAGATTTGACTTCTCTCATTTAGAAGCGGTTAAGCCACAAGAGCTGAAAGAAGTTGAGCGTCTTGTAAACGCCGAAGTGCGTCGCAACCATGTTATTGCTACCGACATCATGGATATCGAGTCAGCTAAAGCGAAAGGCGCAATGGCTCTGTTTGGTGAGAAGTATGACGATGAAGTTCGTGTACTTTCAATGGGCGATTTCTCTACCGAGCTTTGTGGTGGTATTCACGCTAATAATACCGGTGATATCGGTCTGTTTAAGATCACTTCTGAAGGTGGTATTGCTGCGGGTATTCGTCGTATTGAAGCGGTTACCGGTGAAGCTGCGCTGGATACCCTAGATGCACAGCATGAGCAGTATGAAAGCAAAGTTGCAGATATGGTGTCTAAGGCCAAGGCTCTTGAAAAAGAGATTCAGCAACTGAAAGATAAGCTGGCTTCTCAGGAGAGTGCAAATCTGGCCAGCAAAGTTGTCGAGATTTCTGGTGTTAAAGTACTGGTTAGCCAGCTTAATGGCGCTGATAATAAAGCACTTCGCGGTATGGTTGATGAGCTTAAGAACCAGATCGGCAGCGGCATTATCATGTTGGGTAATGTTTCCGGTGATAAAGTTGGCCTGATTGCTGGTGTAACGAAAGACCTGACTTCTAAAGTTAAAGCGGGTGAGCTGGTGAATATGGTTGCCCAGCAGGTAGGTGGTAAAGGTGGCGGCAGACCTGATATGGCTCAGGCTGGTGGTACAGATGCTTCAGCACTACCGGCAGCACTGGAATCTGTCAGCGACTGGTTAACAGAACGCCTGTAAACTAATTTATACTAATAAAAGCCAACTAATCTTATGTTAGTTGGTTTTTTTATTGACCAATATTAAGTATTGCCATTCTGATATAAGGATACAATCCGACTCTGTATCAGGATGATTAAGAAAGCTAAAGGTAACGTCCGGTGAAAAAACCGTTACTTGTACTAAAATTTGGTGGCACATCAGTGGGTTCTGTAGAAAGGATCAGAGCTGTAGCCCAACGCTTAGTCAATTTAAGAGATCAAGGCAATCAGTTGGTTGTGGTTGTATCTGCCATGTCTGGCGAAACCAACAGATTGATGTCTCTGGCGCAAGAGATCGACTCGGTACCAACGGCGCGGGAACTCGATGTTCTTTTAACGGCTGGTGAGCAGGTATCAATGGCACTGCTGGCGATGGAGCTTAACCGGTTAGGTCGCTCTGCAATATCGCTGACGGGCGGTCAGGCTAAAATCAAAACTGACAGTGTTCACAACGATGCCAGTATTACTGAAATCGAGACGGATTATATCCGCACCCTGTTGCAAGATGATCAAATTGTCATCGTGGCCGGGTTTCAGGGCGTTGATAAACATGGCCATATTACTACCCTTGGTCGTGGTGGTTCTGATACCACGGCGGTGGCACTGGCGGGTGCTCTGAATGCTACAGAGTGTCAGATCTTCACTGACGTGGAAGGTATCTATAGCTGCGATCCCCGTGTTGTAAAACAGGCGGTTCAACTGGAGAGTATCGACTTTCCGAATATGGAAGAGATGGCCCGAAAAGGGGCAAGGGTACTTCATTTGCCTTGTGTGCAGGAGGCGTGGCGAAACAGGGTTCCTTTAAGAGTTCGTTCTTCTTTTTCAGAAAAAGAGGGCACTCTGGTAAAAGGAGAAACCTGCCATCACGGGATCTGTGGCATTGCCATCCAGAGAAATCTGATTTTTGTTCAGGTTGAAAAAAGTGACTTTGATGCTTTAGTTAAACAGTGTCAGGTACTGGGGATCCCCCTCTGGACTGTGATCGAGGAAACAGAACGAAACGGTGTTGTAATTGATTGTAATGCTTATGCCAAGTTAGGGCTGGTGTTTAGTCATAAAATCCGTAATAGTGAACAAGTGAGTTCGCTGACCTGTGTAGGCAGCAAAGCTAAAGGGATTGTACAACACTCATATAATTTACTTGTCAGCAATGAAATAGCCGTATTTGCTACTTCAGTTGGCGAGCAATACTCAACCTTGCTGCTTAACCCAGCTAGTATTGATAGAGCAGCAAATATTATTCATGACAAATACATTGTTTCTAAGGAAGCGCTTACAGAACAACAAAAATATGCGGTTTCTTAACCCGGTTAAGTTTACCTTATCTATGATTTTGTTGGATAATAGCCTTATAAAGAGATAGTTAAGAGATTACTCAAGGAGCAGACGAATGCTGATTTTGACTCGCCGCGTAGGCGAAACCCTGATGATTGGAGATGAAGTGACAGTAACTGTACTAGGTGTAAAAGGTAACCAGGTACGTATCGGTGTTAATGCACCTAAAGAAGTATCAGTTCATCGTGAAGAGATCTACATGAGAATTCAGGCCGAAAAGGGCACAGGTAATTCCACATCAGGCAATTACTAATATAGACATTAAGGTCAGCATAAGCTGGCCTTTTTTGTGCCCGTTGTTTGCTGTTATTTCAGTTATCTGCTTAGTCTGCTTTGCCATTATATGAGTGTCGGGTGAACAGTTAACTTCCCTGAACTGAACAGCTTACTGCAGCTCTGAATCCTGCATGTCTGGGTCAGCCGGGTATAAAAAAGTGCAAAAATAGTTCTTGTTGGTTGAATACTGTTCTATCACACATTTTTTATAAGTTTTATCCCAGAAAGTAATTGACTTATTTTCGGTAAATCGTAATATGTGCCTCCGCAAGACGGTGAGGTGGCCGAGAGGCTGAAGGCGCTCCCCTGCTAAGGGAGTATACGGTTTGTAGCCGTATCGAGGGTTCGAATCCCTCCCTCACCGCCATTCTTGCAAACGTTAGAAATACGCGCTCGTAGCTCAGCTGGATAGAGTACCTGGCTACGAACCAGGCGGTCGAAGGTTCGAATCCTTCCGAGCGCGCCATTTCTGAACAGTGGTGAGGTGGCCGAGAGGCTGAAGGCGCTCCCCTGCTAAGGGAGTATACGGTTTGTAGCCGTATCGAGGGTTCGAATCCCTCCCTCACCGCCATTTATTAGCTGTAAGCAGCTAATATTTATGGTCATTAAGACCATTTTTTTCGTTTCTTAGAAATGAAAATGTGATATAGTTCACAACCTGCGCGCTCGTAGCTCAGCTGGATAGAGTACCTGGCTACGAACCAGGCGGTCGAAGGTTCGAATCCTTCCGAGCGCGCCATAATTTGTACGGTCTTCGGTTATCCGAAGTTCGCATTAGATTAAGTCTCTGGCTTAATTTGATAAAACATCGCGCGCTCGTAGCTCAGCTGGATAGAGTACCTGGCTACGAACCAGGCGGTCGAAGGTTCGAATCCTTCCGAGCGCGCCATAATTTGTACGGTCTTCGGTTATCTGAAGTTCGCATTAGATTAAGTCTCTGGCTTAATTTGATAAAACATCGCGCGCTCGTAGCTCAGCTGGATAGAGTACCTGGCTACGAACCAGGCGGTCGAAGGTTCGAATCCTTCCGAGCGCGCCATAATTTGTACGGTCTTCGGTTATCTGAAGTTCGCATTAGATTAAGTCTCTGGCTTAATTTGATAAAACATCGCGCGCTCGTAGCTCAGCTGGATAGAGTACCTGGCTACGAACCAGGCGGTCGAAGGTTCGAATCCTTCCGAGCGCGCCATAATTTATACGGTCTTCAGTTATCTGAGGTTCTCATTACGTTAAGTCTCTGACTTAGTTGTAATAAAACATCGCGCGCTCGTAGCTCAGCTGGATAGAGTACCTGGCTACGAACCAGGCGGTCGAAGGTTCGAATCCTTCCGAGCGCGCCATTCTTCAAAGCCCTGCAATCGCAGGGCTTTTTTAGTTTGCTTCACAAAACAAACAATTTCTTTCCGGTTTTTCATCGGTTTTTCCTGACAAGTATTGCTTTTTTTACATATATCTCAGTAATTTGCCCCATTTTTGCTTAAGTTATTCCCTATGGTTCTGGTGAATTGCTGGATAGACCATTATTATCTTGGTGGGTTATTTCGTCTAACTATCAGTCGGTTGCAACTACTTTGCCGCTATTAGGCTGCTGTTTAAATGCAACCGATACAATTGACAATCGATTGCCAATCGAGATAATCCTAAGCCACATCTGTTTCGTTTAATGGATCTCGAAACAGACAGCTTGTCTCAATGACAAAGAAAGGAATCATAATGACAGATATTGGAAGTTTATTAGGAGAAGCCGCTACTCTCATGTTTACTGGCATGGCAGTAGTATTTGTTTTCCTCACCATTCTTATTTACATAGTCAGGCTAATGTCGAATCTGGTACCAGAAGAGGCACCACAGCCCGTTGCTATGCCCAACACAAAATTAAATAGTCAACAAACATCGTCTGCTGTTAGTCCGCAAGTTGTTGCAGCAATTTCTGCTGCGGTACATCAGTACCGAACTTCTGCTTCTAAATAGTAGTTAAAATTCGATTAAAAGGAGTTATAGAGCATGTCTAAACCACTTGCTATTACTGATGTAGTGTTACGCGACGCCCACCAGTCCCTGTTCGCTACCCGTATGCGAATTGAAGATATGCTGCCGATCGCAGCAGAACTGGACAAAGTAGGCTACTGGTCTCTGGAAACATGGGGAGGGGCGACCTTCGATTCATGTATTCGTTTTCTCGGCGAAGATCCGTGGGAAAGACTACGTGAGCTGAAAAAAGCGATGCCGAATACCCCAATGCAGATGCTGTTACGCGGACAGAACCTGCTGGGCTACCGTCACTATGCGGATGATGTTGTAGAGAAGTTTGTTGAACGCGCACACAAAAACGGAATGGATGTATTCCGCATCTTTGATGCCATGAATGACGTACGTAACTTCCAGAAGGCCGTTAAGGCGACTGTGGATGTTGGCGCTCACGCTCAGGGTACGCTCTCTTATACGACCAGCCCGGTACACAACTCAGATACATGGGTAGATCTTGCTAAGCGTCTTGAAGACTTAGGCTGTCACTCTATCTGTATCAAAGATATGTCCGGCCTGCTAAAACCTTATGAAGCGGAAGAGCTGGTTACCCGCATTAAAGAGTCGTGTGATGTGCCCCTTGCCCTTCACTGTCATGCTACTACCGGTCTTTCTACTGCGACAGCGGTAAAGGCGGTTGAAGCTGGTCTGGATATTCTGGATACCGCTATCTCCTCAATGAGCCAGACCTATGGTCATACTCCGACAGAAACTGTTGTTGCCATGCTGGAAGGTACAGAGCGCGATACCGGCCTGAAACTTGACCAGATTGAGCCTATTGCGGCTTATTTCCGTGAAGTACGTAAAAAGTATGCCAAGTGGGAAGGCGCCCTTAAAGGTGTCGATTCCCGTATACTTATTGCTCAGGTTCCGGGCGGAATGCTGACTAATATGGAAGGCCAGCTAAAAGAGCAGGGTGCTGCAGACCGGATTGACGAGGTACTGGAAGAGATCCCAAGAGTACGTAAAGATCTTGGATACATTCCTCTGGTAACACCGACTTCCCAAATCGTAGGTACACAAGCCGTTATCAACGTTCTGACTGGTGAACGCTATAAGAGCATCACTAAAGAGACAGCAGGTGTTCTGAAAGGCGAGTACGGTGCGGCACCGGCTGACGTTGATGCTGCTCTGCAAGCCAAAGTACTGGATGGCGGAGAAGCGATTACCTGTCGTCCGGCTGACCTTATTGACGATGAGTTAGAGGCCCTGACTGCTGAACTGGCGGAAAAAGCCAAGGCAGAAGGCATCAAGCTGGCTGATGAGACAGTGGATGATGTACTGACATACGCTCTGTTCCCGCAAGTTGGCCTTAAGTTCCTTAAGAACAGAGGCAACCCTGACGCGTTTGAACCAGCTCCGGGTACAGAACCTGAAGTGAAAGCAGCCCCTGTTGCTGCGGCTGCTCCGGGCGCAGTGGAAACTTACAGTGTTAAAGTTGATGGTCAGGTATATGACGTTGAAGTAGGCCCTCAGGGACAACTGTCTTCAGTTACACCTGCTGCTAAAACAGAAGCAGCGCCTGCACCTGCTCCGGCAACGGGTGCCGCAGAAGATGTAGCTGCACCTCTGGCTGGTACTATTTTCAAAGTAAACGTTCAGCCGGGCTCTCAGGTTGCAGAAGGCGATGTTCTTTTGATTCTGGAAGCGATGAAGATGGAAACAGAAGTACAGGCAGCGAAGAGTGGTACGGTTGCCGCAGTCCATGTTAAAGAGGGTGACTCTGTGACTGTTGGTGCTCCGCTTCTGAGTCTGGCATAAGGGAGAGTCATGGAAGGATTACAGATTCTTTGGTCTGAAACAGGGATAGCTAATTTCGACTTTGGTCAGCTCGCGATGATCTTAGTTGGTTGTATCTTACTGTTCTTAGCCATACGTAAGGGCTTTGAGCCCTTACTTCTGCTGCCAATAGGTTTTGGTGCCATTCTGGCCAACATCCCTAATGCCGGTTTTACCGAGGAAGGCGGACTGCTCTACTATGTCTACTATGTTGGTATCGAAACAGGCGTGTTCCCGCTGCTGATCTTTATGGGCGTGGGGGCTATGACGGATTTCGGTGCGTTAATCGCTAACCCGAAAACCCTCTGGCTGGGGGCTGCGGCTCAGTTTGGTATTTTTGCCACTCTGTTTGGCGCAATCCTGCTTAACTATGTTCCCGGAATGGAATTCTCCCTTGCGGACGCTTCGTCTATCGCCATTATTGGTGGTGCGGACGGCCCGACGGCGATTTTCCTCTCCAGTCAGCTCTCTCCAGATCTTCTCGGGGCGATTGCTGTAGCGGCTTATAGTTATATGGCTCTGGTACCGATTATTCAGCCACCGATTATGAAGGCGCTAACCACTCCGGAAGAGCGTACTATTAAGATGGCTCAGCTACGTCATGTCAGTAAGACAGAGAAAGTGCTGTTCCCGCTGGCGGTATTAGTGATGACCATTTTGTTCTTGCCTCCGGCAACGCCGCTGGTGGGCATGTTCTGTCTGGGTAACCTGATGCGGGAAGCGGGCGTGGTAGAGCGTCTGTCTAAAACTGCGCAGAATGAGCTTATCAACATTGTGACCATCTTCCTTGGTCTTGGTGTCGGTTCTAAGCTTCAGGCGGAACAGTTCCTCAATGTTGAGACTCTGGGTATTCTGGCTCTGGGTGCTGTGGCATTTAGTATTGGTACAGCTGCCGGTGTTCTGATGGCTAAACTGCTCAACAAGTACTCCAAAGAGGATATTAACCCGCTTATCGGCGCAGCCGGTGTTTCTGCAGTACCTATGGCAGCACGGGTTGTAAATAAGGTCGGCTTACAGGCTAACCCGCAAAACTTCCTGTTGATGCACGCAATGGGGCCGAATGTGGCGGGGGTACTGGGCTCTGCGGTAGCCGCAGGTATACTGCTGGCTCTGGTTGGATAAGCCAGAGTTAAGTTAGCGGATAGCTTGGTCTGATTATGGTGAATTAGAGTTCACTTATTCTGACAAAATAGTTTATAGTCAAAGGGATGCTAAGGCATCCCTTTGTTTTTTCCAGCTATAGGGACATACGTATGACAGAAAACTTGAAAGTGGTTATTCCGCAGTTTGGGGAGCCTGAAGTGTTGAGAGTTGACTCTTTTCCAATACCTGAACCTGCAAAGGGAGAGGTGTTAGTAAAGGTTCATTTCTCCGGTGTAAACCCTATTGATGTTAAGACCCGTGCCGGATTGGGCTGGGCAGCCGAGAGCAACCGTGACAACCTGCCGTGGACGCCCGGGTACGATATCTGCGGCAAGGTAGTTTCTATAGGGGAAGGTGTTGAGCATCTGGTTGTGGGAGACAATGTTGCCGGTCTGGTTGGTTTTCCGTTATCAGGCGGAGGCTACAGCCAGTATTTATCCGTAGAGGAAACACAGCTGAGTCTGGTTCCTGATGCAGTGATGTTTGAAGCCGCAGCGGCATTGCCGGTCGCAGGTCAAACCGCAGCTCAGGCTGTCAATAAAGCTCAGATTCAGGCAGGTGAAAGGGTGCTGATTTTGGCCGGAGCTGGTGGTGTTGGTCATATCGCAGTGCAACTCGCAGTTGCTGCGCAGGCGGAAGTGTACACAACCTGCAGTGAAGCTAATCTGGATTATCTGGCAACCTTAGGTGCCCATGCCGTTAACTATCAGTTTGCTCCGGTTTCCGAGCGGGTGAATGAGGTGGATGTACTTATCGACCTTGTCGGCGGAGATGCGGCACTGGATGCATTGAAATGTCTGCGTGATAACGCCAGAGTGATCACCATTCCGACCATTACTAAAGATATGATCTGTGAGAAAGCAACCACACTCGGTTTTACTGCCAGTGGCATGTTGGTTGAGCCTAATCCGGAACAGATGGATGCCCTGCTGTATATGGTGAGCGTCGGCCTGCTTAAAGTCGATTTTCAGCCAGCGGTTCCTTTCCGCGATGTTGCAGAGGTTCATAAACAGATTGAAACCGGCCATACCAGAGGTAAGTTGTTGCTGGATATGCAGTGCTAGAACCTCTTTATCAGTTGTTTGCTGAGTCTGCGCTATGGGTGCTTTTTTTTACCGGTTTTCTTAGCGCAACTCTTTTGCCTGGCGGATCTGAAGCATCACTTTTGGCGACATTGGCAACTAACAACTATCTTCCAAGCTTGATTATTTTAGTCGCAACCGCCGGAAACACCCTCGGCGGTTTAACTAATTATTGGCTGGGATTGTTAATTCCAAACCGAACTCGTGATGAAAAACATGGTCATAGAGCTATAGCCTGGATTAGCCGCTATGGTTATGGAGCGCTATTTTTTAGCTGGTTACCCGTTATTGGTGACCCCATCTGTTTAGCCGCAGGTTGGTTGAGAATGAAATTCTTACCTACAGTTATCATTATCACAATTGGAAAAGCTGTCCGGTATTCTGTACTAACTGCGCTGTTTTTTGGTTTTTTTTAAGGAATTTCTAATGAGAAAAGTATGGCTTGGCGTTGTATCTTTCGTGGCCCTATACGGCTGTTCTCAGACAACTCTAGTCAATTTCACAGGTTCACTGCCGCAAGGTGTGACTCTGATTGAAACCTCTCAGACAGAGCAGGGAAAGGTTTCTATTCCTTACTCTAAGTACCAGTTAGATAATGGTCTGACGGTTATTTTGTCTCAGGATAAATCTGATCCCCTTGTTCACGTTGATGTCACTTATCATGTCGGTTCTGCAAGAGAGGAGGCGGGTAAGTCAGGTTTCGCTCACTTCTTTGAGCATATGATGTTTCAGGGGTCAGAGAATGTTGGTGATCAGGAACATTTCAAAATTGTCACTGAAGCGGGCGGAACATTAAACGGTACCACTAACCGTGACAGAACCAACTACTTTGAAACCCTGCCGTCCAATCAACTGGAAAAAGCACTCTGGCTTGAATCTGACCGTATGGGCTTTTTAATTGATGCTGTGTCACAGAGGAAATTTGAGATACAGAGAGATACAGTTAAAAACGAACGGGCACAAAATTACGACAACCGCCCTTACGGCCTGATGTGGGAAAGAATGAGTGAAGCCCTTTATCCTGAAGGCCACCCTTATTCATGGCAGACCATAGGCTATGTCGAGGATCTGGACAGAGTAGACGTTAACGATCTGAAAGCCTTTTTCCTACGTTGGTATGGCCCGAACAACGCTACCCTGACTATCGGCGGTGATTTTGATACTCAGCAGACTCTGGAGTGGGTGAACAAGTACTTCGGCTCTATCCCAACAGGTCCGGAAGTTAAAAATGCTGAAAAGCAGCCAGCCAAACTCACACAAGATAAGTTCATTACCCTGCAGGACAGAATTCAGCAGCCAATGGTCATGATTGGCTGGCCGACCACCTATCGTGGTGAAGAGAACCAAGAGGCGCTGGACGCGTTAGCGTCGATATTAGGTGATGGTAAAACCAGCCTGCTATATCAGAAACTGGTGAAAACCGAAGTCGCAATCGATGCTGGTGCCTTTCAGGATTGTGCAGAACTGGCCTGTAATTTTTATGTTTACGCTATGGGCAACTCAGGTAGCAAAGGCGATCTGACGCCTATCTATGAGGCGTTAATGTCAGCGCTATCTGATTTTAAAACCGAAGGGGTAGAGCAGGAGAAACTGGATCAAATTATCGGCAGCGCTGAAGCGAGTGCGGTTTATGCTCTGGAGAGTGTGCGCGGTAAGGTGACTCAGCTCGCTTCCAATCAGACTTACTATAATCAGCCCGATCGTATTCAGTATAAATTAGAGAAAATCAAAGCTGTAACGCCTGATGCGGTATTGCAGGTTTATCAGCAGTTTATCGAGGATAAGAACAAGGTTGTTCTCAGCGTTATCCCTAAAGGAAAAACGGATCTGGCTGTCAGGGAAGCCACCTTTGAGACGCCGGCAAGAACGCTGCCGGAGTATAACAAGATAAAGGCAGAAGAGCTTAATTATGTTAAGGCGGTAGATGATTTTGACCGTTCAGTTCAGCCACCGGTATCCGGTGCCGTAAAAGCGACCATGCCGGAGCTTTACCGTATTCATCTGGAAAACGGTATTGAAGTGTTAGCGACAGAGTCAAATGAGACACCGACAGTACTGATTGAGATACAGCTGCCTGCTGGTACACGTTATGTTCCTGAAGGAAAAGAGGGGCTGGCAGATCTTACTTCTGCAATGATGCAGGAAGGTACAACAGAGAGAAGTATAGAGCAGATACAGGCGGAACTGGATAAGCTGGGTAGCAGTATCAGTTTTGGTTCTGGTAATTACACCACTACGATTACCGTCTCTTCTCTGGAAAAGAACCTGACGGCGACATTAGCCATTGTTCAGGAGATGCTATTTAAGCCAGCTCTGCGTACGGACGATTTTGAGCGACTTAAAAAGCAGGCGCTGGAAGGTTTGGTTTACGAACATCAAAAACCATCATGGCTGGCTTCTCAGGCGACCAGACAAGTGTTGTTTGCTGACAGTGCATTTGGCCGCTCAAAAGACGGCACTGTAAAGTCAGTATCGGGTTTGACCCTGGATGATGTGAAGTCTTTCTATCAGACAAACTATACGCCACTCGGAACCCATGTTATCGCCGTTGGGGATATCACTAAATCAGACCTGACCAAAGAGCTTGGCTTCCTCAGTCGCTGGCAGGGTAAAGATGCTCCTCTGCTGCAGCCTCAGGTTATTCAGCCTCTGAACTCTCAGTCTGTTTATCTGGTGGATAAGCCGGGTGCTCCTCAGAGTGTGGTGAGAATTATCAGGCAAGGTCTGCCTTATGACATGGTGGGAGAGCAGTACCTGAGTAAGCTGGCGAACTATAACCTTGCCGGTAACTTTAATAGCCGCATCAATCAGAACCTGAGGGAAGATAAAGGCTACACTTATGGGGCTAATGGTTACCATGCCGGAAACAAAGAAGTAGGCCTGATTGTGTTTGACGCACAAGTGCGTGCTGATTCTACCCTTGCCTCCATTAAAGAGTTCTTTAAGGAGATGGATAAATACAGCAAAGAAGGCGTAACCGAGAGTGAGCTCGATTTTATGCGCCTCGCTGTAGGGCAAGGCGACGCACTGAAGTTCGAAACACCGGCTAAGAAGGCACAACTGCTGTCTAATATAATTAATTATTCACTGGATGATGACTATATTGAACAGAGAAATCAGCTGCTGGAAAAAGTGCGGAAGTCAACGCTTGATGAGTTGTCGTCACGTTGGTTTAAGCCGCAAGATTATCAGGTAATAGTGGTGGGAGACGCTAAAAAGCTTAAACCACAGTTAGAAGAATTAGATATTCCTGTTAAAGAGCTTGAAATATCCCG
This sequence comes from Vibrio sp. SCSIO 43137, assembly GCF_028201475.1. Lineage (NCBI taxonomy): Bacteria > Pseudomonadati > Pseudomonadota > Gammaproteobacteria > Vibrionales > Vibrionaceae > Vibrio > Vibrio sp. SCSIO 43137. Next base: position 2,784,565 of record NZ_CP116383.1, on the reverse strand, counting down.
CTGACAGACAAATATAGGAAGGGGAGGCAGAGCCTCTCCTTTTTCGGTTATACCCAAACAGCTTTTTGAGTAATGGTTCTGAGGTTGTTTGGGTATAACTAATACAATCTAAAAAGTGGCCTTAATAGTGACAAATTTTTCATCCAGACTTAATAAAGTAGCGAAAAATCCGCACAGTTTTACCCAGTTCAGTCGCGGGGTAGAGAGAGAAACCCTACGTTATACGCCGGGAGGAAAGCTCGCATCTACGCCTCACCCAGAGGGGCTGGGGGCTGCACTGACAAACAAATGGATTACCACGGATTTTTCCGAATCTTTACTTGAGTTTATCACTCCTGTCTCTTCCAGCGTTGATGAGCTATTGGGGCAGCTTTCTGATATTCATCACTTTACTCAGAAGCAGTCCGGAGAAGAGAAATTCTGGCCACTGTCGATGCCGTGTTACGTGGAAAATGAAGACGATATTGAATTTGCCCAATATGGCTCTTCAAACGTAGGTAAGATGAAAACCCTTTACAGGAAAGGACTGAAGAACCGTTATGGCAGCCTGATGCAAATTATCTCAGGCGTTCACTTTAACTTCTCTTTTCCTGAGTCAGTCTGGGATGCTCTGTTTGGTGAACAGAGTGAAGAAGAGAGAGCAGAGGCTAAGTCAGACGCATACTTTGGGTTGATCCGTAATTACTACCACTACGGCTGGCTGATACCTTATCTGTTTGGGGCATCGCCGGCAATCTGCCCTTCATTTCTGCAGGGAAGGAAGACAGACTTACCTTTTGAAAATATTGGTCAGACTAAGTACCTGCCGTATGCCACCTCATTGCGCCTTAGTGATTTGGGGTATACCAATAGTGCCCAGAGTGCATTAAATATTGGCTACAATAATTTAGATGAGTACCTTGATGGCTTAAATGCCGCAATTCATACGCCTTCCGAAGAGTTTGCCAAAATTGGTATTAAGGTCGATGGTGAGTATCAGCAGCTTAATGCTAATGTGCTGCAGATTGAGAATGAGCTCTATGCGCCGATTCGTGCTAAGCGAGTGAGCCTGCCGGGCGAGAAACCGTCAGAAGCTCTTAAACGTGCTGGTGTTGAGTATATCGAGGTTCGCTCACTGGATGTCAATCCGTTTAGCCCTGTAGGAATTACCCAGCAGCAGATTCGCTTCCTTGATCTGTTCCTCACCTGGTGCCTTATTAAAGATTGCGGAGCGGTAGACAACCAGCAACTGTGCTGCTGGAAAGATAACTGGAATAAAGTGATTCTGGAAGGGCGCAAGCCGGGGCTAATGCTAAAAGAGCTGAGTAATGGCTGTGATGGTAAGATGCTTTCCCTGCATGATTACACCAAGCAGATTTTCAGCGATCTTAAGCTGATTGCTAAAGAGATGGATCAAGCTCTGGGTGGCACTGATTATCAGGATACCTGTGAAGAGCTGGTTAGCTGGATTGATAATCCGGAGCTGACTATATCCGGTCGTCTGCTGGAAAAAACCAAGCAGTTGGGCGGAATCGGTGACGTTGGCTGTACTCTGGGTATGGAGTATAGAGAACATCACCTGAACAATGATTACCGTATATATTCGGAACAAGAGATGCGCGATGAGGCCGAGAAGTCTGTACGTGCTCAAAAAGAGATTGAACAGGCTGACACGGTAAGCTTTGAGCAGTTCCTGTCAGACTACTTTTCTTATATTAAATAACCGCAAGAGAGTATCTTGCGGATTACAACGGAGACAAGGTAATGCCACTATTAGATAGTTTTACAGTTGACCATACGCGAATGACTGCGCCGGCTGTACGTATCGCTAAAACCATGACCACACCAAAAGGCGACACCATTACGGTATTCGACTTGCGCTTCTGTGCACCAAACAAAGACATTCTTTCTGAGCAGGGTATCCATACTCTGGAGCACCTGTATGCCGGCTTTATGCGTGCGCACCTGAACGGAGAGAATGTTGAAATTATCGATATTTCTCCAATGGGCTGTCGTACCGGTTTCTATATGAGCCTGATTGGTACTCCTGCAGAAACAACAGTAGCAGAAGCATGGCTTGCAGCGATGAAAGATGTGCTGAAAGTAGAAAATCAGAATCAGATCCCTGAGCTGAATGAGTATCAGTGTGGCACTTACTCTATGCACTCTCTGGATGACGCTAAAGCCATTTCTCAGGCTATTATCGATGCAGGTATCACCGTTAACAAAAACGATGAGCTGGCACTACCTGAGTCTATGCTGCAAGAGCTGAAGATTAAGTAATTAATTGTAATTACTCAGAATGTAAAAAAGCAGACGTTGTAGTGACGTCTGCTTTTTTTGTGCCTGAGGGAGTGAATAGCTAGCTGGCTTTTTTGTTAATAGGATAAACCTTAACCAAGCTGATTTTGTTCTCGGTAAACTCAACAATTTCCATCTGATGCTGTTCAACCTCAATACTGAGTTTGCTTTCAGGAATGTCTTCCAGATGCTCAAGTATCAGACCATTCAGGGTTCTCGGGCCGTCGGTTGGTAACTCCCACTGCAGACCTTTGTTGATATCACGGATATTGGCACTGCCTTCAATCAGGAAACTTCCGTCATTTTGCGGAGTAATTTCATCTGACAGGCTTGGTGCAATGGAGGTAGTGAATTCACCAACAATCTCTTCAAGAATATCTTCAAGGGTTACCAGACCGATAATATCGCCATACTCATCCACAATCAGGCCGATACGCTCTTTATTGCGCTGAAACTTAAGTAACTGAACGTTCAGCGGAGTAGCTTCCGGAATGAAATAGACTTCATCGGCGGCTCTAAGCAACGTCTCTTTAGTAAACTCGTTCTTTTCCAGCATCAGGCGGTAAGACTCTCTCAGTCTTAACATACCAACCACTTCATCGATTTGATCACGGTACAGCACTATCTTGCCGTGAGGAGAGTGAGTTAACTGACGGACAATGGATTTCCAGTCGTCATTAATATCGATGCCGGTGATCTCGTTTCTCGGGATCATAATGTCATTTACCGTGACATTCTCTAAATCCAGAATGGAGATCAGCATATCCTGATGTCGGCGTGGGATCAGTCCGCCGGCTTCGTTTACCACAGTACGAAGTTCATCAGAGCTCAACGGATCTTCAGTACCGTGGGTCGCTTTCACTCCGAATATCTTCAGCACGCTATTGGTAATCAGGTTAACCAGCAGTACCAGCGGAGCTAACAGCTTCATCAGAATATTCAGAACAATACTGCTGAGAAACGACACCCGCTCCGGATAAAGTGCAGCGAGTGTTTTTGGTGTAACTTCAGCGAATACCAGTACAACTAGCGTGAGTAAGCCGGTGGCGATAGCAACACCAAGATCGCCATACAAACGCATACCCAATATGGTGGCAATGGCTGAGGCGAGTATATTAACAAGGTTGTTGCCAATCAGAATAAGGCCGATAAGCCTGTCCGGGCGGTTGAGTAGTTTTTCTACCCGCTTAGCTCCTTTATGGCCCTGACCGGCCAGATGCTTTAAGCGGTATCGGTTCAGTGACATCATTCCTGTCTCTGAGCCGGAGAAGTATCCTGAAATGACGATTAAACAGGCAAGAAGGGAAAACAGTATTCCCGTTGATATGTCGTCCAATGTTTGGCATTCCTTTTTTATGACTTGCTCAATTAATGACCTAAAAAATTTGAGCTGTCAATAATCTTATGGGTTAAGTGGTGAAGACAAATTTGAGAACCTGAGCCTGTCAGGTCAAAATAATTTCCCGCACAAAGCGGCTGCCAAAATAGGCTAGCGTGAGTAGTGACGCACCGGCAACGGCATACCAGGTGACCTTACGTCCGCGCCAGCCTTTCTGATAGTGTCCCCAAAGCAGCACACTGTATACCAGCCAGGCAATAAAAGAGAGTATTGACTTGTGAGCAGATCCTTTAGCAAACATATCTTCTAAAAAGATAGAGCCGGTGATCAGAGTCAGGGTTAGTAGTCCGGTGCCGATCAAAATGATATTGAACAGCTGACGCTCTACCATTAAAAGAGGCGGTAAGTTCGGGTTAATGGCCATCGCTTTTTTGGCTTTTAGCTTGTAATCGAGCCAGGCCAGCTGAAGTGCGTAGAGTGCACCGATGGTCAGGGTCGAATATGAGAACAGTGCTAAAGTGATATGGGTAAGCAGGCCGGGTCTGCCTTCAAGATGCGTAACAAATGCACCGGGCAGGAAGTTAGAGGCCAGCAGATTTAGTGCCGCAAAACTGTAAACCACCGGAAGAAGAAACCAGAGGCGGGTTTTGAGCATGGCAATACTCATCACCAGAGAGATAATAAAGCTAATGACAGACGCGACATTAAGAATACTCAGGTTCTGCCCTGTGGTGCCGTCGTGAATAAGGTCATGTAGCAGTGCTGCGTGGAAAATTAACGCAAGAATAGCGCTGGCGAACACCATTTTAGTTTTGATACCTGTTTGTTGTACCAGTCCGGGTACCACCATAGCGATAGCCATGAAGTATAAAAATGCGGCAACGATAGCGATTAAATTGTCCATGCGTTTACGAAATTATCTCTGATGAATTAGTGGATTATAACTTGGTTAGCGCTTCTGAGCTATCCATCCTTGTACTATTTATTGCTTTCTATATGCGCAACTTTGGAAGTTCCAGCGGCGTAATGTATACTGCGCATAATTATCGCCCCTACCCAGCGAAGAGAATAACATGTTTGAGAATTTAACGGATAGACTATCCAGAACGCTGAAGAATATCAGCGGCAAAGGTCGATTGACCGAAGATAATATTAAAGAGACCTTACGCGAAGTTCGTATGGCGTTACTCGAAGCTGATGTTGCGCTTCCTGTTGTACGTGATTTTGTAAAGCGCGTTAAAGAGAGTGCTGTTGGTGTAGAAGTCTCTAAATCTCTGACTCCGGGTCAGGAGTTCATCAAGATAGTTCAGAAAGAGCTAGAAGCCGTAATGGGTGAGTCGAACGAGGCTCTGAATCTGGCAACCCAGCCTCCTGCCGTTATTCTTATGGCCGGTCTGCAGGGTGCCGGTAAAACAACCAGTGTTGGTAAGCTTTCTAAACATCTGAAAGAAGTTGATAAGAAAAAAGTGCTGGTGGTTTCTGCTGACGTATATCGCCCTGCGGCGATTAAACAGCTGGAAACACTAGCGGCAGACGTTGGTGTGGATTTCTTTGCTTCATCAGCAGACCAGAAGCCGATTGATATTGCTAACGCCGCTATCGATCATGCGAAAAAGAAATTTTACGATGTGCTGCTGGTGGATACCGCAGGTCGTCTGGCTATCGATGAAGAGATGATGGCGGAGATTCAGTCTCTGCATTCAGCGATTAACCCTGTTGAGACTCTGTTTGTTGTCGACGCAATGACAGGTCAGGATGCCGCTAATACCGCTAAAGCTTTCGGTGATGCACTGCCGCTGACGGGTGTGATTCTGACTAAAGTGGATGGTGATGCCCGTGGTGGTGCGGCACTGTCTGTTCGCCATATCACAGGTAAGCCAATTAAATTTCTTGGTGTTGGTGAAAAAACCGATGCGCTGGAACCATTCTATCCTGACCGAGTTGCTTCCCGTATTCTTGGTATGGGTGACGTACTCTCTTTAATCGAAGATTTAGAGCGTAACGTTGATAAAGATAAAGCCGCTAAGCTGGCGAAGAAGTTTAAAGAGAAGAAAGGTTTTGATCTGGAAGACTTCCGCGAGCAATTAGGTCAGATGCAGAATATGGGCGGTATGATGGGCATGATGGATAAGTTGCCGGGAATGAGCAATTTACCAGCCCATGTTAAAGATAAAGTTGACGACTCTATGTTTAAACAACAAGAAGCGATTATCTCGTCTATGACGATGAAAGAGCGCCATCGTCCTGAAATCATCAAAGGTTCACGTAAAAAACGTATTGCTGCCGGTTCTGGTGTTCAGGTACAAGATGTAAACCGCCTGCTTAAGCAGTTTACCCAGATGCAGAAGATGATGAAGAAAATGCAGAAGGGTGGCATGAAAGGCATGATGCGTAACATGCAAGGCATGATGGGTGGCATGGGCGGTATGGGAGGAATGGGCGGACCATTCGGACGTTAAGTAACGCCATAACCAGCCAGATAAATTAAATAAGCTAAGGGTAGTAACCGGTTACGGTTATCCTTAGCTTTTTTATGTTTGCGGGGAGCAATAATTCCCTTGCAAAACCCCAGAATAAGAGTAAAATTCCGGGGCTTTAAATTGGCACGAGGCCCCAGGAAGTACCTTCTTTGGGGTTTATTTTATTATTGAGAAAGCAAAGAGGACGATATGGTAACCATTCGTTTGGCACGTCACGGCGCTAAGAAGCGTCCATTTTATCAAATCGTAGTAGCAGATAGCCGCTATGCAGCTACTGGTCGCTACATCGAGAAAGTAGGTTTCTTTAACCCTACTGCTCGTGGTCAGGAAGAAGGTCTGCGTCTAGACCTGGACCGCGTTAACCACTGGGTTGGCGAAGGTGCTTCACTATCTGATCGTGTTGCTAAACTAGTTAAAGATGCTCAAAAAGCAGCTTAATTGGTAAGTAATACAAAATTAAGTCGTTGTAAGGAAGAAGTTAATGAGTAACCAGAACGAAAAAATAGTTGTTGGCAAATTTGGTGCTACCTATGGTATTCGTGGCTGGCTGAAAGTTATCTCCTTTACAGACGATTCTGAAAGTATTTTTGACTATAGTCCCTGGTTTATTAACCAGAAGGGCTCCTGGGTTGAGTATAAAGTAGAGAGTTGGAAGCGCCATAACAAAGGTATGGTAGCTAAACTGGAAGGTTTAGAGGTCCGCGAGGAAGCTCATCTTCTGACTAACTTCGAAATTGCTGTTAATCCGGAATCATTACCTGAACTGTCAGAAGATGAATTCTACTGGCGTGAATTGTTTGGCATGCAGGTGGTTACTACTAAAGGTTACGACCTTGGTGAAGTCACCGATATGTTAGAAACAGGCTCAAACGATGTTTTGGTAGTGAAGGCAAATATCAAAGACGCTTTCGGACAAAAGGAACGATTAATCCCGTTTCTTGAAGAGCAAGTGATCAAGAAAGTTGATCGCCAAGCTCAACGGATCGAAGTTGACTGGGATCCTGGATTTTAACTCCACAGCAGAGCGAGAGAACAGATGTGGGTTGGCGTAATTAGCCTTTTTCCTGAAATGTTCCGCAGCATTACTGATTTTGGAGTAACAGGTCAGGCGGTTAAAAAAGGTCTTTTGTCAGTTGAGACATGGAATCCGCGAGATTTCACTCACGACAAACATCGGACAGTCGATGACAGACCATACGGTGGTGGTCCTGGAATGTTAATGATGGTTCAGCCTTTGCGCGATGCCATTCAGACAGCCAGACAATCAGCACCGGGAAAGACGAAAGTCATTTATCTTTCACCTCAGGGTCGCAAGCTCGACCAGAAAGGGGTTGAAGAGCTGGCAACAAACGACAATTTATTGTTGATTTGCGGCCGCTACGAAGGGATAGATGAGCGTGTTATCCAGTCTGAGATTGATGAAGAATGGTCAATCGGGGATTTTGTGATGACGGGTGGCGAGATACCAGCCATGACGTTAATTGACTCAGTATCGCGGTTTATACCGGGTGTATTGGGGGATTTTGCGTCAGCAGAGGAAGACTCTTTTGCAAATGGCTTGCTGGATTGTCCACATTATACGCGTCCGGAAGTGTTAGACGGAAAAGAGGTACCACAGGTGCTGAAATCCGGAAACCACAAGGACATTCGTCGCTGGCGATTGAAACAATCGCTGGGCCGTACCTGGCTAAGAAGACCAGAGCTCCTGGAAAACCTAGCTCTGACTGACGAACAGGAACAATTACTGGCAGAATTCATTAAAGACCACAGGTCGGAGAGTTCAAAAGCTAAGTAACCTATTTATATTAGTATCAGTTTATTCTAGGAATTTACAAAATGAGTAACATCATCAAAGCTCTTGAGCAAGAGCAAATGAAATCAGACCTTCCTAAATTCGGCGCAGGTGACACTGTTGTTGTTCAGGTTAAGGTAAAAGAAGGTGACCGTGAGCGTCTACAGGCTTTTGAAGGCGTTGTAATCGCTGTACGTAACCGTGGTCTACATTCAGCTTTCACAGTTCGTAAAATCTCGAACGGTGAAGGTGTTGAGCGTACGTTCCAAACACACTCTCCAATGGTTGATAGCATCGAAGTTAAACGCCGTGGTGCAGTACGTCGTGCCAAGTTGTACTACCTACGTGAACGTTCTGGTAAGTCTGCTCGTATTAAAGAGAAACTTGCTAAGAAGTAATGCTATAACCAGCATTCTCATAAGAAAAAAGGGTTCCGTATGGAACCCTTTTTTTATCCGCGTAACCTTATCGGAACTATATGGACGGTCGCTTAGTTTCCTTCTGACCAGCCATCGGAGTCAGACATATCCGGCGCACCCGGAATAGATTTCTCTTCATCAGCCCATTCACCAAAATCAATCATCTGGCACTGTTTGCTGCAAAAAGGACGATACTGACTCTCTTCACTCCAGATCACCTCTTTCTGACAGGTAGGGCATTTTACGGTAGTTGGTTTTGACATGGGGGATAACTTCCTAAAAGGGTTTTATTAAGATCGAATGAAAGCCGGCTGGTTAGCTTAGCAGCAGATGGCCAGCTCAAACTCTACGTCCTGACTGTATGCCTGCCCTGATTCGAACGACATAAACTTAATGGCAAAACGATTTTTGTGGCCGGAGATCATTGGGAATACGCCATCTTCCAGCGGGATATTAAGACGTAAAATATTCGCCTCTTCAGCATCACTCTGATAAAAGCCATTACGGGCAATTTGCTCGGTAAAGTAACCTGTCTCGCGGCATAATTTCAGCCACAGGTTAAGAGACTCGGACAGAGGTTGCAGAGTAGACATCCACTGCTGGGCATTGCGGGTCCGCTGCTCAATAGGCAGGTGATTCCAGTAATGGAGTGCAGGTAAATCGAAGCAGCACGTTCCGCCGGGAAGGTTAAATCGCTGTCTGATAGAGCTTAAGAAGCGCTCCTCTTTCAGGCTTTTACCAAACCTTTCTGCAGCCATTAGCTTTTTATGTACCAAATCTATATCTTCCAGTACGGCAAGAAGTTTTTCCTGATCAACACCATCAACATTAAGCCAGTTTTTGTAGTTGAGCCTCTGTTTTTCCAGATCCTTTGCCAGTTCAGCTTTTAACTGGATTTGTTCGAAGATCTCCAGCAGATCAAAAATAGAACGGAAAAATTGTTGATACTGAAGGTTGTCGGAAAAGCTGGCAGAATGGTGCATTTGTCTCAGCAGAGATTCCACTCTGAGATAGATGCGGGTCTTTTCATTTAAAGGGTGTTCAAATTTATGAATTGTCATTCTGCGACCTTTTCTGGCTCCTGATTTAGTTTTTAGAGTCTGTTGCTAACTCTGAATAGAGTTGATGTAAATCAGCTATCTCAGATAACAACTGCTGATGTTCACCGTCATTTACAATTACGTCGTCGGCGAATCTGAGCCGCTCTTCTCTTGCTGCCTGCGATGCCAGTATGGATTTCACCTGATGTTCCGGAACATTATCACGTGACATTGTACGTCTGATTTGCTCTTCGGGGCTGACATCAACCAGCAAAATTCTGTCCGCCATTGATTGTAGTTGATTTTCAACCAATAAGGGAACCACCAAAAGTGCATAAGGTGCAGTAATCTTGCTTAGATCATGCTGCATTTTCTGGCGTATCATAGGGTGAAGCAGGTTATTAAGCCAACTCTTCTGCTGTTCTGAAGAGAAGACCCGCTCTCTCAGGGCTGGCCGATTAAGGGAGCCGTCAGGGTGCAACACCTCAGCACCAAAGTGTTTACTGATTTCAGACAGCCCTTTGCTGCCTACTTCTACCACTTCTCTCGCTACGACATCGGCATCGACGATGTCGACAGAAAACTGCTCATGGAATAGGTTGGCTACGGTTGTTTTACCTGAGGCTATTCCGCCGGTTATTGCTACCACATAAGTCATATCAGAGCCCTAACACAGAGGTGAAGTACCAATTCGTTATCCGTTCTCCCCAGATAAGGGTTATCCAGCCTGCAATGGCAAGATAGGGGCCGAAAGGAAATGATTTATCTATTCCTTTTTTTTGCAGCCTTAACTGAATCAGGCCAAACACCAGACCGACCACGGAGGAGAGCAGTACGACAATAGGCAGTTGTTGCCAGCCCAGCCATGCACCTATGGCGGCCAGTAGTTTAAAATCACCATAGCCCATTCCCTCTTTACCCGTGACCAGTTTAAACAACCAGTAGACAGACCAGAGACTGAGATAGCCCGCCATTGCACCGATAACGGCATCTTGCAGGCTAACCGGACTCCAGCCAAGTAGTGCGAGTAATATTCCTGCCCAGGTAAGGGGAAGGGTGAGTTGATCCGGAAGTAACATGGTGTCCAGATCGATAAAGGTCATGGCGATCAGGGCAAAAGTAAAAAATAACAGCGCAACAGAGAAAGCACTAAAACCGAAGTGTTGGGCAATGGCAACACACAACAGAGAGCTCAGTAGCTCGACCATAGGGTAACGCGCGCTTATGGCGGCATTGCAATGACGGCACTTTCCCCTGAGAAGCAGCCAGCTAATCAGCGGAATATTATCCTTAAGCTGAACGGGTGATTTACACTCAGGACAACGTGAGTTTGGCTTACTCAGGTTAAATGGGGTGGGGTCTGTTTTGATCTCCAGCTCAGGAAAAGAGTCTGCGCAATCTTGTTTCCATTCACGTTCCATCATAATCGGAAGACGGTGAATAACAACGTTTAAAAAGCTGCCGATAATCAGGCCGAAAACAGCTGAAAACAGCGGAAATAGCCAGGGATAAATATAAAACGCTTCCATTGCGGATCTCATGAAACACTCAGTTAAGGCATTCTATCCCATTAACGACATTAAGTTAAAGATTGGCAGGTACATAGAAATTATGATGCCGCCGACCAGAACACCAAGAATGAGCATAATAAAAGGTTCTAGCAGATTGCTGAGGTTATCAGCCAGATTATCGACACTGAGTTCATAGTGCTCAGAGATACGCTCTAACATCTCGTCCAGAGTGCCTGACTGCTCGCCGATCATAATCATTTGAATGAAGTAGTCCGGGAAGCAGCTCTTCTGTTCTAATGCGTGATGCAAAGCGGTACCAGCGGATACATCCGCTACCGCGGAGTGAAACAGAGCCTGATAGTGGCGGTTATAGCTGCTGCGGGAAGCATTCTCAACAGCTCTGAGGATGGGAACACCGGAGCTTAGGTTTAAAGAGAGGGAGTGACTGAAAGCCGCCAGTGAGGCTTCAGAGCTGGCTCTGCCATAAACAGGAACAGAGAGTGAGTATTTGCTGAGGGTGTAGCGGAAAACTTCTGAATAGCGATGTATCACCATAAAGCTTATAAAAAGCAATGCTGCGCAGAGGCAGAGAACGACTGCCTGAGCCTGAATCCAGTCGGACAATACGATGATTTGTTGAGTAAACAGAGGAAGGTCAGCATTAAAGCTGTGGAACAGGCTGGCAAACTGCGGAACAACCTGAGTTAGAAGCAGTACTGATACTGCTATGGCAGTTATCAGAACAACAGTAGGATAGAGCAGGGATTTTAATAGTTTTTGACTTAGTCTTTCGCTCTTCTCTCTCTGCTGGGCCAGTTTTGCCAGAACTTTGTCCAGTTGACCTGTCGATTCGCCAGTTTCAGTCAGGCTGATAAAATAAGTGCCGAACAGAGCGCTATGTTCAGACAGAGCGTAAGAGAGGGAGTAGCCGGATTCGATTTTTAGTTGTAGTTGTGAGAGAAGGCGTTTTATAGGTTGGTTGTTACTGTTTTTGACAATAATCTCTAACGACTGAGCGAGAGGTATTCCGCTGCTTAAGGTAGTAGCCAGTTGTTTAGTCACCTGAGTGATATCAGTCGGTTTAATCTTATTTGATAGGCGAGAAGATAGTGGCTTGCGTTGCTGTTTAATAGCCTGCACACGAATATGACGCTTGTTTAGTTTAATAATTGCGTCTGTGCGGTTTTGTGCTAATACAGTGCCGGATTCGGGGGAGCCCGTTGAACCTGTACCTTTCCAGACAAAGTTGTAAGAGTGAGTTTCCGTCGGGGGCATCTAACACTCCTCAATATCAATAACACGTTGTATTTCATCCAGACTAGTAAGGCCATCTGCAATTAAGTAGAAAGCACTCTCTTTTAATGTCTGCATTCCTTGTTGTTGTGCAATAGCACAAAGCTGTGAAGGAGGGATATTTTGCCGGATGGCGCTTTTTAACTCTTGATCCAGCCAGAGCATTTCAAACAGACCAATACGTCCTTTATAGCCTGCTTTACACTGCTCGCAGCCGGAAGCGTTGGCGCGAAAAATTGCTTTATCACTTTTGAAACCTAATGCTTGTGACTGCTGCTCTGACAGGGAGCTGGTCGTTTTGCAACTGGGACATAAGCGCCGTACCAGTCTCTGAGCTATGACAAGAATCAGTGACTCAAGCAGATTAAATGATGAAATGCCCATATTGCTAAGGCGCCCTAGCGCTTCTACGGTTGAGTTGCTGTGTAGGGTGGTTAATAGCAGATGTCCGGTTTGAGCTGATTTTATTGCTATAGCCGCCGTTTCATTATCGCGGATTTCGCCCAGCATAATGATGTCAGGATCTTGTCTGAGAAAGCTCTTCAGAGCTAAAGAGAAACTCAGGCCTGTTTTTTCATTTACCTCTACCTGATTAATGCCGCTGATATCTATCTCTACAGGGTTCTCTGCGGTGCAGATATTCAGCTCCTCCCGGTTAAGAATATCCAGAGCGGTATAGAGGGTGGCGGTTTTTCCGCTTCCGGTAGGGCCGGTAATAATGACCATACCCTGAGAGTGTTTTATTGCCTTCAGAAATAATTTCTGTTGTTGCCGGTTAAACCCCAGTTCATTGACGGAAAAAGCAGAGGCCTTTTTATCCTGCAGTCTGAGTACCAGTTTTTCTCCCCACTGGCAGGGTAGTGTCGATACCCGCATATCCAGAGTGCTGTCGTGACTCAACTGCAATTGAACGTGGCCATCCTGCGGCAGGCGGCTCTCTGAGATATCCATTTTAGCCAGTACCTTAATAAGAGAGGCAAATCGTCTGGTGAAGTGAGTGGGCGGAGTTTCTCTGTTAATCAGGATCCCGTCACAGCGTACTCTTATGCGATAGCAATGCTGGTAGGGCTCGAAGTGGATATCGGAAGCTCCGTCAGATACAGCATCCATTACTATCTTAAGCAGATATTGGCTGACAGGATCACTGTTAAGCATGTTGGCTGATAATACTAAGTCTGGCGTTTTCTCTGTCATAGCGGCTACTTCTGTTCAGGACAGCCTTTTAGCTTAGTCTCTATTTTGTGGCGGGTGCATTGCCAGCCTGTTGCTGTTCGCTGATAAGTGAGTTTGCTCTGTTTGGAAAACTGATTGCTTTTATCGAAGGTGAAGGTAAGGCTGTTTCCCTTTGATATAGCGATGGTGCCGAGTGGATTGGCGTTGGCGGAGCTGCCAAGATCATTCAGTGTGTTCTTTCCTGATAGGTTGCCGTGTTCCAGATACAATATCTCTGCAGGCGTAATCAGAGCCCTGAGGGTTGCCATGGCAGAGGTTATTTCGCCTTTTTTCAGGTAGCTCTGATAGGCAGGTATAGCAAAGGTAGATAGTAAACCGATAATAGTAATAACTATCATCAGTTCAATAAGGGTGAATCCTTGCCGCTTCTTGTTACACATAGTCGCTCCTGAGCAGATAAACAGAAGTCAGAGCATAGAAAGAGCGTTAAAGAAGGAAAATAGAGATCAGCGTGAATTCCGACTGGTAAGAGATATTTAGCCGCAGGGAGTTAAACAGTTTGTAGCAGAATACGAGCAGGTTAAAACAGTGTAAGGATCGTGAGCCGGAAATAAGCTCAGGGAGAGGGGCTCCCTGAGCCGGAGAATTACTTAAATCTCATGGAGAGATCCATCGCTTTCAGGTGCTTGGTTAGCGCACCTACAGAGATGTAATCAACGCCGGTTTCTGCGTATTCACGAATGGTTTCAAGGGTAATATTACCAGAGTTTTCCAGTGCTGCGCGGCCGCCATTAATCTTCACCGCTTCACGCATCATATCCTTAGTAAAGTTATCCAGCATAATAATGTCGGCACCGGCATCAATGGCTTGTTTTAGCTCTTCAAGCGATTCGGTCTCGATCTCTACCGGTTTGCCCGGGTTGAGCTGTTTAGCTGTCTGTACCGCTTTTTCAATGCCGCCACAGGCGATAATGTGGTTCTCTTTTATCAGATAAGCATCAAAAACACCGATACGATGGTTAAAGCCGCCGCCACAGGCTACAGCGTATTTTAATGCACTGCGCAGGCCGGGAATGGTTTTACGTGTATCCAGAAGACGACAATCTGTTCCCTCTAGTTGCGCTGCATAGACGGATGTTGTTGTCGCGCAGCCGGATAGGGTCTGAATAAAGTTCATTGCATTGCGCTCTCCGGTCAGAAGAGTACGGGAAGGGCCGGACAGGGTACAAAGGGTCTGGTTTGGCTCTACTGCATCGCCATCCTGTACATGCCACTCGATAGAGACAGTACCGCCTAACTGCTTAAACACTTCGTCAGCCCAGGCTTGTCCGCAGAAAACCCCTTTTTCACGGGTGATAATGGTGGCAACATTCTGTGCGTCTGCCGGAATCAGGCTGGCAGTGATATCTGCATCAGCATCTAGTGAACCACCGAGATCTTCTCGTAATGTATCAGCGACTGAGCGGGATATCTCCAGAGGCAGCTGCTGTTTCAGATAATCAAGGCGTTCCTGACTGTTGTGTGTATTTTTCATCATCGAATATGCATCAAGAAGTTAGGGAGTGAGAATGATACTCCTGCTGATAAAGAAATTCAGCACTAAATCTCTCATTATTTTTACCGGTTGGTTTTTGCTGCTGTTGGATATTAATTTAGAAATGGGTAAAGTGAGCCCTGACTCAATCTTAACTTAAGGCAGAGATAATGAAAATTGACGGTAACGGATGGTTAACAGAGGTTAAAAAGGTACCATCGCCTTTCTATGACCAACGTCCGCAATCAGCAGAAATCTCTCTGCTGGTGGTTCATAATATCTCTCTTCCTCCCGGTCAGTATGGCGGAAACGCTATCGAAGCGTTTTTTACCGGTAAGCTTTCTGCTGATGGACACCCATTTTTTAAGGTGATAGAAAAAATGCGTGTTTCCGCCCATTGTCTGATAAAGAGAACAGGTGAAATCGTACAGTTTGTTTCGTTTCAGGACAGGGCCTGGCATGCAGGAAAATCTGCATTTGCCGGTGTTGAACGTTGTAATGATTACTCAATCGGTATCGAACTTGAAGGAACCGATTATGATGCTTATACCGAACAACAATATCAGTCACTGGCGGGAGTCACCTCTCTGCTACAACAGCAGTACCCTATAATTACCTCTCACCGAGTAACCGGCCATCAATATATCGCTCCCCTGAGAAAAACCGATCCGGGTTTGACCTTCGACTGGCGTTATTTTCGCAGCCTGATCGACTGATTTCGCTTCCTGATAGAAGACGTTTTAAACAACCAATCCCAACACAAAAATTACATCTGCGTTTGCAGTAATGTAATGCCTGCTATGTCTGTTTGTACAAATATGCTTTGCAAATGTTGCTAAGTAGTTAAATTGAAAGGTTTTAATGACCTAAATCAATTTTCGTCTGGACATAAAGGTTAGTGCTATGTTAAATTCTGTCACACTTTGAAATTGGTAATACCAATTTACAGAAACCAATTGAATAAATAATAAGAGTAAAAAAATACCGAAATGGCTTATCAAAGGATTCGTCAGCCTAAGCTCTCAGATGTGATTGAGAAAGAGCTGGAAAGGTTGATTATCGAAGGAACATTCTCCCCGGGACAGCAGTTGCCGCCGGAAAGAGAACTTGCCCAGCAGTTTGAAGTATCAAGGCCTTCTATCAGAGAAGCGATTCAAAAACTGGAAGCAAGACGCCTTCTGACCCGCCGTCAGGGCGGAGGTACCTTTGTAAGTGAATCTCTGTGGCAGGGATTTTCAGACCCGTTACTCGATTTATTGTCGACTCATCAGGAAGCTCAACTAGACTTACTTGAGTCCCGTCACGCGTTAGAAGGTGTATCAGCCTATTTTGCAGCCTTGCGTGGCACAGAAGAAGATTTTCAGAGAATTCGCCAATGTCAGGAACGAATTCTTAAAGCTGAAGAAGAGAAGAACATCGAAGATGAAACCGCAGCGGTTATGGACTCCCTGATCGCTATTACGGAAGCCGCCCACAATGTTGTGTTGTTACACATTGTCCGGAGCCTGGCGCCTCTTCTTGAGCAGAATGTATTACAGAATTTAAAACTATTACACCGCCGCAATGATGTGGTGGAAAAGGTAAGTAGACACAGAGCTAATATCGTGGATGCGATACTGTCGGGTGAACCTAAGCTCGCCCGTGAAATGTCCCATTCGCACTTAGCTTATATCGAAGAAACATTGCTGGACTTAACTCGTGAAGAGAGCCGAAGAAAGCGCTCGTTACGCAGAATTCAGCAAAGTAATGAGTCGTGAAACCCATTACATGTTCATTAGATCCAACAAAACAAAAGGATAGATCGCCATGTCTGAAGTCATGAAGAATGACGTTGATGCACTGGAAACACAAGAGTGGCTACAAGCTCTTGAATCAGTCGTACGTGAAGAAGGTGTCGAGCGTGCCCAGTTCTTACTTGAGCAAGTTTTAGATAAAGCACGCCTTGATGGTGTAGATATGCCAACAGGCATCACTACAAACTATATCAATACCATTCCTGCCGACCAAGAACCAGCCTACCCGGGTGACACAACATTAGAACGCCGTATCCGCTCAATCATTCGCTGGAATGCGATTATGATTGTTCTTCGTGCGTCTAAGAAAGATTTAGAGCTTGGCGGCCACATGGCGTCTTTCCAGTCATCAGTTTCTTTTTATGAAACTGGCTTTAACCACTTTTTCCGCGCCCCTAACGAAAAAGATGGCGGTGATCTGGTTTACTATCAGGGTCATATCTCTCCGGGTATCTACTCCCGTGCATTTGTTGAAGGCCGCCTGAGCGAAGAGCAACTGGATAACTTCCGTCAGGAAGTAGACGGTAAAGGTATTCCTTCCTACCCACACCCTAAACTGATGCCTGAGTTCTGGCAGTTCCCGACAGTTTCTATGGGTCTTGGTCCTATCTCTGCTATCTATCAGGCTCGCTTCCTTAAGTACCTTGAAGGTCGTGAGATGAAAGACACCAGCGAGCAGCGCGTATATGCCTTCCTTGGTGATGGTGAGATGGATGAGCCGGAATCAAGAGGCGCAATCTCATTTGCTGCCCGTGAAAAACTGGACAACCTATGTTTTGTTATCAACTGTAACCTGCAGCGTCTTGACGGCCCTGTTATGGGTAACGGTAAGATCATTCAGGAACTTGAAGGTCTGTTTAAAGGCGCAGGCTGGAACGTAGTGAAAGTTATCTGGGGTAGCAGCTGGGATGCACTTCTGGCAAAAGACACTTCAGGCAAACTACTTCAGCTAATGAACGAAGTTGTTGATGGTGACTACCAGACATTTAAGTCAAAAGACGGCGCTTATGTACGTGAGCACTTCTTCGGTCGTTACCCTGAAACGGCTGCACTAGTCGCTGATATGACAGACGATGAGATCTTTGCCCTGAAACGTGGTGGTCATGATTCATCTAAACTGTATGCTGCTTATAAGAATGCAGAAATGACTAAAGACCGTCCGACGGTAATTCTTGCTAAGACGGTTAAAGGTTACGGTATGGGTGCTGCTGCGGAAGGTATGAACATTGCCCATCAGGTTAAGAAGATGGACATGAGCCATGTTAGCCACATGCGTGACCGTTTAGGTCTGCAGGATCTGGTTTCTGATGAAGATCTAAAAACACTGCCGTATCTGAAGCTGGAAGAAGGTTCGAAAGAGTATGAATATCTGCATGCCCGTCGTTCTTCCCTACACGGTTATACGCCAGTACGTCTGCCTAAGTTTACTCAGGAATTTATTACTCCTGAGCTAGAAGAGTTTAAGCCTCTGCTTGAAGAGCAGAAGCGTGATATCTCATCAACAATGGCCTTTGTTCGTGCCCTGAACGTTCTGCTGAAGAACAAAAACATTGGTAAGAACATTGTTCCTATTATTGCTGATGAAGCCCGTACCTTTGGTATGGAAGGCCTGTTCCGTCAGGTAGGTATTTATAACCCTCGTGGTCAGAAATACACCCCACAGGATCGTGATATCGTTTCTTACTATAAAGAAGCTAAATCTGGTCAGGTTCTGCAGGAAGGTATCAACGAACTGGGTGCTATGTCTTCATGGGTAGCAGCTGCTACGTCATACAGCACCAACGATCTGCCAATGATCCCGTTCTATATCTACTACTCAATGTTTGGTTTCCAACGTGTTGGTGATATGGCATGGATGGCGGGTGACCAGCAGGCGCGTGGCTTCCTGTTAGGTGCAACAGCCGGTCGTACTACCCTGAACGGTGAAGGTCTGCAACACGAAGATGGTCACAGCCATATTATGGCTGGCACAGTTCCTAACTGTATCTCTTATGACCCGACGTTTGCTTACGAAGTAGCGGTAATCATGCAAGACGGTATCCGTCGTATGTATGGTGAGCAGGAGAACGTGTTCTACTACCTGACTCTGATGAACGAAAACTACGCAATGCCTGCAATGCCTGAAGGCGCTGAAGAAGGTATCCGTAAAGGTATCTATAAGCTGGAAAGCCACACCGCTAAAGGTAAGGCTAAAGTTCAGCTGATGAGCTCCGGTACTATCATGAATGAAGTACGTAAAGCTGCAGCAATCCTGAGCGAAGAGTACGGCGTTTCTTCTGATGTCTTCTCTGTTACTTCATTCAACGAAGTGACCCGTGATGGTCAGGAAGCTGAGCGTTACAACATGCTTCACCCTGAAGCAGAAGCGAAAGTTCCTTACATTGCTGAGGTAATGGGTAGTGAGCCTGCAATCGCTGCGACTGACTACATGAAGAACTATGCAGAGCAGGTTCGTGCATTTATGCCTTCTGAATCTTATAAGGTTCTGGGGACTGATGGCTTTGGCCGCTCTGACAGCCGTGACAACCTGCGTCGCCACTTTGAAGTAAATGCAGGATACGTAGTAGTTGCTGCACTGAATGAACTGGCGAAACGTGGTGATATCGAGAAATCTGTGGTTGCAGAAGCCATCAAGAAGTTTGATATCGACACAGAAAAAACAAACCCGCTATACGCTTAAGAGGTAGGAAAGAATAATGGCAATCGAAATTAATGTACCTGATATTGGTGCCGATGAGGTTGAAGTTACCGAGATCCTTGTAAGCGTTGGCGACAAGGTTGAAGAAGAGCAATCGCTGATTACTGTTGAAGGTGATAAGGCTTCAATGGAAGTTCCTGCCTCACAGGCGGGTGTAGTAAAAGAGATCAAAGTTGCAGAAGGCGACAAGGTAACCACCGGCTCTCTGATTATGATCTTTGAAGCTGAAGAGGGTGCCGTTGCGGCACCTGCTCCGGCCGAAGCGCCTGCTGCAGCTCCGGCTGCCGCGGTTGCTGAGCTGAAAGAAGTGAATGTTCCTGATATCGGCGGTGACGAAGTAGAAGTAACAGAGATCATGGTTTCTGTTGGTGATGCTATCGAAGAAGAGCAGTCTCTGATCACTGTTGAAGGTGACAAGGCTTCAATGGAAGTTCCTGCTCCTTTTGCCGGTGTACTGAAAGAGATCAAAGTAGCAGAAGGCGACAAGGTTTCTACCGGTTCTCTTATTATGGTATTTGAAACTGTGGGTTCTGCTCCGGCGGCTGCACCGTCAGTGCCTCAGGCTGAAGTGCCTAAAGCAGACGCACCTGCTGCTGCGAAAGAAGCGCCGAAAGCCGCTGCTCCTGTTCCGGCAGAGAAAGGTGATTTCCAGGAAAACCACGAGTATGCTCATGCCTCTCCTGTGGTACGCCGTATCGCCCGTGAGTTTGGCGTAAACCTTTCTAAAGTTAAAGGTACCGGCCGTAAGAGCCGCATCCTGAAAGAAGATGTACAGAGCTACGTTAAAGAAGCGCTGAAACGTCTTGAGTCAGGTGCTGCGTCTGGTAAAGGTGACGGCAGTGCGCTTGGTCTGCTGCCTTGGCCAAACATCGATTTCTCCAAATTTGGTGATATCGAGACTCAGCCGCTATCCAGAATTAAGAAGATTTCTGGTGCTAACCTGCACCGTAACTGGGTAATGATCCCTCACGTTACACAGTGGGATAACGCTGATATCACAGAACTGGAAAAGTTCCGTAAAGAACAGAATGCAATTGAGGCGAAAAAGGATTCTGGTGTTAAAATTACGCCGCTGGTATTCATTATGAAAGCCGCAGCAAAAGCACTGGAAGCATTCCCTACATTTAACTCGTCACTTTCTGAAGATGGTGAAAGCCTGATACTGAAGAAATACGTCAACATCGGTATTGCAGTAGATACTCCGAATGGCTTGGTTGTTCCTGTCTTTAAAGACGTGAATAAGAAAGGCATTTATGAGTTGTCTGAAGAGCTGATGGCCGTATCTAAGAAGGCTCGCGCAGGTAAACTGACCGCTGCTGATATGCAGGGTGGTTGTTTTACAATTTCTAGTCTTGGTGGCATTGGCGGTACAGCCTTTACTCCGATTGTGAATGCACCTGAAGTAGCCATTCTGGGTGTGTCTAAATCTGAGATGAAGCCTGTCTGGAATGGTCAGGATTTCATTCCACGTCTACAGCTTCCACTTTCGCTTTCCTACGATCACCGTGTGGTTGACGGAGCGGAAGGTGCACGCTTTATTACTTACTTAAACGGATGCCTATCTGACATTCGTCGCTTAGTACTGTAATTCATAACAGAACAAGGTGGCTTACGGGCCACCTTGCTTTAAAAAACAGAGCAACCGATTCCGCCACAGGAAAACTGTAAAGGAATTGTTGTGTAGCTCACAGGCTTCAGTGATTTTCTTTTCACCTTGTTAACATCTTTGTAAACTGTCGTGGTCTGAAAAGAAACTCAAAATCAGCCTGTTAGGGATAATGACTACAAGAGGTCACAATGAGCAAAGAAATTAAAGCCCAGGTAGTAGTGCTTGGTGCGGGACCAGCGGGTTACTCTGCCGCTTTCCGCTGTGCAGACCTAGGATTGGAAACTGTATTAGTAGAGCGTTATAGCTCATTAGGTGGTGTTTGTCTTAATGTTGGGTGTATCCCTTCAAAAGCACTGCTTCACGTAGCAAAAGTGATTGAAGAAGCGAAAGCTCTGGCCGATCACGGCATTGTATTTGGCGAGCCTCAGACAGATATTAATAAAATCCGTCTCTGGAAAGAGAAGGTAATCCAGCAGTTGACTGGTGGTCTTGGCGGTATGGCTAAGATGCGTAAAGTAACTGTTGTAAATGGCTACGGTAAATTTACCGGTGCAAACAGCATCGAAGTGGATGGCGAAGAAGGTAAAACCACCATTAACTTTGATAACGCTATTGTTGCTGCCGGCTCACGTCCGATTAAACTTCCGTTTATTCCTCATGAAGATCCACGTATCTGGGATTCAACAGACGCTCTGGAACTGAAAGAAGTACCGAAGAAACTTCTTATCATGGGTGGTGGCATTATCGGTCTAGAAATGGGTACCGTGTATCACTCACTGGGTTCTCAGATCGATGTTGTTGAAATGTTCGATCAGGTGATTCCGGCAGCTGACAAAGATATTGTCAGAGTGTACACCAAGCGTATTAAGAACAAGTTCAACCTGATGCTTCAGACTAAGGTGACTGCTGTTGAAGCCAAAGAAGACGGTATCTACGTCTCTATGGAAGGCAAGAAAGCACCGGCAGAAGCTGAGCGTTATGATGCGGTTCTGGTTGCTATTGGCCGTGTACCAAACGGTAAGTTGATCGACGCTGAAAAAGCAGGTGTTGAAGTTGATGAGCGTGGCTTTATCAATGTTGATAAGCAGATGCGTACTAACGTACCTCATATCCACGCTATCGGTGACATTGTTGGTCAGCCAATGCTGGCGCACAAAGGTGTGCATGAAGGCCATGTAGCCGCAGAAGTTATCTCTGGTAAGAAGCACTACTTCGATCCTAAAGTAATTCCTTCTATCGCTTATACTGAGCCGGAAGTAGCATGGGTTGGTAAGACAGAGAAAGAAGCGAAAGAAGAAGGCATTAAGTACGAAGTAGCGACCTTCCCTTGGGCTGCATCTGGTCGTGCTATCGCATCTGACTGCTCTGACGGCCTGACTAAGCTAATCTTCGATAAAGAGACTCATCGTGTTATCGGTGGTGCCATTGTCGGTACTAACGGTGGTGAGCTTCTGGGTGAAATTGGTCTGGCTATCGAAATGGGTTGTGATGCAGAGGATATCGCTCTGACTATTCACGCTCACCCGACACTACATGAATCAGTAGGTCTGGCTGCAGAAGTGTTTGAAGGTACGGTTACGGATCTTCCAAACCCTAAAGCGAAGAAGAAAAAGTAATTAATACTTTGACTGAATGATAAAAACCGCCTTTACCGGCGGTTTTTTTATATAAAAAAACGACCGATAAAACGGTCGCTTTTTACAATGCAGCCTAGTGCTTATTGATCATCTTTATAGATGCACAGCATATTCAGGAAGCTGTCGGCAAACATCTCAAGATGCTCTCTGTCTGTTCCTCTGTGCGCTTCCAGATAGATAGCGTAGCAGATAGCCTGGAACATCTTCGTCAGGTTCTCTGTGTCTTGCTTATCGCAGATTTCGCCGCGGCTGATAGACTGCTCAAACATGCTCTGTACTAACAGGCGGCTGTTCTTGTTCAGTGACATATAAAGAGGCCACACTTCGTCACGGGTGGAAGCACTCCACTCAAACCAGACTTTTAGCCAGTGGCTGTCTTCTTCAACCAGATCAATCATACAGTGACAGATGTTTTTCAGGTTCTCTTTTGCATGCAGTGAAGTGTCGATATTTTCGTTAAGGAAGCCGGAGAAATTACGTACTACATGATGCAATACTTCATCAACCAGATCTTCACGAGTCGGGAAGTAGTTAAATACCGTTGCAACTGATACTTGTGCAACTTCAGCGATATCAGCGTGGCCACCGCGACCGATACCTCTGCGGGCGAAAACTTCTAATGCGATATCCATCAATTGAAGTTTTCTTTTTTGTGGGGAAAGCCTAGTCCGTGGACGTTTCGTTACCATATCCATAATAGTGTTTACCTTGCCAAGATGTTGTTTAAATTATATTTCTTTAACTTATATCTTATATATATAAGCTCTATGAGTGTACAGGTGCATATATTTTAGGTCAATTACTCTTGTTTATATTTATGTCACTAATTTGAGACTTAGCAAAAAAATTACTGATTTTATTTGTTGGCTTGGATCAAAGTAACATTTTCAACAATAAGGGTTAGTTAACTTGTTAAGTAATATTTCTGCCGCAATTTCTGATAGCAAGCGTATAATACGCACTGGTGTTAACGAAACGAGTAGAGCATGAAACATACAGTTGAAGTGATGATCTCTGAGCAAGAGGTACAGAAACGAGTTCAGGAATTAGGGAAACAAATTACTGAGTATTATGGAGAGTCAGAAGATCTTGTTTTAGTTGGCTTACTGAGAGGCTCGTTTGTCTTTATGGCTGATCTGGCACGTGCAATTGAAAAAGGACATTCTGTCGACTTTATGACTGCATCCAGCTATGGCGATTCGATGGAGAGCTCGCGGGATGTCAGAATCCTTAAAGATCTTGATGATGATATCAAAGGCAAAGATGTTCTTCTGGTCGAAGATATTATTGATACCGGCAATACTCTGAGCAAGGTGTGTGAGATCCTTTCTATCAGGGAGCCAAATTCTATTCAGATCTGTACCTTACTGGATAAGCCTTCACGTCGTGAAGTTGAGGTGGATGTTAAGTGGGTAGGATTTGAGATTCCGGATGAGTTTGTTGTCGGCGTCGGTATTGACTACGCTCAGAAATATCGTCATTTACCATACATAGGTAAGGTAGTACCTCAGGAGTAACTGAGACGGAAACTTTTTTTAAATTCAAGGGAGGCAATCGTTTGGCCTCCCTTTTTCTGTTGTTTAACGTGAAAGTTTGTTTTGGGTTATTTTATCCAGCGCCTGCTGATAAACATTGTCCAGTGACTCCTGACTATCGCAGCGCATACCAAGGTCGACCAGTTTTCCGTCTCCGATACCGTAGATAACACCGTGAACATCTACTTTCTGGCCTCGCTCCCATGCATTTTGCATTATGGTTGAGTTACCAAGGTTATAAACCTGCTCTGCAACGTTAATCTCGCACAGCTTGTCTCCAACCTGTTCCTCCGGCAGCTCACTCAGCCAGCTTTTATGCTTGATGTAGAGATCGCGGATATGCAGAATCCAGTTGTTGATTAAGCCAAGCTTAGGGTTTTCGATAGATGCATTTACACCACCGCAGCCATAGTGACCACATACGATTACGTGCTTGACTTTCAGGACATCAATGGCGTACTGAACTACGGACAGGCAGTTTAGATCAGTATGAATCACCTGATTGGCCACGTTTCTGTGCACGAATAGCTCGCCAGAATCCAGTCCGGTTAATAACTCTGCTGGTACACGGCTATCTGAACATCCAATCCATAGATACTCAGGTCTTTGTCGGTTAACTAATTTAGTGAAATACTCCGGGCTTTCAGCGGTCATTTTGTCTGACCAGGCCGCGTTTTTATCAAATAAATTCTTAATATCTGGCATGTATATTTCCTCTGTAATCGCATTACTATACACAAGCTTATGAAAAGGTACTTGCAAATATTGACTAATATTTACATTTTATTAACTGGTAAGAGTAGTCAATAGAAATCGGAAAATCACCTCTTTGTCAGCAACAGTAATTTTAGATTTATCTAATAAAACCGTTGTTTTTTGCTATTTCATCCCCATCTTTGTTTGCAGTTGTCGGAACAAGAATAAGATTATGTACGCACTGGAAATTAGTGATTTAAGAAAAACCTACGCCGGTGGCTTTGAAGCCCTGAAAGGCGTAAGCCTTAAGGTAAAAAAAGGCGACTTTTATGCGCTGCTTGGCCCTAACGGAGCCGGTAAATCGACTACTATCGGGATAATCTCCTCTCTGGTAAACAAAACCAGCGGAGAGGTATCGGTATTCGGTCATAGCATAGATAAAGAGCTGGAGCTGGCGAAGCAGCATTTGGGGCTGGTCCCTCAGGAGTTTAACTTTAACCAGTTTGAGACCGTTGAGCAGATCGTTATACAGCAGGCGGGTTATTACGGCGTTTCTACAGAGTTAGCAAAACAGAGAGCGAAAAAGTATCTTAGCCAGCTGGATCTATGGGAGAAGCGGACAGAACGCGCCCGGAACCTCTCCGGCGGTATGAAGCGCAGGCTGATGATTGCCCGGGCTTTGATGCATGAGCCCCAGATCCTGATTCTGGACGAACCTACTGCCGGTGTTGATATCGAGCTGCGGCGCTCCATGTGGGAGTTCCTTAAGAAGATTAATGAGCAGGGGATTACCATTATCCTCACCACTCATTACCTCGAAGAGGCAGAGATGCTGTGCCGCAATATCGGTATTATCAATCGTGGTGAACTGATTGAAAATACCAGTATGAAAGCCTTGCTGAATAAGCTGCATGTTGAAACCTTTATTCTCGATCTTGAGCCGGGCAGTGAACAGCCAGATCTTGAAGGTGTCAATTCATCCCGGCTGGAGAATGATTCTCTTGAAATTGAGATCGATAAATCTCAGGGGCTGAACCAGATTTTCTCCCAGCTATCGGCTCAGGGAGTTAAGGTTTTATCCATGAGGAATAAGGCCAACCGACTGGAAGAGTTGTTTGTGGGAATTGTCAGAGAACAGAGTGGAAATTAAATGTATCAGTTGTACTGGACTGCTTTTAAAAGCTTATTAACCAAAGAGATCAACCGCTTTACCCGTATCTGGGTACAGACACTGGTTCCGCCGGCCATCACCATGACGCTTTATTTTATTATTTTCGGTAACCTTATCGGTTCGAGAATTGGTGAGATGAATGGCTTTAGCTATATGGAGTATATTGTGCCGGGTCTGATTATGATGTCGGTGATTACTAACTCCTACTCTAACGTGGCGTCTTCATTCTTTAGTTCAAAGTTTCAGCGAAATATTGAAGAGTTACTGGTCGCTCCGGTACCCAACTATGTGATTATCTTCGGCTTTGTTATGGGCGGTGTCGCCAGAGGTTTAGCGGTAGGTTTTATCGTTACTCTGGTATCTCTGCTGTTTGTCGATCTTCAGGTGGATCACTGGGGCATTATTATTGCCACGGTATTTATGACTTCGGTTGTATTTTCCCTTGGCGGGTTAATAAACGCGGTATTTGCCAAGACCTTTGATGATATCTCCATTATACCGACCTTTGTACTGACGCCGCTTACTTACCTTGGCGGGGTGTTCTATTCCATTAGTCTGTTACCGGAGTTTTGGCAGGGTGTCTCGAAGATAAACCCGATTGTTTATATGGTGAACGCCTTCCGTTATGGATTTTTGGGCGTATCGGATGTAGGCATTGTTACCTCTTTTGGCGTGCTGTCTGCCTTTGTACTGGCACTCTATCTGGTGGCTCATTATCTGGTCAGCCGCGGTATTGGTCTTAGAAGTTAGCGCAATGTAAAAAGGGAGCCGATAATACTATCTGCTCCCTTTTCTATTCTTCACTATAGCGATCTGTTGCTGTTAACGAGACAGAGTCACTACCTTGTTATCAATCAGCCTTGCTTTGCCTAAGAAGGCGGACATCAGAATAACCGCCTGCTCAGACGCTTGCGTCAGTGGCTGCATAGTTCTGGCATCACGGATAAAGATCTCATCAGGCTTAAAACCTGCCTGAATAAGCTGTGCGTTGGCTTTTTCAATAAGTCCGTCGATATCACACTCACCTTGCTCTAACTGCTGCCCTATCTGATTCATGGCACGGGCAACGGCAGGTGCTGACTGACGCTCTTCTGCTGTAAGCAGGCCGTTCCGCGAGCTCATGGCAAGGCCATCCTCTTCACGTACGGTTGCCACACCGATGATCTCTATATCCATACAGAGATCAGTGACCATCTGACGGATAACAGCAAGTTGCTGGAAGTCTTTCTCACCAAAGCAGGCCACATTGGGCTGAACGATATTAAACAGTTTAGTGACAATGGTGGCTACGCCGCGAAAATGGCCCGGACGGGAAGCGCCTTCCAGAATATGGGAGATTTCCGGCACTTCAACAAAGGTCTGTTTATCCAGCCCGTGGGGATACATCAGAGCCGGAGTCGGAGTAAACACATAGTTCACCCCGTCAGCTTCTAGCTTGGATAGGTCCTGTTGCAGGGTACGTGGGTAGTTATTCAGATCGTCAGCACGCTCAAACTGCATTGGGTTGACAAAGATACTGACAACAACGATATCTGCACGTTTCTGAGCCTCTCTGACCAGAGTCAGATGGCCGTTATGCAGGTTACCCATAGTCGGAACGAAGGCGATTTTCTGGCCCTTCTGACGGCAGAGGGTTAACTGCTCCCTGAGAAGCCGTGTTTCTGAGAATGTTTGCATTGCTCTGCCTTACGCTATTGTGTGATCCGGGCTTGGGAAATCACCGGATTTCACATCTTCGATATACTGAGTTACGGCTGTTCTGATATCTCCGGTCTGAGCCAGAAAGTTTTTGGAGAATTTAGGCATATAGTTGGCTGAGATACCAAACATATCGTGCATAACCAAAATCTGACCGTCAGTGACATTACCTGCACCAATACCGATAACCGGAACCTTAACCGCTTTAGTGATGCGCTCTGCCAGAGAGGCAGGTACGCATTCAAGCAGAACGATTTGTGCACCGGCGGCTTCCAGAGCCAGAGCTTCCTCAACCATTTTATCGGCTTTTTCCTGATCTCTGCCTTGCACCTTATAGCCGCCAAAAATGTTGACAGACTGAGGTGTCAGGCCAAGGTGAGCACACACTGGAACAGCACGCTCTGTCAGCATTTTAACCGTATCGACTAACCATGCACCGCCTTCCAGCTTGACCATGTTCGCGCCTGCTCTCATCAGGGTGGCTGCACTGTCACACGCTTGTTCTGGCGTGGCGTAACTCATAAAGGGCATATCCGCCATTAGCAGACAGTTTGGGCTGCCTGCACGCACACAACGGGTGTGATAAGCAACATCCTCTACCGTTACCGGCAGAGTGTCATTTTTTCCCTGCAGAACCATGCCAAGAGAGTCACCAACAAGAAGAACCGGCATCTGCTGCTGCTCAAACAGCTGGGCAAAACTGGCGTCATAGGCGGTTGAAGATGCAAACTTTTCACCTTCCTGCTTCCACTTGATCAGGTCGTTAATGGTTATTTTTTTCATAGTTTTTCCTTATCAGCTACCGGCTAAGCCTGCCAGATACTGAGTCCGTTTCTCGCGACTGACTGTAGCAGAACTTGCAGCTCGCTGCCGTCAGGGAGAATCAGGTTGGGTGTAATCTCTGCAAGAGGGTAGAGAACAAACTCTCTTGTCTTCATTCCGTAATGGGGAATGGTCAGCCGTTCTGTCTCAATAATCTGCTCACCATATAACAGGATATCCAGATCCAGTGTTCTTGGTCCCCAGCGTTCATCTTTTCTGACGCGGCCATGTTCCAGTTCTATGCGCTGGGTCTGGTCAAGTAGGTCAGTTGGTGAGAGTTGCGTCTCTATCTGGACCACGGCGTTAATGTAATCCGGCTGGTCTTCAGGCCCCATTGGCTTGCTACTATATAGCGAAGAGGCCTGAATAAACTGTGAGTCGGGAAGCTTTTTCAGCGCATCAATGGCTTGTTTAGCCTGCTGAACCGGATCCGACAGGTTGCTGCCTACGGCAATGTATACCCGGTTCATGATTTGGCTTTGCTCTTTTTGTTGCGGTAGTTACGGCGACGGCGATAACCGGACTTATCCTGACCCAGTCCGTTAACCATGGTTTGACGGGTAGCCTTATCAGCATTCTGGTAAGTGTGCCACCAGGCTGCCAGCTCTGCTGTTTCTCCGCCTTCGATTTTGCCGCGCATTTCAAGGAAATCAAAACCTGCCCGGAACTTATTCAATTCCATCAGGCGCTGGGCACGCTTACCGTTTCGTCTTGGCAGCCTGAGCTGAAGTTGCCAGATTTCACGTATGGTAGCCGTATGACGTCTCGGGATAGCCAGACTTTTCACCTGAATATCCAGAACGGTATTGCTCGCTTCCATAATGGCGTCGTAGTAACTGAAGCCTTTCTCATCCATCAGGGATTGAGCTTCTTTTTTCAGCGGATACCAGAGCATAGCGGCAAACATAAAGGCCGGGTTGATACGCTTACCTTCATTGATGCGCCTGTCGGTTGACTCTAAAACAAGTTCAAGCATCTGTTCTGCTTCGGTTTCACCGTGATCAGTAAAATCTTTAGCGATAATAGGGAACAGCGGTTTAAACAGATCGTAGTCTCTTAGCAGATAGTAGGTTTCCAGACCTTGTCCGGACTGCAGCAGTTTGAGTGACTCTTCAAACAGTCTGGCGGCAGGAATATCTTCCAGAAGATAGGCCAGATCCAGAATCGGATCGGCTGTGGTATCGCAGATATCCATATCCAGTTTGGCAGCAAAACGGATTGCCCTCAGCATACGCACCGGATCTTCACGGTAACGGGTTTCAGGATCGCCAATCAGGCGGATCAGGCTGTCATCCAGATCTTCCATCCCTTCGGTGTAGTCGTGAATACTGTAGTCGGCAATGTTGTAGTAGAGGGCATTGATGGTAAAGTCACGGCGCTCGGCATCTTCTTCGATGCTGCCATAGACATTGTCCCTTAGCAGCATGCCTTCATCAGATTGGGCAGAAATATTTTTTGTCGGTTGCTGATGGTGCCCGCGGAAGGTGGCGACTTCAATGATTTCGCGGCCAAACATAATATGAGCCAGTCTGAATCTGCGGCCGATCAGGCGGCAATTTCTGAAAAGCTGACGAATCTGTTCAGGGGTTGCATTGGTGGCAATATCAAAATCTTTTGGCTGTTTACCTAAAAGAAGATCTCGTACACCGCCGCCGACCAGAAATGCGTCGTAGCCGGCTTTGTTCAGACGGTAGAGTACTTTTAGGGCATTGGGACTGATGTCCTGCCTTGAAATGGAGTGTTCATCACGGGTGATAATGTTCAGAGTGGTATCTCCTATGCCGGTCACTTATCTAAATTGCACTCACTTTTACGCAGTGCATAAACAAGCCCGGTTATAAATGCTGTTACTTATATAAGCCCTGTTATAAATACTTTTATCTATAAAAATGGTCGCTTATATTTTGCGGCTAATCATATCCTAGTGTTCACCGTTTGAGAATGCTGATGTGATTTTGAACTCAGCCGATAGTACAGAAAGTGACCAGTTTTTACATCCCCAGTGCAGAATCTCATCTACGCTACTCTGCTGAACTTGTTGAGGAAGGCTTAAGCCTAGAAATTGCATCGCCTGAATAAGAGTCGGGCGCGGGTTAGTGATATCTATTGCCTGTGCATGATTCTGTTTAGAGAGCTTGCTTCCACTGCTGTCAGTGGCCAGAGGCAGGTGCAGATAATTGATAGGCTTTTGGCCCAGTATTTTATACAGGCTAAGTTGGCGGCCTGTCGGTTCAATAAGATCCGCGCCGCGAACCACTTCTGTCACGCCTTGTTCGATATCATCAATAACAACGGCCAGATTATAGGCATAAAGCCCGTCACGTCGCTTGATAATAAAGTCTTCTTCCGCAAGCGCGTCTGGAATCGCTATCTCACCATGTTTTTCGTCGGTAAAACGGTAGACAGGAGAGGTCATCTTTAACCGCACGGCACTTTCCTGCGGAGCCCAGTTCAGCTCAC
The DNA here is from genome assembly GCF_028201475.1 of Vibrio sp. SCSIO 43137. NCBI lineage: Bacteria > Pseudomonadati > Pseudomonadota > Gammaproteobacteria > Vibrionales > Vibrionaceae > Vibrio > Vibrio sp. SCSIO 43137. The sequence continues at coordinate 2,753,585 of NZ_CP116383.1, read as the reverse complement.
GGCAGGTACCTTGGTAGTATCCGCCCGATGCTTTTATCTGCTTACGGGTACAACGGCAGTAGTAGGCCTGACCTGAGTTCAGCCAACGGTCGATTTGCTGTTGATAAATGTGGTGACGTTGACTCTGGTAGATAACTTCACCATCCCAGTGCAGGCCGTAACTCTCCAGCGCCTGCAGGATTAACTGAGTTGCGCCGGGCATCTCCCGTGGTGGATCCAGATCTTCAATGCGTACCAGCCAGCGGCCGCGGTTGGACTTTGCCTGAAAGTAGCTGCCTAAAGCGGCTACCAGCGAACCAAAATGGAGGGGACCGGACGGAGAGGGGGCAAATCGGCCAATGTATGTCATAGTTTGTTACTTTAGTGGCTGAAACAAAAAAGGGAGCATTCGCTCCCTTTTAAGAATAATTCAGGATTATCCCTGCATCTGTCTCTCTTTCATCTCTGCAAGAGTTTTACAGTCGATGCAAAGGTCTGCTGTCGGACGCGCTTCCAGACGACGAACGCCAATTTCAACACCGCATGATTCACAGAAGCCAAAGTCATCTTCTTCAATCTTAAGCAGTGTTTTCTCAATCTTCTTAATCAGGCGACGTTCACGGTCACGGTTGCGAAGTTCAAGGCTGAACTCCTCTTCCTGAGACGCACGGTCAACAGGATCCGGGAAGTTTGCTGCTTCGTCCTGCATATGGTGCACAGTACGCTCAACTTCGTCCATAAGTTGATTACGCCAAGCTTCTAAAATCTTAGTAAAATGAGCCATTTGCTCTGGTGACATATACTCTTCACCAGCCTTCTCTTGGTATGGCTCCACTCCTGCAATGGCTAGGATGCCTAGCGCTTTTTTCTTTTCTGGCATACCTCATCTCCTACATACACCAATAATCAGCTGATAAGCAGCTAATTTTAAGGCGGGTATTTTTAGCAGAAAGAAAAGCTGGAAGCAAATACAGAAATTTTCTATTTGCTTTCAGTGTGAAGATCCCATCATTTTTCACAGTTAGTCAATAAACTCAACTGCTTCAACAAGACGAATCTCACTTTCTGATAACTCGGCTTTATAGCAGAGTATCTCAACACCAACTTCTTTTGCTTGTTTTAGTAATTGTGAATAAGTTGCATCTATATGGTGTGCAACGGATACTTTTTCAATCCCTGAATGTAAAACCGTAAACAAAAGTACAGCCCTGCTCCCAGAATTGACCATTTCTGTGAGTTCACGCAGATGCTTCTGGCCTCTGGTGGTGACGGCATCGGGAAAATAACCCAGCCCGGGACGCTCTTGATTTTCTTCGAGCAAAGTCACGCTTTTCACTTCAATATAGCACGGAGTTCTGTTTTCGGAATCAAGATAGATATCAATTCGACTATTTTCACTGCCATATTTGACCTCTGTCCGCAGATTATCGTATCCGGCCAGTTCAACGATGGTTCCGTTATTGATCCCTTCAACGGCTAACTGGTTTGCTCTCTGGGTGTTAACACAGATTTTGTCGCCATTTTGGGTCTGGCTTAATTCCCAGCTATGGGGGTATTTTCGTTTCGGGTTATCTGATGTTGAGTACCAGACAGTATTCCCTGCATCGGCACAACCTGTCATTGCCCCGGTATTGGCGCAATGTATGGTGGTTTGTTCTCCGTCTGTTAGTTCTATATCGGCAAGAAATCGTTTATAGCGCTTAATCAGAGTGGCGCTTTTTAGCTCTGGGTCAAATCTCATCTTTACTGTTTATCCAGTCTCTTTACAATCTGCTTATTTTCTTTAAATTGAAGGCTCTGCTCCATTCTACAGGCTAAGGTTTCCCATTGTCACAACTTCCCATTGAATCTGTTATCACCCCGCTACTGGAAAAGCTGCAGAACAATCAGCAATTAATCCTGAAAGCCCCACCCGGAGCCGGTAAGTCTACTTTATTGCCCCTGACGCTTTTAGGTCAGAACTGGATAAAGGGAAAAATAGTGATGCTGGAGCCGAGAAGGCTGGCAGCGAAAAACATTGCCGCTTATCTGGCCGGGCAGTTAGGTGAGAAAGTGGGCGGACAGGTGGGGTATCGTATCCGGGGCGAAAGCAGGGTGAGTGCCGATACCAAGTTAGAGATTGTTACGGAAGGTATTCTGACACGGATGATTCAGTCGCAACCGGAACTGGACGGTATTGACCTGCTGATCTTCGATGAGTTTCATGAGCGTAGTCTGCATGCCGATTGTGCTCTGGCATTTAGTCTGGAAGTGCAGGAGGCCTTGAGAGATGACCTTAAACTTCTGGTGATGTCAGCGACACTGGATCAGCAAGCCCTTCAGACACTGCTTCCTCAGGCGGCTTATATTGAGTCCCACGGAAGAAGTTATCCCGTTGAGCATAGATACGCACCGTTAAGAACCAATGAAAGAGTTGCTGACGCAATATACCGTAAAGTGTCTTCTGTTGTTGAAAACGAACAAGGCTCAATACTGGTGTTTCTACCGGGAGTAGCTCTGATTAAGCAGTTATCTCAGCGTTTAGAGGGCATTGCCGCAGATGTTGATATCTGCCCCCTATACGGGCAACTGGACTTTGCTGAGCAACAAAAGGCGATCGCACCTACTGTTAACGGCAAACGTAAAATTGTATTGGCGACCAATATTGCTGAAACCTCTCTGACTATTGAGGGGATCCGGGTTGTTATTGATTCAGGACTGGAACGTGTTGCCAGATTTGATTTAAACAGTGGCGTCACCCGTTTAGAAGAGGTGCGTATAGCGCAGTCATCGGCAGAGCAGAGAGCCGGACGGGCAGGACGCCTTGAAGAGGGGATCTGTGTCAGAATGTACAGTCAGGAGCAACTCAAGCAGCAGGCTAAGGTGCCTCAGGCTGAGATTTTACGCTCCGATCTCTCTTCTCTCTGTCTGGAGTTGTCGCAGTGGGGATCGACCGATGTACAAGCTCTGGCGTGGCTGGACACCCCTCCTTCAGCGGCTGTTGAACAAGGCTATCAACTGCTGAGCAGACTAGGTATTACGACGGCTGAGAAAACACTAACCGCAGCCGGAAAAGAGATGTCCGCTTCCGGTCTGGAACCGAGAATGGCGGCCATGCTGCATCACGCGGCGGCGACTAAGCAAAAAATGCTTATCAGCTGTGCATTGGCGCTGGTAGCTCTTATTGAAGAAACCGGCCATCAATATCTGGATATTGCTCAGGGAATCTATCTTGTTAAATCGGCAAGGCATAACAAGCAGAGAGTTCTGGAGAAACGCATCAAGACACTAGCAGCCCGTTTCAGGTTTAGCTTTGATAAGACCGATATTGCTGAACAGGCTATCGGAGTCTGCCTTGCCATGGCATACCCGGACAGAGTTGCCCAGAACCGTGGCAAACATTCCGGCCAATTTGTTCTGGCTAACGGACACGGTGCCTTTATTTCAACCGAAGAGCCTTTGTCCGCTTCTGCCTATATTGTGGCTGTGGAGCTAATGCGCTCTCAGCAACAGGCGAGCCGGATTTTTCTGGCTGCAGAATTGGATATCCAACAGCTTCAGCAGCAACTTCCGCAACTCTTTACTCAGGTTGAGAAGGTAGACTGGAATGAAGAAAAAGGGCGCTTGGTTGCAGAGTCACAATCTTGTCTCGGTAAACTGATTGTAAGCAGAGAAGCTCTGCCTGAACCGGATAAGAGCAAGCTGAATCAGGCTTTACTCACTTATATCCGCAGAAAAGGACTGAAGTCCCTTAACTGGAGTAGTGCAAGTGACGCCTTACTTAATAGATATCGTTGCGCTGCTGAATGGTTCCCGGAAAAACAGTGGCCGCCTCTGGACAAAGAAGGATTACTGGACAATCTGGAACAGTGGCTTGAGCCCTTTATGACGGGGGTAACTAGTGTTAAGTCGATGCAAAAAATTGATCTGCAGACGGCATTGAGTGCTTATATCGGCTGGCAGTTAGGGCAGGAGATCGATGCTCTGTTACCGACTCATTATCAGCTGCCGACTGGCAGCCGGAAAAGAATTGATTATCAGCCGGGAAAAGAGCCGAAACTTTCGGTGAAGATGCAGGAAGTGTTTGGAGAGCAGGCATCACCACTTATTGCCAACGGAACTAAGAAGATTGTTCTTGAACTACTCTCTCCGGCTCAAAGGCCATTGCAGATAACCTCAGATTTGGCTGCTTTCTGGCAGGGAGCTTATAAAGAGGTTCAGAAAGAGATGAAAGGGCGCTACCCTAAGCATGTCTGGCCCGATGACCCGGCTAATCATATTGCGACAACTAAAACAAAACGACAGTTAAAAAATGACAAATAAAAAACCTTCAGCCCCTAAAAAAAACAGCCGGAAAGCGGCAACCACGCCTAAAAGAAAGACGGCAAAAGGGGCGGGTAAGAAAAAAGCGACCAGAGGCCGCAAGGGCAAACCGGGCCTGTTGCGTCGCTTATGGGGTTTTAGCTGGAAGTTGTCACTGGCGGTAGTTGCGTTACTGATTTTTATCGGTATTTATCTGGACTCCGTTGTAAGAGCCCGGTTTAATGGTCAGATTTTCGATCTGCCGACGGTCGTTTATGCCCGTGTTTTGGATCTTTATCCGGGCAAAGAGATCAGTATTCACGAAATGTGTCAGGAGCTGGACGTACTCAACTATCGTAAGGTGAGTAAGCCGCGTCACCCTGGCGAGTACTCCTCTTCATCTACTAAAATCGAATTAATCCGTCGCCCGTTTGAGTTTGAAGACGGGCCGCAGCCCGATCGTCATGTGATGCTCTACTTCGATAATCTTGGTCTGAACCGCATCTCCTCACTGGAGAAGAAAAGCGATATGGGTTACCTGCGCATCGAACCTAAGATGCTGGGAATGCTTGAGAAAGAGGTCGATCAGACCCGTCTGTTCCTCAAGCGGGAGCAGTTCCCAGAGTTTCTAGTCGATGCTTTGCTGACAACGGAAGACAGAGATTTTTATCAGCATGACGGGGTTTCCCCCACTTCTATCCTCAGGGCGCTGGTGGCCAATATCAAAGCAGGCCGTACGGTTCAGGGAGGAAGTACTCTGACACAACAGCTGGCAAAGAATCTGTTTTTATCACGGGAAAAAACCTTATGGCGCAAGATCCGTGAGGCTTATATTGCCCTTATTGTGGACTACCGCTACGACAAAGACCGTATTCTGGAAGCTTACCTGAATGAAGTTTATCTGGGGCAGGCGAAAGGTCTGGCCGTTCACGGCTTTGGTCTGGCTGCCCGTTTTTATTTTGGCGTTCCACTGCAGGAGCTGAGATTCGATCAACTGGCTCTGTTAGTAGGTATGGTTAAAGGCCCCTCTTATTACAACCCAATCCGATACCCTGAAAGGGCGAAAGAGAGACGGGATCTGGTTCTCAGGCTGATGATGCAGCAGGAGATATTGTCAGGCACTCAATATGATCAGGCGGTTAGTCGCGACCTTGATATTCAGAAAGAACCTAAAATTGCCAGCCGTCAGCCAGCCTATTTTCAGCAACTGAAAAATGAGCTGAGAAACCGGGTAGGTGAGAATTTTGACAACTTTAAAGGATTGCGCCTGTTTACTACTTTGGATCCTGTTTCTCAGCAGTTGATGGAAAAAGCCGTTTCCAGAAAAGTTGCTCAGCTAGAAAAAACAAACGGAAAAGGGCTTGAGGCAGCAGCAGTAGCCGTTGACCGGCAGACAGGTGAGATCCGCGCTATGGTGGGCGGCAAACAGGTAGGCTATGACGGCTTTAACCGGGCGTTACATGCCAGCCGGCCGATAGGCTCTTTAGTAAAACCTGCTGTTTATCTGACGGCGCTTTCTGATCCTGCCCGGTATAATCTGGCGACTACTCTGAACGATCAACCGATAAAGCTGAAGGGAAGTAAAGGAAGTGTCTGGCAGCCACAGAATTTTGATAAAAAGTTCCGTGGTGAGGTGCCTCTGTACAAAGCCCTTGCTTACTCTCTGAATATTCCAACGGTACGTCTTGGCATGCAATTGGGCATTCCAAGGGTATCAAATACCCTGGATGCCCTCGGGGTGGACAGAAATGAGATTCGCCCTGTACCGGCGATGTTTCTGGGGGCGTTTTCTCTGTCACCGTTTCAGGTCTCCCAGATGTTCCAGACCCTGACTAACTCAGGTAAGAAAGCGCAACTGTCGGCTCTTCGGGTGGTAAAAGATCTGGACGATAACACCCTATATCAGTTTATCCCTAAGATGAGTGCGACAGTCGATGAACAGGCAGCCTGGCTGACAACTTATGCGATGAAGAGAGCCGTTGCTGAGGGAACCGGACGTTATCTTCAGGGAAAATATGGCTGGGCGGCACTGGCCGGAAAAACAGGCACCAGTAATGACAGCCGGGATAGCTGGTTTGTCGGTGTCGATGGTCGGGAAGTGGTGACTATCTGGGTTGGCAGGGACGATAACAAACCGACTAAATTAACCGGTTCAAGTGGAGCATTAAGGGTCTATGCTGACTATCTGAATGAGCGGGTTCCTCAGCGACTATCTTTGCCGTGGCCGAAAGGTGTCAGTACTTTTGGCTTTAAAAAGAGCAGCAGTGGTGCATTTGAACTGGACTGCACTAACAAATTTACGTTACCCGTATGGGACAAAAACGGCAAGATGCGTAAAACGTGTGATTCGTCAGGGACTAACTGGTTAAAAAAACTATTTAATTAAGTAAGATAAATGCAAAGTCCCTAAAGAATAAGGATATTGAATGAAAGTCATTCGTTCCGCCATTAAGCTGCTGGTAATGAGTTGCCTGCTTTTTCCTGCTGTAGTGTCAGCAGAGAGTCTGGCATCAGCAAAAGAGAGCAATGAGGCAGAAGCGGTCAAACCGTCTCGGCCTGTTATCGCGGTAGTGCTAGCTGGTGGTGGTGCGAAAGGAGCAGCTCATATTGGTGTGCTGAAAGCCCTTGAAGAGATGCATATACCAGTAGATATAGTTACTGGTACCAGCATGGGAGCGTATGTCGGCGGGCTCTATGCGACCGGCATGAGTGCGGACGAAATTGAATCCTTAATTTACACCACTAACTGGAATGACGGTTATAAAGACAGAGTTAACCGAAGTGAAAGAAGGGTGAGAGATAAGGCTTATGAAGATTACTATCAGATAAACACGGATCTGGGTCTGAATTGGAGTGAAATTCGCTCCCCTAAAGGGATAGTGCAGGGGCAGGGTATGATGCAGATCCTTAGGGAGACGTCCGGAAACCACCCCTCTTTCAAATCTTTTGATGAGCTTCCCTTAAGGTATCGGGCTGTGGCAACGGACATTGTTCATCTGGAAGAAGTGATTATTGATAAAGGGCTGCTGACCGATGCCATGATGGCAAGTATGTCAGTACCCGGAGCGCTTCCTCCTTATCCTCTGGACGGTAAACTGCTGGTCGATGGTGGTGTCACCAACAATATGCCGGTGGATCTAGCCAAACAGATGGGCGCTGACTTTGTCATTGCCGTTGATATCAGTACCGATTATTTAGATGAAGACGATGTTACCGATATGATGACGGTAGCGGGACAGATCTCTAACTATCTGGTTCGACGTACAACCAACGAGCAGACGGATCAGCTGTCAGAGCAGGATACCTTGCTGCTGCCTGCCGTCGGTGATATGGAAACCACTGAGTTTGATAAAATGCCACAGGCCTTCCAGTGGGGATATCAGGAAGCAATTAAACAGAAAGAAAAGCTTAAGCGTTATTCTGTTTCTTCTGCTCAGTATCAGAACTATATCGATCAGAAACAAGATGCACGCCGTACGCTGAAACACGGCGATGAGCTGGTGGTTGATAATATCGTGCTAAACAACCACTCCCACTATAGAAGCGATTTAGTACTCAAGCGTTTAGGGGTTGAGTCAGGCAGCCGTGTTTCTACAGAGCAACTGGAAGCAAGTGTCCGTAACCTGTATGCGTTAGATCGTTTTGAAACTGTCTCCTACCATTTTGAAAATGTAGATGATGAGACCCACCTTATTTTTAATGTCAAAGAGAAAGAGTGGGGTCCCAACTATGTTAATTTCCGCTTCTTTCTTGAAGAGGACTTTGAGTCTGACAGTCAGTATGCCATTGGTGTGTCAACCAACTTTACCGGTCTGAATAGTCTTGGTGCCGAACTAAAACTTAATGTCGAACTGGGTACAGACCGGCAGATATCTGCTAACTGGTCTTCACCATTTTTTAGTAACCAGTATCTGCTCAATATTGTTGATATCAGCTACAGCAAGGATAAGAAAAACAGTCCGGTAGACGGGCTGGGATCAGAAACCAGTCTGGAGATGGCAGACAATTCATTATCTACTACTTATACCGAGTTTAGCGGCGAAGCTGCTTTGGGGTTTCAGCCTCACTTATGGCAGGAGTTTCGCGCTGGTGTCCGCTATGTAGACGGAAGTGTTGGTCTGACAACCGCTCCTGCGTTCGGAAAAGCGAGTTATATAAGAAAGGGGGCCTTTGCCCGCTACCGTCTTGATACCCTTGATGATTTTAGCCTGCCGACTAAAGGGGTGATGTTTAACGCTGAATACTTTATTTCTGATGACTCAGTGCAGGGCTCTGCAATCATTGATGGTCAAGTCACTCAGGTACAGCAATTTAAAGATGATCTGGTTCATGAGATCTCCCTGTCAGCCCGGGGGGCATACAGTATGGAAAGTCATACTCTGGTCGGCCATATGGAGTATGGGGCTGTGGAAGATAAAACCTCCAATAACCCGGCTATCGACCCTAAGGAACTTGGTGGTTTTCTCAGGTTGTCAGGCATTCCGCGAAACAGTCTGGTCGGGCAGAACCTGTTCTTTAGCAGTCTGGTGTACCGGTATCGCTGGTTTGAAAACGACTTTGGTCTGTTTACTGCACCGGTTTATCTTGGTGCTTCGTACGAATATGGCGGGGTCTGGAACGATACTAAAGTGAAAATTAAGGATGCTCCCTTGTACCATGCCGGCTCTCTGTTTGCAGGAATCGCCTCACCAATCGGGCCGATTGTGTTTGCATTGGGTAAAACGGAAGGAAACAGGAATTCTGCCTATTTAATTCTTGGCCATACATTTTAGTCTAATTTAGATTCACAAAACTTATAAAATTCATAGTGATATATATTCCATACATTACAACTTTAGTCGTAAGTTGATATGTTGGTCAAATTGGATGGATTTTAATTTTTAGTTAAATTTGCTATTCTCTTGGCACAGTTTGGCCCCTAGCCGCTGTCGTTTTATTAATTCTTTTCTAAATAATAATCTGCGGCAGGAAGCCAAGTTTTCCAAGGATGTTCACTCTCAGCCAGAGAGTGGACCGCAATGAGAGGAATAAGTCGTGCTTGAAGCCTATCGAAAACACGTCGAAGAACGTGCAGTGGAAGGAGTTGTCGCAAAACCACTGGATGCAGAACAAGTAGCTGCATTAATAGAGCTTGTAAAAAATCCACCTAAAGGTGAAGAAGAGTTTATTCTTGACCTGTTAGAAAACCGAATCCCGCCAGGCGTTGATGAAGCAGCTTATGTTAAAGCTGGCTTTCTGACAGCTGTTGCAAAAGGTGAAGCGACTTCACCGCTTGTAAGTAAAGAGAAAGCGGTAAAGCTTCTCGGTACTATGCAGGGCGGATATAATATCGAGCCACTCATCTCACTGCTCGATGATGAAGAACTTGCACCTATCTCTGCAGAAGCATTGTCTCATACCCTACTAATGTTTGATGCCTTCTATGATGTGGAAGAGAAAGCTAAAGCTGGTAATCAGTACGCTAAGCAAGTACTTAACTCATGGGCTGAAGCAGAATGGTTCTTATCTAAACCTGAACTTAAAGAGAAGATCACTTTAACCGTATTTAAGGTTACCGGTGAAACCAACACCGATGATCTTTCTCCGGCACCGGATGCATGGTCTCGCCCTGATATTCCGCTGCACGCACTTGCTATGCTGAAGAACGAGCGTGACGGTATTGCACCTGATCAGGCCGGCACTATCGGCCCTGTTAAGCAGATTGAGCAGTTGAAAGAGAAAGGCCATCAACTGGTTTATGTTGGTGATGTTGTCGGTACTGGTTCTTCACGTAAATCAGCGACCAACTCAGTGCTTTGGTTTATGGGTGATGATATCCCGAATGTGCCAAACAAACGCGCTGGTGGTTATGTACTTGGCGGTAAGATTGCCCCTATCTTCTTTAACACCATGGAAGATGCCGGTGCACTGCCTATCGAAGTTGATGTTTCTAAACTGAACATGGGTGACGTGATTGATGTTTACCCTTACGAAGGTAAGGTAAAAAATCATGAGACTGATGAAGTTCTTGCCGAGTTTGGTCTGAAGACAGACGTACTGATTGATGAAGTTCGCGCTGGTGGCCGTATTCCGTTGATCATCGGCCGTGGTCTGACAGACCGTGCCCGTGAAGCATTAGGACTGGAGCCGTCTGACGTGTTCCGTCGTCCTGTTGCCGTTGAAGATACGGGTGCAGGCTATACTCTTGCTCAGAAGATGGTTGGTAAAGCTTGTGGTGTAGAAGGTATCCGTCCGGGAACCTACTGTGAGCCTAAGATGACTACCGTTGGTTCTCAGGACACAACAGGGCCGATGACCCGTGATGAACTGAAAGATCTGGCGTGTCTGGGCTTCTCAGCTGATCTGGTGATGCAGTCGTTCTGTCACACCTCCGCATACCCTAAACCTGTAGATGTAAACACACACCATACCCTGCCTGATTTTATTATGAATCGCGCCGGTGTTTCCCTTCGTCCGGGAGATGGTGTTATTCACTCCTGGCTAAACAGAATGCTGCTGCCTGATACCGTTGGTACCGGTGGTGACTCACATACCCGCTTCCCGCTGGGTATCTCCTTCCCGGCAGGTTCCGGTCTGGTTGCCTTTGCGGCGGCAACGGGTGTGATGCCTCTGGATATGCCTGAATCTATTCTGGTTCGCTTTAAAGGTGAGATGCAGCCGGGTATCACTCTGCGTGATCTTGTTCATGCCATCCCTTATTACGGTATTAAGCAAGGTCTGCTTACGGTTGAAAAAGCAGGTAAGATCAATGAGTTCTCAGGTCGTGTACTTGAGATTGAAGGTGTTGAGCACCTGACGGTTGAGCAGGCATTTGAGCTTTCAGATGCATCAGCTGAGCGTTCTGCTGCGGGCTGTACTGTGAAACTGTCTCAGGAGTCTATCGAAGAGTACCTGAACTCCAACATTGTGATGCTGAAGTGGATGATCTCAGAAGGCTACGGTGATGTACGTACACTTGAGCGTCGTATTAAGTCGATGCAGGAGTGGCTGGCAAATCCTGAACTGATGGAAGCAGACAGCGATGCAGAGTACGCTCACGTAATCGAAATCGATCTTGCTGATGTTAAAGAGCCGATTCTTTGTGCACCGAATGATCCTGATGATGCCCGTCTTCTGTCTGATGTTCAGGGTACGGAAATTCAGGAAGTGTTTATCGGTTCTTGTATGACTAACATTGGTCACTTCCGTGCGGCAGGTAAACTGCTGGAGAACTACGCTGGTCAGTTAGATACGCGCCTGTGGATTGCTCCTCCGACTAAGATGGATAAGGATCAGCTCACTGAAGAAGGCTACTACGGTATCTTTGGCCGTGCCGGTGTACGTATTGAAACTCCGGGATGTTCACTATGTATGGGTAACCAGGCCCGTGTGGCGGATAAGTCTACGGTTATCTCTACATCAACCCGTAACTTCCCGAACCGTTTAGGTACTGGCGCTAATGTTTACCTTGCTTCAGCAGAGCTTGCCTCTGTAGGTGCTATTTTGGGTAAGATTCCGACTAAGGAAGAGTATCTGGAGTACGCTAAGCAGATTGATGCAACCGCTTCTGACACCTATCGCTATCTGAACTTCCATAAAATGGGTCAGTATACAGAGAAAGCTGATACGGTAATCTTTCAGGAACCGGCATAAGCTTCTGACATAAAGTGATAAACTTGTTAAACCCACTCGAAATGAGTGGGTTTTTTTATCTGCTGCCGGTGCAAAATAGGGCGTTATTCCTTGACGGGATGTTAACTTGTGCTAAGTCTTAATATTGAGACAGAAAAAAAACTAACTGACTCGATAATGTAGGGTTTGGATTGTACATCTTGTGATACTAATATTAATAAGAGATGACTTGCTTATAAGACTCTTCATGTACAAATGTAAATAATAAATAAAAGGATCTTTCATGGGTACTCAATTCCGAATGGATTCTGTTCCGGGTTCTCTTGTGGTGGTCGGTGGCGCGCATGAGCCTTGGTTATCTGTTTTAGAACAAGCTGGCTGGAAGTGCCAGAAGTGTGGAGATTTACGTAAGGCTGATGCACTACTCAATGAAATTGGCCCTTGTATTGGTATTGTCGATTTAAGTCAGGATGAGTTTAGCCTGAACGGTATTGCTAATCTGGTAAGTCGTTATAAGCATGTCCGCTGGCTGGCGTTTATCCGCGAGTCTCAACTCGGGTCAGATACCATCTGCCAGTTTATCGTTAATTTCTGTATCGACTTTTTTACGGCTCCGATCCCTGATGCTCAGCTAAAGAGCACCATAGGTCACCAGTTGGGCATGCTTAAACTGGAGAGAAAGGTGTGGCCAAACTATGGTTGCACCAAAGATATGGGCTTGGCTGGTGAGTCTGTTTCCATGAAGCGGCTCAGGGAGCAGGTAAAACGCATTGGTTCAACGGATGTCAGTATTCTGATCTACGGCGAAAACGGCGCAGGTAAAGAGAGTGTCGCTAAAGCGATTCATAATATGTCAGCCCGTTCTAAAGAAGCTTTTGTTACGGTCAATTGCGGAGCTTTATCTGAGTTTCGCATGGAGCAGGAGCTGTTTGGTATCGGTGATGAACTGGATAGCCCTTGTTTTCTTGAGAAGGCAAACGGTGGAACCCTTTATCTGAACGATATTCTGACTATGCCCCGTTCACAGCAGAGAAATCTGCTGAGGTTTATGCAGGAAGGAAAAATAGAAACGGATAACGGCAGCCTTGATCTGGATGTGCGCATACTGGCTGCATACAGTTCTGATATAGAAAAAGCGTTGGCAGACAAAGATTTTAATGAAGAGCTGTACCACTATATTAATGTGCTCAGAATCAATGTTCCCAGCCTGAAAGAGAGAGCAGGCGATATTGCTATACTGGCACGTCGCTTTTTGCAGGAGTACTCCAAAGAGTACAACGCTCAGGCAAAGGATTTTTCCGATAAGGCCCTGAAAGCGCTAACTCAATACCATTGGCCGGGTAATGTAAGAGAGCTGATGAATCAGGTTAAGCGAGCGGTGCTTATGTCTGACGATGCGATTATTGAGCTTGCCCAGCTTGATCTGCCTCAGGTGATTAATGGACGAAGAAGTCTTAAAAGCATCAGAGAGAATTCGGAAAAAGATGCCCTTATTCTGGTTCTGGAGTCTCACGACGGTCAGGTTTCACCTGCTGCAAAAGAGTTAGGCGTATCCAGAGCGACTATGTATCGTCTGTTGAATAAACATAACCTTATTACTGACTCTGTATAACCAGACTATATTTACACGGGCAGACATATTCTGCCCGTATTGTCTTTCTCACATATAGCAACCAATTGTTTTTAAAACTATTTAATTCTTAGTTTATTCTTTTCAATTTCAGGTTGGTTAGTGTTTAACCATAGCTTTTTTCGCTGAATTTCATATTTGTCTGAATAAACGGTTGCATAATAAAACCATCTGACTACAATTTAACCGTGAATCAAATTTCACACATTTCTTTAATAGGATTAATTAGTTAGACAGGAGGCACAAGATGAAAAATTTCACCTTTAATCATGTGATCTGTGCGCCTGTATCTGCTGTAACCCAGACTAGATCTGCTTTGAATATGGCTGGTCTGCGTACAGAGAGTTCTGATATCTAATTAGTCCGTATCCTGAAAGGCTGCGGAAAATGGCAGCTGAATAGGGAAGTTTCATCCCCATAATATTATCCTCAGATGTCATTTTTCCGGCTAAATTAACTCAAACCGGAGAACCAACATGAGTCACTCTATTTATCTAAAACTTGCAGTAATTTTTGTAAAAGCCGATCTACGCAGAGAAGAAAAACTTTGGAAGCAAAGTGTCCGAAGAGCGGTATACGATATTCCATGGCAAAACAAGCACCTGTTAAAAGATATCGGTCTGGAAAGCGATGGTCAGACTATCGGCTTCTCTCAGCCGGATCATATTGTTGCTGAGCGCCGTGTTCGTCACCTTCGCCGTGTATTCCGCTCTAGACTGGTTACTTAGCTTAAGGGGGAAGTGAGTACTTCCCCCGCAGAAAATTTTCATATTAAAGGGCTGCAGTTTTGACTGCAGCCTTGTTGATTTAGATTTCGGATTAGGGGCAAGGATTTGAGTACTGCTGACCGATCTTCTCTATCTCCTGCAACAGCTCATTGCTTAACTCAATCTCGATACTGTCAATATTCGCCTGAAGCTGTTTCATGCTTGTAGCCCCAATAATATTGGAAGCAACAAATGGCCTTTGGTTAACAAAAGCGAGCGCCATCTGAGCCGGTTCAATGGAAAACTGGTTAGCAAGGTCTACATAAGCTTGCGTCGCTTTTATCCCTTGTGGAGTAAAGTAACGGGCAAAACGCTGCCATTTGGTACAGCGGGCCCCTTCCGGCCATTGGTTATTCAGATATTTACCGGACAAGCAGCCAAATGCCATGGGGGAATAAGCCAGAAGCTGTACGCCTTCATAGTGGGCAACTTCGGACAGACCAACTTCAAAGCTTCTGTTTAGCAAGTTATAAGGGTTCTGAATGGAAACCATTCTTGGCAGATCATGTTTTTCTGCCAGTTGCAGAAACTTCATTACTCCCCATGGAGTTTCATTAGACAGTCCTATGTAACGAACTTTTCCCTGCCTTACCAGTTCTGCCAGCGCTTCCAATGTTTCAATAAGGGTGACCTCCTCCTGTTTGTCAGGATAGGGGTAGTTGAGTTGACCAAAGTAGTTGGTTTCCCGCTGTGGCCAGTGGAGCTGATAAAGGTCAACATAGTCTGTTTTTAGCCGGTTAAGGCTGTCATCAATGGCGGTATGAATATGTCTACGGTTCAGGCTCATATCCGGGCGGATATGGGGAACATTCCTCGGGCCTGCGACTTTAGTCGCAATTATCACTTTTTCCCGTTTGGCGCTTTTTGCCAGCCAGTTGCCGATAAACTGTTCCGTTTTGCCCTGAGTTTTTGCTACCGGCGGAACCGGGTACATCTCTGCTGTATCAATAAAATTAACGCCTCTTTCCAGAGAATAGTCAATTTGATCAAAGGCTTCCGCCTGGCTATTCTGTTCGCCAAAAGTCATGGTGCCCAGACAGATCTTACTAATCTCAAGGCTGGAGTTAGGCAGGGTTTGATACTTCATTACACATCCTTGTTTCACTGTTTTTTATTTAATATACATAAGAAATCGACCTTAGTGGAATTATAAAAAGCCAAACTCTGGACTAAGCTTAGAGTGAAAGGAGGAGTGCCTATGCAAAAAATCCAACTTGATCACTGGCTAAATGCCGGTTACCACGAAAAACAGGTTCAGCCGAAACTGTATGTTATCAGCTGTGAAGACCTTTCAGATTATTTATTGGCAGTGGAGTACAAACATAAGCTGGAGCCCATCTATAAGAATGATGAACTGATCCACTACGCTTCCCTTGAGCAGATTAAAGATGAACTGAGCCGGTTAGGTGTCGAATCTGTTTATTTACGTTTACATAATACCGATGATGAGTTCGGAGCACCTGACGGAACCATCCCTTATCACGATATTGAGCTCTCTTTAAAGACTCACTAACAGGTGTTTTGCCAGAATCTCAGCGGTAAACTGAGTCCTGAGATAGAAGCCACGGGGTAAGGTTTTAATTGGTTTGCCTGATGCTCCATAAGCTTCTGTAACGGCTTTGCTGTTTGCCGCTTTTGGCCGAAGCTGCATAACCTCACCGTGTCGGGCGGTGATCTTCTCTACCTGACCCAAAACAATCAGCTCCATTAACTCTTCCCAGTCATTTTTCAGGGCAAGCTCTTCCTGTTCGGACGGTGACCATAAAATAGGCGTACCCACCCGCCGATCCGCTAATGGGATCTCTCTTTCACCTTCTACCGGAATCCACAGAACTCTGGACAGTTTTTGTCTGACATGGCTCTGTTGCCAGGTAAGTCCCTGTACACCGGTAAGGGGAGCGACACAGACAAAGGTGGTTTCCAGCGGTTTGCCGCTATGGCTGACCGGAATACTTTTTAGCTCAATGCCAAGATCAACGAAATCTTGCTGAGGTTTACTGCCTGCGGTGGCGCCCAAGTGCCATTCAAGAAGCTGACCAACCCAGCCTTTATCCCGCTTAAGGTTTTCAGGAACAGAGATCCCGGCTTCATCGGCCAGTTCCTGAAAAGAGAACCCGGCAATGGCCATCGCTCTCTGAAATAGTTCGGTTTCGGTTTTCGGCTGAGGTTTCATCACTGTTTTCATTATGTTTGCTGTCGTCCGGGCTGGGGATTATAACAAATATGCTGATCGGTTTGCTTTAGCTTGTTGTAGATGCAGATCATTCTGTTGATTTAATGATCACGCGTCAACTTATCCACAGGAGAAAATTGAGAACAACAAATTAAGTGAGTGCTGGATCAATTAACAGTATTTTTAAACCGATAAAACAGTTGAAAAAAAAGCAAAAAAATGAAACTAAGAACAGATAGTGTGGATAACAAGGTGGCTGATGGATCTTTAACCGATCTAAAGCTAGTTAAAGATCATACTAATTTTTCAGTTTGTGCATTGTGAGTGATCTTTTTTATTTTGTTGTTATATAAGGGTATTTTGTGCTTTTGACAATTGGGAAAGAAAAAGTGCTGACTAGTAATTGGTCATTTTTTTCTGATGTTATTAGATTCTTCACACAGTTATTCACAGAAAAGGTGAATAAATTTGTGAGCTAGATTCGGTTTGTGTTGATAAGTCGTAAATAGCGCAAAAGTTATCCAAACAGTACCTTTCAGCAAATAAATATCTCGTAAATTAGACATGTTCATTTGCGACAACTGGGGATATGTGGAAAAATCATGCCAAGAAAAATTTATTAGAGGTCGACCAGTGATCGACGGCGATGGTTACCGCTTAAATGTGGGAATTGTAATATGTAACAACCATGGTCAGGTTTTCTGGGCTAAACGATACGGTCAACATTCATGGCAGTTTCCTCAGGGAGGAATTGATGAAGGCGAAACCGCAGAGCAAGCGATGTTTCGTGAACTGTATGAAGAAGTTGGTCTTACTAAGCAGGATGTGACAATAGTTGCAACGAGCAGGCATTGGCTAAGGTATCGCCTGCCAAAACGGTTGGTTCGTTGGGACTCAAAACCTGTATGTATCGGGCAAAAACAGAAATGGTTTTTATTGCGTCTGGATAGTGACGAATCGAAAGTTAATATGCAGCGTGGTAAAACCCCTGAATTTGATGGTTGGCGTTGGGTGAGCTATTGGTACCCAGTCAGACAGGTTGTCTCTTTTAAAAGAGACGTTTATCGAAGAGCGATGAAAGAGTTTGCATCTTTAGCTATGCCATTTAAGGAGCGGAAGATAAAAGGTAAACGAAAAAACCGTAGAGGATAGCCATGCTCACTCAACTAAGGGACATAGTTGAAAAAGTCTCAAGGCTTGATGATGTTCATCAGGCCTTGAAGCTTTTAGTTGAAGAAACCTGCAAGGCTGTGCAGACTGACTGTTGCACCGTTTATCTGGCAAATGATGAGAAAAAGCGTCTTGAGCTTATGGCAACTCAAGGGTTGCAGCTTAAGAAAAAACACTTCTTTATAAAATATCAGGATGGCTTAGTCGGACTTGTACGCCGTAATGCTGAACCTCTCAACTTAGCAGAAGCCTCCAAACACCCAAGCTTTAAGTTATTCCCTCAGTTAGGCGAAGCAGTCTATAACTCCTTCTTAGGCACTCCGATTATTCATCGTAAACAAGTCTTGGGCGTATTGGTGATTCAGCAGAAAACCCCGCGCTTGTTTAATGAGATGGAAGAGTCATTTCTTGTTACGCTGGCCGCTCAGATCGCGGTTATTATTGCCCATGCTCAGGCTCAGGGGCAGTGGCTTCTGAATAAGAAGAGGACGGAGGTCTTTTCAGGCATTGCTGCCTCTCCGGGCGTGGCTGTGGGTAAGTTCTGGTGGGATAACACCCAGCCTGAGTTATCCGATGTCTATCCTGCTTCTACCCTTGATATTGACAGGGAACAAGAGTGGCTGATGCTGGCGATAGAGAGTGCGATTGCCGATTTCAGGCGAATGCGCAAAAAGCTGGATAGCGAGCTGAACAAGGATGCTCTGGCAATATTTGATCTCTTTACTCACCTGCTAAACGATCCTATGTTGCGTGCCGATCTGAAAGAGCAGATTAATCAGGGGGACAGAGCAGACTGGGCACTGCGTCAGGTAGTGGAGAGTTACTCTAACCGTTTTGCTCAAATGTCAGATGTCTATATGCGGGAACGGGCTCAGGATATTAGGGAACTTGGTCAGAGGCTGCTTTACTTTCTGCATAATTCAGAAGTAGGTGTGGTTGAGCTGGATCAGCCAGTCATTCTGGTGGTCAGGGAATTGACGGCTTCTATCCTTGCCGGTGTAGATAAAGAGAAATTGCTGGCGGTGATCTCCCTTGAAGGGGCGGCTAACTCCCATGCTGCAATTCTCTCCAGAGCACTTGGTATTCCGGCTATTATGGGAGCGACTTTTACCCCGGAGTCCATTCATAACCGAAAGGGAATAGTGAATGGCTATAGTGGTGAGATTTTAGTTGAGCCGGGTAAGCAGCTACTGAAGGAGTATATAAGCCTTCAGAAAGAAGAGTTTCAGTTATCTCAATTAGTTGAGGGTGAACTTACTCAGGAAGCAAGAACAAAAGATGACTGTCAGATCGAGATTCTGCTTAATGCCGGCCTGAGTGCCGATTCCAATATCGCCATTAACAAAGGTGTAGACGGAGTAGGTCTGTACCGGACTGAAATCGCTTTTTTGCTGCAACACAGATTTCCTTCCGAAGAGGAACAGGTGGCTCGTTACCGAAGTATTCTGTCCAGTTACCCCGATAAGAAGGTTGTGATGCGGACTCTGGATATTGGCGGAGATAAACCGCTTCCGTATCTGCCGATAGAAGAGGATAATCCGTTTCTGGGCTGGCGGGGGATCCGCTTTACCCTTGATCACCCTGATATTTTTCTGATTCAGTTAAGGGCAATGCTCAAGGCCAGCATTGGCAAAGATAATTTGCGTATACTGCTGCCTATGGTTGCCAGTTGTCAGGAGCTGGATGATGCCCTTACTTTGGTTGAGCAGGCCTATCAGGAAGTAAAAGGGTTTGAAGAGAAGGTGATAAAACCAGAAGTCGGGGTTATGGTGGAAGTGCCGTCAATGCTCTATCTGCTTCCTTTGATAGCGGATAAGGTGGACTTCGTCTCAGTTGGTAGTAATGACTTAACCCAGTATCTTCTGGCGGTTGATCGTAATAATGCCCGTGTTGCTGATATCTATGAATCTATTCACCCTGCGGTTATTATGGCGCTGAAACAGATTCAGCAGACGTGTCAGCAATACAAGCTCCCCGTTAGCGTGTGTGGTGAGCTGGCCGGCGACCCTATCGGAGCTTTGCTACTGGTCGGGTTGGGGTATCGCTCCTTAAGTATGAACACATCAAACGTTGCCAGAGTGAAATACCTGTTGAGAAAAGTGGACTCACGACAGCTGGAAGCGTTATCTTCTTCGGCTCTTACACAACCCTACAGCCGTGAAACATACAATACGATGCTGGAATATCTGGAAAGCAATCAGCTTGCCGGTTTTGTCCGGGCAGGAAATAAATAGAGGCTATTTTGAATTACGAACTTTTGTTGTCATTACTTTTCCTTGGTGGTTTTGTCGGGGTAATGGCAGGTTTATTGGGTATTGGCGGAGGCTTAATCGTGGTTCCGGCATTGCTGTTTTTATTGCCGAAAGCGGGCATCACTGCTGATATCGTTATGCACCTTGCATTGGCTACCTCCCTTGCCTCAATTATTATCACCTCAGGTTCGTCGGCATTAAACCATCTGAAACTGGGTAATGTCAGTGTTTATGTGATTAAGTGGTTGTTACCCGGGGTGGTGATCGGAGGGCTTTTAGGTTCTTATGTTACCGAGCTGATACCGGTAGATTTATTGCCTAAAGTATTTGGCTTTATAGTGCTTTTTCTGGCGTTGCAGATGTTGTTATCAGTCAAATCCCAGAAAATCAGAAGCATGCCTTCTCCTTCAGTGACCGCCTGTTCAGGGTGCGTTATTGGCGTTATCTCTACTCTGGCCGGAATTGGCGGAGGTTCTCTTACGGTTCCTTATCTGAGCCGTTATGGCGTAGAGATGCGCAGAGCTATAGGTTCATCTTCTGTATGTGGTTGTGTTATTGCTATTTCGGGAATGGCTGGCTTTATCTGGCACGGAACCGGAGCAGAGAATCTGCCTGAGTACAGTATCGGTTATGTCTATGTACCTGCGCTGCTGGCGATTGTATCAACTTCCATGTTTACCACTAAAATCGGTGCGCGCTTAGCGACAAACCTGCCGACGGCTCAACTGAAGAAAGTGTTTGCCGTTTTCCTGCTGTTTATCGCCGGAAGAATGCTGCTTTCTTAGCTTGGTTGGGGAATTTATACTGATTTTTCAGGTCTGTACTAATTCTGAGTTTAATTTTTTCTTCCACCTGCAGAACAGAGATATAGCAGGTGTTGACCCCTGATTAGAGAGTTTTATATGTCTCAAGGCTTTATTGAGTTTCCGCAGATTGATCCGATTCTGGTATCAATTGGTCCCTTGTCTGTGCGTTGGTACGGTTTAATGTATCTGTTCGGTTTTCTGTTTGCTATCTGGTTAGCGAACAAACGGGCAGATAAGGCAAACAGCGGGTGGACCAGAGAACAGGTTTCTGATTTGCTGTTTCTTGGATTTTTAGGCGTTGTTGTTGGTGGCCGGGTCGGCTATGTACTGTTTTATCAGTTTGGACTGTTTCTGGATGACCCTCTGTATCTGTTTAAGGTCTGGACCGGCGGCATGTCCTTCCATGGTGGTCTGCTTGGCGTAATCTCGGCCATGGCTTGGTATGCCTATAAAAACGGTCGTACCTTCTTTAATGTTGCTGACTTTATTGCTCCGCTGGTGCCTTTTGGTCTGGGATTAGGAAGACTTGGCAACTTTATGAATGATGAGTTATGGGGGCGGGTAACCGATGTGTCATGGGCGGTGCTGTTCCCTAGTGGTGGTTATCTGCCGCGTCACCCTTCGCAGCTGTACGAATTTGCCCTGGAAGGGGTACTACTGTTTATTATCCTGAATATCTATATCAAAAAACCAAGGCCGGCAGGTGCTGTATCAGGGTTATTCCTGCTTGGGTATGGTACTTTCCGTTTTATCGTAGAGTATTTCAGAGAGCCGGATGAGCATCTGGGCTTGTTTGGTGACTTTATTTCTATGGGACAGATCTTGTCATCTCCTATGATTATTCTGGGTATTCTGATGATGGTATGGGCATATAAGACAAATAAATCAGGGGTGAAACAGTGAAACAGTATTTAGATTTATGTCAGCGGATTGTTGATCAGGGAGTCTGGGTGGAGAATGAACGCACCGGAAAACGCTGCTTAACTGTAATCAATGCCGATCTTTGCTATGACGTGGCAAGTAATCAGTTTCCTCTGGTGACAACCCGGAAAAGCTTCTGGAAAGCCGCCGTCGCTGAACTGTTAGGTTATATACGCGGTTATGACAATGCGGAAGATTTCAGAAAACTGGGCACTAAAACCTGGGATGCGAATGCGAACCTGAATCAGGCATGGCTGAATAATCCTCATCGTAAGGGTGAAGATGATATGGGGCGTGTATACGGTGTTCAGGGGCGCGCTTGGAGCAAGCCTGATGGTGGCTCAGTTGACCAGCTTAGACAAATCGTCGATGACCTGACAGTAGGAATTGATAACCGTGGTGAGATCCTTAACTTCTATAACCCAGGTGAATTTCACATGGGCTGTCTGCGCCCCTGTATGTACAGTCACCACTTTTCTCTGTTAGGTGATACTCTCTATCTGAATAGCACTCAACGCTCTTGTGACGTCCCTCTGGGGCTGAATTTTAATATGGTTCAGGTTTATGTCTTTCTGGCACTGATGGCGCAGATCACAGGTAAGAAAGCGGGAGTGGCCTACCACAAGATTGTAAATGCCCATATTTATGAAGATCAGCTTGAGTTAATGCGGGATGTTCAGTTAAAGCGTGAGCCGTTGGCTCCTGCTCAGTTTAAAATTAACCCGGATATAAAGAGTCTCGAAGATCTGGAAACATGGGTGACTCTGGATGACTTTGAAGTAACGGGTTATGAATGTCACGATGCTATCAAATACCCATTCTCTGTATAAAAACTTTCTTTGTATAAAAATTAGTAACGCTTAAAACTGAAAAAGCCCTCAATACTTGGTATTGAGGGCTTTTTTAATCCGTTACGAATTTATACCGTAAACGCCAGAATCGTACCGGGCATAATAATAAATACGCTAATCAGGTAAGCAACTACTACAGCTTTGTTCTTCATTGCCAGCTCAGAGATGATATCAGCACCTTTCAGAGGCAGATCTCTCAGGAATGGAATACCAAAGATAAACACTGTCGCCAGAATATTAAAGGTGAGGTGCACAAGGGCAATCTGCAGGGCAAACACTGCGTACTCACCCGTTACCGCTGTTGCTGCAAGCAGAGCGGTAATACAGGTACCGATATTAGCACCAAGAGTAAACGGATAAACGTCACGTACTTTCAATACACCTGTACCCACCAGTGGAACCATCAGGCTTGTGGTTGTAGATGAAGACTGTACAAGTACAGTAACTACAGAACCAGAAACGATACCGTGAAGAGGGCCTTTACCGATAGCGCTCTGAAGAATATCTTTTGCACGACCAACCATAAGCTTCTTCATTAGCTTACCCATAACCGTGATAGCGAGGAATACGGTAGCAATACCAATAATAATCAGTGCGATACCACCGAATACGTCACCCATTGAAGATAGAGGCTCTTTCAGGGCAGAGACAACAGGCTTAGTAATTGGCTTAATAAAGTTGAAGCCTTTAATGCTCATATCACCGGTAGCCAGCATTGGAGATACTAACCAGTGAGAGATCTTATCCAGAATGCCGAACATCATCTCCAGTGGCAGGAAGATAATCACAGCCAGCAGGTTAAAGAAGTCATGAATAGTGGCACTGGCAAAGGCGCGCTTAAACTCATGTTTACAACGCAGGTGGCCTAAGCTCACCAGAGTGTTGGTGACAGTAGTACCAATATTGGCACCCATGATCATAGGTATTGCAGTAGCAACAGGAAGTCCGCCGGCAACCAGACCAACGATAATAGAGGTTACTGTACTGGAAGATTGAATCAGGGCGGTGGCAACCAGACCTATCATCAGGCCGGCAACAGGGTGTGAAGCGAACTCAAACAGAGTTTTAGCTTGTTCACCAGTTGCAAGTTTAAAACCACTACCAACCATAGAAACTGCCAGTAGCAGTAAATAAAGCATGAATACCAAGTTTGCCCAGCGAATCCAGTTTTTAGATTTCTGATGCGTTGCAGACGATGCTGCTGTTGTCGCTTGGTTCATAATTGTTCTCCGAGACCCAGATTATTGGTCATTTAACTAATCTGACCGCGATACTAGTGGCTGAATATTTCACTAATATTACAGTTTTATAAAATGGGAAAAGCGCCTGTGAGAAGTATAGATAGTGTTTTGAAACTTTCCGAAAACTTCTATTTGATTGTAATTTAAGAGTATTTTAGGTTTTTGCCCGCTGTGTACTCTGTGTTGTTCAGAATTATTTACGCCTGAGAGGCTTAAATGGGCGAAATAAAGTGTCAAATTGTGACTGCTACTATCGGAAAAAATATAACTTTTATTATTAGTTTTCGGTTTTACCGAGTTGTTGATATATTGTTATCTTTCAACTTGTCTGCGGATTGAAAAGGAATCATCGCTGATGTCACATTTGAACTATAACCACCTCTACTATTTCTGGATGGTTTGTAAGCAGGGCTCTGTTACCCGTGCAGCAGACGCCCTTTTTTTGACACCACAAACGGTGACTGGTCAGATCAAGGCCCTTGAAGATAGGGTTAATGGCAAGCTGACTAAGAGAAACGGACGCAGCATAGAGCCAACGGAACTTGGCCAGCTTATTTATAAGTATGCGGACAGAATGTTTGATCTTAGTTATGAGATGTTGGATATCGTCAACTACAGTCAACGATCAAACCTGCTTTTTGATGTTGGTGTAGCAGATGCCTTATCAAAGCGTCTGATAAGTAAAGTATTAATGACCACGATTTCAGAAGAAAGCAATATTCATTTGCGCTGTTTTGAATCTACCCACGAGCTGTTGCTGGAACAACTTTCACAACATAAGCTGGATATGATTCTTTCTGACTGCCCTATAGACTCAAGCCAGTTACCCGGTTTGTATAGCAAAAAGTTAGGTGAGTGTTCATTAAGCTTCTTTTATTCGGGGCATCTGGAGAAGTTTAGTTTTCCGGAAATTCTTGAACAGAAGAAACTGTTGATCCCTGGCGGGCGGACTTCAATGGGAAGAAAAGTGTCAGCATGGTTCGATCAGCAGGGATTACAACCCAGTATTCTGGGTGAGTTTGATGATGTTGCCTTAATGAAGGCTTTTGCCCGCTATCACTCAGATGTTATATATCTGGCACCAGACTTATATTTGGCGGAACTTAATGATGAAGCGGCTTTCCAACAGATTGGAAAAGTGAAAGAGTTAAAAGAAGAGTATTACGTTATTTTTGCGGAAAGAATGATTCAGCATCCGGCAGTGAAAAGTGTTTGTGACTCAGATTTCGACTCCCTGTTTAATCCATCTTTATAGTTTGGCTCAAATTTACATATAAAGGTCTTTCTATAATTAAGTAATTTGTTAATCAATACGCTTTGCTCTTCAATCTGGAGAGCGATTGTATTACCATTCGTGGGTTAAATATTAATCATTTTGTTAGTAAGCGCAAAAACTAACATTGCAATGGTTTTCATGTTAGCTCAAGTAAAACTCTAGTTCATATAAAAACAGCTTGTTGGAGGCGAATAAATGAACCTACAGGAAATGGAGAGAAACTCCGCTAAGGCTGTGGCCTTATTGAAAGCGATGGCGAATGAAAGAAGGCTTCAGATTTTGTGCATTCTTCATGAACAAGAGCTTTCTGTAGGTGAACTTTGTACTATGCTGGAACTTAGCCAGTCTGCTTTATCGCAACATCTGGCATGGCTTCGACGGGATGGACTTGTTGCCACAAGAAAAGAAGCACAGACAGTTTATTACTCTCTGAGTAGCCACGAGGTGAAAGAGATGATTAAACTACTGCACTCTCTTTACTGCCCTGCATAACAGAGTCACTTTGTATCAATACCAATAATAATCTTTAACACTAAAAATGGATGATTAGAAATTAAGTGATTGTTATTGGTAGTGATATTCAGATATAAAAAAACCGGCTGAAGCCGGTTTTTTTGTTTCAATCGCTAAAAGAGTACTTTAAATTAAAGTGCTTTGATAGCGGCGTTGAAACGAGACTTATGACGTGCTGCTTTATTCTTATGAATAAGGCCTTTAGTCGCCATACGGTCTAGGATAGGTGTAACTGCAGCGAATGCAGCAGTTGCAGCTTCTTTATCGCCCGCTTCGATAGCAGCGATAGTTTTTTTCATGTAAGTGCGCATCATAGAACGACGGCTAGCATTGTGCTGACGACGTTTTTCAGCTTGGATAGCGCGCTTCTTAGCAGATTTACTGTTTGCCAAGGGTCTAACTCCCAAAAACTTAGTTCGGTGACAATTTAAGGCGGAGGAATATGCCTCTTTCTCGCCGTGATGTCAAATGATTTGTGCAAAAACCCGTCTAATCCACACAAATTTGGAATAGTTGGGTTAACGCGGTTAAGATGGCGTGGATTCTAACAGCATTTTAGTGCCAATGCCATCAATTCTGTATATCGCATTAGCAAACTATTCTAAGAGGTATTTGTGAGTAAGCGACTCCTGAAATCAGGCATGATTGTCAGCCTGATGACTCTGGTTTCACGTGTATTGGGTTTAGTACGTGATGTGGTAGTGGCCAACTTAATGGGAGCCGGTGCAAGCGCTGACGTTTTCTTTTTTGCCAATAAAATTCCTAATTTCCTGAGAAGACTGTTTGCTGAAGGGGCTTTTTCTCAGGCTTTTGTTCCTGTTCTGACAGAGTATCAGGCTCAGGGAGATAAAGAGAAGACCAGACAGCTGATTGCCCGTGTATCCGGTACTCTTGGTGTGCTGGTGACTATTGTTACTCTTGTCGGCGTATTAGGCTCTGGTGTGGTTACGGCACTGTTTGGTGCCGGCTGGTTTATTGACTGGCTGAATGGCGGGCCATCTGCACACAAATATGAACTGGCCAGCTTTATGCTGAAAATTACTTTTCCCTATTTGTGGTTTATCACTTTTGTGGCTCTGTCCGGCTCAATACTGAATACACTGGGCAAGTTTGCTGTCTCCTCATTTACACCTGTTTTCCTGAACGTGATGATTATTGCGTCGGCTCTGTTTATTTCACCTAATCTGCAGCAGCCGGAAGTCGGGCTGGCTATTGGGGTATTTCTTGGGGGTTTAGTGCAGTTTTTATTTCAGATCCCGTTTCTTATTAAAGAGGGAGCACTGGTGAAACCACAATGGGGCTGGCGTGATCCCGGAGTAGTAAAGATCCGCACCCTGATGATACCTGCACTTTTTGGTGTTTCTGTCAGTCAGATAAACCTTTTGTTTGATACCTTTATTGCCAGCTTTCTTGCTACCGGCTCTATAAGCTGGCTCTATTATTCAGATCGTCTGCTGGAGTTTCCCCTTGGCCTGTTTGGTATCGCCATTGCCACAGTGATTCTTCCTGCTCTGTCCAGAAAGCATGTCGATTCTCATAATCAGGGCTTCCGCAGCACCATGGACTGGGGAGTCAGAATGGTGCTACTGCTGGGCTTCCCGGCAATGCTCGGACTAATGGTTCTGTCTAAACCTATGTTAATGGTGCTGTTTATGCGCGGGGAGTTTACTCCTCATGATGTTAATCAGGCCTCCATGTCTCTTATTGCTTATGCTTCCGGCTTGCTGAACTTTATGTTGATAAAGGTGCTGGCTCCGGGGTACTACTCCCGTCAGGATACTAAGACTCCAGTGAAGTACGGCATTATCGCTATGGTGTCTAATATGGTGTTTAACGCTATCTTCGCCTATTTTTACGGTTATGTTGGTCTGGCAATGGCTACCGCCTTATCGGCCTTTGTTAATATGGCTCTGCTGTACCGTGGCCTGCATATGGCGGGTGTATATAGTGTCACTAAGCAGACCCTCTCTTTTTCTCTGAGATTATTGCTGGCCGGATCTGCTATGGTGGCAGGGTTACACTGGTTAACTCCGGAAATGTCACAGTGGCTTGACTGGGGGATTACTGAGAGAGTAATGATGCTGGCTTTTTACATTGGCGTTGGCGGGTTAAGCTATGTAATTACCGCGCTGATATTAGGGATACGTTTAAATCACCTAAAAGCGGTTACGGACTAATACAGATTGGTATATAATCCGTCAGTTTCACATAAATCAATTAGTCAACATTGGGTTTGTAGTAAGTTCAAATGGAATTGATCCGGGGTATACATAACATTAAAACACAACATAAAGGCTGTGTTTTAACCATAGGGAATTTTGATGGTGTCCATTTAGGGCATATGAGAGTTCTGGCTCAGTTGTGCGCTAAGGCGAAACAACTGGAACTGCCTTCGGTGGTGATGACCTTTGAACCGCAGCCCATGGAACTGTTTGCAGGAGATAGAGCTCCGGCAAGACTGACCCGGCTGAGAGATAAGTATGTTCAACTGAGTAAGCTCAAGATTGATCGGCTGCTTTGTGTTAACTTCAATAAACGCTTTGCTGACTGGCCGGCGGAATCCTTTATCCGTGATTTACTGGTTGATAAGCTCGGGGTGAAATATCTGGTTGTCGGTGATGATTTCTGCTTTGGCAGAGAGAGAGCCGGTAACTTTGATATGCTGAAAAAAGCCGGAGAAAAATACGGCTTCGAAGTGGTGAACACGGAAAGTTTTTGTGTTCAGGAACACAGAGTAAGTAGTACTTCGATACGTAAGGCCTTGGCAGATAATGAGATTGCTCAGGCAGAGAGATATCTGGGAAGAGCATATAGCATCAGCGGACGCGTCTCTCACGGGCAGAAGCTGGGTAGAACCATAGGGTTTCCTACCGCGAATATCCCGCTGAAACGATGCGTCTCTCCGGTGTCCGGGGTTTATGTGGTACAGGTGCATGGGGTGGATGAGTCATCTTATGGTGGCGTTGCCAATATCGGCCAACGTCCGACAGTAAATGGCGTTCGTCAGCAACTTGAAGTGCACCTGTTTGAATTTAATAAAAACCTTTATGGTAAACAGCTTGAGGTTTCTTTGCTGAAGAAACTGAGAGAAGAGAAACGTTTTGAGTCGTTTGAAGCGTTAAAACAACAAATTGAATTGGATGCTGAGGCAGCAAGGGTGTGGCTGCATCAGCTAGAGAATTAGCGGGTTAACCGAACCGGCTAAATAATGTCTAACTTCGCCCAACACAACGGAACTAAGAATCAATGACTGACTATAAAGATACCCTGAATTTACCAGAAACAGGGTTTCCAATGCGCGGTAATCTGGCGAATCGTGAGCCGGAAATGCTTAAGCGTTGGTATAAAGAAGATCTTTACGGTGAAATCCGTAAAGCTAAGAAAGGCAAAAAATCGTTCGTATTACATGATGGCCCTCCGTATGCCAACGGTGATATTCATATTGGTCATGCATTAAACAAGATTCTTAAAGACATTATTATTAAATCCAAAACCTTGTCTGACTTCGATGCCCCATACGTTCCGGGCTGGGACTGTCACGGTCTGCCAATCGAACTTATGGTAGAGAAGAAAGTCGGTAAACCGGGCCAGAAAGTGACCGCGGCAGAATTCCGCGAGAAGTGCCGTGCTTATGCGGCTGGTCAGGTCGAAGGACAAAAAGAGAGCTTTAAGCGTCTAGGAATTATGGGTGAGTGGGATAAGCCTTACCGCACTATGGATTTTGCAACAGAAGCTAATATTATCCGCGCTCTGGGCAAGATCGCTGACGAAGGCCACCTGCTGAAAGGCTTCAAACCTGTACACTGGTGTACAGACTGTGGCTCTGCTCTGGCAGAAGCTGAAGTTGAGTATAAAGATAAAGTTTCCCCTTCTATCGACGTTAAGTTTAAAGCGGTAGATGAGGCGGCGCTGGTTGAGAAATTCTCAGTCTCTGACGGCCATGCGGGAGAAGGCGATATCTCTATTGTTATCTGGACAACAACGCCTTGGACACTTCCTGCCAACCGCGCTGTTGCCGTGCGTGCTGATCTTGAGTATGTACTGATTCAGGTAGAAGGCGAGCAGCCTCAGCGACTGCTGGTTGCTTCTGAGCTGGCTAAAGATGTGATGGATCGTGCCGGTATCGAGCATTTCCACAATCTGGGCTTCTGTAAAGGTGCCGATCTTGAACTGATGCGCTTCCAGCACCCGTTCTATGATTTTGATGTTCCAGCCATCCTTGGCGATCACGTTACGACTGAGTCTGGTACTGGTGTCGTTCATACTGCCCCGGGTCATGGTCAGGAAGACTTTGCTGTTGGTCAGCAATACGATCTTGAAGTAGCAAACCCGGTTGGTTCTAACGGTGTATTCCTGCCGGATACAGAGCTTTTTGCCGGTCAGCATGTATTTAAAGCCAATGATGCAGTTCTTGACGTTCTGAAAGAGCGCGGAGCATTGCTGCATCATCACGCTTATGAGCACAGCTACCCACATTGCTGGCGTCATAAGACCCCGATTATTTTCCGTGCAACGCCGCAGTGGTTTGTTTCTATGGATCAGGCCGGATTGCGTTCTAAAGCGCTTGATGCCATCAAAGGCGTTCAGTGGATCCCTGACTGGGGTCAGAGCCGCATTGAAGGTATGATTGAAGGCCGTCCTGAGTGGTGTATCTCGCGTCAGCGTACCTGGGGTGTGCCAATTGCTCTGTTTGTTCATAAAGAGACATCAGAACTGCACCCTGATAGTGCTGAGCTGATTGAAAAAGTGACGAAACTGGTTGAGCAGAAAGGTATTCAGGCATGGTGGGATGTAGATCCTGCTGAGCTAATGGGTGCTGAAGATGCCGATAAGTATGAGAAGGTTCTTGATACTCTGGACGTCTGGTTTGACTCTGGTGTTACTCACTATGCTGTAGTAGACAACCGTGATGAGTTTAACGGCAACAGTGCCGATATGTACCTTGAAGGTTCGGATCAGCATCGTGGCTGGTTCCAGTCTTCACTGATCTCTTCCATTGCTATGAAGGGTGTAGCGCCTTATAAGCAAGTGCTGACACACGGTTTCGTCGTTGATGGTCACGGCCGTAAGATGTCTAAGTCTATCGGTAACGTTGTTGCGCCTAAAGATGTCACTAACAAACTGGGTGCGGATATTCTGCGCTTATGGGTTGCGTCTACTGACTATACCGGTGAAGTTGCCGTTTCTGATGAGATCCTGAAGCGTAGCGCCGATGCTTATCGCCGTATCCGTAATACTGCGCGTTTCTTCCTTGCTAACCTGAGTGGCTTTAACCCAGAAACAGATATCGTTCCTGTGGAAGAGATGGTTGCTCTGGATCGCTGGGCAGTAGGTCGTGCTCAGGCTGCTCAGGCTGAAATTGTTAAAGCCTACGATGAGTATAATACTCACGCGGTAACGCAGCGTCTGATGCAGTTCTGCTCTATTGAAATGGGTTCTTTCTACTTAGATGTTATCAAAGACCGTCAGTACACAGCTAAGCAGGGCGGACACGCTCAGCGCAGTTGTCAGACGGCTCTTTACTACATCGTAGAAGCCCTGGTTCGCTGGATGGCGCCGATCCTCTCTTTCACAGCCGATGAAATCTGGAACCAGATGCCGGGTGAAAGAAGCAAGTTTGTCTTTACTGAAGCATGGTATGACGGTCTGTTTGGTCTTGCTGAAGGCGAAGAGCTGAACGACGAGTTCTGGAGCTCAATTCAGGAAGTGCGCAGTGCAGTAAACAAACTGCTTGAGTCAGCCCGTAATGAGAAGACCATTGGTGGTTCGCTTCAGGCGGAAGTAACACTGTTTGCTGATGACGCTCTGGCTGACACTATCCGTAAGCTGGATGATGAGTTGCGCTTTGTGCTGCTGACATCGAAAGCGGAAGTTAAGCCGCTTAGCGAGAAGTCAGAAGCGGCTCATGCCACAGAGATTGAAGGTCTGTTTGTTGAGGTCAACGCCTCTGAAGCTGAGAAGTGCGATCGCTGCTGGCACCATGTTGCTGATGTTGGTCAGATTGAAGGTCATGAGAAAATCTGTGGCCGCTGTGTGTCTAATGTTGATGGTGACGGCGAAGCGCGTCAGTTTGCTTAACTGCAGGTGACTATGAGCCGACTATCTTCATCAGTTAAAAATACAGGAGTTCGCTGGCTTTGGCTGGCGGCTCTGGTGTTTATTGCTGATATTGCCATCAAATATGTGGTAATGAACAATATGGGGTTTGGCTGGCAGAACCGGATAGAAGTTCTGCCGTTTTTCAATTTCCTCTATGTTCATAACTATGGCGCCGCTTTTAGCTTTTTAAGTGATCAAGGTGGCTGGCAGCGCTGGTTTTTTACTGCTATTGCTTTTGCGGTTTGCACCATGCTTATTTACTGGATGGCAAAATTACCGGCTAAAGAGCGCTGGAATAATAGTGCTTATGCCATGATTATTGGCGGTGCTATTGGCAATGTTTATGACCGTTTGGTACATGGTTTCGTTGTGGATTATCTGGATTTCTTTTGGGGTAATTATCACTGGCCGGCTTTTAACCTTGCTGATACGGCAATTTGTATCGGAGCGGCTATGATAATTCTGGATGGTTTCCGTAAAAAAAATAATTAAATTGCCAGTAAATATAAAGCTTAAAAACACCAGAGTTTAACCTCTGGTGTTTTTGTATTTGGCGATCGGTTTAGCAGAAATCCATTAGTTATATATGTAATGAAAACAGAAAATATTCTACTAAAACTCATGCCATCAGAGGAACTGATATTGGTTCCATAGTGACATTACTTGCTTAAAAAATAGATTCTCTGTTATGAGAAAGCAGTGATTTTTTGAGATGTTAACCGCATAACTTTGCCAGTAAGCTCAAATTTTCAGGGATTTTTGTAAATAATCTTTTGGCCGTTATTAATATTGCCTATACTATTTTACTGATTAGCTTATCTGGCTAATATTGCTATACTGGTTGATGATTGATTAATAATATTTACCGCAATAGTGAAAGCAGTGGGTCAGATAAAAATATCGTCTGATAAAAATAACCGGCACAGGCGGAGGTGCAGAATGTCATCGGATGTAAAGCTATATCCAGTAGATCAGCAGACCAAGCTGGCATTTGCCAAGGTGTGTAAAGAGGCAGGTCTTAGCCCGAAAGAAGTACTTACCCTTTTTACTCATGCAGTGGTTAATCAGGGAGCTGTTCCGACTTATATCAGGTCAGAACAGGCAGAGACATACCATTTTGACAATAAGCCGGTATTTCAGGGTGAAAGTGCTAATCAGGATGATTTAGATAACTTTGAATCTCAGTGCCGTTTTATTAATGAGTTAATGGGTAGCTGATTCAGTTTCAGACAAGAGCAGAATTTTATAAAGCAGCATCTATTAAAGGTGCTGCTTTTTTCTTGTCACATTTCTTTCTTCCGGAGAAAAGTTGTGGTTTTTAATCGTTACTCATAATGTTTAAATAGAGCAGAAAATATTCTAACAGCCAGATAAAATATCTGGCGATAAAAGCAAGGATGAAGTTGTGAGTTCTATTAAGCCTGATAGTGTTGTTACCCTCCATTTTACCATCAAATTAACCGATGACTCTGTTGCTGACAGTACCCGAATGTCTGGCAAGCCGGCAAAGTTTGTAATGGGAGACGGCAGTTTGAGTGAAAACTTTGAAAAGCATCTTCTGGGGTTAAAACAGGGAGATGAACGCAGTGTCGCCCTGAAAGCAGAAGACGCATTTGGTCTGCCTAATCCGGATAATATTCATTATATGGGTCGCGCTAAATTTGCCGGTGAAACCAGTGCAGAAGTCGGCACTATTATGGCCTTTACCGGGCCAGATGGTATGGAAATACCCGGAATTATTACCGAAATAGCCGGCGAGTCGGTTACCGTTGACTTCAATCATCCTCTAGCAGGAAAAGATGTAACCTTTGAAGTTGAGATTTTATCTGTAGAATAGGCGCCATTAAAGAAACTGCTATGAGCGATGAAATGAAAATACTACTTGCCAACCCGCGTGGTTTTTGTGCCGGAGTTGATCGGGCGATCAGTATTGTTGAGCGTGCACTGGATATGTACCAGCCTCCTATTTATGTACGACACGAAGTGGTACATAACCGTTTTGTGGTCGAAGGGCTGAAACAGCGCGGAGCGATATTTGTTGAGGAACTGAGCGAAGTACCTGACGATAATATTGTTATTTTCTCTGCTCACGGTGTTTCTCAGGCAGTACGAGAAGAGGCCAAGGCCAGAACCCTGACGGTGTTTGATGCCACCTGTCCGCTGGTAACCAAGGTCCATATGGAAGTGGCAAGAGCCAGTAAAAAACATATGGAAGTAGTGCTTATTGGTCATGCTGGTCATCCGGAAGTAGAAGGCACTATGGGGCAGTATGCCAGTGCAGAGGGCGGTATGTATCTGGTTGAGAAACCTGAGGACGTATTGAAACTTGAAGTGAAAGATCCTTCTCACCTGCACTATGTAAGCCAGACGACTCTGTCGGTAGATGAAACCTCAGCGGTTATTGAGAAGCTTCGTCAGGTTTACCCACAAATTCAGGGACCGAGAAAAGATGATATCTGCTATGCAACCCAGAACCGGCAGGATGCGGTGCGCAGTCTGGCTGAGTCTGTAGATGTAATGGTGGTTGTCGGCTCTAAGAACTCATCAAACTCTACCCGCCTGAAAGAGTTGTCAGAAAAACTGGGTACCAAAGGGTATCTGACAGACAGCCCTGAAGAGATTAAAGCTGACTGGTTCGATGGTGTGTTGAAAATCGGTGTTACTGCCGGCGCATCTGCGCCTGAAGAACTGGTTGATAATATTCTTAAGCGTATTCAGTCGCTGGGTGCTGAGACAATAGAAGAAGTTCAGGGGCGGGAAGAGAATATGTTCTTTGAAGTCCCGAAAGAGCTGCAGATTAAAAATGTCGGCTAACAAAATTAATTAGCTGATTAAGAATAGAAAAGGGTTCCTGTTGGAACCCTTTTTTGAATTTCAAATCCTATACCAACACCACTGGTGCTGGTGATAGTTTTTCACTTTATTAAATTAAGCGGTTTTAGTTTCTACCTGAGGCTTCTCTTCGTCAGCCAGTTCAGTTTCGCCTTTACCTTTTGAGGTTTTGATGACGTAAACGGTAATAGCTAGTGCAGATGCAACACCGATTACTGTTGACAGGCTGATTGGCAGACCGAAGCCAAGTTTAGCACTGCTCATAATAAAGCTGACACAAACCGTAGTCATAAACATGGCTGGTACAGTAGCAATCCAGTGCAGTTTGTTGTGGCGTAGCAGGTAAGCCGCCGCAGTCCAGAGCATCATGGTTGCAGTTGACTGGTTAGCAAAGCCGAAGTAGCGCCAGATAATACCGAAGTCAACCTGAGTCAGGATACCGCCGATAATGAACAGAGGTACTGCCATCAGAAGACGCTTAGGCAGAGTTTTCTGTTCTACATTAAAGTACTCCGCAAGGATCAGACGGCTTGAACGGAACGCGGTATCACCAGAAGTGATTGGCAGGATAACCACACCAAGGAAAGCCAGAATACCACCAAACACACCCAGCAGACCAAATGATGCAGAGTAAACTACGTTACCCGGACCACCAGCTTTCACCGCTTCCTGCAGACCATCGATTGAGCCGAAGAAAGTCAGGGCAAGCGTACACCAGATGATCGCGATAACACCTTCACCAATCATTGCTCCGTAGAATACAAAACGACCATTTTTCTCGTTCTCCATGCAACGGGCCATCAGAGGAGACTGAGTTGCGTGGAAGCCAGAGATAGCACCACATGCGATAGTGATAAACAGTGCAGGCCATAATGGCAGGTTGTTCGGGTTCATGTTGGTGAACATGTCGCTGATGGCGAAACCGCCAAGGATAGTGTGTTCACTTGAGAAACCAACCGCAGCGATAAGACCTACAGACATAAATACCAGCAGGGCACCAAAGAATGGATAGAAGCGGCCAATGATCTTATCAACAGGAACAATAGTTGCGATGATGTAGTAAGCAAAGATCAGAACTACCATGGTGATTTTAGACATCTCCATGCCAGCTTGCTCATTTACCAGGTTAGTCAGCATTCCCGCCGGTGCAGATACAAAGACAACCCCTACCAGAAGCAGAAGGATGATTGCGAACACGTTCATAAAGTGACGGGCACCATTACCAAGGTAACGACCAGTCAGGGTAGGAATGGATGCACCATTGTTGCGTACTGACAGCATGCCAGAGAAATAGTCATGAACCGCACCGGCAAAAATACAGCCAAGTACAATCCAGAGTAGTGCTGCCGGGCCGTAAAGGGCACCCATAATCGGGCCGAAAATTGGACCAACACCGGCAATGTTTAATAGTTGAACCAGATACACTTTCTTGGTTGACATAGGTACATAGTCAACACCGTCGTTAAGTGCATGTGCTGGTGTCTGGCGTTTTTCGTTAATACCAAAAACTTTTTCAACAAAAGCGCCGTAAATAAAGTATCCGCCTATCAGGGCTGCAATACAGAAGAGAAACCACATCATAATAATTGTCCCACGTTTGATTATTTAATTGCTTCATCGTCAATCATAAAGAGAGTCGCTGAAAGACTCATTCGCTTCTGAGGTCAGTGGCTGAATAAAGAGTTAACTGGTCGATATGGCAATTGAGTGGTTTGTAAATAGTCGCTACTGAGTTTGTCCCCTGTTCTGTCAAACGAAAAGATAATGGACATGACCGTATTCAGGTGCTTTTATAGTAAGAGTAAAATATAAATAAAACAGGAAATTACTATGAAGAGAGCACTGCTTAGCGGATTGCTGATTGCTGTGATATCAGGATGTGCTGCAAGTGTCGATGAGCTGGCTAAAAGTGGTGACTGGTTTGAGATAGGTTACAGGGACGGGATAAAAGGCCGCCATTCAAGACCGTTTGCAGACCTCCAACAGCTGGGTCAGGTTAATCAGGGTGAGTATGATCAAGGCTACCTTAAGGGCGTAGATGAGTATTGTAATCCGGATTTCGCTTATCAGATAGGGCTTTCCGGCCAGTACTATGAAGGTGTTTGTGAAGGAACGGAGAACGCACAAAAGTTTCGTATGGAGTGGCAGAGAGGCTGGAAAGAGTCTCAATAAACTTCTGTCCGCACCTGTATAGAAAGTAAGGAGAATCAGAAGCCCCCTTACTTTCTATAGTCTTTGTCTGCTGCATATTTCCGAAGTATGGTTTTAGTGCTTTTCCACCACCTTTCGCAGAAAACCGTTCTGCTTATCCAGTTGCAGTCTGGCTTGTTCTTTTTCCATACCGGTAAGAATCATAAGAATAGAGAGCTTCACATCAAAGTCAGATTCGTTCAGGCTGTTTCTTGCTTCTGCAGCGCTACAGTCAGTCGCCTGCATAACAATCCTCACCGCACGGGCAGTGAGCTTTTCGTTACTGGCTTTTACGTCCACCATCAGGTTTTGATAGCTCTTGCCCAGCCGTATCATGCTGGCGGTGGTGAGCATATTCAGAACAAACTTCTGTGCGGTTCCTGATTTCAGTCTTGTTGATCCGGTAAGGGCTTCCGGCCCGACGACCGGGCTGATAGCAATAGCCGCTAATTCGGCGATAGGAGAATCAGGGTTGCAGGATAGAGCAACTGTGGTTGCGCCAAGTTTATTGGCGTACTCAAGCGCTGCGATTACATAGGGTGTTCTGCCACTGGCGGCAATACCGACCAATACATCATCAGCACAAAACTTAATAGCTTTCAGGTCATCTATTCCCATAGTTTCAGAATCTTCTGCTCCTTCAACGGCAGAGAACATAGCCTGTTTTCCACCTGCTATCAGACCGACTACCATGGAGCTTGGCACTCCGAATGTAGGAGGGCACTCTGACGCATCCAGTACGCCCAGCCGGCCGCTGGTTCCGGCACCGATATAGACAAGGCGGGCGCCTTTCTTAAATGCGGCGGTGATTTTATCTACTGCTGCAGCGACTTCAGGAAGTACTTTTTCTACCGCTTCAGGCACTTGTTTATCCTGTTGGTTAAGGCGCTGGACAAGTTTATGGCTCGGCAGCAGATCAATATCCATGGTATCCGGGTTTCTACCTTCGGAGACCAGGGTAGAAAGCGCTGAAATTAATGCATCATTTGTCATTTAAAATTCCTCAGATTCTGCCGGATAAATTACACCCAGCGAAGTTGCTTTGCTTGCTCCGGTGACTTCCGGCAGATTGCTGGGTTGGTTATAAATACGTTGTCTGGCCAGCCAGGCAAAAGCCATCGCTTCCATAGAGTCACTGCTGACTCCTTTATCATCCGTCCGGCAGACATGCCACTGCGGCAGTAGTTGAGATAGGCGTAACATAATGGCTGGGTTATTTGCTCCGCCGCCACACACCAGTAGCTCAGGGCTGGAGCCGTTCTGAAACTTTTTTACCTGTTCTGCGATAGAGACAGCCGTAAGTTCAACCAGAGTTGCTTGTACGTCCTCACCACTAAAATCAAGTTTTAGCTTTGATAGCTTTTGTTCCAGCCAACCGAGGTTAAATAGCTCTCTACCGGTACTTTTAGGTGCCGTCAGGCTGAAATAATTTTCTTGCAGGCAAAGGGAAAGTAATTCTGGGATTATCTTACCTGAGTTAGCGTATTCCGCATTGTGATCATAGGCTTTACCGAGCTGTCTGCTTATCCAGCTATCCAGCAGCATATTGCCGGGACCGGTATCGTAACCTATGGTCGGCTTATCAGGCTGTAAAACAGAGATATTGGCGATGCCACCGATATTAAGCACAACCACAGAAGCGTCTTTTGCAGCAAAGACAGATTGATGAAAAGCGGGAACTAAAGGTGCCCCCTGTCCGCCAAGGGCCATATCCTTGCGACGAAAATCGGCAATTGTCGTTATGCCTGTTTTACAGGCAATGATATTGGCATCGCCCAGTTGCATGCTAAATGAAGAGTTACCCTGCGGCTGGTGGAAGACTGTCTGGCCGTGGTTACCGATAGCGGTAATATCTTTTGCCTGATAGGCAGATTTTTCCAGCAGTTGGTTTACTGCTTCGGCATATAAATATCCGAGCTTATTATCTAACTGGCCTATGGCCTGAATATTGGTCTGTTCTCCGCTGGCAATTGAGAGTATTGCTTGTTTTACGGGGGCGGGAATGGCAGTAGTGTGCTGGTCAATTAAGCTGATACTAGCGGAAGTAATCTCAACCAGAGCAGTATCAATGGCATCTATGCTGGTACCTGACATTACGCCAATGTATAAAGAGCCCCTTTCCATTACCATTTCCCGTCTTTAGAATAACTGTCCGTTCAGGTTAGCAGTAAAGCCTGAATAAATCAGCTTTGATTGTAAAACAGAATTTGCTTTGTTTATACTGTAAGTTCTTGTAATTATTTTACTTATCCACATCGGGTCACACTAGTGTGGAGAGTCAGCGTATAAGGATAAAGTATGGGACCTCTCTGGATCGATATTGCCGGATATGAGCTGGATGCAGAGGATAGAGACATCCTTGATCATCCGACCGTTGGTGGTGTGATATTGTTCAGCCGCAACTATCACGACAATCAGCAGTTGCTGGCGCTAAATAAGTCACTGCGCAGTGCATCCCGTAACAAGATCTTGATTGGTGTCGATCAGGAAGGGGGAAGGGTGCAGCGATTCCGTGAGCATTTTACTCTCATTCCGGCAGCAAAAAACTTTGCAGGGCAGAATGATGGTTTAAATCTGGCCAGACAAGCTGGCTGGATGATGGCATCAGAAGTGATTGCTCATGATATTGACCTTAGTTTTGCTCCGGTTCTGGATACCGGACACGAATGTAAAGCCATAGGTGACCGTGCTTTTGCTGATGATACTCAGAGGGTTACCGACTATAGCTCGGCCTTTATCGGTGGAATGCGGCAAGCGGGAATGGCGACTACAGGTAAGCATTTTCCCGGCCACGGCGGTGTTGTGGCTGACTCTCACCTTGAAACTCCGGTTGATGAGCGTAGCGATATCTTTGAACGTGATATGGCGGTATTTAAAGCACAGATTGATGGCGGCTTGCTGGATGCAATGATGCCGGCACATGTTATCTTCCCTCACTATGATTCGAAACCAGCCAGTGGTGCAGAGTATTGGTTGAAACAGATACTAAGAGAGCAACTTGGCTTTAAAGGCGTGGTTTTTTCTGATGATCTGAATATGGAAGGCGCTGCGATCATGGGCTCTCCGGCAGAGCGGGCACAACAGGCGCTGGATGCAGGCTGTGATATGCTTCTGCTCTGTAACAATCGCGCCTCTCAGATTGAGGTGCTGGACAACCTGCAAGCAGGCAAGGTAAACGGGGCAGAGGCACTGTACAAAAAGCAGAGTTACTCTCTTGACGATCTGAAGCGCAGCTCAGAGTGGAAGCAGGCCAGAGAAGCAATGCAGAGAGTGATAGATTCCGCTAATAAGTAATAGTGTATTTTGTTATCAGAAAATGGCAGGGCAGCTTAGACAATACCCAGTTTCTCTTTCAGCACTTTCAGGTGTCTTCTGCTTACCGGTACCTGATGTCCGGATAGAGTTGAGATCTCTGCAAGCCCGTTTTCTAACAGTTTTATCTCTTTAATCTGATTGGTATTGACCAGATACTGTCGGTGGCAACGTAATAGTGACGTCTTCTCCTCAAGAGTTTTCAGGGTGAGCTGACTTGAAGCGGACTGTTGGGAAGACTGAACATGAACGCCACTGATATCACTATATACCACTTCGACATCTTTAACGGGAATGATCATTATTCGGTTATGGCCTATACAAGGTACCTGCTCAAGCTGAGTTGGAGCCAGTACAGAATAGTCAGCCTGATTTGAGGTCATTTGCTGCTGTTTGACCAAACGACAGATGGTTTTGTCCAGACGATTTGTATCAATGGGTTTTAGCAGGTAGTCAAAAGCGTTGTCTTCAAACGCCTGAATAGCGTACTGATCGAAGGCGGTGACAAACACAACATAAGGCATGGTGTCCGGATCCAGCATGGCCAGCAGTTCAATACCGGTGACCTGAGGCATCTGAATATCGAGAAACACTACATCGGGCTTAACGGCATTTATCTTTTTCAACCCTTCGATGGCGTTACTGGCTTTTTCAATGACCTGAACCTGCCCTGTTTCATGCAGTAGCTCGGTCAGCTCCTCCTGAGCAAGGATTTCATCGTCTATGACTAAAGCCGTTAACATTGTTTCGCCCCATTGTTTGAAGTTGAAGTGATTTCATTGGGTATAATAAAGCTCATCCGGGTAAGGTGACCTTTTTCTACCTGAGTTTTTAGCGCTCCATCAATACCAAAATAGTGGGTTAAGCGCTTGCTCACAATTTGCATACCTAATCCCTGATGATTTTCATCCGGTTGCTGATAACTGCCGGCATTATCTTCGACAATAATTTCACAACCTTCAGGGTTACACTGGCTGTAGATACGGATCTTACCGCCTTCCAGCATATGGGAAGTACCGTGCTTAATGGCATTCTCCACTAGTGGCTGTAGTGTAAAGCTGGGTAGCTCACTATTTAGAAGGTGCTCATCAATGGCGATATCCACCTCAAGCCGGTCACTGAAACGTGCCTTCTCTATAGTCAGATAAGCATTGACGTGATCCAGTTCTTCACTCAAAGGAACCGTATCGACATTCTGCTTCAGGTTACTGCGGAAGAAATGAGACAGATGTTGGATTAACGCCCGCGCCTTAGTGGGATCTTTACGCACAACTGCACTGATGGTATTCAGGGCATTAAACAGAAAGTGGGGGTTTATCTGTGCATGCAACAGTTTGATTTCTGCCTGAGAGAGCAGAATTCGTTGCTCCTGATAGTCGCCATAAAGAATCTGACTGGAGAGTAACTGGGCTATCCCTTCTGCCATAGACATATTTACGGTAGAAAACAGCTTTCGCTTAGGCTCGTAGAGCTTAATCGTCCCTACAACCTGATCACCGGCTCTTAACGGGATAACCAGAGCGGAGGCCAGTTTACAGTCAGACGAAAGAGAACACTGGTAAGGGTTCTCTGTTCCGTCCAGATAGATAATATCGTTCTGCTCTATAGCCTGAAGGGTACAGTGAGAAGAGATGGGTGTAT
This sequence comes from Vibrio sp. SCSIO 43137, assembly GCF_028201475.1. NCBI lineage: Bacteria > Pseudomonadati > Pseudomonadota > Gammaproteobacteria > Vibrionales > Vibrionaceae > Vibrio > Vibrio sp. SCSIO 43137. The sequence continues at coordinate 2,712,040 of NZ_CP116383.1, read as the reverse complement.
TAGGCTTGTGGTGATCATCACCAATACCGACAAAGGCAAGAATTTTCTCTTTATCAGTAATAGAGACGGCACCTACATTGGTCTCTTCATAAATGATCCGCGCTATTTTTTCCGCATTTTTTGAGTTAAAGCCGTCGCTCAGTATACCAACTGAACGTTCAGCAATAGTCAGTGCCCGGCGGGAGAAGGTAGCAGAGTACTTCTCGAAAATGGTTTTTCTGTCCTGAAGTATGCTCATAAATAGCACTGCACCAACAGAGTTAGCGATAATCATTGGTGCGGCGATAGCGGAGACAAGCTGGTAGGCCTCTTCGAATGGCTTGGCAACAATCAGTATGACCAGCATCTGAACAATTTCAGCAAACAGGGTTACAGAGAAAACCACCGCAGGATTAAATAACTGCTCGGTTTTATTCCGTTTAACCAGATAGCTATGCAGCAGGCCACCAATCAAGCCTTCTGCCGTAGTGGAAATCGCGCAGGCGAGATCAGTAAACCCACCAAGCGTATAGCGGTGAATCCCTCCGGTAAAACCGACGGCAAAACCGACAACCGGCCCGCCAAACAGGCCGCCCATCACGGCACCTATGGCTCTGGTATTGGCGATAGCATCGTTAATCTGCAGGCCGAAGTAGGTGCCCATTATGCAAAACAGTGAGAAGATAACGTAGCCGGTTAGCTTGTGTTCTCTGCGATTTGAGATACTAAGTAGCGGAAGAAAGAGAGGTGTTTTACTTAGCATATAGGCCAAGACCAGATAAACACACATTTGTTGCAACAGAGAGAGTATCAATTCCATAATGGAGCAGTTAGCCAGCGAGAGGACATAGCTATAGTTTAAGCGAGAACGGTTTGTAAAAATAGCGAGACAGACGCAGTTAGCCCTGAAAGCTGATTTTTAATGCGTGTAAATAATAATTTACACTAAATGTTTTTTTATGTTTACACTTGAATAATTGTTTTTAGCTGTTATCTTGTGCCTTAATCAGTTTTCAACACGTTCTTTATAGAGTGTGTAAATAAAAATATACGGAAAGTAATAAGATGCAAAGAAGTGAACTAAGTAATGTCAATATCAGTGATGAGCAGGTGCTTATTACGCCAAATCAATTAAAAGATAAATTACCCCTAAGTGATAATGCCCGCCGCTTTATTCAGGAATCGCGTAAAACCATATCCGACATCATTCATAAAAAAGACCACCGCCTGTTGGTGGTATGTGGCCCTTGTTCTATTCATGATGTTGAAGCGGCTAAAGAGTATGCAAAGAAACTGAAAGCCCTGTCTGAACAGCTAAGTGATCAACTTTACATTGTTATGCGGGTTTACTTTGAGAAGCCAAGAACCACCGTTGGCTGGAAAGGGCTGATTAACGACCCTCAACTGGACGGTACTTTTGATATTGAGCACGGCTTACATGTTGGTCGTCAGTTGCTGGTGGATCTGGCAGAGATGGAAATCCCTCTTGCAACAGAAGCTCTTGACCCGATCAGTCCTCAGTACTTGGCGGATACTTTTAGTTGGGCTGCCATCGGCGCGCGAACTACTGAATCACAGACTCACAGGGAAATGGCAAGTGGTCTCTCTATGCCTATCGGTTTTAAAAATGGCACTGATGGTAATCTTGCAACGGCAATTAATGCTATGCAGGCAGCCGCATCGGGACACCGTTTTATGGGTATAAACCGTGAAGGTCAGGTGGCTTTGCTGACCACTCAGGGTAACCTCGACGGCCACGTTATTCTGCGTGGTGGTAAGCAGACCAACTACGATTCTGTATCGGTGACTGAGTGTGAAGAAGAGATGGCAAAACATGGTCTGGATGCATCACTAATGGTCGATTGCAGCCACGCAAACTCCCGTAAAGATTACCGTCGTCAGCCTCTGGTGGCTGAAGATGTGATCCATCAGATCCGTGAAGGCAATAAATCCATTATTGGTTTGATGATCGAGAGTCATTTGAATGAAGGAAATCAGTCATCTGATATACCGCTGGATCAACTTAAATACGGTGTTTCTATCACGGATGCCTGTATTAACTGGGATACAACAGAGACTCTGCTGCGTCATGCCCATCAAGAGCTGGTTCCATTTTTACAGGACAGAATAAAATAGAGCGGATATGATAGGTTTAAAACCGATCATTTAACCTGACATAAGGCAACCTGGATGGCTGTGGAATTAAATGAACTGCGGGATCAGATTGATGCTGTAGATAAACAGATGATAGACCTGCTGGCACAGCGTCTGTCATTAGTAGAAAAAGTGGGTGAAGTAAAAAGCGAGCATGGTCTGCCTATTTATGCTCCGGATCGTGAGGCTGCTATGCTGGCCTCGCGCAGAGATGAGGCTGAAAACCGCGGCGTGCCGCCTCAACTTATTGAGGATATTCTGCGCCGCACTATGAGGGAATCTTACGCCAGTGAAAATGATTCCGGATTTAAGTGCCTTAAGCCAGAGCTTCGCCCAATTGTTATTGTCGGCGGCCACGGTCAGCTAGGTGGTCTGTTTGCCAGAATGTTTCAACTGTCAGGCTATCAGGTACGCATTTTAGGAAGCAGAGACTGGGAACGGGCTGATGAGCTGCTAAACGATGCGGGTCTGGTGGTAGTAACAGTGCCTATTCACCTTACGGAAGGTGTGATTGATAAACTATCATCACTTCCGGAAGACTGTATTTTATGCGATCTCACCTCAGTTAAATCTAAGCCGCTGGAGCGTATGCTTCAGGTACATAGTGGCCCTGTGGTTGGTCTGCATCCTATGTTTGGTCCCGATGTTCCCAGCCTGGCTAAGCAGGTAATTGTTTACAGTGACGGTCGCGGAAGTGAAGCGTATCAGTGGTTGTTGGATCAGTTTGTTATCTGGGGTGCAAGCCTGAGTGCTATTGATGCAAAAGAGCATGATCACGGCATGACACTAATTCAGGCGCTGCGACACTTTACCTCATACGCTTATGGTCTTCACCTGAGCAGAGAGAATCCGGATATCGACAAGTTGCTACAACTGAGTTCACCAATTTACCGCCTTGAGCTGGCCATGGTAGGACGACTGTTTGCTCAGGATCCGAATCTCTATGGTGATATCATCCTGTCGTCAGAGCAGAATATTGCCATGATAAAGCGCTTCCACCACTGTTTCGGCGAAGCTATCAAGGTACTAGAAGGCCATGATAAACAAGCGTTTGTCGAGAGCTTTAATGTGGTCAGTGAATGGTTTGGCGATTACTCGCAGCAGTTTATGACTGAGAGTCAGAACCTATTAAAACAGGCTAATGACGCTATTCATCGTGGCTGATAGCTGGTGCGATATAAGTTGAAATAAACAGAAGGCTCCGCAATTGCGGGGCCTTTAAGTTTTCGCTATAGCTGATCTTGATGGTACGACAGCTTCTGTTATGGGGCAGATATCGATAAACAAACCCTCCGCGACAAGGATGTCGCGGCGGAGCCCCATGGACGGGTTTATGCATGTTTGTGTTCGATATCTGCCTAAGAGACTTATATTTAGCAGTAACAGTTTAATCGGAATATAGCAGCTTGCCGTACTTCTCTAACTTAGCCAGCCTTTTCTCAGCATTGGCCATAAAGGTCTGCTTATCTTTACCCTTAAGTGACTTCGATTGTGGAAGTTTTACCGTTCTCGGGTTCTTGTGAACACCATTGACCAGAAATTCATAGTGCAGGTGAGGGCCGGTAACACGTCCGGTACCACCTAATGTGCCCACTGTTTGCCCCTGCTTCACTCTCTGGCCGGTTTTTACCCGTCGCTTCTTCATATGCAGATACTTAGTGATGTAAGTATTGCTGTGGCGGATAAACACATAGTTACCGTTGTACTTATTGTAACTGGACTTCTCTACCACACCGTCACCAGCAGCCCAGATAGGTGTGCCTACCGGTGCAGCATAGTCAGTGCCTCGGTGAGCAACAACTTTACCGGTTACCGGGTGGCGTCTGCGCGGGTTAAAGTTTGAGGTAACCCGGCGGAAATCGATAGGGGAACGAAGAAATGCTTTCTTCATTGCCCGGCCGTTTTCATCGTAGTAATTACCGGTTTTATCATCCAGAATGGCTTTAAAGGTGTCACCCTGATTGGTAAAGATAGCGGCAATAATTTTACCTCTGCCGGTCACTTCACCTTCAACCACTTTCTCTTCATAAAGTACTTTGAAGTTGTCACCGGAGCGGATATCCAGGGCAAAGTCGATATCCCAGCCAAAGATGCCGGCCAGCTCCATAATCTGGTTCGGTGTTAGTCCGGCAGAAATAGCCGCATTCCAGAAGTTAGAAGTGATAGTGGCTTCGGTGTAGTCGTACTGAATATTGACTGTCTTTTTATCAAACTCTGCTTTATAGCTGTCATCGGATTTATAAATGCGCAGAGTCTCTACCGGGGAAATCTCTCTTTTAATCTGCAGTAACTGATGCTCGTCGTCGAAACCAAACATCAGCTCTTCCCCCACCTTCAGCCGGGTCAGTTGTTTATTGATTTCTTTGTCGCTGCTAATCAGGTTATGCAATAAGCGGGCACTGAGTCCGATACGGCTAAATAACAGCGCCGCACTCTCACCTTGTCCGACCGTGTATTTTTCCCAGCGAATCACAGCTTCAGGAAGGGCCGAGCGGCTGATATCAAGAGACTCAAAGTTGATGGCCAGCGGGTAGCTCTGGCCGACCGTTAATGTGGACTGATCTTTGGTCAGGTCTTCACTGTCCGGCAGAAACAGCACTATGGTAATAAATGCTGAAATCAGGACGATAAGTGCACGGTGAATAAGCGGAAGACGCAAAAAAGTCGAAAGCATGATCAATCTTAGCTAAATAATAGTGAAAAAATTCAATACGAGAGTCTAACTGGTTTCAAAATACATAGCTATTCAAGTAAGATGTGCGGATATATTTTTTTGCCAAATTCGTGGGAGTAAACAGAAATGGCGAGTATTGAAGCAGCACTGGCTGAAATTAAGCGCGGTGTGGAAGAGCTTATTCCTGAAGAAGAACTGATTGAAAAGCTGAAAGAGGGGCGTCCTCTTCGCATTAAACTGGGTGCCGATCCAACTGCACCGGATATCCACCTTGGCCATACTGTAATCCTGAACAAACTTCGTCAGTTTCAGGAACTGGGGCATGAGGTCACTTTCCTGATTGGTGATTTTACCGGCATGGTAGGTGACCCGACAGGTAAAAACACCACTCGTCCGCCGCTGACCCGTGAAGACGTTCTGGCTAATGCTGAAACCTATAAGCAGCAGGTATTTAAAATTCTTGATCCGGCAAAGACAAAAATTCAGTTTAACTCTGAGTGGCTGTCAGAGCTTGGTGCCGAAGGTATGATCCGTCTGGCTGCAAACCAGACTGTTGCCCGTATGCTTGAGCGTGACGACTTTAAAAAGCGCTATACAGGTGGCCAGCCAATCGCCATTCACGAATTTATGTATCCTCTGCTTCAGGGCTATGACTCAGTTGCTATGGAAACAGACGTAGAACTTGGCGGTACCGACCAGAAGTTTAACCTGCTGATGGGCCGTGAACTGCAGAAAGCCAACGGCCAGAAGCCACAGTGTGTGCTTATGATGCCTCTTCTGGTTGGTCTGGACGGTGAGAAGAAGATGTCCAAATCAGCTCACAACTACATTGGTGTAAGCGAAGCTCCGGGTGAGATGTTTGGTAAGATCATGTCTATCTCCGATGATTTGATGTGGAGCTACTACGAGCTGCTGTCATTCCGCCCGTTGGAAGAGATTGCTCAATTTAAGAGTGATGTGGCTGAAGGCAAAAACCCTCGCGATATTAAGATTCTGCTGGCGAAAGAAATTATTGCCCGTTTCCACAGTGAAGCTGACGCCGATGCTGCGGAGCAGGAGTTTATTAACCGCTTCCAGAAAGGTGCCATTCCGGATGAAATGCCTGAGTTTGATTTTGAAGCGGGTATTGCTATCGGGAATCTGCTGAAAGAAGCGGGTCTGGTTAACTCTACCTCTGATGCTATGCGTATGATTCGTCAGGGCGCAGCTAAGATAGACGGCGCTAAGATTGAAGATACCAAACTGGTTCCTGAAGCAGGAACGGCGGTATATCAGGTTGGTAAGCGTAAGTTTGCCCGTGTAACGGTAAAGTAAGCTGATTATTTTTAATAAAAAGAGCACCTTAGGGTGTAATGCCAGTCAGTTAAGCTGACTGGCATTTTTTGTAAGGGTACTTTTTAGGTTTTTTCCTCATCACTCGAGGATACTTTCTATCTGGTACCTTGTCTGGCAATTCAAACATTCTTAACGTTTCCAGAAGCGTAGCATAGTGCTTCGGAAGGTTACCCGGACTACTGATCGGTATAGTAGTTAGATAAACCATTACATGTCTCGCGCAGTGAGAGAAACTTAACCTATTTGGATTAACATCATCCATGCCTGAAGCAGCTTCGATCATCGCTATACGAACCAAATTGTAGGCAACAAGTACTCCCCATAGCTCTTGCCGAACCATGTCTGGCTTTCGACTTCTTAGTGTGTGGGCAGACAATAAAAGGGTTTGTTTTATTTCTCGATAGCCAAGCTCAATTTCCCAACGCTGTTGGTAAAGCTCTACCAGCTCGTTATATTGATATTTCAGCGGATCTGTCAGCGAGCTTAAAACACGATACTCCTGACCATCAATGGTATAACTTGTTAATCTTACGATTAATTCTTCATTTAAGTCAGAGAACTTTTTTCGTGCCTGAGGAGATGTTTTGATTGATACCAGCCTGTCTCTTTTTCCGAGTTTATGCACTTCAGTGTAAACAAGGTCCTTTTTAGCCGGTATCATCCAGTGCCTTTCTGTTCCCGCCTGAGACCAGCTATTTAACAGGCCAAGTGAATAGTAACCTCTGTCAAATAGGGTTAGTGAGTAATCAGGTGCGTGTTCAATCAGCCTTTCGGCAAGAGTCATTTCGCCAATCTTTCTGGCATCGAAGGCACTGTCCAAAAGCAGATGACTTGATAGCTCCATCAAGCAGCACATGCGCACCTGAGGGTAACTGTTTTCCCCTTGTTTATTGCTATCGGAGCCGAAGAAGTCCCGGTTTTCGGCATTGTCATGGGTACGAAAAACGACACCGTCCACTGCAAGCAGGTTAAGTCCACGCCACACTTCAAACTTTTGCTTATTAAAGTGATGAGCAGCCAGAGCCTGAAATGTTTCCTGCATGGCTTCCACACCTAGCCTCTGCCGGGCTTGAACTAATGCGCTTGGTGCAACTAAATGACGTTTTCCAGGCAAAGATACATCAAGTTTACTGGCTATATCCCAGACGGATTCTTGTCGGAATAAACCCATTCCTACAACTGACCAAACCACAGCCTCCAATGGCAAGCGACGTTTGCGTACAGTTGCAACCCCCGCTTTTTCAAATGCTTGTGCAAGCAACTCAGGAGAGAGTAGTGAGTTCAACTTGTCTAATGAAGTGAGCTCTTTTACAGAGGAAATAGTTGTATCAAGGAGGGACTGAATAGACATAAAAAATCCGGCATCAATTACTTGATACCGGATTTTGAAGCCTTTTAAGGATCGTTCAACTGATCTATTAAATTTCTTAACTGATCAGCATTACACCTTAGGGTGCTCTTTTTTTACGTGCAAATCTATCTGCAAGAGGCTAGAATAGCGCCGCTGCAAGTCGCAGTAATTTTGGAGATTTATATGAACAATACCGACCATCCTCCTAGTATAAAGGGAGAAAAATAGCCCGTCTGGTATTGGCGTACTCCGCTCCTGCCGCTTCGGGTAGGAGTTTTTATTATTAAATTCTTCTCTTTTTTCTCCACTCTTTAATACTACAGCTACGAAATAGATGCGTGGGTTAAGCCTGCTCAGCTTATTTTGTCTGATGGTCGTTACCAATTGCTAATCGGGAGATTTGCCATGACGGTAATGAGCAATACATTTATTCGACCAGCACGCCCTTACTCTGTTGATGAGATAGGCGCTGCAACCAATGCTTTTCTTCAATATGAAGAGGAGCAGCAAGTTCATCTGCTGACAGTGATGCCTGAAGATGAGGCAGTGGGAATACTGTCAAATTGTTCTGTCAGCTATGTTCAGTATCTGCTGGGGCAGATGAGTAAAAATGGCTTTGAACAACGGGCAAAGCAATTTACAAAGCTTCTCGGCTTTGTTCTGTCAGATGAGCTATCAAGCCGGCCTTTGGCAAGTGGTTCGTTTAGCTGGCAGCAACTGGGTTTGAGTGTGCTCTGCTCATTGTTGTTGTCAGCGCTGTTTGTTACTCAATATGAAACAGTTGCCGGGCTATTTTTTTAAGGGTTAGTTCTGGTGCTTCCTGCCCGGAGCCCAGTTTGATCAGGTCTTGATAGAAGGCCTGTTCAAACAAAAATATCGGCGGAGTAACCTTTATTTCGTCATCTCTTTCGGGTGGGTAATAATCAGTGACAAACTGGACAAAGCTGGCTTGCGGTTCACCCTTACTATTCAGGGTGTAACCCGCCATATTATAGCTGCCATAAAGTGAGCCGCTTTTAGCGATAACATGCCCTTTAACCGGCGCCTTTCGCATACTTCTTCTGTATTTCAGCGTACCGCTTTCCCCCGCAGTCGGCAGTAGTTTTAGCATCTGAAGTTCTGAGTCGTTTCGCCAGATATATCTTAAAATCTGGTTCATATCGGCTGCGGTCATACGGTTGTTACGCGATAAACCGGAACCGTCTGCTAACTGTGCATCATTAAGATCAATGCCGGTGCGGCTATAGATAATCTGTTTAATTGCCTCTGTACCGTTATTAAAACTGCCTGGCTGAACAAAAAATCGTTGCCCTAACGTTTTAGTCAGATTGTCGGCAATCAGGTTATCCGACTTCTGTAACATGGTTTCCAGTAATTGCGGAAGTGGCGCAGACTGATGCTTGCTTAAGAGAATACCTCTTGATTGAGTTGAGGCTTTAATCGTGCCGTTGAACTTGATGGCATGTTTTGCCAGTAGCCGCCTAATTACCTGAGCCGCATAGGCGTCCGTGTGCTGAACGGCAAACTTCAGTGGCAATGGTTTGTTACGTTTTTTCAGACAGCCTGAAAGTTGGTAACGGTTATTGTCTGAGGTGGTCAGCTCTAAATCACATTGTCTCTCTTTCTGCTCTGTTTCAGAGACAGTGATGGCCTTACTCTCCACTGATATAGGTTGATGGGCAGGAACATGTACCCGGGTAGAACCGTCGCTGTTTGTATAGATAGAGGCCTGAACACAGTTTTTATCCAGCGTAATGGCACTGGCTGGTGCACTATAGCAGACGCCTAAAATATCCCATGGCCAGCCAACACCTCTCTCATAACCGCTGAAAATCTGGTTGTTGAGAAGGATGTCTCCTTTCACTTCAGAAACCCCTTTCGCTTTCGCTGCCATAATCAGATCTTCAAGGTGATGGGTGGTCAGGGTAGGGTCGCCGGAAAACTGAATAATCAGGTCGTTGTGTTTCTGTTGTATTTCAGTGGTAAAGCGAAAGGTATCTCCCAGCTCAATCTTTGCTGCAAGGGCGGTGACCAATTTCAGGGTACTGGCCGGCGGAAATAGCTGCTCTGAGTTCAGGGCTAACGGCTGGCCTGAAACCGTAGCGATTTCTAAGCCGACTCTGCTTCCCTGAGGCAGGTAGTCCAAGGGGGTATAACTAAAGGCTGTGGCAGAAAAAATGGTCAGAAAAAGTGTCAGTGCATGTCGCATAGTAAGCCTGAGGAGATTAAGTTCTGATTGCTGAAATTAACCACCAGTATACTCAATCCAGAGTATGAAAGCGCCTGTTTTCATCGAATGTATAAATGCAATTCTGGTCTCATATTTCGATCAATAATCTTTGTAAGTACGACATTTTTACATGGCAAATTGTGATTAAGGGTGACCCGGGATGAATCTTTGTTTACACTAGCCGCTAATTATCCGTTAGCTATTTCCCCACTCAGGCATCAGTTTGAGCGGGTTTGTATTGTCCAAATGCCATTTGGATACAGAGGTTTGAAATCATGGAAAAAGTTCCAATGACTGTCCGCGGTGAGCAGAAGCTGCGTGACGATTTAGAAGTACTATTAAAACGACGCCCTCAGATTTCTGAAGCTATCGCTGAGGCTCGTGAGCTGGGCGACCTTAAAGAGAACGCTGAATATCATGCCGCCCGTGAAGAGCAGGGTATTTGCGAAGCGCAGATCAGAGATATTGAGTACAAGCTGTCCGTTGCTCAGGTTATTGATGTAACTAAGATGGAAAACACCGGCAAGATCATCTTTGGTACCACAGTAACCTTGATCGATATGGACGATGATGCTGAGTCAACCTATCAGATTGTTGGTGATGATGAAGCCGATATCAAAGCGGGACGTATTTCCGTTAGTTCACCAATTGCCCGTGGCCTGATCGGTAAAATGGAAGGCGATGAAGTGGTTATTACCACTCCGGGTGGCGATAAAGATTACGAAATTGATAAGGTTGAGTATATCTAATTCAGCTTTCTCATGGTTCCGGTTATATCAACCGGATTTCATAAGCAAAAAAAGACCACAAATTGTGGTCTTTTTTATTAGCTAAACCCTGCTATTTTCTAGGGATTTCAATCTTACGCTGCTCAGACTGACGATAAAGTACCAGTACTTTACCAATGGTCTGAACTTTCTCTGCCTCTGTTTCGCGCACGATAGCATCAATAATCAGCTGCTTAGTTTCTCTGTCTTCAGAGGCAACCTTGATTTTGATAAGTTCGTGGTGATCAAGAGCAATCTCAATTTCCGCTAATACAGCCTCTGTTAATCCGTTTGCGCCCATAAGTACAACAGGTTTTAAGCTGTGTGCCAGGCCTTTCAGGTGCTGTTTTTGTTTGGTGCTTAGTTTCATTACGCGGCCAGTTATATCTGTTAAGTTGGAGGGTATTATCTATCAACAGGATAATTTTTAAAAGATATACCGTCTTCAGGGTTGAAAAACGCTATTTTAACGCCATCTAATCACGAAGACTATATTTTCTACCGTACTTTATACGATGAATTATCATCATCTACTAGGATTAAAGTGAGTAAACAAAAATAGTCTGCAGGCCCGGGGCGCTGGTTAAATGAACACTTCGCTGATAAGCATGTCAACGAAGCTGAGAAAACAGGCTATCGTTCCCGTGCTATCTTTTAGATTGGAGAAATTCAATAAAAGATGAGTTTTTAAAGCCGGATTTATCAGTTGTTGATTTGGACGCTGAGCCGGTGACGGGTCTCAATAGGCAACTCAGGTTGCCGGAGATAAAGGACAGGAGCCTGTAAAGTTATTACCAATGGACTCCATTTCCGGCGTCAGTTTCCTTCAGGGAGACTTTCACCAAGATGCAGTTATAGATGCACTATCAGAGAAAAATCAGTCTGATATGGCAACTAATATGGCGGGAAACTTGTTTGTTGACCAACCAGGAGCTATCTATTTAGTAGAGCCTGCGTTGGATATGTATCGACAAGCTCTTGCTGCCAATGGTAGTTTTGAGGTTAAAATTTTCCCAAGGGAAGGTTTTGATCAATACGTGAAAGATGTACGCGACCTGTTAAAGTCGTAAGCATAACAAAGCCCGATTCATCCTGAGCATGATACAAAGAAATTTATATCGTTGTAACCGGAGATAAAGGCTACTATTACATTGTGGCTACAAAGAATAAACTGTAGTACTCTACCTTTTAATTACAATTAGTTATCGAGAGGCTGACACCTTGAGTGACATGGCAAAAAATTTAATTCTGTGGCTGGTAATCGCTGTTGTCTTGATGTCGGTATTCCAGAGTTTCGGACCTGGAGAAAGTAACGGCAGAACTGTTGATTACACCACATTTGTACAGGAAGTTGGCCAAGGCCAGATTCGGGAAGCGCAATTTAACGATAAGGAAATCGTGTTCTATCGTCGTGATAACACTCGTTATGTGACGTATATGCCGTTTTATGACGTTAAACTACTCGATGACCTGATCAATCAAAATGTGAAGGTTCAGGGTTCACCACCGGAAGAGCAGAGCCTGCTGGGTACCATCTTTATTTCATGGTTCCCTATGATTCTGTTGATTGGTGTGTGGATTTTCTTTATGCGCCAGATGCAGGGCGGTGGCGGCAAAGGAGCGATGTCCTTTGGTAAGAGCAAAGCCCGCATGATGAGCGAAGAGCAGATCAAAACCACTTTTGCAGACGTTGCAGGCTGTGACGAAGCAAAAGAAGATGTGAAAGAGCTGGTTGATTACCTGCGTGATCCAAGCCGTTTCCAGAAACTGGGTGGTAAAATTCCTACCGGTGTTCTGATGGTTGGTCCTCCGGGTACAGGTAAAACCCTTCTGGCTAAAGCAATAGCTGGTGAGGCGAAAGTACCATTCTTCACTATCTCAGGTTCTGACTTTGTTGAAATGTTTGTTGGTGTCGGTGCATCCCGTGTACGTGACATGTTCGAACAAGCTAAGAAAGCCGCTCCTTGTATTATCTTTATCGATGAAATTGATGCGGTAGGTCGTCAGCGTGGTGCTGGTGTAGGTGGCGGTCACGATGAACGTGAACAAACCCTAAACCAGATGCTGGTAGAGATGGATGGTTTCGAAGGTAACGAAGGTATTATCGTTATCGCCGCAACTAACCGTCCGGACGTTCTTGACCCGGCACTGCTTCGCCCGGGTCGTTTTGACCGTCAGGTTGTTGTCGGACTGCCGGATGTACGTGGTCGTGAACAGATTCTTAAAGTTCATATGCGTAAAGTACCTCTGGATGGTGATGTTGAACCATCACTGATTGCCCGTGGTACTCCTGGGTTCTCTGGTGCGGATCTGGCTAACCTGGTTAACGAAGCTGCCCTGTTTGCTGCCCGCGGTAACAAGCGCAATGTTTCAATGGTTGAGTTTGAGCTGGCAAAAGACAAGATCATGATGGGTGCAGAACGTCGCTCAATGGTGATGTCAGAAGATACCAAAGAGTCAACGGCATACCACGAAGCTGGTCACGCCATTGTTGGTCGCCTGGTACCTGAGCATGATCCTGTTTATAAGGTGTCTATTATTCCACGTGGCCGTGCCCTTGGTGTGACTATGTACCTGCCTGAACAAGACAGAATCAGTATGTCCCGTCAGCATCTGGAGTCAATGATTTCCAGCTTGTACGGTGGTCGTCTGGCGGAAGAGATCATTTATGGTGCTGATAAGGTTTCAACCGGTGCATCTAACGATATCGAGCGTGCAACAGATATCGCCCGTAAAATGGTTACTCAGTGGGGCTTCTCTGAGAAGCTGGGTCCTCTGCTTTATGCTGAAGAAGAGGGCGAAGTATTCTTAGGAAGAAGTGTAACTCAGACTAAGCACATGTCTGATGACACAGCGAAACTGATCGATGATGAGATCAGAAAGATTATCGACCGTAACTACGATCGTGCTAAGAAGATTCTTGAAGACAACATGGATATTATGCACTCCATGAAAGATGCGTTGATGAGATACGAAACCATTGATGCCGGTCAGATAGATGATCTGATGGATCGCAAAGAAGAGATTCGTGAGCCTCAGGGCTGGACTGCTGATGCAGAAGCGAAAGTCGAAAAGTCTCGTGCTGAAGCAAAAGCTGCCCTCCAGAGTGCTGCCCAGCAAAAGGATGCTGACAAAGCTGAAGCGAAAGCGGAACAAAAGCCAGAAGCAAAAGCTGAAGAGCAGACTGAAGCTGAATCTAAAGACAGCGATGCTAAATAATCATCCATAAAATAACTATCAGACCTCAGCTTGCTGGGGTCTTTTTATATCACTATGATTTTAAAATCTAAACAGAAAAGCCTGCCACTGGATCGTCCGCTGGTAATGGCAATCCTTAATGTGACTCCGGATTCTTTTTCTGATGGCGGGCGTTACAACTCTATTGAAGCAGCGCTGGTTCAGGCAGATAAAATGGTCAGTGCCGGTGTCAGCATTATTGATATTGGTGGTGAATCAACCCGCCCGGGTGCACCGGAAGTTTCCCTTGAAGAAGAGCTAAAGCGTACTATTCCCGTTATTAAGGCGATACGGGAAAAGCATGATATCTGGATTTCCATCGATACCAGCAAAGCTGAAGTGATGAAGCAGGCCATTGAAGCCGGAGCCGATATTGTCAACGATGTACGCGCTCTGTCGGAGCCGGGTGCGCTGGATATTGTTGCCCGATACCATGTTCCTGTCTGCATAATGCATATGCAGGGACAGCCGGACAATATGCAAAATGACCCTCAATATGATCACCTGTTGTCCGATGTGGAACAGTTCCTTCAGCAAAGAATTGATGCTTGTGTAGAAGCAGGTATTGAGCGGGAAAAGATTATTCTGGATCCCGGCTTTGGTTTCGGGAAAACATTAGCTGACAACTACCAGTTACTTGACCAGTTCGATTACTTTCATAAATTTCAGTTGCCTCTGCTCGCAGGTATGTCGAGAAAATCTATGATTTTTAATGTGCTGCACAAGAAGCCTGATCAATGTGTGGCGGGAAGCATTGCTTGTGCTACTATCGCTGCCATGAAAGGCGCTCATATCGTACGTGTTCATGATTTTGAGGAAACTCTTGATGCTATGAACATTGTCAGCTCATTGGGCAACAAAAAATAATAAGCAGGATTTATTTATGTCGGAAAGACGCTATTTTGGAACCGATGGTGTACGCGGAAAAGTCGGACAGTTTCCTATTACACCGGACTTTATTCTTAAACTGGGCTGGGCGGCTGGTCGCGTATTGGCAAAGCAGGGCACCAGGCATGTCATTATTGGTAAAGACCCACGTATTTCGGGTTATATGCTTGAATCAGCTCTGGAAGCGGGTTTAGCTGCCGCCGGATTAAATGCCACACTAACCGGACCAATGCCGACTCCGGCCATTGCCTATCTGACACAAACTTTCCGGGCAGAAGCCGGTATTGTTATCTCAGCTTCGCACAATCCGTATTACGACAACGGTATTAAGTTTTTCTCTTCTGAGGGAACCAAGCTACCTGATGAAGTCGAGCTGGCCATTGAGGCAGAACTGGAAAAAGAGCTTGTCTGTGTTGAATCAGCTGAGCTGGGTAAAGCGACTCGTCTGGATGATGCCGCAGGTCGCTATATTGAATTCTGTAAAAGTACCTTCCCTAAAGAGCTTAGCCTTGCCGGGCTAAAAATTGTTGTTGATTGTGCTAATGGTGCAACCTACCACATTGCTCCTTCAGTGTTTAAAGAGCTAGGCGCTGATATTGTGGCCATGGGCGTTGAGCCAAATGGTACCAATATTAATGCCGGTGTTGGCGCAACAGACGTTAAAGCACTGCAAGCCCGTGTGGTGCAGGAAGAAGCGGATCTGGGTCTGGCGTTTGATGGCGATGGTGACCGTATTATTATGGTTGACCATGAAGGAAACAAAGTCGATGGTGACCAGATTGCCTATATTATTGCCCGTGATGCCTTGCGTCGCGGAGAGCTGAAAGGTGGTGTTGTCGGTACTCTTATGACCAACCTGGGAATGGAAAACGGCCTTAAACAGCTTGGTATTCCCTTTGTTCGTGCTGCTGTTGGTGACCGTTATGTTATGGAACAGCTACTTGAAAGAGAGTGGCGTATCGGTGCTGAGAACTCAGGCCACGTTATCTTGCTGGATAAAGTAACTACTGGTGATGCCATTGTTGCAGCCCTTCAGGTGTTGGCTTCTGTTGTCGGCAGTGAAATGAGCCTGAAAGAGCTGGCGGAAGGGATGACCCTTTATCCACAGGTGCTGGAAAATGTCCGTTTTGCCGGTGATTCGAACCCGCTGGAAGCTGAAGCGGTAAAAGCTGCAGTAAAAGAAGTGGAGCAGAAGCTTGGCGAAAAGGGTCGTGTACTGCTGAGAAAATCAGGCACTGAACCTCTGTTACGGGTAATGGTTGAAGGGGAAGATGCACAGCTTGTACAGAGCTCAGCCCTTGATATTGCCGAAGCAGTTAAAGCAAGCTGCTAATGAGTGTGAAAGCAGAAACAGCCGCTGGTTCGTTTCTGCTTTAAACCATTTGTTTTTGAGGTTGTTGTATAAATAACCGATTAAACTGATTTTTATATAATTCGCGTTTTTTTGCTTGTCACTACCAAGGCATTCCTATAAGATTGCTCGGCCTTCGATACTGGAGGTCGTTGGTTTGTCTCTGACTTTCAGTGACAGCAACAAAATGAATTAGAACATAGGTGGAAAAATGACAACCATTCTACTTGTGATTTACCTGTTAGCAGCCGCCGGTTTAATTGGCTTAGTGTTGATTCAACAAGGTAAAGGCGCAGACATGGGAGCCTCATTCGGAGCTGGTGCTTCAAACACAGTGTTTGGTGCTAGTGGCTCAGGTAACTTTTTAACCCGAATGACTGCAATTTGTGCAACAGTATTTTTCGCTGTAGCTTTGATTTTCGGTAACCTTGCAACGCATAAAACCGAATCTGTATGGGTGGATCCAACTAATGGTGAAGCTGTCGTACAAGAACAAGTTACAGAAGTACCGAGCGAAGTTCCTGCTGAAGAAGGCAGCGAAATTCCTCAGTAAAGCGAAATAACGCTTTATATGCCGAGATGGTGAAATTGGTAGACACGCTAGCATGAGGTGCTAGTGCCTTAGGGTGTGAGGGTTCAAGTCCCTCTCTCGGCACCATTAATTTATATTAATAGAAATATGAACTATAGATTGATGGCAACTTGTAAATCAATCTGTTGAGCGTATAATGCTCGGCAGTCGGACGCGGGGTGGAGCAGCTTGGTAGCTCGTCGGGCTCATAACCCGAAGGTCGTCGGTTCAAATCCGGCCCCCGCAACCAATACTCGATGAGTCTGATTTGCAAGTTATCATAGCTAATGTTGATTTACAGAGTCGCATTAACTATGAGCTAAGTAACCGCCAGCGGTTATTTGGTATATCAGGGTCCAGCAATAAAAAACCCCGACTATCGGGGTTTTTTATTATCTGATTTTTGTTTTTACACAAATTTCAGGTAAATGCTTGGAATTTAGATTGGGCTCTGAGCCCTTTTTTTGTTTCTGGAGTGGTTAAATGACTGGTTTAGAAAGACAACTAACTGAAATGCTGGAGTCACCAGTTGAAGCAGCAGGATATGAACTAGTTGGATTAGAGTTTATTCGCGCAGGCGAACACTCAACTCTGCGTATATATATTGACAGTGAAAACGGTATTAACGTAGATGATTGTGCAGAAGTTAGCCATCAGGTGAGCGCTGTACTAGACGTAGAAGACCCGATTTCTGTTGCTTACAACTTGGAAGTTTCTTCACCAGGTCTGGAACGACCACTTTTTAAAACTGAGCACTATCAGCAGTTTATTGGTCACGAGGTGAGCATTGTTCTGAAAATGGCTATGGGTAACCGCCGTAAGTGGAAAGGCGTTATTCACTCGACAGAAGGCGAGAACATAGTTGTTACTGTAGATGGACAAAATGAAGAATTTGCATTGAGCAATATTTCAAAAGCTAACCTGATCCCTAAATTTTAAAGTCTTAAGAGGCTAGATTAATGAACAGAGAAATTTTGGCTGTGGTAGAGGCCGTTTCTAACGAGAAAGCTGTACCTCGTGAGCGAATTTTTGAAGCGTTAGAAATTGCACTGGCAACGGCGACTAAGAAAAAACACGAAATGGAAATTGAAGTTCGTGTTGAGATTGACCGTAAAACAGGTAACTTCGAAACTTTCCGTCGTTGGATGGCAGTAGAAGAAGTTGAAAACCCGACGAAAGAGATCTCTCTTGAAGCGGCACAATACGAAGATGAAACCATTGAAGTTGGTGGTTTTATTGAAGATGAAATCGAATCTGTTACTTTCGACCGTATTACTACTCAGACTGCTAAGCAGGTGATTGTACAGAAGGTTCGTGAAGCAGAGCGTGCTCAAATCGTTGAGCAATTTATCGACAACGAAGGTGAGCTGGTAACTGGTGCAGTTAAGAAAGTAAACCGTGAGTCGATTATTCTGGATCTGGGTAACAACGCAGAAGCGGTTATCATGCGTGATGACCAACTTCCTCGTGAAAACTTCCGTCCGGGTGACCGTGTACGTGGTCTGCTATATGCCGTTCGCCCTGAAGCGCGTGGTTTCCAGTTGTTTGTTACCCGCTCTAAGCCTGAAATGCTGACTGAACTGTTCCGCATTGAAGTGCCGGAAATTGCTGAAGAGCTGATTGAGCTGAAAGGTGCAGCACGTGATCCAGGTTCTCGCGCAAAAATTGCAGTGAAAACTAATGATCGTCGTATTGATCCTGTAGGTGCATGTGTAGGTATGCGCGGTGCCCGTGTTCAGGCTGTTTCTGGTGAGCTTGGTGGCGAGCGTATTGATATCGTTCTTTGGGACGATAACCCGGCACAATTCGTTATTAACGCAATGGCTCCTGCAGATGTGGCTTCAATCATTGTTGATGAAGATGCACACTCAATGGATATCGCAGTTGAAGCGGATAACCTGGCACAAGCAATCGGCCGTAGCGGTCAGAACGTACGCCTTGCTTCTCAGCTTACTGGCTGGGAACTGAACGTAATGACTGTTGAAGAGCTTGAGAAGAAGCATCAGGAAGAGTCTGTTGCCTCTATCGAGAACTTTATGAAGTACCTTGATATTGAGCAGGACTTTGCAGAGCTTCTGGTTGAAGAAGGTTTCTCAACACTGGAAGAAGTAGCTTACGTACCAGTGAGTGAACTGCTTGAAGTTGACGGCCTGAATGAAGAGATCGTTGAAGAGCTTCGCGGACGTGCTAAAGATGCACTTACTACGCTTGCTCTTGCTCAGGAAGAGTCATTTGAAGGCCTTGAGCCGGCTGAAGATCTGCTTGGTCTTGAAGGTCTTGAGCGTGAAATGGCGTTCAAACTGGCAGCGAAAGGTGTTGCAACACTAGAAGATTTAGCAGACCAGGGTATTGATGACTTAGAAGGCATCGATGGACTTACAGAAGAGCGTGCAGGTGAGCTGATCATGGCTGCTCGTAATATCTGTTGGTTTAGTGAAGAAGAATAATATCAGCAAGGAGGTAGCGGAATGACGCAACTTACAGTTAAAGCACTGAGTGAAGAGATCGGAACACCGGTTGAACGCTTGTTAGAACAACTTGCTGATGCTGGCATGAAGAAAACCAGCAAAGACAATGTTTCTGATGAAGAGAAGCAGCAGCTTCTCACTCACCTGAAAAAAGAACATGGTGATACTTCAGGCGAAGCGCAGCCAACCCGTCTGACTCTTCAGCGCAAGACCCGCAGCACATTAAGTGTTGCAGCGAGCGGCGGTAAGAGCAAAAATGTACAGGTTGAAGTGCGCAAAAAACGTACGTATGTAAAACGTAGCGCCATTGATGAAGAAGCGAAGCGTGAAGCTGAAGAAGCAGCGAAACGCGAAGCTGAAGAAGCAACGAAGCGTGAGGCTGAAGAGAAAGCAAAACGCGAAGCTGAAGAGAAAGCGAAACGTGAAGCTGAAGAGAAAGCCAAGCGTGAAGCCCAAGAAAAAGCCAAGCGTGAAGCTGAAGAAAAAGCAAAACGTGAAGCTCAATCAAAAGCAGAACAAATGACTGATCCAAAAGAAAAAGCTAAGCAAGAAGCTGCTAAGAATGAAGCGGAAGAGCTGAAGCGTCGCCAGGAAGAAGAGGCGAAACGCAAGGCAGAAGAAGAAGCCGCTAAACTAGTAGAAGAAGCGCGTAAGCTTGCTGAAGAGAACGAAGCTCGCTGGAGCGAAGAAGAGAAGAAGAAAAAGGAACGTGAAGAGTCTTCTGACTACCACGTAACGACCTCTTCTTATGCTCGTGAAGCTGAAGATGAAGCCGATGCGAAAGCCGATACAGGTCGTCGTAAGCGCAAGAAGAAAGCCGCTAACGATAAAAACGATGCTCCGGCTCGTGGCGGACGTAACCAACGTGGTAAAGGCCGCAACAAGGGTAAACTTGCTAAACCAACGTCAATGCAGCACGGCTTTGATAAGTCAGCAACGGTTGCAAAACAAGATGTTGTAATTGGCGAGACTATCGTTGTTTCTGAGCTTGCTAACAAGATGTCTGTAAAAGGCACTGAAGTGATCAAGACTATGATGAAGATGGGTGCAATGGCGACTATCAATCAGGTTATTGATCAGGAAACCGCACAGCTGGTTGCTGAAGAGATGGGCCACAAAGTTATTCTTCGTAAGGAGAACGAACTGGAAGAAGCGGTACTGTCTGATCGTGACAACACGACTGAAGCAGTGCCACGTGCACCAGTTGTTACCATCATGGGTCACGTTGACCACGGTAAAACATCGACTCTTGACTATATCCGTAAAGCACACGTTGCTTCAGGTGAAGCCGGTGGTATTACCCAGCACATCGGTGCTTACCACGTAGAAACTGAAAACGGCATGATCACCTTCCTTGATACTCCGGGACACGCAGCATTTACTGCAATGCGTGCTCGTGGTGCTCAGGCGACGGATATCGTTGTTCTTGTTGTTGCAGCTGATGATGGCGTGATGCCACAGACTATCGAAGCAATCCAGCACGCGAAAGCGGCTGAGGTGCCTCTGATTGTTGCTGTGAACAAGATCGATAAAGAGGGTGCTAACCCTGACAACGTTAAGAACGAGCTTGCTCAGTACGATGTCATCCCTGAAGAGTGGGGCGGTGAGAACATGTTTGTTCACATCTCTGCTAAGCAAGGTACTAACATTGAAGGCCTGCTTGAAACTATCCTGCTTCAGTCAGAAGTTCTTGAACTGACTGCTGTTGCTGATGGTATGGCGTCTGGTGTGGTTGTTGAATCCCGTCTTGATAAAGGTCGTGGTCCTGTTGCAACTGTACTGGTTCAGTCAGGCACTCTGAACAAGGGTGATATCCTTCTTTGTGGTCAGGAGTATGGCCGTGTTCGTGCAATGCGCGATGAGAATGGTAAAGAGATCACTGCTGCTGGTCCTTCTATCCCTGTTGAGATTATTGGTCTTTCAGGTGTTCCTGCTTCAGGTGATGAAGCAACGGTTGTTCGTGATGAGCGTAAAGCGCGTGAAGTTGCAAACTACCGTCAGGGTAAATTCCGTGAAGTTAAGCTGGCTCGTCAGCAGAAAGCGAAACTTGAAAACATGTTCTCTAACATGGAAGCAGGTGAAGTTGCTGAACTGAACGTAGTTCTTAAAGCAGACGTACAGGGTTCTGTTGAAGCGATTACAGATTCACTACACAAGCTATCAACTGATGAAGTTAAAGTAAGTGTTGTTGGTTCTGGTGTGGGTGGTATTACTGAAACAGATGCAGTACTTGCCGCTGCTTCTAACGCTATCATCCTTGGCTTTAACGTGCGTGCTGATGCTTCAGCACGTCGTACTATCGAAACCGAAAACCTTGACCTGCGTTACTACTCAATCATCTATCAGCTGATTGATGAAGTGAAACAAGCAATGGGCGGTATGCTGGCTCCTGAGTTCAGACAAGAAATCATCGGTCTTGCAGAAGTACGTGATGTCTTTAAGTCTCCGAAACTGGGTGCAATTGCCGGTTGTATGGTTACTGAAGGTTTGATCAAGCGTAGCAACCCAATCCGCGTACTGCGTGATAACGTTGTTATTTACGAAGGTGAGCTAGAGTCACTTCGTCGCTTTAAAGATGACGTTCAGGAAGTTAAGAACGGTTACGAATGTGGTATCGGTGTGAAGAACTACAACGATGTACGTGTTGGTGACCAGATTGAAGTATTTGAAACCGTTGAAGTTAAGCGCACACTTGACTAACGGGTATAGCTGACATTATCTGACTTTTTAGTCGGTAATAGGTTGTTAAATACACCATGGGGGACAGAACGTCCCCCATTCTTTCTATAGTGAGAAAAGAAATGTCAAAAGAATTTAGCCGCACACAACGTGTGTCACAGCAGTTACAGAAAGAGCTGGCGCTAATTTTACAACGTGAAGTGAGAGACTCACGAATCGGTATGGTAACCATCTCCGATGTTGAGGTTTCCCGCGATCTTGCCTATGCCAAAGTATTCGTGACTTTTTTATGTGTTGGTGAGCAGACTCCTGAGTCCAGCCTTGCTGCATTAAAAGAGCATGAAGCTCATATCCGCATGATTCTCGGCAAGCGTATCCGCCTGAGACTGACACCAGAAGTTCGTTTTACTTACGACAATACCCTTGTTGAAGGTATGCGTATGTCCAATCTGGTTAGTGAAGTGATCAGCGATGATAAGCGCAGAGCAAAAGAGTCCGGTCGTGAGGATGAAGAGTAATGGGTCGCAGAGGTCGTCGTAAGGGTCGTCCGGTAGACGGAGTGATCCTGCTGGATAAGCCAACGGGTATTACCTCTAATGATGCCCTGCAGAAGGTAAAGAGAATCTACTTTGCTGAGAAAGCAGGCCACACAGGTGCTTTAGACCCTCTGGCAACAGGTATGTTACCTCTCTGTTTTGGTGAGGCGACTAAGTTTTCCCAGTTCCTGCTTGATTCCGATAAGCGTTATCGAGTGATTGCAAAGCTGGGCGAGCGTACTAACACATCCGATTCTGACGGAGAAGTGGTAGAAACACGCCCGGTTAAGGTTGACCGTGGTCAGCTTGAGCGCTGTATTGCCAAGTTCCGTGGTGAAACGGATCAAATTCCGTCCATGTATTCTGCACTGAAATATCAGGGAAAACCTCTGTATGAGTATGCCCGTGAAGGTATCGAAGTGTCGAGAGAATCACGCAAGATCACCGTATATAGCATCGAGCTGCTGCGCTTTGAAGGCGTAGAAGTGGAGATGGAGGTTCACTGTTCAAAAGGAACCTATATCCGCACTATTGTAGATGATCTGGGTGAGATGCTGGGTTGTGGTGCTCATGTGACTTATCTGCGCCGTACCGGGGTATCTAACTACCCTTATGAGCAGATGGTAACGCTTGAGCAGCTGGAAGCACTACTGGAACAGGCAAGAGAACAGGATATTGCTCCCCGTGAACTGCTTGATCCTCTGCTGATGCCAATGGACTCCGCTGTACAGGATTTGCCAGAAGTGAACATGATTCCTGATCTGGCAGATATGATTCTGCACGGTCAGCCGGTACAGGTGTTTGGTGCTCCGGCAGAAGGTGTTGTCCGTATGACCTCCGGCGAAGAGAAGACCTTTATCGGTGTTGGTGAAATCGACGATGACGGAAAAGTGGCACCTAAACGTCTGGTGGTTTTCCGCGATTGATCCTGAGGGGTAAATAGCATGGCTATTTTCCTTGATTTTTAAGCGCGAACCTCGTAATATTCGCGCTCCTCGTGTCGGCTGAATCAGAGATTGGCTGGCACAGTGTTTAACTTACTCTTATTAGGAGAGAATTATGTCTCTGAATGCAGAAACAAAAGCAGCAATCGTTGCTGAATACGCACAAAGCGAAGGCGATACAGGTTCACCAGAAGTACAAGTAGCTCTACTGACTGCTTCTATCAACCACCTTCAAGGTCACTTTGCAAACCACAAACAAGACCACCACAGCCGTCGCGGTCTTCTACGTATGGTTTCACGTCGTCGTAAGCTTCTGGATTACCTGAAAGGTAAAAACCTTGAGCGTTACCAAGACCTAATCAAACGTCTGGGCCTACGTCGCTAAGATCAGTTTGTAGAAAAAGGGAGCTTAGGCTCCCTTTTTTAATGCCGGTAACAAAAGAGTGGCTTTCAACAGGCAAAATATGAGAATTTTCCGTTAAATAGCCGCCATCAGATAGCAAAGTCAGCGCTATCTGGTTTATACTACGCAACGATTATTTCTGCCTGTCTGGCAGATGGTCAAATAACTATCCAACTTTTAGTAATACTGTCACAGATGTCGGCCACTTGGTCGCGACTATTACAAGTTGCATTCTGGATGTTGGCATTAGCCAGTGTGAGTCAGTTTGTACTAGTCGCGATGAGTATTACTTTGAGTTATTCACTCAATGTCGAAGCTAAAGCTTTGAAATAAGGAAATATAATGTTCGCGAATCCAGTCGTAAAAACATTTAAATACGGTAACCATACCGTTACTCTAGAAACTGGTGTTATTGCACGTCAGGCTACTTCAGCAGTTATGGTAACTATGGACGATACTGCGGTATTCGTATCTGTAGTTGGTAAAAAAGAAGCGGTAGAAGGTCAGGATTTCTTCCCTCTGACAGTAAACTACCAAGAGCGTACTTACGCTGCAGGTAAAATCCCGGGTGGTTTCTTCAAGCGTGAAGGTCGTCCTTCTGAAGGTGAAACGCTAACGGCTCGTCTGATCGACCGTCCGATTCGTCCGCTATTCCCGGATTCATTCAAAAACGAAGTTCAGGTTATTGCGACAGTTATGTCTGTAAACCCTGACGTTCAGCCAGACATTGTAACAATGATCGGTACTTCTGCTGCTCTTGCTATCTCTGGTATCCCGTTCAATGGTCCTATCGGTGCTGCACGTGTTGGTCATATCGATGGTCAGCTGGTACTGAACCCAAGCAACACTGAGCTGGAAACTTCTAAGCTTGATCTTGTTGTTGCCGGTACTGAAGGCGCGGTTCTTATGGTTGAATCTGAAGCAGACAACCTGACTGAAGAAGAGATGCTTTCTGCAGTAGTATTCGGTCACGATCAGCAGCAAGTTGTTATCTCTGCAATCAATGAGTTTGCCGCTGAAGTTGCTACTCCTGCATGGGATTGGGTTGCTCCTGAAGAGAACACGGCTCTTGTTACTAAGATTGCTGAACTGGCAGAAGCTAAGCTGGTAGAAGCTTACCAAATTACTGAAAAAATGGCTCGTTACGACCGTATCCACGAGATTGCTGCGGAAGTAAATGAAGTGCTGCTTGCTGAAGATCCAGAAGCAAACACTAAAGAAATCCACACTATCTTCCACGATCTGGAGAAGACAGTTGTACGTCGCAGCATCATCGCTGGTAACCCGCGTATTGATGGTCGTGAGAAAGACATGGTTCGTGCGCTGGACGTACGTACTGGCGTTCTTCCGCGTACTCACGGTTCTGCTCTGTTCACCCGTGGTGAAACTCAGGCAATCGTAACGGCTACTCTGGGTACACAGCGTGACGCTCAAATCATTGATGAGCTGACTGGTGAGCGTAAAGATCACTTCCTGCTACACTACAACTTCCCTCCATACTGTGTAGGTGAAACTGGTTTTGTTGGTTCTCCTAAGCGTCGTGAAATCGGCCACGGTAAACTGGCTAAGCGTGGTATTGCAGCAGTAATGCCATCTGTAGATGAGTTCCCGTACACAGTACGTGTAGTATCAGAAATCACAGAATCTAACGGTTCTTCTTCAATGGCTTCTGTATGTGGTACTTCTCTGGCTCTTATGGACGCAGGTGTGCCAATCAAAGCTTCTGTTGCGGGTATCGCAATGGGCCTTGTTAAAGAAGGCGACGATTTCGTTGTTCTTTCTGACATCCTGGGTGATGAAGACCACCTTGGTGACATGGACTTTAAAGTAGCAGGTACTAATGACGGTATCACTGCACTTCAGATGGATATCAAGATTGAAGGTATCACTAAAGAGATCATGCAAATTGCCCTGAACCAGGCGCAAGGTGCACGTAAGCACATCCTTTCTGTAATGGATGAAGCTATCTCTGGTGCCCGTGAGGATATCTCTGAGTTTGCTCCACGCATTCACACTATGAAGATCAACGCTGAGAAGATCAAAGACGTTATCGGTAAAGGTGGCGCGGTAATCCGTTCTCTGACTGAAGAGACTGGTACTACAATCGAAATCGAAGATGACGGTACAATCAAGATTGCTGCAACATCTGGCGAGCAGGCTCAGGATGCTATTAACCGCATTAAAGAGCTTACTGCTGAAGTTGAAGTTGGCGCTATCTACACTGGTAAAGTTGCCCGTCTGGCTGACTTCGGTGCCTTCGTTACTATTCTTCCTGGTAAAGATGGTCTGGTACACATCTCTCAAATCGCTGACAAGCGTATTGAGAAAGTGGCTGATCACCTTGAAGTTGGTCAGGAAGTTAAAGTTAAGGTTCTTGAAATCGACCGTCAGGGTCGTGTACGCCTAAGCATGAAAGAAGCGGTAGAAAAACCGGCAGAAGACGCTCCGGCAGCTGAGTAATATTGGCTTCTGGTCGCTTTTCTGGCTAATTTGCCGTAAAGCATGTTATAAAGGGGAACAGTGATGTTCCCCTTTTTCGTAGGGACAGAGGAGAAAGTTTTCAGTGAGATGGTTGAAATTTGCAGCCCTGAGTATTCCGTTATTTTTATCTGGTTGTGTAATTAATAAGTATGAGCCTTATGCTCCTCCAATGGTCACGCCGCTACAAGCTAATGACCAGCAAGAGTTCCAAATTGCTCGTTTGAGTCAACTGCTGAGCAGACAGGATCTGACTGATGATGTAAGAGCTAAAATGTTCTATGAACGCGGGATTCACTACGATTCTTTGGGACTTAGGGATTTAGCAAGACTCGATTTCAACTATTCGTTGAGCCTTAACCCGGCACAACCAGAAATATTTAATATGCTTGGGGTCTATTTCACCGGGAAGCGAAACTATGATGCAGCATATGAAGCATTTAACTCAACTTTAGAACTTGACCCTGATAATCAGTACGCGGAGCGCAACCAGGCCATAGCTTTATATTATGGAGGAAGACTGGAGCTAGCGTTGGAAGAGATAACAAAGCACTATAGCGATAATCCTGAAGACCCTTTTCGTTCATTATGGCTATATATTATTGAATTTGAGGGTAATCAAGAGAAGGCTAGAGCTAAGCTGGAGAAGAACTATAAAGAGCGTAGCGATGAATGGGGTTGGGTATTAGTTGCTGCGATGTTGGAAGATATTTCTGAACCTGAGTTATTTAACAATATTTTTAAAAGTAGTCCTGACAGGCTTGTTATCGCTCAACGTCTGACGGAAGCTTATTTTTATTTAGCTAAACGTTATCAACTTGAAGGGAAACTCCGGGAAGCGGAATCATTTTATAATCTTGCTATCGCTTTTAATATTTATGATTATGTAGAACACCGTTATGCTTTTCTTGAGTTGAGCAAAGTTCAGTCAGAAATAAGACGTGAAAGAGAGAAGCGTAAGGCGAAGTAGTTTGCTTTAAGTGATTGATAAAAAACGCCGGATGAATTCTCCGGCGTTTTTTATTGATCTTATTTTGTAAAATACTAAAATGGTTAGCCATGCTAACTAAATGGTGTTTTTAATGTCACTGCAGGCAAGCTTAATTGAACTGGAACGCTTTATGGCGAAAGAGTGGCGGCAGTATGCCCAGAATGATGACCCTTTTTGCCAGCTCAGTTTTAATGAGTTCGATTACTTAAGAGTGGTTCAGCTCGCTGATGAACCGATCCGGATAACTGATCTAGCCAAACAGATGCTGGTGAGTAAGCCTTCTGCATCAAATATGGTTGTCCGGCTGGAGAAAAAGGGACTTGTGCAGAGAATTGCCTGTCCGGAAGATGCCCGGGCAAAGCGGGTAATACTGACTGAAAAGGCTCAGAATAATATGGCTACCGACGACAGAATCCATTCTGAGATCTCCCGAAAACTGGAACAGAAGGTGTCGGAGCAGGAGCTTAATCAGCTGGTTCGTGTGCTGGAAAAAATGCTGAAGTAGTCCGGCAGATTAAATAAGCCGTTAACGTTTAATTATATAGTTAGCCTTGCTAACAAAATGAGTCATAAAATGTCTGAATCAATCTATAAACAGTTCTGGAAATATACTTTACCGACCGTTGCAGCCATGTTAGTGAACGGCTTATATCAAGTGGTTGATGGTATTTTTATTGGTCAGTATGTCGGTGCTGACGGATTGGCCGGTATCAATGTCGCATGGCCGATTATTGGCGCTGTGCTCGGTTTGGGCATGATGGTTGGTGTCGGTACAGGTGCGGTTGTCTCCATTAATCAGGGGGCAGGAAATCCGGACAAGGCAGAGAAAGTTCTTAGTAGCGGGCTTATCTTTCTATTCCTATTGTTTCCAGTGGTTGCCTTGCTTCTCTGGCACTATTCTGATGCCCTCATACTGGCTCAGGGTGTTGAAGGCCGGGTATTTGAGCTGGGTAAGCAGTATATTGATGTACTTATCCTTAGCAGCCTGTTCTCGCTTGGGTCTATCGCGTTGCCATTTCTGCTGCGTAATGATAACAGCCCTAACTTTGCCACTGTTTTAATGGTGATTGGTGCTGTAGTTAACATTGCTCTGGATTATGTTTTTATCGCCCTGCTGGGCTGGGAGCTTCAGGGGGCGGCGATTGCGACGGCGATAGCTCAACTGGTAGTGACAGTTCTGGGTACTGGCTATTTCTTCTCCCGCTATGCCACCATGAGGCTGACTATATCTAAGCTGACGTTCCGCTTCACTGTTCTGCCTGAAGTGTGTGCTATAGGCTTATCCAGCATGTTTATGTATGTCTATGGCTCGGCTATGGTTGCGGTACATAACTGGATGTTTACCCAGTTCGGTAATGTACTGATTGTCGGTGCTTATGCCATATTAGGTTATATAGTGACCATCTACTATCTGACTGTTGAAGGTATAGCCAACGGTATGCAGCCGCTGGTTAGTTTTAATCACGGAGCAAAAAACAGAGAATCTGTTAAAAAGCTGTTTGATGTCGCTATGTGGAGTTCAGTAATACTGGGGGTGCTTTTTGTCGGGCTGCTGAACATTTATCCGCAGCCGATTATCTCGGTATTTAACTCAGAAGATCCAGAACTGATGACACAGACGGTACTTGGCATCAGGTTACATATGTTTGCTCTTTTCTTGGACGGGTTTATCGTGGTAGCGGGTGCTTACTATCAAGCAGTAGGGAAGAGCAAGAAAGCTATGTTTGTTACTGTAGGTAATATGTTGGTTCAGCTTCCCTTTTTGTTTACGCTGCCTTATTTACTTGGTTTGTCAGGAGTGTGGCTGGCTTATCCGTTATCGAATATTGCCCTGAGCATAGTGATTATCTGGATGATCAGAAGAGAGTTTACTGCTGCTGAAACACCAAAGCCAGAAGAGGCTGATGCAACAGCTTAAACGAAAACAGGCAGAGCTAAGCTCTGCCTGAAGTGATTAATCTTAATGACGATTAATTAACGTCAAGGCCGGCTAACTGATGCCAGTAACCGTTACATTGGTGGCTGGCCAGCTTCTCATTGTTATCGCCCTGTTCGTTGGCTCTGAACTGATCTACCCGGGAAAAGGTGTCAATGCCCAGTGGACTGAGGCGCACTACATCAACCAAGCCCTTCATACTTTGCAGATCATTGATCAGGTTATAGCAGTAACCTGACTGGGTCTGTATGCCGTTCAGATTGAATACTGCCTGTCCTTCCTGGCTAGAGACCTGAAGACCGGTCGGATAGTTAATACAGCAGGTTTCACACTCATCTTTCGGCCGGTTCTCCGCCCTTGCTGTAAAGCATCGTGCTGAATAGGCGAGGGGAAGATAGCCGTGACTGAATACTTCCACTTCAAACTGATGCCTGATATCCAGTTCATCACACTGTTGCAGAACATTACTCAACCATTCCCGTGAAAGCTCCACGGGCATACACCAGCGGGTCATCCCCTGCTTAAGGAACAGCCTCAGGGTTTGTGCATTGTAGGTGTTAACGGCAGGGCCAACTACAAAGGGGACTTTTTTCTCTGATGCTAACTGAATAGCAGAAACATCATTTGCTTCAATGGCAAAGTCACCGTTGTCGATGTACTTCTTCATTACGTTAACTTCGCTAGGTGCTTCAAGCAGCGCCATAGTCGAAAGAACCACCTGTTTGCCTGCGCCTGATAACTCACGGGCTATGCTCATCCAGTCGCCGTTTTTCATCAGCCTACGCTTGGAACAAACGGCCTCGCCAAGGTAGATAATATCGGCACTGGACTGTTTTGCCTGCTGATAGAAGTCCTCAACATCCTGCTTGGGCCAGAAGTAAAGAAGAGGCCCCAGGGCGTATTTCATTTCATTGGTCATGCTTAACTCCGTTACTGCCATTTACGGTGATAAGCACCGAGCGTTGTTTGCGTGCCTTCTGACACATTTGCCAGTGCACTGTTCCAGCAGGCATCTACCTGATAGCCTTCGGGGTTAGCCTGATAGCGGTCAATAGCCGCACGCCATGTTCTGGTTACTTGCTCCACATAAGCCGGGCTACGCTGGCGACCTTCAATTTTAACTGAAGCAACATTAGCAGCGAACAGTTCCGGAAGCAGAGAGAGGGTATTCAGGCTGGTAGGTTCTTCTAGGGCATGAATTCGTTTGCTTTCGCCATTCATCTCTACATCAAAGCGGCCTTTGCACAGAGTCGGGTACCCCGCATTTTCTCCGGCGGCATAGCGGTCAATCAGAATATCATTCAGGCGGGATTCGAGGCCGTCCTCTGTCTCCTGCCAGCGAACGTATTTTGCCGGGGAGCAGGCGCCCACAGTGTTAGGCGATTCACCTGTCATATAGGAAGAGAGGTAACAGCGGCCTTCAGCCATAATACATAAGCTACCAAAGGCAAATACTTCCAGATCCACATCCTGAGGAATATTGCGGGAGAGCTGCTTTACCTGATGAATCGAGAGTACCCTTGGCAGTACTACACGTTTGACATTGAAATTCTGCTTGTAGAAATCAATAGCCGCAACGTTTGTGGCAGAAGCCTGTACTGATAGGTGCAGTTCCAGATCAGGGTATTTGCTTGCGGCGTACTCAAGAATGGCAATATCGGCCACGATAAGCGCATCAACACCTATAGCAGCGGCGTTGTCTACTGCACGTGTCCAGCGTTCGAATCCATCGGGGTGGGCAAATGTATTGAGGGCAACGTGAAGCTTTCGGTTGTGGTCACGTATATATTGGACAGCCTTTTCAAGTTTTTTACCGGTAAAGTTTAATCCGGCGAAATGACGGGCATTAGTGTCATCCTTAAAGCCGATATAGACAGCATCGGCACCACAATCCACTGCTGTTTTGAGAGCAGGCAGGTTACCTGCCGGACATAGAAGCTCCATATTCTCAAACCATGTTATTCAAAGTCGTTCAGTGTTGGCATTTTATTGATAATTAGTAACAGAAAAGTTGATATAAGGCAGGTTTACCCGACTCTTTCCGGGAAAACTGAAGATATGCTGCAAAAATAGTCGATTAGTTTTTATGTCGGCGGTTCTGAGCCAGTAGCTCTTCTATTTCATGCTTAGGCTGAGGGCGGTGAAAGTGGAAGCCCTGAATGGAGTGACAGTTAAGGTTGGATAGCAGAGTTGCCTGTTGTCTTGTTTCAACGCCTTCAGCGACCACAGAGAGGTCCAGTGAGCGGCCAAGATTAATAATATTTTCAATTACCGTAACTTGCTTAGGTAATTTATCAATGTCTGTAATAAAGGCACGGTCAATTTTTAGCTCATCAATAGGGAAGCGGGCCAGATAAGAGAGAGAGGAGTATCCGGTGCCAAAGTCATCAATAGAGAGGGCAAAGCCTAATTTCTTAATGGCATTCAGCATTTGTAGTGTGTGCTCACTATCGCTCATTACCGCACTTTCTGTTAGTTCGAAAGTGATGCAGTTTGGGTCCAGTTCCGTTGTACGCAGCAGCTTCTCCATATAGTCGATAAGTTTGGGGTTACCGAACTGTTCCGGGGAGAGGTTAATTGCAACCCTGCCCGGCAGAATACCCTGAATTTTCCAGCGCTTAACGGTGGCAAACACCTCCCGCATTACCGAGCGGCCAAGATGTTCAATCAGACCAGCCTTTTCAGCTACAGGAATAAAGGCACCCGGGCTAATATACCCCTCGATAGGGTGCTTCCAGCGCACCAGTGCCTCGGCACCATTAATACTAAAGTCCCGTGCATTTACTTTAGGCTGATACCAGACCTCAAGGCCGTTTTGTTGTAGCGCTTTTTGCAGCTCGATCTCAAGCCAGAGTCGCATACGCGCTTCTTTGTTCATCTGATCGTAATATTTAATCAGGCGGTTACGGCCGCGATCTTTCGCTTCATACATGGCAGTATCTGCGTTCTGCAGCAATACTCTTGCATCGTTACCGTCTCCCGGGTAGGCAACAGAACCTATTGAGCAGGCAAGGCGCTTACTAAAGTGGTGCAGATCGAAAGGCTGATTGATCAGAGAGATAATTCTTTCTGCCAGTGACTCGGCTATTCTGTCATGTTCAGGCTCCGGCAGAATCAGACCAAACTCATCGCCGCCAAGATGCCCCAGAATGGCCTGAGCAGGAAGCAGCCTCTGCAGACGGGCGGAAACCTCTTTAATCACTTTATCGCCGATATGGTGGCCAAGGGAGTCGTTGATATTTTTGAAGTTATCAATATCCAGATAGAGCATCACCAGAGGGGTTTTATTGTCAATAAAGTGCTCTAAACGACGGGTAAAGCCTAAGCGGTTATATAACTTAGTCAGAGAGTCATAATGGGAGTCATGGCTGTCGCTAAAGGCGTCACCGGATTCTGTTTCCGCATCTTCAATAATGATAATTTGCGATTCGGTGCCTAACACCATGGCTTTATCGGCACTCAGTTTTACCTTACGCTCAACACCACAACGAGCTCCGGTCAGACAAGTTAACGGCCCACTTTCCAGTGTTTTACTCAGTGAGCCGTTAAACACGGTTTTTGAGTTCTCATCAATAAACAAGCGGCTAATCTGTTCGCCCAGAAGTTTATCCTGATCGCTAAAGCCCAATAAGCGTGCTGCCAACGGGTTCGCTGAAATAATATTGTCACTTTCAACCAAAATCAGCCCATCGGGAAGCATATCGCTGAGAATGGCGAACTTACTTTCTGACTCTTCCAGTGAGCGTGTCAGGATCTGTTTTTCAGAGGTGTCGATAGCATGGAAGGTAACATGCTCGATTTTGTCATCGATTAAAACAGGAGAGACGCTGAAGTGCAGGCTGGTTTCGTGTGCATCGTCATTAAGGGTGATTTCGGCTTCGACAGTTTCGCCGCCAAATGCGCGCTCATAATAGGGCTTGAGGGAGTCGTAAAACATATCGCCAAGCACCTGAGCATCGTTCATGCCCACAAGCTCGTCTTTGGTTAATCCGGCAATTTCACAGTACCTCTGGTTCACACTGCTGTAGTTGTGCTCCTTGTCCAGAATGGCAAAGAGAAACGGACTGGCGTCAGTCAGTTTTGAGAACCATTGTTGTAACTGCTTTGCTGGCATTAATTTTTTACCGATTAAATACGAAACAAACTGCACGTCGTCATTATTTTGCGCACAGTCTTGTTACTATAACCCTGATAACTTGGTTGTGAAAGCCATCCGGGTTATAGATGTTGTTTTTTGATACATAACAGGAATTATAATTCGATATCCACTATTATGGCTGAATGAAAAAACAAGGTAACGGAAAATCAGTGTGTTAAACAAGATTCGAATTCATCTAGTGCAAAATGCAGCACAAATTTTGAGATCTCCAGTCCAAATATTGCCTCAGTCTGTTCAAAATCGAGCCTTACTGGAAGGCCTTAAGCAGGTATTTCATGAAGCGCTGGAGGACGGTGATTTTGAGTTTTTGCAGGACAAGTGGCTGAGAGTCTCCATTGCCGATATGAACCTGAATTGGTACATCAGTTATCAGGATGAAAAGTTGCTGGTGTCAGACAAAGTAGAAAAAGAAGATGTCAGTTTTTCCGGTAATCTGAACGATTTGGTATTAATCGCAGGACGTAAAGAAGATCCCGATACTCTGTTCTTTCAACGCAGATTAAGCATTGAGGGAGATACTGAGCTGGGTCTGGAAGTAAAAAACCTGATGGACAGTGTCGATTTAGATGCTCTGCCTAAAGCTCTTAATGTTCTGCTGACTCAGTTGGCCGATTTTGTTTATAAAGGGGTTCACCCTGAGTCTGTAGAGAGCGGAGTCACTAATGCTTATCAGAACTGAAGCACCGGCAGATATTCTGCCTATTAATAGCCTGCTGGAGTCAGCCTTTGAGACTGACGCTGAAGCCAGACTGGTAATGTCACTAAGAGAAAACAGCCGTTTTACCTTATCACTGGTTGCCTGCACTGATGAAGGTGAGGTGATTGGTTACCTGCTTTTCACTCCCGTTACTATTGATGGTGAAGATTGTGGCTGGCAGGGACTTGCTCCTGTTGCTGTTAAGGAGTCGTTCCGAGGAAAAGGCATTGCAGGCAAATTGATAAAAGAGGGTTTTGATTCTCTGTTTGAACTTGGCTATCCGGTATCTGTCGTTTTGGGTGACCCTGACTTTTACGGCAGGTTTGGCTTTCAGGACGCAGAGCGATTCAATATGACCTGCCAATGGGATGTCCCGCAAGGCTGTTTTCAGGTGATTGAGTTGGCGCAAGGTGCCTGTTCTGATAAAAAGGGACTTATTGAGTACAGTAAGGAATTTTCACAGCTTTGAGTAATACACATTTGGCAGAATCCTATCTTAGTGAGATGGGAATTATCCGCTGGGAATTAAGCCATCCGGAGCGTCTGGAAGGCTATCATGCCCAATCAATAGTGCTGCCGGAAAAATGCAAACTATTACTGGTCTCGCCGGTGAAGCCGAAAGGTGAGCTGGCGGAGATGTTTGAAAAGGTCGTTAAGAGTATGGGGCTGGAGCTGGAACACGCTCTGCACCTGTTTCCGGCTCAGATGCCTTTTCTGGGCAAACATCATTTAAAATGGATCTGGTTTTGCGGATGTAGCGCATCACAAACCAGTGGTTTAAATGTCCTTCAATCTCCGTTGCTGACTGATATTCAGGGAAATAATCAGCTGCGGCGTCAACTTTGGCAACAGATCTGCTCTTATGACTCTGACAATTAGTCCTTTAGCTGAACAGCATCTTCAGGCTGTGTGGGAAATCGAAAAGTCGGTTCATTCTCATCCCTGGGCTCAGTCCATGATAAATGATATTGAAAGCCGGGGAGCCTGCCACCATGTACTGCTGCAAGGAGAGTCCGTAGCCGGCTATTTTTATGCGCAAAATATCGTCGGAGAAGTGACGCTGCTGAATATTGCCATTGCACCTGAGTGTCAGGGGAAAGGGTTCGGCCGAAAGTTACTCGATGAGTTTATTAATTTTTGCCAGCAGAAGCGTGCAGATAGTATCTGGCTGGAAGTCAGACAAAGTAATACCCGTGCGGTTAACCTGTATGAATCAGCCGGCTTCAATGAGGTAGACAGAAGAACAGGCTACTATCCGGCAGAGAACGGCAGAGAAGATGCAATTATAATGAGTTACTTGTTTTTTTGATAATATGGATGATAATTTGAATATCATGCTATGATAATTAAATTATCATAATTGGTAACCAGTTTAAGAAGCGGACGGTATGGAAAGCAAAAGCGCACGATTAACGATTCTTATTGACCCTAACAAAAAGCAGGCTCTGGAGCAGCTATGTGCATCTCAGGATGTGACACCTTCTCAGGTTGTTCGGCAGTTAATTCGTGATTACCTTGATAAGCACGGTATCGAATACGGAATGCCGAAACAGGTTAAAAACCCTAAAGTTAGTAATTAACTTAGTGGTTAATTTAGCAAGAGCGAACCGCTTCGCCAATATGGGCAAAGCGGTTTTCCTCTCTTATTAGATCATTCAGTCCGGCCCGGTTTAGCTTGCGGGCCACTCTGGCATTTTCCTCCGCCAGTTTTACCTCTACCCCTTGCTGTTGAAGGTTGTATATAACTTCTTCAAGTGACTGCAATCCGGTGATATCCATAAATGGAACCCTTTTAAGATCAATAATGAGTACTCTAGGTAGAGTTGCCGTGTTTTGTAACGCGTGTTCAAAGGCGTCGGCAGCGGCAAAGAAGAAAGGCCCTTCAAGAGAAAAAACCACCACATCGTCCGCTATCTCACACTCTTTTAGGCTGGGGTTCTGTTGCGGTATTGTCTGCCCAGCCGACTGATTTACTTCTACACTATCTGACATTCTTCTCAGAAAATGCAGCGTTGACAGTAGCACACCAATATTTACGGCTAAAACCAGATCGGTAAAGACAGTAAGGGAAAACGTGATCACAAGTATCACTACATCGGCAAAGGGAGCCCGCTTTATCATTTTTACAAAGTGTTTTGCTTCACTCATATTCCATGCAACCACGAATAAAATGGCTGACAAAGAGGCAAGGGGAATATGAATGGCCAGCGGTGCAAGCAGAATCAGAATCACCACCAATGTTATTGAGTGAACAATACCGGCAAGGGGGCTGTTACCTCCGTTACGGATATTGGTTGCGGTGCGCGCAATGGCTCCGGTAGCAGCAAAACCACCAAACAGGGGCGTTAGCAGATTGGCAATTCCCTGACCAATCAGCTCCTGATTAGAGTTATGGCGCTGACCCGACATACCGTCGGCCACAACGGCAGATAGCAAGGACTCTATTGACCCCAGCATAGCAATAGTAAATGCCGGCCCGATAAGGGGAATCAGTTTATCTGGCGTTATTTGTGGCAGAGAAAATTCAGGCAGCCCCTGAGGAATACCATCAAAGGCACTACCAATTGTTCTTATCTGTTCAAACTGAAAAAAGTATTGCAACAGAGTGGCCAGAAGCAGAGCAACAAGGGGACCGGGCACTTTTTTTAGCCCCGGAACTCTGGGGCTGTATAGCACGACAAGCAGCGATGTTATCGCCAGCCCTGTGGTGGCAGGATCAGCTTGGGGAAGTAACTGAACAAGCTGGATAAACTTCTGATGAAAATAGTCACCCGATACGGCAGGTAAACCAAAGAAGTCAGGCCATTGGCCAAACCAGATGGTGACTGCAATACCGGAGGTAAAGCCGACAATGACTGGTGCCGGAATAAACTTAATAACACCACCCATACGGGCCAGACCGAACAGAACTAAAATGCCGCCAGCCATCATAGTTGATAGCTGCAACCCTTCAATTCCGTACTTACTGGTGATGGCCGAGAGTACCACAATAAATGCACCTGTCGGCCCGGCAATTTGCACGCGGCTGCCACCGAAAACAGAGACACAGAGCCCGGCAACAATAGAGGTATAAATGCCTTGTTCAGGCTTTGCTCCTGAGGCGATAGCGAAGGCCATTCCTAAGGGAAGTGCAACGACTCCCACGATAACTCCGGCAATTAAGTTCTTTAACCAGTGGTGCTGTTTCAGCAGTCCCGCTTTTGCGGCTTCGTGCAGAGCTATCATGTTATACTTCTATGTGGTTTAAATTGTAATTGCATTATAATGATATTGTAATTTTGATCCAGAAAGATCTTTAACGCTATCTAGTGAGAATGAAAAACACCAAGGTATAAAAAAAGGGAGAAGCAAAAGCTTCTCCCTTACTGGTTAGAAATGGTATTTACTGACAGTGAAGCGCGTAGAGACAGGCAAGACCGCCATGGGTTGCTTTTATCTCAATACGCACTGATTCGATCACTTCATTGCGGTCGATATCAAGGATATTAGTGGACTGATGATTCTCTGTAACTTGCTTGTAGAGTTTGTTATTCAGATAAATGTCGTAGTCTTTAACACAGTTTGGTGAGACATTTTCACTATGACCCCACTGAGCCGTCTCCATAGCGTGGTCAAAGTCGTTATCAAACATCAGAGTTATACGTGACAGCTTCGATGGCGAATCCAGTGTCAGTGTCAGCTCCGGGTTAGCGTCATTGCTATCGGGAACCCAGCCGTGGCTATGATTGCTCGGGCGCAGGTGTCCATCAATAACATAGTCAGCCGAGTAAGCTTGTAAAGCTCTGTCCAGAGAAAATGCTGCAAGAAACTTATTTGGTCTGCGTTTAGGTAGCCAGAACTCAAACTCGTCCACCCCCCAGTCGCCATCAGCAATCTGGCGGGCATGTTTGGCCACTTTGGCGTTGACCGTATTGTAGACAGTGAGGATTGCCGGATACTCTGTATCCGTTGTGGCTACAGCCAGATCCATGTTTTGCTCTAGTTTTACAAATACATATTGATCCTTGGTTGCGGTGTAATCCAGACATAGCGTGCACTCTGAAATACCTTGCTCTATAGTGCAATCCTGTCCGGCATTAACCAGCTCTGGCGTGTGGTTGTGAGTTTTTGTGGCAGTCAGCAAGCGCGCCTTTAGAGTTGTCTGAGTTCCCGCTTTAACGCTCAGGCGGATCTCAGGCAGGCTTTCACCAGCTTTTAGCGGTAGCATAAGCGCCTGACTTTCAGATAACTGACGATACCCGACATTCTGTTCTACCTGTTTAAGTGCTAGTGTGGAAGAGGCGCTGACCTTGCCAGACAGGTGCTCTGTAGAAACGAGTCGCGGAATAAAGTTCCCTTTTGCCATTAGCTGCTGCTGTAGCTGGTGGATATTCCCTTTTTCAGCCAGAGCGGCCGGAGCGACGCCGTTTTGAATTGCCAGAGAGGCTGCTTCACCAATCACCTGACCGTTTAGTCCGCAGGTACACATGACCCGGGTTGAGCCAAAAGCGACATGGGTGGCTGAAAGAGTCCGGCCGCCAAGGAACAGGTTACGAATATCTTTTGAGTACATGGTGCGGTAAGGAATGGTATAGATACCCTTACTATGGAACTGGCGGCAACCATCATGTTTACTGTAGACACCATCTGCCGGATGAAGATCGATTGACCAGCCACCGAAGCTAATGGCGTCGTAGTGGTCATACTGATTGATAATATCTTTTTGCGTCAGCATATAGTCACCGATAAAGCGGCGGCTCTCTCTTTTACCGGGAATCAGACCAACCCATTCCAGTGTCATATTGGCGGCGTCAGGGAACTCACCACTATTTTTGATATAGTCCCAGACACCCCAGACGATCTTCCACAGTTCCCATTTAATGGTTTCACTGTCGCGGATAGTATCCAGCCTTCCGCCCCATTCCAGCCACCAGAGATCACAGCCATTCAGGTTCGATGACAGGCGCTTGTATCTCGGGATCTGTTTAATGTCTTTCAGGGCAAATTCCGGCGGGATAAAGTTGACCGGCTCACCGACATGTTTGGTATAGAAGTAGATGGAGTGGCCCAACTTCTGGCCGAAATTTTCGTCGGGCGCCATACGTTCATCAAACTCTTCAGAGTTTTCGGCACCGATACGGTGGCTGGCGCCGGCGAGAAAACCAATAATACCGTCACCAGTACAGTCACAGAACATATTTCCGATAAGCTGGTACTGAGTTTCATTGATGGCATTGAAAGCGGAAACCGAATGTATTGAGCGACCAGAAGTTTCATCTTCACAGTTCACTTCAAATACCGCGGTATTGAGGAAAATATGGATGTTTTTCTCTTTTTTCACCATGTCCAGCAGGATCATATCGAAGATTACCGGATTACCCTCTTTGTTTCTGAACAGGTTTTCTTCTAAAATCTCACCCATTAAGCCGCCTTCGCGGGCAAAGCGGTTATTGTTGCCCATATGGGAAGTTGCTCCCAGAGCCCATAACCTCACTTCGCTTGAGGCGTTACCGCCAAGAACAGGGCGATCCTGAATCAGGGCGACAGACTGCCCGTTTCTTGCAGCACTGATGGCGGCACACACGCCAGCCAGACCGCCGCCGGCAACGATAACATCGAAGGCGTGCTCTTTGCGGTTTAGTTGGCGCTGAGAATCGTAAGAGTAAATATCCATGTTGCTTTCTTAAGCCTCTAGTTTTATTTTGTAAAAAGCCAATCAACTTTCAGGAAAACATATGTCTTCACAGCCAAATCAAAGCCTTATTGATGGAATACGTTGTTTACAATATCTCGCATCAAGTGATGAGCCATTAGGGTGCAGGGAGTTGGCAAGGCAACTTGATATGAACCCAAGTAAAGTCAACCGACTTTTAATGACTATGGCTTCAATCGGACTTACGACTCAGGACAATAAGCGACGCTATCTTCCCGGCTCAGGTATTCATGCTTTAGGTGCTCAAGCCATGCGTAGCTCGAATTTATTTCGCAAGTCGATCACAGTGCTGGAGAACATTGCACCTCATGATCATATTGTTGCGCTCGGTGTCCTCTGGGAGGATAAAGTGGTTTATCTTTACCACTCCAAACCCGGTCAGGACAGGTACGAAGCACTTCTTGACTATAAAATCCAGCCGGCAACGAATTCTGTAATCGGTATCTGTTTACTGGCTGAGCACAGCGATGAAAAACTGATCCAGCTACTTGGCGAAGATCGCTTATCATCAATACGTCCATTGATTGAAAAAATGCGCACTGAGCATCATGTCTTTCTGAATCATTCAGATGGAGAACTCTCTATGGCGGTTCCCATTGAATCTGTCGATAAAGCCGCACTGGCTTTTGCCGGTTTCTATGGCATCAGTGATGAACAGAAACAGAAAAAACTTCAGAGACTGGAAGTACTTGCCAGCATGTTGTCCAATTAGTCAGACCTCAAAATAACGCACGTTTCTATAATAGAAACAAAATAATCTTATTGCAACTTCAGGGTGATCGCAATGTCTATACTGGATATTGTGATCGGAAACCCAATCCAACCTTTATTGCCCTAGTGGTTTCGGGCTGCGCACCTTTATATATCGTCACCTTAATAAGAGATTGATTGAGTCTGCCGGTGTCACACCCCTTGTTGATAATCACTCCGATCTTGTGCGCCTTATCAAACTTTTCCTAATAATTCGTTGATGAGTTCAATTAAAGATATTGGTATCTCTAATATAGAGACACCAATAGGTTTGTCTGCTACTCTACATTTCAGCTGAATTTGTAAAGTCTCTAGTTTGGAACAACACTTACACTCTACATTGAGGTAACTATGAATAAGTTAAAAATATGTGTATCAGCAGGACTGCTGGCTGCATCTTCAGGGGCATTTGCGTCAGAAGTAACATTCCTTAACTGGGTAACTGCAGAGCCTAGTAATAAACCCATCGTTGACGCGTTAATTGCTGAATCGAATCAGGATGTTAAGGTTCTTGCCAGCTCCTGGGGTGACATGCAGAAGAATGTCTATCTGCGTGTACGGACTAAGCAGCCTCTTGATGTATTCCAAAGCTCGGCGAAATGGCTGCCGACCTTTGCGCAGCTTCCTAACCTTGTTGATTTTAATGAGGTGTACGGTAAAGAGTTTCTTGAAAAGAATATTCCGGCTTCAGTACTGGCCGCGGGTCAATATAAAGGCAAGCAGTATGGTATGCCTTGGAATATAGGCTCAATCAGTCTGGTTTCAAACAAGAAGATGCTGCAAGAGAAAAGCATCGATACTAACCCGGAAACTATCGACGAGTTTGTTGCCACTCTAAAACAGGTGAAACAAGCTTATCCGGATAGCACTCCTTACGCCATGATGACCAAAGGCGGCAACTTGATCTCCAGTGATTTCCAGTTATGGCTTTGGGCGCACAACGGTTCAATTTTTGATGAGAGTGGCAATATTACCGTCGATTCAGACGCAACGGTAAAAACCCTTAACTTTATGAAGATGCTGGTGGACGAAAAACTGGCGTCACTGGATGTCGACCGTGGTGCTGCTCGTCGTATGTTTGGTCAGGAAAATGCCGCTTATTACTTTGATGCAACTGTGGCTCGTGGCTTTGCCAGAGACTTCTCTGGTATGGGCGCTGAATATGACCAGTATGTTTACCCGATTGAAACACCGACTCTGACTAAAGATATGCAGTCTCACTCAATGGAGTGGGGGCATCTTTTAATTATGCTCAATAGCGATGCCGCTAAAGTTAACGGCAAAATCAGTACTGACAGTGCTGCTTCAGAGCTGATCAAAACCCTCTCTATGAACAAGCAGGTTCAGATCGATTATTTCCAGAAAGCGGGTGCGATTCCTGTGACTTTTGAAGCGCGTAACGCTGATGCGGTTACCAAAGACAGTTATATCGTTAACTGGAATGCGTCTATGGGTATTCCTAAGCGTAACGAACTGTCACCACTGAAAAACAGCGCTAACTATGTTGCTGTTGTCAGTGAAGAAGTTCAGTCAGTAATACTTGGTCAGAAAGATGCTAAAGAAGCCGCGGCTTCAATGGCTTCCCGTATCAAGCGAATCATGAAGTAAGAGGCGAGTAGAATGGATATGGCATCTAGTCACCCTGAAACTAAGCCGGGTAAAGCGGCAAAAAGTTTAAAACATGGTGATCGTAAGTTTGCTTATTTGATTTTGGTTCCCGCATTGACGGCATTTATGGTGATGGTGTTTTACCCATTTGTTGATGCCATGTCTATGTCTCTCTACCAATACACAATTTTTGATACTGAACCGATTTTTATCGGTCTGGACAACTTTGCAACCATACTCACTGACCCGTATGTACTTGGGTCGTGGGTAACCACCGCGATTTTTGTGGTGCTGACAACGGCCTTAACTATGGTGCTTGGCCTCTGTTGGGCACTGCTTATGTATCAGGATTTTCGTGGCAGGGCTGTGTTCCGGACAATGACACT
Organism: Vibrio sp. SCSIO 43137; assembly: GCF_028201475.1. Taxonomy (NCBI): domain Bacteria; kingdom Pseudomonadati; phylum Pseudomonadota; class Gammaproteobacteria; order Vibrionales; family Vibrionaceae; genus Vibrio; species Vibrio sp. SCSIO 43137. The sequence goes on along the minus strand of NZ_CP116383.1, from coordinate 2,669,776 downwards.
ACTGCCGTGGATACTGCCAAGTACAGTGAGTGCTTTTATCTGGGCGTGGATGCTGAACGGTAAATACGGTGTTGCCAACGTCCTGCTGGCCAGTGTCGGCATTATTGATGAGAACATTCAGTTTCTGTCAAACGATGCCGGTGCTATGGCGGCCATCGTTATGACCCGGGCATGGATCTCTATACCACTATTTATGTCCTTTTTCCTTGCCGGGCTTCAGGGGATGGATTACCAGCAGATTGAAGCGGCCCGTATCGATGGCGCCGGTAACTTCCTTGTGGTGAGAAAACTTATTCTGCCTCATCTGCGTCCGGTATTTCTGGTAACCGGTGCACTGGGCATGATTGGTAATCTTCAGCAGTTCGATATTATCTTTGCCCTGACAGGTGGCGGACCTGTGAGAGCAACCTCAGTGTTGTCCATTGAAGTATTTCGTCAGGCATTCCAGAACTGGGATCTGGGAATGGCTTCTGCCATTGGTGTTCTTTGGGTCTTTACCCTGATGCCGCTGGTTGTTTTCTATCTTCGTAGCCTGTTTAAAGAGGACTAATTGATGTTTGAATTACGTTCATGGAAAGCGAAGATAGGGTTTATCTCGCTGTTAATGCTGATTGCTTTCTTCCTGTTCTTCCCGGTTTACTGGGCATTGAGCAGTGCATTTAAAGCCAACTCAGAGCTTTATCTTGCTGACCCGACCATGTTTCCGGCTCAGTTTTACTTTGGTCACTTTATTGATGCCCTGACAGGCGGAGGCATTCTGCTTCAGTTGAAAAACAGTCTGCTGACGTCGACTGCTTCAGCAACACTAAATGCCGTACTGGCGGCACTGGCGGGATACAGCTTTGCTAAGTTTGATTATCCGGCTAAAAAGCCACTGATGCTGCTGATACTGTCAGCGCAGATGTTCCCGTTTGGTGTTCTGCTTATCAGTATCTATCCCATGCTACAGGGTGTAGGTTTGCTGGATACTAAGACCGGTCTGACTATCTCCTATATTGTCTTTGCTCTGCCGGTTAGTACCTACATGATGTACAGCTACTTTAAGCAGTTACCTAATGAGCTTATTGAAGCTGCCAAGGTAGATGGCGCCAGTAACATGCGCATCTTTATTAAGATAGTGATGGTAATTTCATTCCCGGCGTTTATCACCGTTATGCTGTATGCATTTATGTGGTCGTGGAATGACCTGCTCTACTCGATGACCCTGATCACCTCAGAAGAGAACCGTACTATCGGACCGGGTCTGCTGCTTAGATACATTAATGAAAATAATGCTGACTGGGGAGGAGCCATGGCTGCTTCATTCCTCGCCGCCGCCCCTGTTGTTGCTGTGTTTGCCATGTTGCAGAAACAGTTTATTGGTGGCGTAACAAGTGGCGCAGTGAAGTAATACAAGATTTATAGAGGAATACAATAATGGCCGATTTGCAGTTAAACAAAGTTTTTAAGCGCTATGGGGATGTTGAAACGATCCACGGCGTGGATCTGGATATTAAAAATGGTGAGTTTGTCGTTTTTGTCGGGCCGTCAGGTTGTGGTAAATCCACCTTACTAAGGATGATTGCCGGGCTGGAAGAGATCTCCGATGGTGAAGTCTCTATCGATGGTCAGGTGGTGAACAATAAGCAGCCGAGTGAACGTGGCATTGCTATGGTGTTTCAGTCCTACGCACTTTATCCCCATATGACAGTTCGGGAGAATATGAGCTTTGGCCTTGAAGTGGCGAAATCCCCTAAAGAGTATATCGATCAGAGAGTGAACGAAGCTGCCAAGATTCTGAAACTGGAAGAGCTTCTGGATCGAAAACCTAAGCAGTTATCGGGTGGGCAGCGTCAGCGTGTTGCTATCGGGCGAACCATCGTTCGTGAGCCGAAAGTATTTCTGTTCGACGAGCCTCTGTCTAACCTTGATGCTGAGCTTAGGGTTCAGATGCGTATTGAGATCTCTAAGTTACATGAAGATCTTGGCAACACCATGATTTATGTAACTCACGATCAGGTTGAAGCCATGACTATGGCCGACAAGATTGTGGTTCTCCGTGACGGTAATGTTGAGCAGGTGGGTTCACCGCTGGAGCTGTATAACCATCCGGATAATATCTTTGTCGCCGGCTTTATTGGTTCTCCAAAGATGAACTTCCTGCCGGTTAAAGTACAGGAAGCAGCAGGTGAGCACACATCTGTTGAACTTGAGGACGGCCAGTTAGTGACCCTGCCTCTGACCGGTGATGTTAAAGGGGGAGACAGCTTATCTCTTGGTATCCGTCCTGAGCACTTTATGGATAAAGGTGTAGGGGACAAAAATATCAGCGTGGATATCGATGTGATTGAGTGCCTTGGCGGAACCTCGTATGTTTATGGTAACTGTGGTTCGCAGCCGGTCATTATTCAGTGTGGCGAGCAGTTTGCCCATAAACGTGGTGAAAAAGTGACCTTTAGTTTTGAACTAAACCGTTGCCATCTGTTTGATAAGAAAGGCATCGCACTGAAGTAATCCTGAATATTGGGGGACATGAGGCAGCAGGGAGGCCGCCTCTTGTTTTTACTTTAATAATTTCCCGTCATGAATCTGTTCTGTTCTCTGTAAAACCCGCCAATAACTGATATAATCCCGCCAATTTTTTAAACAGATAATTGAGTGTCTGCCAGCGGCAGATTACCCAGACCTCATTGAAGATTGTAGATAATGTCAAATAGCCCATTTACACGTGAAGTTTCTAAACGCAGAACCTTCGCGATAATTTCCCACCCGGATGCGGGTAAAACAACCATTACTGAAAAGGTTCTTCTTTTCGGACGCGCGATTCAGTCCGCTGGTACGGTGAAAGGTCGCGGATCGAGTCAGCATGCAAAATCTGACTGGATGGAAATGGAAAAAGAGCGTGGTATCTCGGTAACGACATCCGTGATGCAGTTCCCTTATAACGACTGTCTGGTAAACCTGCTGGATACTCCGGGACACGAAGATTTCTCGGAAGATACCTACCGTACCCTTACCGCGGTTGACTCCTGCCTGATGGTAATCGACGCAGCGAAAGGTGTAGAGGACAGAACGCGTAAACTGATGGAAGTGACTCGTCTTCGTGATACACCTATCGTTACCTTTATGAACAAACTTGACCGTGATATCCGTGATCCTATGGAGTTGCTGGATGAAGTGGAGAGCGAGCTGAATATGGCTTGTGCTCCGGTTTCATGGCCAATCGGTTGTGGTAAAGAGTTCAAAGGTGTTTATCACATCCATCGTGATGAGACCATTCTTTACTCAACAGGTCAGGGCCACACCATTCAGGAAGAGAGAATCGTTAAAGGTCTGGATAACCCTGAACTGGATGAAGCTGTAGGTGAAGAGCTGGCTGAGCAACTGCGTGAAGAGCTGGAATTGGTTATTGGTGCTTCCCATGAATTTGATCGCGAGCTATTTCTTGCCGGTGAACTGACTCCGGTATTCTTCGGTACTGCACTTGGTAACTTTGGTGTTGACCATATGCTGTCTGGTCTGACTGAGTGGGCTCCTGCACCACTGCCACGTCAGGCCAATGAGCGTGAAGTAGAAGCAACGGAAGAGAAGTTCTCCGGCTTTGTATTTAAGATTCAGGCCAATATGGATCCGAAACACCGTGACCGTATCGCCTTTATGCGTATCGTATCCGGTACCTACAAGCAGGGTATGAAGATGAACCATGTTCGTTTAGGTAAGCAGGTCGCTATCTCTGATGCGGTGACCTTTATGGCCGGTGATCGTTCAAGAGCGGAAAACGCTTATGCGGGCGATATTATTGGTTTGCACAACCACGGTACGATTCAGATTGGTGATACCTTTACTCAGGGTGAGCAACTTAAGTTTGCCGGTATCCCTAACTTTGCTCCTGAACTGTTCCGTCGTATCCGTCTAAGAGATCCACTGAAGCAGAAGCAGTTGCTGAAAGGTCTGGTACAGCTTTCTGAAGAGGGGGCTGTTCAGGTATTCCGTCCGTTACAGAACAATGACTTAATTGTTGGCGCCGTTGGTGTGCTGCAGTTTGATGTGGTCGTTGCCCGTCTTAAGTCTGAGTATAACGTTGAAGCTATCTACGAGAGCGTAAACGTAGCGACGGCACGCTGGGTTGAATGCGATGATGAGAAGAAGCTGGAAGAGTTTAAGCGTAAGAACCAGACTAACCTTGCTCTGGATGGTGGTGATAACCTCTCTTATGTTGCTCCGACCATGGTGAACCTGAATCTTGCTCAGGAACGCTTCCCGGATATTCAGTTCAGGGCGACAAGAGAGCACTAACGAAACTGTTTAATGAATTAGCCCGCTTAAATGCGGGCTTTTTTGTCCCTGGAGAAAACCTGTCAGGCAAAACTTATCAGCAGCAGACAAATAAAAAGGCCGAAGTATCAAACTCCGGCCCTTAGAAATATAAGCTCAATTAAGCTTATTCACGTTCCTTGGTATATGGAACACCAATCGCTTTCGGTGCGATAGCTTTACCGATAAATCCTGCCAGCAGGAATACGGTCAGAACGTATGGGATTGCTTCGATAGCCTGAACCGGAATCGGGAAGTCACCGATGCTAACGCCCTGAAGACGGATAGCCAGTGCATCAAGGAAACCGAACAGCAGACAAGCACCCATAGCAGTAAACGGACGCCATTTACCGAAGATCAATGCCGCCAGAGCCATATAGCCCTTACCGGCACTCATATTAGGAATAAACTGAGCCGTCTGTGCCACCGAGAGGTAAACGCCACCAATACCGACTAAGATTCCGCAGATAACCATAGCGCCGTAACGCATACCGGCTACCGAGATACCAGCCGTATCTACCGCAGATGGTGATTCACCTACCGCACGCAGACGCAGACCAAAGCGGGTTTTAAACAGTACATACCATGCCAGAGGAACGATCAGCACTACTAAATATTCCAGTGCGGAGTGACCACTTAACAGCTCAGAATAGAGCAGCCCGATAACCGGGGTATCGGCTAAGTCTTCAGCAAACGGAAAGTTAATTGGCGCAAAACGGGCATCACCGGAAAGTGCCGGAGTCTGTCCGCCCTGATGGAACCAGTGACGACCCAGAGTAACGGTCAGGCCGGCAGCCAGAATATTGATTGCCATACCACTTACTACCTGATCACCTCTGTGGGTAATCGAGGCGAAGCCGTGAAGCAGAGCCAGCAGCACAGAAACAGTCACACCGGCACCAAGTCCGAGCCAGGCCGAACCTGTCATATGTGCAGTCGCGGCCCCGGCAAATGCAGCGGCCAGTAGTTTACCTTCCAGCGCAATGTTAACCACACCGGAACGTTCACTGAACATACCTGCCAGAGAGGCCAGAATCAGAGGTGTTGCAACCCGGATGGTTGCATCAAGCATCAGAATAATTGTCTCAAACATAATTAAGCCGCTCCTTTTTCTGATTTAGTGAACAACTTAATGTAAGTGCGCTCAAGTGATGGGCGGAACATATGCTCCAGTGCTCCCGAGAAGAGGATAACCAGCCCCTGAAGTACCACCACGATATTACGGTCTACGCCGTACTCAAAGCTTAACTCTGCACCACCCTGATAAAGGAAACCGAACAGTAAACTGGCCAGCAGAACACCGATTGGGTGGTTACGTCCCATAAGAGCAACCGCAATACCAGTAAAACCGAAGCCTTCTACAAAGTTAAGTTTGATTTGGTGTAGCTCACCCTGAAGTACGTTAAGGGCAAAGAAGCCTGCCAACATACCGGAAATCAGCATGGTCAGGATAACGATCTTAACGTAGTTGATACCAGCGTAGCCTGCCGCTGAAGGGTTAGAACCAACAGAGCGGATCTCATAGCCCCAGCGCGAGTGCCAGATAAACAGCCAGACAAACACACAGCAAAGCAGGGCGAAGATAAAGCTCAGGTTCAGAGGGCTTGCGGCTACATCAATACCAATAGCGCCCGCCATTTCGTGCATCTTTGGCAGCCAGCTACTGGCAGCAAACACCCGGCTCTCTGTCGCCATGGTGTTTTCTGGTTTCAGGATATCAACCAGAAGATAGGCCATCAGAGAAGCGGCGATAAAGTTAAACATAATCGTGGTGATTACGATATGAGAACCGCGCTTCGCCTGCAGGTAGGCAGGAATAAATGCCCACGCAGCACCAAACAGGCCACCGGCCAGAATGGCAAACGGGAACACGATATACCAAGGGGCATACTCGCCCAGCGTCAGACAGATCAATCCGACCCCGAGGCCACCAATATACGCCTGACCTTCACCACCAATGTTGAACAGCCCGGCATGGAATGCCACGGCAACAGCAAGGCCGGTAAAGACAAAGCCCGTTGCATAGTAAAGGGTATAGCCGAAGCCTTCGGCGTAACCGAATGCACCAGTCCACATCACTTTAGCAGCGTCGACAGGGTTGATATCAATATAGATAAATAGAAGGGCTGAGACTAAAAATGCCACTAATACATTAATGGCTGGTAATAGTGCTACGGTTACCCAGGCAGGAATTTTTACCTGACTCATTATGCTTCCTCCCCGGACTGACTGCCCTGCTTAATGTGGTCCGGCACAATATTCGCCATCATCAGACCTAAGGTTTTCTCATCAGCTTGTTCAGCACTTACTTCACCTACAATCGCACCGTCAAACATCACGATAATACGGTCTGCAAGGGAAAGGATCTCATCCAGCTCTACTGATACCAGAAGTACCGCCTTTCCTTTATCACGACTGGCAATAATCTGTTGGTGAATATACTCAATAGCACCGATATCAACACCACGGGTAGGCTGTCCAACCAGAAGTACATTCGGGTTTTCTTCCATTTCGCGGGCAATAACCAGTTTCTGCTGGTTACCACCAGAGAAGTTAGCTGTCTTCAGGGTGACATCGTTCGGCCGCACATCCCATTTATCCATGCTGGTCTGGCAGTATTCAGTAATGGCTGCTTTGTCTTGCAGTAACCCAAGCTTACCTTTGTTGTATTTAGGCAGATTGTGATAGCCAAGAATATAAGCTTCCTGAGCTTCAAACTTGTTGACCAGTCCCTGTTTATGCCTGTCTTCCGGAATATGACCGACACCCATAGCTCGTACGGCTTCAGGATCTCTTGGGTCTTCCTTACTGAAAGGGTGGCCGTTAAGCACTATGTTGCCGGAGTGCGGAGTTAGAATACCAGATAGCAGCCCCAGAATTTTGGACTGACCGTTGCCGGATACACCGGCTATGCCGACGATCTCGCCTTCACGTACTGAGAAACTGATCTCTTTAACACGCTGAACACCGGCGTCATCAAAGAAACTCAGCTTCTCTACCTGAATCAGCTCTTTCTTAGGTGCCGCTGGTTTCTTCTCAACTTTCAGGCGAACTTTACGCCCTACCATCAGTTCGGCCAGTTGCTCCTGATCTGTTTCTGCAGTAACAACGTGCTCAACCATAGCGCCCTGACGCATAACAGAGATATTATCTGTGATTGCCAACACTTCCCTGAGCTTATGGGTAATGATCATTACCGTTGTACCCTGTTCGCGCAGTTTGTTAAGAATGCTGAAAAGGTGATCGGCCTCCTGAGGAGTCAGTACCCCTGTCGGCTCATCAAGAATAAGAATTTTTGCGTCGCGATACAGCGCCTTAAGAATCTCTACACGTTGCTGCAGGCCCACGGGAAGCTCACCGACAATGGCACCCAGAGGGACTTCGAGTCCGTAATCTTTTTCGATTTGCAGTAGTTTTTTGCGGGCTGAACTCAAACTTTCCTGTAGTTTCCAGCCGTTTTCTGCCCCGAGAACGATATTCTCAAGAACAGTGAAGTTTTCTACCAACATAAAGTGTTGGTGAACCATACCAATTCCCGCAGCAATCGCTTCCTGAGAATTAGAAGGTTTGTATGATTGATTGTTGACCAGCATGGAACCACCGTCGGCGTGGTAGAAACCATAAATGATGCTCATCAGTGTGGACTTGCCAGCGCCATTTTCACCGATAATTCCGTGAATTGTGCCAGCCGGAACCCGCAAATCGATGGACTTATTGGCGTGTACTGCGCCAAAGCGTTTATCGATTTGTTTGAGTTCAATGGCGTAGTTTGGAGTTTGAGTCACGAGAGATACCTGAACTTCAAAGTTACAAAATAGTACGCCGCTGATGCATACCAGCGGCGTAAAGATCAATAAACTACAAGTAACACCTGTTAGTAGTTACAAGTGTTGTCTGACATGTAGTCATGAACTTTGATCTTTCCTGAAATGATATCCGCTTCGATGCCTTCAACATAAGACTTCATCTCCGGAGTGATCAGGCTGGCATTGTTGTCATCAAGAGCCCATGCAACACCGCCTTCTTTCAGACCAAGAACCTTGATGCCAGGTTTCCAGCTGCCATCCATGCTTTCAGTCCATGTGTTTTTAGCTGCAACACCAACACGCTTAACCATTGAAGTCAGCATAGTGCCCGGCTGTAGGTGGTTTTGGTTTGCGTCAACACCAATAGCCAGTTTACCTGCATCTTTAGCCGCCTGATAAACACCAAGGCCTGTACCACCTGCTGCTGCGTAAATTACATCCGCACCTTTGGAGAACTGAGATTTAGCCAGCTCAGAACCTTTCGCCGGATCAGCAAATGCTGCCGGAGTAGAACCTGTCATGTTCTGCAGAACCGTTGCATCAGCATTAGCAAATTTAGCACCTTGCTCATAACCACACTGGAACTTACGGATCAGTGGAATATCCATACCACCTACAAAACCAACAGTGCCTGTTTTAGAAGCTTTAGCTGCAAGAGCACCAACAAGGAACGAACCTTCATGCTCTTTAAATACCACAGATTGTACGTTTGGCTTGTCAACAACCATATCGATGATAGTGAATTGAATATCAGGGAATTCTGTAGCCACTTTTTCTACTGCAGAAGCCATGTTGAAACCAACAGCAACGATAGGGCTGAAACCACGGCTGGCCAGACGACGAAGACCTTGTTCACGCTGAGCTTCGTTTTGAGGTTCAAACTCACGTACTTTAACGCCTTTTTCTGCCTCAAGAACTTTTACACCATTCTGGAAAACGGCTTCGTTAAATGATTTATCGAATTTACCTGCTGTATCGTAAATAACAGCTGGTTTAGGCGCAGCAAATACGCTGAATGAAGAAACGGCAAGCGCTAGTGCTGATAGCTTTAGAGTTGTCTTTTTCACTGTTGAATCCCTATTTTGTAATCCAATTAAATAACGGGTGATGAAATATTCACCACAATTGTTAATAAGATGATTTTTTTATTGCTTTAATATAATTAGGTAAAGGCCTTGCGGCTTTATCGTTTGCGTAAGAAAGAACGCGTAAACAGCTAACAAGTTTATCGTTTGCACCGGAAAAAAAATAGCGATCAGCTCACAGCAAATAGGGCTAAATCAGTGAAAAAACTTAATGTGGGTCACGAAGTGTTAAACAAAAGTAATGCATTTGGTCTGGATTTGTTGATCTGCATCTTGTTTTTATACAAATAAGCACTCGGGGAGTAAATACGGAACTGTGTTACTGTTTTTGTGCTCAAGCTAGAATAGGCCTGCTTTACACTTTCTTCTCTACAGTAAGAGATATGTTTATAACCCAAGTGAGACAGAAATGATAAATAGACTAAAAGAACTGATAAAACGCTATGACCTTTGGTGTGAAAGTATGGGATTGGCTCCGGATCAGAAGCGAAGTTGTGTGCCGGTAAAAAGAGAGCCGAGTGCAGTTTCTGCGCAGAAAAAAGAGATAGCTAATATAGAGGGTTTAAAGAAGCAAGATGACAAAACTGTTTGATACTCATTGTCATCTGGATTTTGAGCCGTTTTCTGCCGATCTTGATGATGTGATTAGCCGGGCAAGGAATAAAGGTGTCGATAAGTTTCTGATCCCGGCCTGTAGCAAAAGTAACTGGCGCAATGTTGCCGAGATAAGTCAGCGTTATAGTGGCGTTTATTACGCTTTAGGACTTCACCCTTATTTTACTGATAAACACTCAGATAGTGATTTGGACCTTTTAGAACAGGCAATCAGGAATCGAGATAATAAGTGTGTAGCGGTAGGAGAGTGTGGGCTGGATTTTGTAAAAGGTAATGACAGGGAAAGGCAAATACTGTTGTTAGATGCTCAACTGGATTTAACTATCCAATACGAGCTACCTGTGATTCTTCATTGCCGGGGAGCTCATCAGCAGATGATTAAGCTGCTGAAACAGAAAAAACTGCCATGTGCCGGGGTGATTCATGGCTTCTCCGGTAGCTATGAGCAGGCAATGGACTATATCAGGCTTGGCTATTACATAGGAGTTGGGAGCACGATCACATATTTGCGGGCAAGAAAAACCAGAAATACCATTTCAAAACTTCCTTTAGCAAATTTAGTACTGGAAACAGACGCTCCAGATATGCCATTAAGTGGTTATCAAGGTGAAAAAAATGTGCCAGAAAGAGTGTTAAATGTGTTAAATGAGCTAAACGTGTTGCGAAATGAACCTGAGCAAACGGTTGCCGATACGCTTTATAAGAACAGCCTTTCAGTGTTTACAATTTGTAAATAAAAACAACACAATTTGTGCCTTTGGTGAACGCTTTGTGGTGTAAATGAGATTGCGATCACAATATGAAATGAATCAATAGATACGGCCATACAAAAGTGTGATTTGCATATTACTTTCTATTGGTGGGTCTGAGTATAATCGCTCTCGCTTTTTAGCTCCATTTTTTGTTACACGCCATTTAACTTATAAGGAAGTCATAAACTATGAGCCTGTTTATGAGCCTAGTCGGTATGGCAGTACTGATTGCAATCGCAGTACTACTATCTGACAACCGCAAAGCAATTAATTTAAGAACCGTGGGTGGTGCATTCGCTATCCAATTCGCTCTTGGTGCATTTGTACTTTATGTACCTTGGGGTAAAGATCTACTGGGTGGTTTCTCTGCTGGTGTAGCTAGCGTGATCGACTTCGGTAAAAACGGTACTAGCTTCCTATTCGGTAGCCTAGTTAACTTCTCTGTAGAAGGTATTGGTTTCATCTTCGCATTCCAAGTACTGCCTACACTGATCTTCTTCTCTGCACTTATCTCTGTACTTTACTACATCGGTGCAATGCAGTGGGTTATCAAGATCCTTGGTGGTGCACTTGAGAAAGCTCTGGGTACTTCTCAGGCTGAATCAATGTCTGCAGCAGCTAACATTTTCGTAGGTCAGACTGAGGCACCTCTGGTTGTTCGTCCGTTTGTTCCTAAAATGACTCAATCTGAGCTGTTTGCTGTAATGTGTGGTGGCCTGGCATCTGTTGCTGGTGGTGTACTAGCTGGTTATGCATCTATGGGTGTTCCACTAGAGTACCTTGTAGCTGCATCATTCATGGCTGCACCTGGTGGTCTACTGTTCGCTAAAATCATCAAGCCAGAGACTGAAGACTTCTCTGACAAGATTGACGCTGACCTAGACGGCGACGACAAACCTGCTAACGTATTTGACGCAGCTGCTGGTGGTGCTTCTGCTGGTATGCAACTTGCGCTAAACGTTGGTGCAATGCTAATCGCATTCATCGGTCTTATCGCTCTTGTGAACGGTATGCTTGGTGGCATCGGTGGTTGGTTCGGTATGCCTGAACTAAGCCTGGAGCTTATCCTTGGTTATGTATTCTCTCCACTGGCATTCCTAATCGGTGTTCCATGGGAAGAAGCAACTCTGGCGGGTACTTTCATTGGTCAGAAACTGATCGTGAACGAATTCGTTGCATACCTGAACTTCGTACCTTACGTTGGTGAGAGTGCACAAGTTGTTGAAGCAACTGGTCAGGTTATGTCTACTAAGACGACAGCAATCATCTCATTCGCTCTATGTGGTTTCGCGAACCTTTCTTCTATCGCGATTCTGCTAGGTGGTCTGGGTGGTATCGCTCCAAACCGTCGTCACGATATTGCTCGCATGGGTATGAAAGCTGTTGCCGCTGGTACTCTTTCTAACCTGATGGCTGCAACTATCGCTGGTTTCTGTATTAGCCTGGCTATGTAATAACCAACATTGAATGACAAACACCGTAGCAAGAGATTGCTACGGTGTTTTTTGTTTTTAAAGAACTAGGTCAACAGACCTGAAAAAACAGGAACGAAGCTTGGTTGCATAAGGGTTTTTACCCCATGGCTTGAACTTTTTGAGATACAAACCGTTTGCTTGAAAAGTCGATGGTGTCACATTTTTAGCTTTATACCTATAATGTATACATCTGGAAAGGTTGGAGTCATAACTATGAATGAAGTTATTCTCGCAACAGTTGCTGGTTTTGCTGTAGGCATGTTGTTCTCGGCAATTAAGTTACCTATCCCAGCTCCCCCGGTATTAACGGGCGTGATGGGAATCGTCGGAGTTTATTTAGGCGGTGTAGCTTACCACTGGATTATTGAACGATTTTTCAGTTAGCAACCTTTACCGGAACCGATGCATGAAGCATCTGAATTTTAGACACCGCAATCATTGATTGTAGTGCCAGATACTCAGAGAAATGAGTATTGACCTAATTGGTACTGTGCGGTGACAGGGATAGCAATTGGTATTTTTAATACTGAGTCTTCAAGGAACCAAGTCCGTTCATTTCGTAACCCGGAATAGCAAGATGACAGTCTGCCAAATGATATTGGCGGTGAGCTTTTTTCGGTAAACAAATTGAATATATTGATCGGAGATAGAAATGAGCGATTTAAAAGCAGCAGCTCTACGTGCACTTAAACTAATGGATTTAACTACGCTGAATGATGATGACACTGATGCAAAAGTGATCTCTCTTTGTCATGACGCAAAAACTGCGGTAGGTAACACTGCTGCTATCTGTATTTACCCTCGCTTTATTCCTATTGCGAAGAAAACACTACGTGAGCAAGGTACTCCTGAAGTACGTATCGCTACAGTAACTAACTTCCCGCACGGTAACGACGATATCGATATCGCAGTAGCTGAAACTAAAGCGGCTATCGCATACGGTGCAGACGAAGTAGACGTAGTATTCCCATACCGTACTCTTATCGCTGGCGATGAAAAAACGGGTTTCGAACTGGTTAAGCAAGTGAAAGAAGCGTGTGGCGATATCCTTCTTAAAGTGATCATCGAAACCGGTGAACTAAAAGAAGAAGCACTTATCAAGCGTGCATCTGAGCTATCTATCGAAGCTGGTGCAGACTTTATTAAAACTTCTACAGGTAAAGTGCCTGTAAACGCAACTCCTGAAGCTGCTGAAATCATGCTGAAAGTGATTCGTGACATGGGCGTAGCTGAGAAAGTTGGTTTCAAACCTGCTGGTGGTGTTCGTACTGCTGAAGATGCAGCACAGTTCCTTGCAATGGCTGATGACATTCTTGGCGCTGACTGGGCTGACAACATGCACTACCGTTTCGGTGCATCTAGCCTGCTGACTAACCTGCTAAACACGCTGGAAGTAACAGACGAAACAGCGGATCCAAACGCATACTAATTCGTACTAACAGAGGTGGAGCTACATGCTCCACCTTCTCGTTTGCCCTACACAATATTTAATTCAGACTCGGGAGAGACTTTAATGTTTTTACCTCAAGAAATTATTCGCAGAAAACGTGACGGTGAAGTACTGACTTCAGAAGAGATTAACTTCTTTATTCAGGGCGTTGCTAAAAACACAGTTTCCGAAGGCCAGATTGCCGCATTTGCTATGGCTATCTTCTTCAATGAAATGACAATGCCTGAGCGTATTGCTCTGACTTGTGCGATGCGTGATTCTGGTATGGTTCTGGACTGGAGCCACATGAACTTTGACGGCCCAATCGTTGATAAGCACTCAACGGGTGGTGTTGGTGACGTAACTTCTCTAATGCTTGGCCCTATGGTGGCGGCATGTGGTGGTTTTGTTCCAATGATTTCCGGCCGTGGCCTTGGTCATACAGGTGGTACTCTGGATAAGCTGGAGTCAATCCCGGGTTATAACATTACTCCTACTAATGATGTGTTTGGTCAGGTAACAAAAGAAGCTGGTGTGGCTATTATTGGTCAGACTGGTGACCTTGCTCCTGCCGATAAGCGTGTTTATGCAACTCGTGATATCACTGCAACTGTAGACAACATCTCACTGATCACTGCTTCTATTCTTTCTAAGAAACTGGCAGCAGGCCTTGAGTCTCTGGTTATGGATGTAAAAGTAGGTTCTGGTGCCTTTATGCCGACTTACGAAGCGTCTGAAGAGTTGGCGAAATCTATCGTAGCAGTAGCGAACGGTGCCGGTACTAAGACCACTGCACTGCTTACTGATATGAATCAGGTACTGGCATCATCTGCTGGTAATGCGCTGGAAGTAAAAGAAGCCGTTCAGTTCCTGACTGGCGAATATCAGAACCCACGTCTGAAAGAAGTGACTATGGCTTCTTGTGCAGAGATGCTGGTGCTGGGTAACCTTGCTAAAGATACTGCTGATGCACGTGCTAAACTTCAGGGTGTTCTGGACAATGGTCTGGCAGCTGAGAAGTTCGGCAGAATGGTTAAAGGTCTTGGTGGCCCTGGTGATTTTGTTGAGAACTACAGCAACTATCTGGACACAGCAGAAGTTATCAAGCCAGTCTACGCTAAAGAGAGCGGTATTGTATCTGCTATGGATACCCGTGAAATTGGTATGGCTGTTGTGGGTATGGGCGGTGGTCGCCGCGTAGCCACAGATACTATTGACTATGCAGTAGGTTTCGAAAGCTTTATCCGTCTTGGCGAAACTGCAGACAGCGAGAAGCCGCTTGCAGTGATTCATGCCCGTAATGAAGCACAGTGGCAAGATGCCGCTGACGCACTACAGAAAGCGATTAAAGTTGGTAGTGAAGAATATGTAGCAACCCCGGATGTTTACCGTGAAATTCGCGCGGAAGATGTTGAATAACATCCGATGGAGAGAACGATGAAAAGATCAATTATTTTAGTTTTAGACTCATTTGGTATCGGCGCATCTGCTGATGCTGATAAGTTTGGTGATGTTGGCTCTGATACGCTGGGCCATATCGCAGAGCAGTGTGCTAAAGGCCTTGCTGACAATGAAAACCGTAAAGGCCCGCTATCTCTGCCTAACCTGACTAAATTGGGTCTGGCAATGGCAGCAAAAGAGTCTACAGGTTCAGTTCCTCAGGGAATGGACGAGTCTGCAGAGATCATTGGTGCTTACGGCCACGCAGCAGAAATCTCATCTGGTAAGGATACTCCTTCCGGTCACTGGGAAATTGCCGGTGTTCCTGTTCTGTTTGAATGGGGCTACTTTACAGAGAAGACCAACAGCTTCCCTAAAGAGCTGCTGGATCGCATCGTAGAGCGCGCGAACCTGCCGGGTTATCTGGGTGACTGCCACGCTTCTGGTACTCAGGTACTGGATGACCTTGGTGAAGAGCATATGGCAACTGGTAAGCCTATCTTCTACACCTCTGCTGACTCTGTATTCCAGATCGCTTGTCACGAAGAGACATACGGTTTAGATAACCTGCTTGAGCTTTGTCAGATTGCCCGTGAAGAGCTTGAAGATTACAACATTGGCCGTGTTATTGCGCGTCCGTTTATTGGCCCTAAAGCCGGTGAGTTTGCCCGTACGGGTAACCGTCGTGATCTTTCTGTTGAGCCACCAGCAGCAACCGTTCTGCAGAAGCTGGTTGACGAGAAAGGCGGTGATGTTGTTTCTATCGGTAAGATTGCTGATATTTACGCTAACTGCGGTATCACTAAGAAAGTGAAGAAGACAGGTATCGAAGATCTGTTTAACGCCACACTTGAGCAAGTTAAAGAAGCGGGTGATAACACTATCGTATTCACCAACTTTGTCGACTTTGACTCTGCATACGGTCACCGTCGTGATGTAGCAGGTTATGCTGCTGCACTTGAGTATTTCGATAGCCGCCTGCCTGAGCTTCTGGCTATTCTGAAAGAAGACGACGTACTGATTATGACTGCGGACCACGGCTGTGATCCAACATGGCCGGGCACAGACCATACCCGTGAGCACATCCCTGTACTTGTGTACGGTGAGAAGGTTAAAGCGGGTTCACTTGGCCGTCGTGAAACTTTTGCTGATATTGGTCAAAGCTTAGCTGAATACTTTGGCACTTCCGATATGGATTATGGTAAAAGCTTTCTGTAATAGCATTACATGACAGACAACCTGTGACAGGTGGCATAACGCCTGTCACAGCTTAAACACTAATTAAATTTGAAAGGACAAATTAATGGCAACTCCACATATCAACGCTGAAATGGGCGCTTTTGCTGATGTTGTTTTAATGCCGGGCGATCCGCTACGTGCAAAATATATCGCTGAAACATTTCTTGACGATGTAGTGCAGGTTTGTGACGTTCGTAACATGTACGGCTACACTGGCACATATAAAGGTCGTAAGATCTCTGTAATGGGTCACGGCATGGGTATCCCTTCATGCTCTATCTATGTTACTGAGCTAATCAAAGACTTCGGTGTTAAGAAGATCATCCGCGTAGGTAGCTGTGGCGCTGTAAGCGAAGACATCAAAGTACGTGATGTTGTTATTGGTATGGGTGCTTCTACTGACTCTAAAGTTAACCGTATCCGCTTTAAAGGCCATGACTTTGCTGCAATCGCAGACTATAAAATGGTTAAAGCTGCTGAAGAAGCGGCTAAAGCACGCGGTATCGACGTTAAAGTTGGTAACCTGTTCTCTGCTGAGCTGTTCTACACTCCAGATCCAGAAATGTTCGACGTAATGGACAAGTACGGCATCGTTGGTGTTGAAATGGAAGCTGCCGGTATCTACGGTGTTGCAGCTGAGTACGGTGCAAAAGCTCTGGCTATCTGTACTGTATCTGACCACATTAAGACAGGTGAGCAAACTACATCTGAAGAGCGTGCAACTACGTTCAACGAGATGATGGAAATCGCTCTTGATTCTGTTCTTCTGGGTGACGAAGAGTAATCTTCTGACATCCTGAAATGTAGCTGGTTTAGCTAACTATAAATAGAAAATACCCCCGCTTTTCAGTGGGGGTATTTTTTTACTCTGTTACTGTGGTTTTTTCAGGTTTTGTAGTAGTAAGTTATCACCGCGAACTTTGGCTTTACGCCGCAGGATCAGGGTAATCAAAACACCACTGATAAAGCTCATTATGATCATAAGATACATATAGCGGTCACTTTTTCTGTAGTGGTGATCCGAAATGGCGGTTACCATTCCTTTCTCAAACGTAATCCTTACATAACCAATCAGCCGGTCTTCATCCAGAATCGGTTCAACCAACTGAAGGCGGCCTATACTGGCGGTCTCAAGCGGGGTATCCAGTCCGAGGATCTCTCTGGCAGATTTAGCATCAGAGCTTGAGGCCAACTTTACCCCTTCCGAATTATAGATGGTGGCATCAAATACCAACCGTTCTTGGGCTAGCTGGTTGGTCAGTTTCAGCAGACGTTCCTGATCACTACCGGCTATCATACTACTGGCAGACATAGCGGCTTGAGTGGCAAGCAGTTTTGTCAGGGTTTCCAGTTGGCGGGACTGAATCTGTTCGTTTCCCTTACTGATACGCACGCTATTCTGGGCAGTATAAGCAAACATCAGAATCAGCAGTAAAATCGCGATTCCTTTAAGAAACAGTCGCAGGGAGAACAGAGAGGTTTTCATAGGCATTTAACGGTATTAGGCTCTTTTTTTAAGCTTTGAACATATTGGCGCTTGCCTTTTGAAATTGCAATAGGGTAACGTTCTATTAATTGTAAAACTGATAGGCATGGATGCAGTGAATAAACTCGATATTAATAAACCAACTGAGCTTAAAGAGCGTTTCCCGTTAACCCGCTTCTCCTTCAGAACCGAAGAACGCGGAGCCGAATGGATTCTGTTTGCGGAGTCTATCCCGTCCAAACTGTTTGAAGAGATGGATTTTGAACTGGGCTGCTACAACCCTGTCGCTGATATATGGACAGTGGGTAAGTATGAAGTGGCATTAATGGCCGGCGAAATAACCTCGCAACATGAGCATTTTCTGCAGTTGAAAAAGATTGATTATGCAGCCTTAATCGATATTCCCGATCTCACTGAACCCGGTTTAGTGGTGTTCGATATGGACTCTACTGCTATTCAGATTGAGTGTATTGATGAAATTGCAAAGCTGGCTGGTGTTGGTGAGCAGGTTTCTGAAGTGACAGAAAGGGCAATGCAGGGCGAGCTGGATTTTGAGCAAAGCCTGAGAGAGCGGGTGGCTACCCTAAAGGGAGCGGATGAGAGCATACTGCAACAAGTGAGAGAGAGTTTACCTCTGATGCCTGATATGGCGGAGTTGATTATCAGCTTCAAACAGTATGGCTGGAAAACGGCTATTGCTTCAGGAGGCTTTACTTACTTTTCTGATTACCTCAAAGATATTCTTGATCTGGATTTTGCCCGCTCTAATGTTTTGCAAATTGAGCAGGGAAAGTTAACGGGTAAGGTATTAGGTGATGTGGTCAGTGCCCAGACCAAGGCCGATATTCTGCAAATGTTGGCCGAAGAGAACGGCATTGCATTAGAGAACACTATCGCGGTTGGTGACGGGGCTAATGACCTGCTGATGATGGGCAGAGCAGGACTGGGTATCGCTTTTCATGCTAAACCTCGGGTTGAACAACAAGCTCAGGTATCCGTCCGTTACACCGGATTGGGTGGGGTAATGTGTATTCTCTCTGCAGGGGCTATAAACTAAGGTTTTGGGTTACACCTTATTCAGGTGTAACCTTTTTGATATCAGGTTAGTTCGAGCCGGATCAACACTTCTTCTGTAATATCAATAAACTCACCACAACCGACAATAGCAGCAAATTCCTTTTCCAGAGACTTAGCCTGATGGAATGTCGTTGAAGCCAGTTCGGTGAGTTTCTTAGCCAGAATTTTGGTTACTGCACTCTCTACCGGAATAGCGGAAATACGTAGTGCATAGAAATCGCCCAGCTTTTGAGATTTCTTAATAAAGCGTATTCGTTCCTGTAGGTTAGTAAACTCGCTTTCCAGTTTGGTATGTATAGTATCTATTTCACCAAACTGGTTTTTAATAACCGCAATGTAGATGTTGTTATAAGTGACGCCGGCACCAACAACCGGCCTCAGGGGATCTTTTAATAGGCGTGCACTACGTTTTCTGAATATAGGCTTCAGAGTGAGCTTACCTTTCTGCCCCAATGTCTGAAACGCTTTCAGAAGTGAGGATAATGGGTAGTTCACCCCAACGGCAGTCAACTGAAGGGCACCACTATGCTTGGCGGCATAATAAGGTGTACTGACCAGCCGGGTGAGTACAGCATCGTAGGTGATAGTGAGCATCTCTTCCGCCGGCAGCGTTTCACTTACCGGTTCAAGCTTGTTTCTGTTGTGAGCAATCAGCTTTTTAAGAAAATTGGTTGTCCGGGCCGTCTTGCTGCTGTCCTCAATGGCAAGATGCATATTCAGGCCGTCAGTGCTGATACAGACCAGCTCATAGGGAACTTTGGTAAGCGGCGCTTTTTCATCATAGAACTGCAGCTCACTAAAACTGACTTTGGTAATCTCTTCTGCCTTAGCTTTGACAGGAGAGTTTAACTGTACGTACAGTCCCTGTGAGGAGAAGTTAACTGTAGTACCTGTTACCACTGGACCTGAACTCAGCTCAAGTTCAAGGGGGGATTTAAACCAGAACCTTGGCTCCTTTCTGCGAGATTTTGTATCAAAATAGATTCCGCTGGGTCTGCCCTCAATTCGTCTGGAGTGGCGGAATTTATTCAGAACAGATGTGTTTAGATCCGGCTTCTCGGTAAGCTGGTAATCTCTTTGTGAACTAACGTCTGATATTTCCTGCAAAATACCCAGGTGAGTCAGAGTATTTTCTTCCAGATCAATATCAGGGCTAGAGTTAGCAAATCTGGCTCTCTCTTCATAGGTCAGTTCATACATGTGGATGCGGAATACCTTCCAGCTGCTACGCCTTGCACCTGTATGCCAGAACAATTGTCGCTCTTCCCGGTTGGCTTCCGGTAGCATCATGGAGTAGAACAGGGTCTTATCCTGATGCTCATGGGTGAAGGAGTAGATCACGTTGCTGGAATTTTTTACTCCCGGCTTGGCCAGCTCAGCCATTCTGTCCGGATTGAACAGTGTTCCCAGAGCCTGTTGGAAGCGTTCGTCATGCCAGTAACTCCATGTCTGGTAGTTTTTATCATTTAACAGGGCATATCTGAGCTGGTTTCCGTTAAACAGAAGAGGAAGGTTAGGCGTGTGCTTTATATAGGTATGTTCGTAACCGTGGGTTCGGGCTTGTAATACCTTATCCTGATTATCGTGGTTAGCTTTTTTGCCGTTGGTATCCAGTGCTAATTCTATCGCCCGGCCGATAATGTCTGTATCTGATAAGCGAAGTGCCCTTAACCAGCGAATACTCTCATTTTCGTAGCACTCATCAATGCCAATGATTCGGTAGTTAATGGCTTTATTCAGGTCTGACAACTCGGTTTGCTGCGCCAGTTCGATAAACTGTGCCTGAACCACTGCGCCAAGGCTATATTCAAATGCGCTTGGCACTTTTAGTTTTACGCCTGAGTTGGAGAGATCGACACTAGTGGCATGGATTTGCTGGTCTCCCGGCAATGTGAGTTCAACCTGACTTGATATCTTTAATCGCTTCTCCTGCCGGTTTAGGACAAAGCCTAGTTTAATCGCTTCAACGGAAAACGGGCTCTCTTCATCGGTTGTATTAGAGAGCTGTCCTTCTTTTTCTTTCTGTTGCATCACCCGGAAATTATTGCGGGTGTTGACCATAGCTTCATACACCCCTTCGGTGTATCCGCCGAAACGCTTTATCTTTTTGTGATAGGAGTTAATGGCAACATCATCAAGCCAGTGAGTGCGACCATCTAGCTGGTACTCCCGACACTCTCCCTGAACTTTTCCCCGTAAGTCGATAGATTTTGTACACGGAGCCATCAGGCGATTCAGCTCCATTTTCGCAATCACTTTGGCAGACGGTGGGGCGTCCTGTGTCAACTGACCCAAGACAAGATCGAAATCCGGCGCCCCGTAAACCGGGATAAGCTTTTCTACTAATGAGAGTAATTCAGATTGCTGCATTATTTTGATAGAGTTCTGCTAATATGTCGTCTCTTAATTAGAACTATCGGCCAACAGGCTGATAAGTTTAACAGTTTGTATAACGGACAGTATCACAGAGATAATGTTCCTTAACTATCATTATAATGCTTTTCTTGAGGTCCCATGGCAAAAGTAAAACGAGCTTACGTATGTAATGACTGCGGTGCGGATTTTCCCCGCTGGCAGGGGCAGTGTAATGCCTGTGGATCATGGAATACCATTACAGAAGTGCGTATGGCGGCTTCACCTCAGGTTGCCAGAAATGAAAGGCTGTCAGGTTATGCTGGTTCGGCGACAGAATCTACCGTTCAGGTTCTTTCGGAAATCGACCTTCAGGAGGTTCCGCGCTTTACCAGTAGTTTCAATGAACTGGATAGGGTGCTTGGTGGGGGAATCGTTCCGGGTGCGGCTATTTTGATAGGCGGTAGTCCGGGCGCTGGTAAGTCTACCTTATTGCTTCAGACCATGTGCCGCCTGTCTGCGCAGATGTCTACCTTGTATGTAACCGGTGAGGAGTCCTTACAACAGGTGGCCATGCGGGCATCACGACTTGGCCTGCCAAAAGAACATCTGAAAATGTTGTCGGAAACCAATGTAGACAAAATTATTCAGGTTGCGGAAAAAGAGCAGCCGCGCATTATGGTGATTGACTCCATTCAGGTGATGCACGTTGCTGATGTGCAATCCTCCCCCGGTAGTGTTGCTCAGGTGCGGGAGTCAGCAACAGCACTGACCCGTTACGCCAAAATGAACAATGTAGCGGTCTTTATTGTCGGTCACGTAACTAAAGACGGCACACTGGCCGGACCAAAAGTACTGGAGCATATTATCGACTGCTCTGTGCTACTGGATGGCGGCACAGACAGCCGTTTCCGAACCCTTCGCAGTCATAAAAACCGTTTTGGTGCGGTAAACGAGTTAGGCGTGTTTGCTATGACTGGGCAGGGGCTGAAAGAAGTGAGTAACCCGTCTGCTATTTTTCTCTCCCGGGGAGAAGAAGACACCTCAGGTAGTTCCGTAATGGTGGTCTGGGAAGGGACCAGACCCCTGCTGGTGGAGATTCAGGCTCTTGTTGACTATTCGCAACTGGCTAACCCGAGAAGGGTAGCTGTCGGGCTGGAGCAAAACAGGCTGTCACTTCTATTAGCTGTTCTGCACAAACACGGTGGTTTGCAGATGGCCGATCAGGATGTGTTTGTCAATGTTGTTGGTGGCGTTAAGGTGACAGAAACCAGTGCCGATCTGGCGCTGATAATGGCGCTGCTATCCAGTTTCCGTGACAGGCCACTGGCTAAAGATGTAGTGATTTTCGGCGAAGTTGGTCTTGCCGGAGAGATTCGTCCTGTTCCTAGTGGGCAGGAGAGGCTGATGGAAGCCTATAAACACGGCTTTAAAAAGGCAATTGTTCCTATCGCCAATCTACCAAAAGGTGGTATTGAGGGAATGCAGTTGCACGGGGTAAAGAAGTTGTCAGAAGCGATAGAAGCTTTTGATGAGCTTTGATTATCAACGCCCAGAAAGACGAAATCAGCGATTTCAAAAGAGCTTGAACTGAGCGTTTTTTACAGGAAAGGCTATTATTTCCTTACTAGACTGCCCGTGGCGTGGTAGTATAAAAAACTTTTTTTTAACATGTACGCTTGCAAGGGTATCAGTCCTCTGGGATTGTGATATACTCTGCGCGCATTTTTATACCTTATTAACAGAGTAAGACAATGACTGACTTATCAAAATACAGAAACATTGGTATTTTCGCGCACGTTGATGCGGGTAAAACTACCACAACTGAACGTATCCTAAAACTGACCGGTCAAATTCACAAGACTGGTGAAGTACATGATGGTGAATCAACTACTGACTTCATGGAACAGGAAGCAGAACGTGGTATTACGATTCAGTCAGCTGCTGTAAGCTGCTTTTGGAACGATCACCGTCTAAACGTTATCGATACTCCTGGACACGTTGACTTTACAGTAGAAGTATACCGTTCTCTTAAAGTACTAGACGGTGGTGTTGGTGTTTTCTGTGGTTCAGGTGGTGTAGAACCTCAGTCAGAAACAAACTGGCGTTACGCGAACGAATCAGAAGTATCTCGTCTGATCTTCGTAAACAAACTAGACCGTATTGGTGCTGACTTCTTCAACGTAGTTGAGCAAGTTAAGAACGTTCTTGGTGCAAACCCACTAGTTATGACTCTGCCTATCGGCCGTGAAGATAACTTCGTAGGTGTTGTTGACGTTCTTACTCGTCAAGCATACGTATGGGATGACTCAGGTCTTCCAGAAAACTACGAAATCAAAGAAATTCCAGCTGACATGGTAGATGACGTTGAAGCATACCGTGAAGAGATGATCGAAACTGCTGTAGAGCAAGACGACGATCTAATGGAAGCGTACATGGAAGGTGAAGAGCCTTCTATCGAAGATATCAAGCGTTGTATCCGTAAAGGTACTCGTGACCTTGCATTCTTCCCAACATTCTGTGGTTCTGCATTTAAGAACAAAGGTGTTCAACTGGTTCTTGACGCAGTTGTTGACTACCTGCCTGCACCAACAGAAGTTGATCCTCAGCCTCTGACTGACAAAGAAACTGGTGAGCCAACTGGTGAAGTTGCAACTGTTTCTCCAGACGAGCCACTACGTGCTCTTGCGTTTAAGATCATGGATGACCGTTTCGGTGCCCTGACCTTTATCCGTATCTACTCTGGTGTTATGAACAAGGGTGACACTATTCTTAACGCTGCTACTGGTAAAACAGAGCGTATCGGCCGTATGGTTGAAATGCAGGCGGATGAGCGTAACGAACTGACTACTGCACAAGCTGGTGACATCATCGCTGTTGTAGGTATGAAGAACGTTCAGACTGGTCACACTCTATGTGATCCTAAGCACGAATGTACTCTTGAACCAATGATCTTCCCTGATCCAGTAATCTCAATCGCGGTAGCACCTAAAGATAAAGGTTCTACTGAGAAGATGGGTATTGCTATCGGTAAGATGGTTGCAGAAGATCCATCATTCCAGGTTGAGACTGATGAAGATTCAGGCGAAACAATCCTGAAAGGTATGGGTGAACTTCACCTGGACATCAAGGTTGACATCCTTAAGCGTACTTACGGTGTAGAACTGACTGTTGGTGCTCCACAGGTTGCTTACCGTGAAACAATCACTCAAGCTGTTGAAGATAGCTACACGCATAAGAAACAGTCTGGTGGTTCTGGTCAGTTCGGTAAGATCGACTACCGTATCAAACCAGGTGAGCCAAACTCTGGCTTCACGTTCTCTTCAACTGTAGTTGGTGGTAACGTACCTAAAGAATTCTGGCCTGCAGTTGAGAAAGGTTTTGCATCTATGATGGAAAACGGTGTTCTTGCTGGCTTCCCGACTCTTGACGTTGAAGTTGAACTGTTCGACGGTGGCTTCCACGCAGTGGATTCATCTGCAATCGCATTTGAAATCGCAGCGAAAGGCGCATTCCGTCAGTCTATGCCAAAAGCTGGTGCACAGCTTCTTGAGCCAATCATGAACGTTGACGTGTTCACTCCGGAAGATCACGTAGGTGATGTTATCGGTGACCTTAACCGTCGTCGTGGTATGATCAAAGACCAGCAAGCTGGTGCAACTGGTGTTCGTATTAAAGCTGACGTTCCTCTATCAGAAATGTTTGGCTACATCGGTCACCTGCGTACAATCACTTCAGGTCGTGGTCAGTTCTCTATGGAGTTCGCTCACTACGCACCTTGCCCGGCAAACGTTGCTGAAGCAGTAATTGCTAAAGTTAAAGAAGAGAAAGAGAAGAAGTAATTCTTTTAATCTGATTAACTAATAAAACCCGGAAGTGAAAACTTTCGGGTTTTTTGTTTCAGGCAAAGGAAACCAGCTTGCGTCTGGGGTATCTTTGCTCTCCCCTTATCACCCTAAAGCAGAACTTAAGCCAGATTAGCCTAAAATTATATTGTCAGGCGGACTGTTTTGAACTGCGGAAATGAGAACATGAAAGCACATCATCAAGCTTATTTAGAGCAATACTTACAAACCCTCTCAGAGGATGAGAAAGGTAAAATTGGTCAGGTAGTTGCTGAATATTTCTGCGCCGATGAATGGAATGCCAATGAGTGCGCAAAACTGGTATTAGAAGGGATCAAAACCGCCACCTGTAGCCTGCATGCTGCGTATGCGGTTGATGGCGAGCCTTTACCCGAGAAAGGACGACTGATGATCGTACTCGACTGGGAAGAGCAGCCAGTGTGTATTATAGAGACCACAGAAGTAACAGAAGTGCCTTTCTATAAGATTACCGCCGAATTTGCTTATGCTGAAGGCGAAGGTGACCGAAGCTATGAGAGCTGGCGTAAAGCTCATATCGGCTTCTTTGAGTATGTTTGTGAAGAAGTAGGGCTGGAATGGAGTGAAGATAAACTTATTGTCTGCGAACGTTTTAAAGTGGTTTATCGCGGAGAATAACTAAAAAACCGAGCTCAGGTTAAAAAGGCTGGCATAAATGCCAGCCTTTAGTTAGCGAAATTACTCTTCCCAGATCACCACTTTATCCGATGGCCAGTTAGCGCCTATTTCATGGTATTTCTTTTCAAGCACATGGCGTTTTATTTTAAGTGTCGGCGTCAGAATACCGTTTTCAATGCTCCACGGTTCCTTAATCATTAGCACCCCTTTAATCTTCTCATGAGATTCAAGATCCTGATTCATCCGTTTTATCACCCGCGCCGCCCGGCGTTCATATCTCTCTTTATCAAAGTTTGGGAAAGCGTGCGGGACGGCAAGCAGGATAGGTGCAGGCATACCGAGACCGATAAGGCACATCATCTCTACCCGGCTATACTCGTACAGTTTTTTCTCGATAGGTACAGGCGCGACAAACTTACCTTTGGCCGTTTTAAAGGTGTCCTTTTTACGCCCCTGAATTGTCAGGTAGCCTTCGCTATCTATATCACCAATATCGCCGGTATGTAGCCAGCCTTCTTCATTAAAGGACTCCTTGGTCGCCTTTTCATTTTTGTAGTAACCGGCAAACAGCCCCTCACTTTTCACCAGAATTTCGTCGTCATCGGCTATTTTGATTTCAATTCCCGGTCCCGGATTACCAACACTGCCTATTTTGTCTGCCCTGAATGGATAATTAAGCGTGCTGTAAGCAAAAGACTCCGTCATCCCCCACGCTTCGGTAATATTAAGCCCGACACTGTGGTACCACTCCAGCAGTGCAGGAGATACCGGAGCAGAACCGCAGCCGAGTACCCGGCCCTGATCTAAGCCGAGACCTTCGGCAATTTTCTTCTTGATTAAGCCGTTGACGAAAGGAATTTTCAGCAGGAAATTGAGCTTTTTCTGCGGCAGTTTATCCTGAATTCTCTGCTGGAACAGAGCCCAGAGACGCGGCACAGAGATAAATAGTGTCGGTCTGTGCATCTTTACATCTTCGATAAAGGTATCGAGTGATTCAGGGAAAGCAGTCTGAATACCACCGGCAATAGATGAGCCGAAAATGTAAACCCGCTCAGTAATGTGAGCAAGAGGCAGATAAGAGAACAGGCGGTCGCCCGGCTCTATGCCTATGTGCTCTATTAACTTTTGTGAAGACCAGCTAAAAGCGCCGTAAGTGAGTAGGGCACCTTTTGGTACGCCAGAGGTGCCTGAGGTATAGACGATACTCATCACCTTATCATCATAGTGCTGAGGACGCGATTCACTTGGCACTGACTGTTCGATCAACTGGTTAAACTGGTACTGGCATTCAGCGGCACTGTCATAAGGAAGAGAGATGGTCAGTAGCTGAGGCATCTCTTTAATTACCTCTGCAACGGCATCACTGCTATCAAGCTTTCCGACAATCAGTGCCTTACTCTCACTGTGTACTGCGCAGTATTCGATAGTCTCTGCGCCGGCAGTAGGGAAAATCGGCACGCTGACATAATCACCCAACATTAATGCGAGGTCAGTGATAAACCATTCAGCACAGTTTTTAGAGACAAGGGCTATCTTATCGCCCGGCTGCAGACCTTTTTCACGTAGTGCAGTTACCAGTCTCAGGGCTTTATCGGCAACATCTGCATAGCTGTATTCGACAAACTGCCGGTTTATGATCTGTTTTAGGTAGATTTCATCTGAACGGGTCTCTGCCCACTTCAGTATCAGTTCATTGGGGGGCGGAAGGGTACATTTGGGCTGAATAACGTCATCTTGTCCGTTGGTATTAATCGCTTGTGTTTGGTTCATGCTCGTTCCATCCATGGCTAACGGTCTTTTGTTATAAAAATGTTAACATAAGTGTAACACACTACAATAAAAGCAGTTATATTTAAACGTTTGTTTGAAAAAAATATCGGGAGCAGCCGTGCTTCCGGTTAAGTAAGCCCATAGCCGCTATAGCTAGCTTTTATATATGAGAGTGGGGATGTTGGTTGATTTTGCGGTAGTTTCCCGGTGTCATACCTGTTTTTTTCTTAAAGATACGCGAAAAATAAGAGACATCGTTGTAGCCACACTGATAAGCAATAGAGGCGATTTTCTCGTTGTGCTGTCTGGCAAGAAGGTGCTTGGCTTTGTTTATTCTTTTACTGGTCAGGTAATCTCTGAAGCTGATACCGATAACACTATGAAAAAGTTTAGAAAAATAACTGACAGAGTAGTGGCATAAATCGGCGACATCCTCTTCCCTGATATCTTTTTCCAGATTCTCCTCTATATATTTAAGGGTTCTGAAGATATCAATGCGGTTACCTGACTGTGAGTTAACCCCTTCTGTGGCGGCGATTTCTGTCACGGCTTCAGGCTTCATATTTGAGTGCTGCAGAGAAAGCTGCAAGGCGCGGGCTTTAATGCGGTTAATGGCATCAGGTTCAGAGAGATCTATCTGCTCTTCTACAACTTCCTGATAAGCCTTGGTTCTGGGCAGTTGTTCGTAGTGTAGTATGATAATTCGCTTGTTCAGGTTTAAAGCGATTTTAAGGGCGGTATTTAATAATTTGTTGTTATTATCAGTAAGATAGAACAGAACGTAATTAATGTCCGGGTCGGTAAGAACGGAGATATCATCCTGACAATCGAAGAGAGAAAACTCCTGTTGTAAAACAGAAGAAAAGCGTTCAGGCAGTGACTCTATGGTGGGGCCAATCCAGTATCCATAAGGGGCATGAAACAATTCCATAAAAATAATTTTGTGGCGATCTATATCTTGAGCCTAGTTTATGGATAAGAATGTGCAACTTTTTCCGATAAATGTCCTAACTCATGCAGCAGCCGGGTTCTAACCTGAATTTAGGGACGTCTATTCTACCGTCTCCTTAGGTAACATAACGATAAAACAGGGAAGCGATACTATGAAACGCGCAATTTTAAAGTTTATTCATGACGAACAAGGTTTGACTGTGGTCGAGTATGTAGTGGGAGCCGGAAGCATGGTGATCGGCTTTTCGTTACTGTTTTCAGATTTCTCAACCATATTGAGTAACACAATGAACGATCTCTTCTCTGAATAAAGATTGGAGTAGTCATACTAAGGTAGACACCGCTTCCAAAACTACCAATCGTGTAGCAAAAGCTAGTTTGAACGTCAGAAAAAACGGATGTTTTCCGCTTTTTCTGACGTTGGCTGGCATTTTTCGTTTTATTAATAATGTAAAGCTTCTTATTTAACTTGTTGATTTGGTTAAACTAAATTAGAAAATAATTGAAAGCTAAATTGATATTGAAATGCTGTGCAATAAATTATCATTAATAAGAATATCAACAATTATGTAATCCTGTTTGAGAACAGGTTTTCTTGAGTGAATATAATAAAATGAAACTGATTTCTTATGGTGGTTTTTTTATTTTTATATGAAAAGTTTTCTTTGAAATTAGTAGTTTAGCTTTTCTAGTTGAGTATTTATTCTAGTTTTTATTTTCTATTTTTGAATTGAGAACAATATTAATACTTATTTAAACAAAAATATTTATAAGGCGTGTCTGGATAAAAAAATCCTAGTGCATAACAGAAAAGTCCTAACCTAAATTTAGCCATGATCCTAGATTAAAAGTGAAGTCATCAGAAAGCATGACAACTATGTAACTATTCAGAATCAGGAGTAACAAGTTATGAGTAAGTTTATCAAATTTTGTCAGGATTTTTATCGCGATGAAGAAGGTCTGACCGTAGTGGAATACGTAGTAGGTGCTGGTTTGCTGGTAGCTGGTTTCTCCGTACTGTTTAGCAGCTTCAGTAGTACTCTGGAAAGTAAACTGGGTGTTATCGCAGGTAATATCAACGACGGTGGTACTACTTCTAGTACACCTTAGTAACTGGGAAAACCTTCTAAACAATATAGTCTTTACTATAGCTTAAGAGACTCTGAACAATACTCTTGTTCAGGGTCTTGATTTCTGGAGAAAGACATTGCAAATAATTTGGTTGTCTTGCTGGGGAGTATTATTCGCTATCTCTCTGGTCGATCTAAAAGAAAACCGGATTCCAAATCGTCTGGTTGCAATACTGTTTATTCTCACTCTGGTCGGTAATGCACTTTCAGCTTCTCAGGGATGGATTCTCGATTCAGTTTTAGGTGGTGTTGCTATTTTCGCCCTTGGCCTATTTTTCTATTTTGTAAAAGCGATGGCTGCCGGGGATGTAAAATTATTAGCCGTTATTGGATTCTGGCAGGGATGGAATAATCTTCTGGACTTGAGTTATTACATTATAATTGCCTCAGCCATAGTCGGAAGTTTCTATTTTATTTACAACAGTATCTATTTTGGTTCTATGCTTAATTTACGCAAGTTAGCTTATTTGACCAATAAACAGACTCGTCAGTATGTAGATGTGCATTTAACAAAAATGCCTATGGCTCCATCCATAGCGATTGGGATGGCGATGTACAGCTACTTTACACTTTAACGGGTGAGGAGAGACATTATGGGCGCTGGCATGGAAGCAGGGTTTAAACCCAAACTAACTCCTCAGGTAGAGCCGCCTAAGGTGCCGGTTTCAGTTGAAGAGCTGGATGTACCTGCTGCTGTACTGGAAAACTTGGTGATCAAACATTTGGCGGCTTACCCTAAGTCTGATGTTCTGGAGCTGTCTGCTTATCTTGGTGTGATCAGTCATTTTGTCGAAAATATTCTGGCGGTGCTAAGAAAACGCTCCATGGTTGAAGTGTTTCAGGCAGAGTCCCATTCGCTGTTTGCTGACAGTGCGAAAGGCAATGTACGTTATGCTTTATCAGAGTCAGGGTTCGCTGAAGCTGATAATGCCTTTAAAAAAGATGCCTATCTGGGGCCAATGCCCGTTTCATTGAAGCAATATACCAAAATGGTAGAAGAACAGGACGTAAGAGCTCAGTTTGTTACCAGAAAAGATGTTGATCGTGCTTTGTCTGATGTTTATGGCTCGGAACGTTTGGCATCTGTGCTGGGGCCGGCAATCAACTCGGGCAGGGCGCTTCTTCTGTACGGGCATGCTGGTACAGGTAAAAGTTATGTGGCGGCTAGAATTCTTAATTCTCTCAACACATCGGTTTATATTCCTTACGCTGTATTTGCGGCCGGAAATATTATGCGGGTGTTTTCTCCCCAGCATCATATTCCTATCAATAAAAACTATACCGAGCAGTCAGCCTCCCTTAAAGATCAGCATGACAGGCGCTGGGTACTTTGCGAACGGCCCAATGTTCAGGTGGGTGGTGAGCTGACCATGGATATGCTGGAAGTAAACCATACTGAACACAGTAAGGTCTGGCTGGCACCACTGCAGATGATGGCCAACAACGGCATCTTTATTATCGATGACCTTGGCCGTCAGCCAATGCCGGTGGACACTATTTTGAACCGCTGGATTGTGCCTATGGAATACAATATTGACCACTTAGGCCTGCCTAACGGTCAGCAGATATCGGTTCCCTTTATTTTAACTCTGGCATTTTCAACCAACCTGAATCCGCAAAAAATTGCTGACCCTGCTTTCCTGAGGCGATTAGGTTACAAAATTCAGTTTTATGCCCTGAGTGAAGAACATTACCGCCAGTTATGGGGGACGGTTGCCGACAAGATAAAGCTTACCGTTCTGGACGGAGCGTTAAAAAAACTATTCGAATTACATCAGAAAAACAGTGTCGGGCTTTACCCGTGCCTGCCAAAAGATATAGCGGGAATTGGCAGGGATATCGTGGTGTTTGAAGAGCTGGAACCGATAATAACACCCGAAATTATGGAAAGAGCATGGGATCTTTATTTTACCGCTGACGAACAAGGAGAGACATCATGAGCCGAACTCAAGTGATTTTCCTGCTTCTCTTATCGATTGTATTTGGTTTGGCTGCAGTGTTTGTTGCCCAGCAGTGGATGGAAGAGCAGCGACAACCTGAAACCAAGGTAGAGGTGATTGAGAGGCACCCTGTCGTGGTCGCTGCACAGGATATTCCGGCAGGTGTTGAGATGAATGAGAACCATCTCACCACACGATTAATGGAGATCGGCTGGATCTCAGATAATAACTATGCTGCACCGGAAGAGCTGTACGGATTGATTAGTAAAGACAATGTTTTCTCCGGAGAAGTAATTAATGCACAGCGGATGGCCGGGCCGGGTGAGGGAACCACTCTGGCCTCCCTGATACCGGAAGATAAGCGGGCGATTACCATAAGGGTTAACGACGTTATCGGGGTGGCGGGCTTCCTGTTACCGGGTAATAAAGTGGATATTCTGAACACCATTAAGTACAGCGATACCTATGTAAAAACCTCCACTATTTTAAAAGATATCAGGGTGTTGGCAGTGGATCAGACAGCGCGTACCGACGATAACAAACCAGTTATTGTTCGGGCAGTAACACTGGAGCTAAGCCCGGTACAGGCAGAAAAGCTT
This sequence comes from Vibrio sp. SCSIO 43137, assembly GCF_028201475.1. NCBI lineage: Bacteria > Pseudomonadati > Pseudomonadota > Gammaproteobacteria > Vibrionales > Vibrionaceae > Vibrio > Vibrio sp. SCSIO 43137. The sequence goes on along the minus strand of NZ_CP116383.1, from coordinate 2,637,835 downwards.
CTGTCTGAGAAGAATAAAGGCAGTATTCAACTGGCGTTGAGGAATCCGAAAACCATCGAAAAACGAGTGGTTCGCAGAAAGTATGTACCTAAACCCAGCGTAACCATCATCAAGGGAACAGAAACTACTAAAGTGAATGTCAAGGATTGAGGAAACTAAGCCATGAAAAGAATAATAGTACTACTGAGTCTGTTGATGTTCTCCTGGTCTGTCATTGCGGCTCAGACCGGCAGAACCATCACTATTCCTCACCATAAATCGGTGCAGATTAAGTTACAGGGAAAGGCAGATAAAGTTTCCCTGGGTGATCCTGAAGTCTTGGATATTGTAATACTGAAGTCGAGTGAGCTGTTTCTGATTGGTAAAAAGCTGGGATCTACCAATCTAAGTGTCTGGGACCGAAGCGGCCGCCTGATTGAAACGCTCAATATTGAGGTTTCTCATGACCTTAATAATCTCAAGGCTAAGTTATATGAGTTTTTGCCTGACGAGACCATTAAAGTACATAGCTCTAAGAAGAAACTGATCCTAAGCGGTCAAATCAGTAATCAGGAGAAGATGAATCTGGCGTTGAAAATCGCCGAGACGTATGCGGGTGGCCTTGCAGCTGATACGGAAGCCAAAAAACAGGTGAATACTTCCAGTATTATTAATCTGATGACCATAGGTGGTGCCCAGCAGGTGATGCTGGAAGTTACTGTTGCAGAGGTGCAAAGAAGCCTGACTAAGCGCTTTGAATCCAATTTCAACGTCTTCCAGAACAACGGTAACTTCGATATTGGTGGTGGTACTGTCGGTGGTAATTTTGTCACTGAGAATTCAGTACTGAAACCGGTATTTGGTGTACCGGGCTTTGAGTCCAGCGGTTTGCTGAGTTCCTTTGTTGATGGTGACACACTATTTACTCTTGCCCTTGATATTGCTAAAGACAACGGAATTGCCAAGGTGCTGGCTGAACCTAACCTGACCACCTTAAGCGGCTCAAAAGCTGAGTTTCTGGCTGGTGGCGAATTTCCGATTCCTGTTCCTGATGAGGACGGTATTGTTATCGACTACCGTAAGTTTGGTGTCGGAGTGAACTTTATTCCTACCGTTCTGAGTGATAAGAAAATCAATCTTAATATGTCGGTATCAGTTAGTGAACTAAGCAGTAGTAATGCCGTTTCTCTTGCAGGTGGTACCACTAATGCTACTTATATTATTCCGGCACTGACCATTCGCTCTGCCTCTTCAACACTGGAGCTGGCTGACGGACAGACCATAGGTATTGCCGGCCTACTAAGTGAAAATACCCGTGAAAAAGTGAGTAAAGTACCGGGGTTGGGTGATATTCCGATTCTGGGGCAACTGTTTACCAGTAAAGAGTTTGTTTCCGGTGAAACGGAACTGGTTATTCTGGTGACACCAAGGCTGGCGAAACCTATTGACCGTAGCAAGGTGACTCTGCCAACCGATGGTTTTGTTGCTCCTTCAGATGTGGAATTCTATCTGCTTGGTAAGAACTCACACTTTGAAAAACAGAAAAAAATGGTGATGCCGAATCAGGTAGAACAACTGGCACCGGTATCAACTGAAACAGGTGGTTCGGAAGGAACCTTCGGCCACAGCTTATAGGGGATGAAATGATGAAATTAGCAGTGTATCGAATGGCGGGTGTGATTGTGACCTTACTGTTAGTTGGTTGTGCCAGTAATCACCCCCCTATGGGCAGTTCTGTCGCTCTGTTACGGGCGGAACAGACCTACAATCCAAATGCGACCGTTGAGAATATGAATGTGATTCCTACCGGTAGCGGAGAAAGAATGCAGGCAACATTAGATATCTATCATAAAGAAACAGCCAGTGATAAGAACGACTCTATCAGTGCAGAGAAAATTCTTGCGATTCCGATATCAAATTAATGCCTGAAGGAAGGCAAAGATGAACAGGCGAAAAAAAGTACCATCCAGTTATCGCCGGCAGGCAGGATTAGTATTGGTTCTGGTTACGCTGGGGATGACAGTACTGTTAGGGTTTGCGGCTCTCAGTATTGATATTAATCATGCACTGCTGAACCGTTCGAAACTGCAGAATGCAGTCGATGCGGCTGCGCTGACGGCGGCATCCCTTGCAGATGAACTGGATGATACTGTCGCGGCTACTACGGCAGCAAAGCAGACCTTTACTAATATAGCCGGTGCTGGTGGTGGCGGTGAATTTGATACCACAAAGGGAATATTCTCGTTTACCTATACCAATGATCCAGAGGTGTTTCCTGATAATACTTTTACCACGACTGAAGATATTTATGTACGAATATCGGTAAGCAGCTACCCGCTAACCAGTTATTTTTTGCAGATATTCGGCATCAATAAAGAGGTGACAGTAAGTGCCGTTGCCGGCCCCAGTCCGGGCGCCAATAAGATATGTAATATCGTACCTATGGCGGTTTGCAATAATGGTGGTTCTGCTGAGGATGGCTGGGGATATGGAACGGGAAACATTACCGCTCTTAAGCTGCCAGATAGTACATCCAGTCCTATGGGTTCAGGAAACTATCAGTTGCTGGACTTCGGTTCCGGTGGTTCGGATGTAAAAAACTACCTGGCGGGTGACTATGCCGGTTGTGTCGATATTGATGGTGATGTAACCACTAAGCCGGGTAATACCATTGGCCCTGTTGGTCAGGGGCTGAATACCCGCTTTGGTGATTATGGCGGCGGACTATCTTCATCCGATTATCCTCCTGATATTTATGTTGGTGAGCCTACAACTGAAATTACGGTTGATACCAATGGTGTCGTAGTAAATCCTGACAACTGGACATCGGCTGATTATGAAAGTGGTAAACAAGCCTGTCTGAACGGTAGTGGCTCTTCCTGCAGTAGTAACCCGGGGATAGATCGCCGTATGCTGGCAGTACCTGTTATTGATTGTGCTAACCCTTCCGGTGGGGTAAACGACTATCCTGTTGATGGTGTAGGTTGCTTCCTGTTGATGCAGAGAGCACCAAATAATAATGGTGGTAAACAGCATGTATTCGGGGAGTTTCTGAAGGATTGTACCGCGGATAACTCCTTCAACAACGGCAGTTCTGATGCGGAAGGAATTTATAAGATTGTGTTATATGAAGATCCGTTAAGAGAGGGCTCTTAATATGAAACAGTCTAAACAAAAAGGCATGGCTGCCATAGAGTTTATCTGGTCACTGCCTGTGTTGTTGCTGATTTTGGCCGGAATATTTGATTTTAGCCGGGCATTTATTGAATACACCGTTCTGGATAAAGCTGTGCGTAGCGGAGGTCGTTACGCCATTGTAGGTAAACCTAATACAGCCAGTACCATTGCTGACATATCTGAAATTGAGAATATGGTGGTTTACGGAAATATAGCCGGAACAGGTGATACAAAGCTTAACGGGTTAACCACCGCTGGTGTAAACGTGGTTGAATCTACAAACTATGTCACGGTAACGGCTACTTACCAGTACTCACCGCTGTTCTCTCCGATTCCTTATACCGGTATCACTCTGGATATACCTCTGGTGGCTTCTTCTGTGATGAGGACAAAACCATGAACAGAATTCATAGCAAGGTACGGCAATCAGGTATCGCAGTGATTGAATTTACCATAGTGGCAACGGTGCTGTTACTGGTTTTGTTTACCATAATGGATGCCGGCAGATATATGTATACCTCGCAAATTCTTAACGATATGACCCGGCAGGCCGCAAGGCTGGCAACAGTTTGTCAGGTTGGCGATCCTGATATCGCCACCAATGCCAGCGTAACAGCCAATGCGCCAAGTTCATACCAATCAACCAGTATGGTTATCGAGTATCTGGACAAAGATGGCGTTAAGTTAACCTCGCCAGAAACAAAATATGATGAAATTGCGTTCGTACGAGCTACAGTTAAAGATGTGGGGTATCAATCTTTTTCATTATTACCTCTGTTTACTTCCAGTGATGCATTTCCGGATTATGTAACAGAAATTCCGGCAGAGAATTTGGGAGTGCTTAGGGAAACCAAAAACCGAACGGGTGATAAAAAAACGGATTGCTAGGGAGAACCTATATGGGTGAAGCGGTGAAGCTATCAATAAATGAAGATAAAAAGTTTACATTAAAAGCAAACTTATGTGTCTGGCTGGTTTATGCGACAGAAGTGTTCCGTAACCATATGCAGGCCGAGTTAGCCCAGTGCCGCAATCTGAATGTTGAACTGATACCACTCTCTTCATTTACTGTGGATGGTATCTCATCTAAAACCCAACCGGATATTGTCTATATTGAAACCGGGGTGAACTGGGCTAAGAAGATCATCGATTTGCAAAATGAAGATTCAAACCTGCAAGGCCATGAAGCTTCTTTAGTGGTGTTTGGTAACGAGGCTGACAACGGTGCGTTGCGGATTGCCCTGCGTATGGGGGCATCGGACTTTCTTTCTGATAAAGCTAGCATTGGCGAACTAATGCCTATGCTGAAAAAGACCGCAGAAGAGAAGGTGGCCAGCAGGAACCTTGGTGATCTGATCTTATTTATCAATACCAAAGGGGGCGCAGGTGCTACCACTCTGGCACTGAACACCGCCTGCGAGATAGCCAGTTATCATAAGGAAGAAGTACTGTTGGTGGATCTTGACCTGCAGTTTAGTGTGATCCCCGAGTATCTGGATGTAAAACCCAAATACGGTATTGTTGATATTCTGGATGTACTACCGGAGCTGGATGAGGTGTCACTGGACTCCATGGTCTCTAAACACAGTTCAGGCGTCCATTCACTTAGTTTCCTTCCCGGGACGGCATCGGACAACTATAAACATGCCAAAAATTTCAGCCGTCTTCTGCCGTTGCTGAGACAGTTTTACTCTTATGTGGTGGTAGACTTGTCTCGGGGCATAGACAGCACCTTTGCCTCTATCGTTGCGCCTGCAACTGATATCTATCTGATTGCTCAGCAAAACCTTATCTCAATTAAACGGACTAACCAGCTTATCAACGCTCTGCAGTTTGAGTATGGTCAGCCTAAAGACAATATTGAAGTGGTTCTTAACCGGTTTGAGAAGAGGTTGCCTATTCGACTTAAAGATATTGAAAACACCGTTGCTGATGTTCCCCTTCACCTTGTTCCCAACGAGTATAAGGTAGCAATTGAATGTGCAAATCTTGGTCAACCTATTGTTATAAATAAGAAAAAAAGTGCTATAGCAAAATCTGTTGTAGAGATTTCACACCATATTTCATCACCAGTCCGGGAGAAAAAAGGCTGGTTTGGACGCCTGTTCTCGTAACCGGCTAAGGGGCGAAAATGTTTTTCAAAAGAAAAAACGTCAATCCAGAATTTGAAGACAAGATGCAGCAAACAAGTATACAAGAAGCGAAAGAGATGAAGCAGGAGCTGGATGAAGCCAACTCCGGTGAGAGTGCGTTAGATAAGAAAATCCGTGAGCGTGAAGAGAAAGAGAAGGCCATCGATGAGAGCCGTAAGATCATTGAGCAGGAACTGGATACTAAACACTACTTTCATAAGCGTTTGTTAGAGACTCTGGATCTCGGCCTTCTGGCGAATCTGGATGAGCGCAGGGCAAAAGCCGATCTGCATGAAGCCATTGTGCACCTAATGTCCGATGACAATACTCATCCCCTGAGTGCGGAAGGGCGTAAGCGCATTATCAAGCAGATAGAGGATGAAGTATTTGGTCTGGGGCCGCTGGAACCTTTACTGGCAGATTCAACGGTTTCCGATATTCTGGTAAACGGCCCGAAAAGCATCTATGTTGAACGTTTCGGTAAGCTGGAGAGAACACCACACACCTTTTTAGATGATCGCCACTTGCGTAATATTATCGACCGGATCGTAAGTCAGGTTGGCCGTCGTATTGATGAATCATCGCCTATGGTGGATGCCCGCTTGCTGGATGGCTCCCGTGTCAACGCCATCATTCCTCCTCTGGCCATCGATGGCCCGTCTGTCTCTATACGTCGCTTCGCCGTTGATAAACTGACCATGGAAAACCTGCTTAGCTATAACTCTCTCTCTCCTGAGATGGCGAGGTTTGTTGAAGCCGCGGTAGAAGGGGAGCTAAATGTACTTATTTCTGGCGGTACTGGTTCGGGAAAAACCACTACCCTTAATATCTTCTCCGGCTTTATTCCCAGCGATCAACGCATTATCACTATTGAAGACTCGGCGGAGCTACAACTGCAGCAGCCCCACGTTATCCGTCTGGAAACACGGCCAGCTAACTTAGAAGGCAAAGGCGAAATTGGTCAGCGTGAACTGGTAAAAAACTCGCTGCGTATGCGCCCTGACCGAATCGTTCTTGGTGAGGTGCGCGGTAGCGAAGCGGTAGATATGCTGGCAGCGATGAACACCGGTCACGACGGATCACTGGCAACGATTCACGCCAACACCCCGCGTGATGCCTTAAGCCGGGTAGAGAATATGTTCTCCATGGCTGGCTGGAATATCTCCACAAAGAACCTGCGTGCTCAGATTGCCTCTGCCATTCACTTAGTTGTACAGATGGAACGTCAGGAAGATGGTAAACGTCGCATGGTAAGCGTTCAGGAGATAAATGGAATGGAAGGGGAGATTATTACCATGTCAGAGATTTTTAAGTTTCAGCGTCAGGGAATTGATGAAGAGGGCAATATTATTGGTTTCTATACTGCCACAGGTATTGTGCCTGCCTGCCATGATCAGCTAAGGCGACGCGGACTTGACCTGCCATTTGATATTTTTAATGAGTCAAATCAATAGGAGCAGAGCATGCAAGACACAACTCTATTTCTGATACTGCTGTTTTTCTCTATTGTATTTATCTCTCAGGCACTGTTATTACCAGCCGCTGGTCAGAAGGCGAAACATAAAGAGCTGGCAGCTCGCTTACGGGAATCACAACGGGATCTGGATGAAGAGAGTAAATCTCTGTTGCAGGAACAGTATCTTAAGGGATTAACACCGTTTGAAAAACGACTGATAAAATTTACGTTTTTTTCCGATATGAAAAAAATGCTGGAACTGTCCGGTACTGGCTGGGGGTTAAGTAAAACTCTGGGATCAACCCTTTTAATCAGCCTGATTGTGGTACTGCTTCTGATTTTAATTGGCCAGGTTTGGATCGTGGCGTTGGGGGCGGGTATTTCAGTCTGGATCCTGATGTTTGTTTTCCTTAATAAACGAATATCCGGCCGGCTGGCCATGTTTGAAGAGCAACTCCCTGAAGCGTTGGATATTATTCGCCGTGTCTTGCAAGCCGGGCAACCCCTCAATCAGGCTTTTAATGAGGTGGGTGAAGAGATGCCGCCGCCAATCGGCGTGGAGTTTAAGAACACCTTTAACCTGCTTAACTACGGTTATGATCTCAGGTTGGCAATTCTGCAGATGGCTGACCGCACACCTACGGTATCCATGCTGGCCTTTTCCAGTGCAGTGCTGTTACAGAAAGAGACCGGCGGTAACCTGACAGAGAACCTTCAGAAGGTATCTGATGTGTTGCGCGGGCGCTTTAAACTGGCAAGGAAAATCAAAACTTTGTCTGCTGAAGCACGGATGTCTGCATGGATTCTGACACTCTCTCCATTTATTCTTTATCTGGGCTTACGTCTTGTCAGCCCTGATTATGTAGCGCCGTTGCACGAAGAGCCGATAGGTCTTCAGATGGTAATGGGCGGCATCGTTTTGCTGTTTTTAGGCTCACTCTGGATACGTAAGATTATTAATATAGGGGTGTAGTATGGACAGACTATTCGGATTGCTCAGTCAGATAGATCTTAGTAGCTACGGCCTGAATCAGCAGTGGGTAGTACTCGGCGCCATTCTTCTGGCCACCTCGCTGTTAGTTATCTCTATTGGTTTTCTGTTTATGGGGGTAAAAAACCCGCTGAAAAGAAAGTTAGAGGAAGCCTCTGCCGCTGAAATAAGTAAAGCGAAAAAAGCGCATAAGCTGGAGAATACTCTTGAGTCCCTCTCTCCGGTATTTACTCCTTCAAGCAGCAAAGAGCGGGAAACGGTAAGCGTAAAACTGATGAATGCCGGATTCCATCAGAAGAGTGCCCTTTCCACTTACTATGCGATTAAAACTCTCACAGGGGTAATGGGGGTGGTTATTGCCGGGCTGATCTACTACTACCTGACGGATTTTAAATACACCAATCTGCTTATTATCGTAACTCTGGCTGCCGGCTTTTTCCTGCCTAACTTTATTCTGGAGAAGTACGTTAATAAACGTAAAGAGAAGATGCGCGCAGCAGTACCTGACGCTCTTGATTTGCTGGTGGTCTGTACCGAATCTGGTCTTGGCTTTAATGCTGCTATGCAGCGGGTGGCCAATGAGCTAACAGTTTCACATCCTGATTTTGCTGATGAGCTGGATACGGTTTGTGTCAAGATTCAGGCAGGCGTTTCGATAAAAGATGCTTTCAATGAGTTGATTCGCCGTACCGGCTTAATTGAGATTACCGGCTTAGTGAAAATGCTTAACCACGCTTCAAGGGTCGGGGGCAGTCTGGCGAAAACTCTGCGTGATTATAATGAAGATTACCGTGACCGACGCCAGCAGGAGGCGGAAGAGGTGGCGGCAAAAATACCGACTAAGATGCTATTTCCTATGATTCTGCTGATTTGGCCCTGCTTCTTTATTGTGGCTATCGGACCGGCATTGATCACCATCTTCACCCAACTATAAAGTACAGAGGTCAATATGATTATGATGAAAAGGATTTTAATACTGTTTTCGACCGTTCTGCTTATGACGGCATGTGCCTCTAAAGACGATAATATGTCTGCTTTTGACAGCGAGCTGTACGATGGTGATCCGATAGAGAGCCTGTTGGCAGAAGAGCCGCCTCTGAATGAAGTTGAAGCGATTCAGCGTGGCGATTCAGCTCTCGAAATACGCAATTACGATCTGGCTCTGTATGAGTACCTCCGCTCTGTTAGCTATCCTGATGCTAAGTTTCAGGATCGTAGCCTACATACCGTCGGAGAGATCCATAAAATTCGTGGCAATCAGACATTGGCAGAGAAGGCCTTTCTTAAAGCTCTGGAATATAACCCAAATAATGTAAAAACATTGGAGAGTCTTGGGGTTTTATACAGTAAAAGAGGCATGATTCCTGAAGGCAAAGACTACCTGTTCCGCTCAATCAGTGTTGATCAAATCCGGCTGGATAATCCGAATATGGTTGAACGCTACGAGTTGCTGATTGAATCTGATGTGGCCAGCCTGAATGTGGATAATGAATCACCAGAGAAAAGCTATATGGGGCTGGGAGTCCTTTCTGATATTGATGCCAGAAACGACCTTGCAAAACGCTTTTATGAAAAGGCTCTGGAGATAAACCCCAGATCCACTCAGACCATGATAAATTTAGGTTACTCCCACTATATGAGTGGCAACTATCATATTGCTAAACGGCTGATGACATCAGCACTACAGTTTGAACCGGATAATGAACGGGCTCAGAACAATCTGGCACTGACTCACCTTGCTTTAGGTGAAACCAATAAGGCATTGAATGTGTTTATGCGTCAGATGGGACCGGCAGAAGCACTAAATAATGTCGGCTATTTCCTGATATTGCATGGCAAACCTGAGCAAGCTATCCCTTATCTTGAAGAAGCGATAGATAAAAAACCGTCTTACTATAAAGTGGCCAACGAGAACCTGAACCGTGCGTTGGCAGAAGTGAGGGCAAAGGCAGCTAACTAGTTTTCAGTTTGATATTTATCGCTCCTTTGCACGTGCACAGGAGCGATTTTTATTGAATCTCTCTAGCTCCAACTGCATGTATTTTTCCTCGCTCTCATGTTCTTGAAGTGGCCTCGTCAGATTGTTTAGATTTTTTGGATATTGGCAGAGCATATTAAGTTCTGACCCACCTATTTGTTTCGCCCTTGTCCGGGCGAGTAACTTTTGCCTGCAGCGGCACTTTTTGGCTACTTTTTCTTGCTGAAGAGAAAAAGTGGCTCGCTCCCCGAAGGGGAGTGAAATACCAATAACGGAAAGGCTTTATTCAACTAACAGAAAATAAATAGAAACTAATGCATATCACAAGGATCCGACTCAGGGTGCTGACGAATCACATCACTCAGGTACTGCTGGTGGTATCGCAGGGCAGAAACACAGTTGCCGTCCAGCTTTCCTGCCGAAACCATCTTCTCCAGCTCCAGAAGGGCTGAGGCGACAGAGCAGGCCTGTTTATAAGGTCTGTGGCTGGTCAGGGCATCAAAGATATTGGCGACTGTAGTGATTCTGGCCGGAATGGGGATATCGCTATGGCTAAGGCCGTTCGGGTAGCCGGAACCGTCGAGAAACTCCTGATGGCAGGCAATAATACCTTTGAGTACTTCGATACAAGGGTGGATAGGGGAACCAAGGTTTTCAATAATCTTATCCACCAGTTCGATGCCATCTTCGACATGGTTGCGCATTTTGGCTTTTTCATCGGATGCCAGTGAATCAGGTTTAAGCAGGATATCTGTTGGTAACGCAGCTTTGCCAATATCGTGCAGACGTGAGAAGAGGTGAATAGTTTCAATCATCTCATCATCAAGTTGATAGAGATCGGCCACCTCTTTTGCTATCACTTTCGCATAGCAACTGATGCGCTCCATATGCTCTTTCGACTCTCTTTTATAGCCGGGTGACAGCTCTCTGGTTAGTTCAGCAGAAGCAACAATGGCATGAAGCAGGGAGTACTCAGCATTCACTACAAAGCTAATCAAATCACAGAAAGGAGTCAGTTCAAGCTGAACTTGTTCGGTGAACAAGTCCTTTTTATGAGAGTTAAAAAACACAAAACCGATAAACTGCTGAAAGTTGTATATAGGGACGGTATAAGAAGAGCGATACCCTTGCTCAATCAGCCATTTAGAGTGAACAGAGTCAGGCTTAAGCACCGCCGGGATATCATTTATAACCCGTGGTTCAGAGTTTTCCGCACACTGCTTCAGGGCGGCACTCTCCGCAAGAGGGAACTCATGATGAGAAAACAGATCCAGAGCCTGAGTACTTTCTGCATAGGTTTTCAGGTTATCGGTTTTATGGTCATAGGCGACAACGGCAATACGGTCTAACTCGGGCACTTTTTTCATCACTCTGGCGTGTAGATCCGCCAGCTCATGGTGAAGAGAGTTAAGCTGATTCGGATGTGAATGCATTAGATTGAGTTTATTATCCTTGTCTGTGCGCATAGTTCCTGCCTAAAACATCAGGTAAAGATTCCGTTTTAATGGCTGTTATTGATAAAAATGTAATAAGCCTAATTAATTTTAGTCCTGAATCTGGAATAGTGACCAGTTTTCCCACTGGTTATTGGTTAACTCTTGCGCTGGATCTAGTTTAGTGCAGGTTGCCCTTAATAGGCGTTGCCCGGGCTGATTAAGTTATTCCGCAGGGGAAGCTTCTTTCTGTTTTATATCAGACAAAAAAAGGCGGACATCAATGTCCGCCAAAACGTAGAGAAAAATACCAACCTTGTAACCCAAACAAATTTCTTAACTGGTGATACAGACACCATCAGAATTAAACAGGTGTACATCACTGCCTGCACAACTCAGGGCGACCTTTTCAAAACTGTTTACTGCCTGATCGCCCGGCAGGTGTACTTTAAAGTTGTCGACACCTGATGACTGACCAAACATATAGGTGCTGTTACCCAGTCTTTCTACCACTTCACTCTGGAAGTTGATTTTGATTTCTCCTTCATTATGAATAAGCAGGTGTTCAGGGCGGATACCAAAGGTGATCTGCTCGTCAACGGCCACTGTCTGCTCAGGTTTGGCTACCTCAAACTGCTGATTATCTAAGGTGGTCAGGGTAATGCTCTGCTCATTTACCGCGCTAACCGTGGTCGGAATAAAGTTCATTTTCGGCGAGCCGATAAATCCGGCCACAAACTCATTGGCAGGTTTGTGGTACAGATCTAATGGTGAGCCGACCTGCTCAACACGCCCGTCACGAAGCACCACAATTTTATCCGCCAGCGTCATGGCTTCTACCTGATCATGGGTTACATAAATCATGGTGTTTTGCAGTTCCTGATGCAGTTTGGCTATTTGCAGACGCATCTCTACCCGCAGTTCTGCATCCAGGTTAGAGAGAGGTTCATCAAACAGGAATACCTTAGGATTACGCACAATGGCACGGCCGATTGCTACCCGCTGACGCTGACCACCGGAAAGTTCTTTTGGTTTTCTTTTGCGCAGATGGTCCAGTTGCAGAGTTTTGGCTGCCATAGAAACTTGTTTTTCGATTTGCTCGGCCGGTACCCCATTCATTTTCAGGCCGAATCCCATATTCTCTTCCACCGTCATATGCGGATAGAGAGCATAAGACTGGAATACCATGGCGACCCCACGTTCGGCGGGATCAACATCATTAACCAGTGTATTTCCGATATGAATCTCACCTTCAGTGATCTCTTCCAGTCCGGCAACCAGACGTAACAAAGTGGATTTACCACAACCTGACGGGCCGACAAATACAACAAACTCGCCGTTTTCAATCTCTAGATCTACACCATGAATGGTCTGTACATCACCAAAACGTTTAATGACTTTCTTTAACGTAATGTCTGCCATTACTGACTCCTTTGTTGCAGTTTGGCGGTTGCTCTGTGTTTGTATAAAACATACTCGTTTTGTTAAGTTTTGTTAGCAGAGGAATGTGAATTGTTGATCTTTGTCATACTTCTTACACGATATTGATCGTTTTTTGTGGAAACGTTTACAAAATGACATCTTGGCTGTGCAAATTTTCTACCCCGGTTCTATTATAAATTCGTAAGCTGTCGAAACTATGGCTGTAACTAACTTATATCAGCGATATTTGAAGCAGAATTCCAGTGTATATAAATTCGGCAAATTTAGTGGGAGCGTCGGAAAATGGAGCCTTCAGTGAAAACGATATACCCGGAGAACCGTATGCCTTCGGTCAGTAAGAAAAGGCGAGTCAGTTCTAAGTTATCGCCTTGGCTGTTCTTAGCCCCCGCCATGGTGGTATTTGCCATCTATGTGGTTTATCCGATCATCGACAGTATCCTGCTCAGTTTTTATGACTGGGATGGACTGGGTGAGAAAACCTGGGTAGGTCTGGCGAACTACGAGGAGCTATTCGACTCAGAAGCGTTTTATACCTCTCTGAAAAATAACTTTTTATGGCTGGTGTTTTTTATGCTGGCGCCCCCTATCGGTATGGCGATAGCCCTTTTCCTTAACCAGCAGGTTAGAGGCATACGGGTGGTTAAGTCGCTGTTCTTCTTCCCTTTTGTTATTTCTCAGGTGGTAGTAGGTTTGGTGTTCGCGTGGTTTTATGACCCGAGCTTCGGCTTGCTTAATATTGCCCTTGGCTGGTTTGGTATCGAACCTATTTCTATTCTGGCCAATGAGGAGTATGTCACCTACGGCATTATCGTTGCCGGCCTCTGGCCGCAAATCTCTTACTGCATGATTCTTTACCTTACAGGTCTGAACAATCTGGACCCGGAGCAGTTGGAAGCTGCACGTCTTGACGGAGCTAAAAAGCTAAAGATGCTCTGGTACATAGTGATTCCTCAGCTTCGTCCGGCCACCTTTATCGCAATTGTGGTTACCGTAATCGGAGCTCTGCGTTCCTTTGACCTTGTCGCCACCATGACGGCCGGCGGCCCGTGGGGCAGCTCTACGGTACTGGCTTACCAGATGTATGAAGAGTCTATTTTTAACTATCGTATGGGTTACGGTGCTGCTGTCTCTGTTGTTCTGTTCCTAATCATGGATGTTTATATCGCTTACTTCCTGTGGCGTATGTTGAGGAGTGAAAAATAATGTATCCGCAACCAATTCAAAAATCAGGACGCTTTACCAATATCAGCTATCGCGTCGCTCTGCCTATCTCTATTGTGATGTGGCTGTTGCCTCTGATTGCCGTAATGATGACCTCGATTCGCTCGATGGAAGATATCAACAAAGGTAACTACTGGGGCTGGCCGAGTGAGATTCAGTTTATTGAGAACTACACTCAGGTATTTACAGCCACTCCTATGGGGCAATACTTGCTGAACAGCCTGATGATCACGCTTCCGGCGGTAGCAGGTGCGGTCGCTCTTTCAACTCTGGCGGGCTTTGCGCTGGCGAAATATAACTTCAAAGCCAATATCTGGATTTTTGCCATGTTTATCGCTGGTAACTTTGTACCTTTCCAGATTCTGATGATTCCGGTGAGGGACCTGACCATCAGTTTTGGTCTGTATGACACTCACTGGGCACTGATCTTTTTCCATATCGCCTTCCAGTCGGGCTTCTGTACCCTGTTTATGCGTAACTTTATCGTCGGTATTCCTGATGCCCTGATAGAAGCGGCGCGGGTAGAAGGGGTGAACGAGTGGAAAATCTTCTGGCACGTAGTTCTGCCGCTGGTACGTCCGGCTCTGGCTGCACTGTCTGTGCTGGTATTTACCTTTATCTGGAACGACTTCTTCTGGGCACTGGTACTGGTGCAGAGTGATGAAGTACGTCCGGTTACGGCGGGGTTGAGCTCACTGCAGGGGCAGTGGCTGGCATCATGGCAGTTTATGTCTGCCGGTGCGGTTGTCGCAGCGATTCCGCCAGTAGTGCTGTTCTTTACTATGCAGCGCCACTTTATTGCAGGATTAACTTTAGGTGCAACCAAAGGGTAATCGGACAGGGCTGACAGAGGATGCCAGCCCGCCGAACGTTGTACTGATACCAGAAACCTTGCCCGTATTACTGGCTTCAACTGTCAATGAAAAGCAATGGTTTCAGTGTATTAACCCAGTCGTTGAGAAATGAAAGCTAAAACATAATTAGTTGGACCAACATGAGCTCAGGCTCTAATAACAAGGACCTCAATATGAAATATGTGAAACACATTGCCACCTCAGCAATGCTAACGGCAACTCTGTCAGCAACCTCCTACGCGGGGACTCTGGTGATTAACTCGGATGCCTCTGACCCTGCGCCAAAGCAGGCGTGGGCGGAAATCGTTAAACGTTTTGAAGCAGAGAACCCTGACATCACGGTTAAGTACAACCTGTATGACCACGAAGCGTACAAGACAACCATACGTAACTGGCTGGTGACTTCTCCGCCGGATGTGGTGTTCTGGTATGCCGGTAACCGTATGAAAACCTTTGTTGACCGCGGTTTGTTTGAAGATGTCAGTGATATCTGGGCTGAAAACAATATGCAGCAGGACTTTAAGTCAGCGGCACCGGCAATGACGGTAAACGGTAAGCAGTGGGGTGTGCCTTACACTTATTATCAGTGGGGTGTCTACTACCGCAAAGACCTGTTTGAGAAGTACGGCATTGCAGAGCCGAAGACATGGGAAGAGCTGAAAGCGGCAGCAGCAACTCTGAAGAAGAATCAGGTTGCTCCGTTTGCTATCGGTACCAAATATCTGTGGACCGCAGCGGGTTGGTTTGACTATATCAATATGCGTACCAATGGTCTGGACTTCCATATTGAGCTGATGGACGGAAAGGTTCCTTATACCGATGAGCGTGTTAAGAAGACCTTTGAAAACTGGAAAGAGCTGGTTGAGCCTGGCTACTATCTGGATAACCACGCTTCATACTCATGGCAGGAAGCGCAGCCGTTCCTGTATAACGGTAAAGCCGCCATGTACCTGATTGGTAACTTTATCACGCCGAGTTTCCCGAAAGAGCTTGACGGTAAGATGGGCTTCTTCCAGTTCCCTGTGATCGACGCTTCAGTTCCTCTGGCAGAAGATGCGCCTATGGATACTATCCATATCCCTAGCAAGGCGAAAAACAAAGCTGACGCCCGTAAGTTCCTTGAGTTTGTTGCCCGCGCTGAAACTCAGCAGCTAATCAATGAGAAGATGCTGCAGATTCCGACTAACAGTAAAGCCAAAGCTAAAGACAATGAGTTCCTGAACAAAGGGGTAACTATGCTGGGTTCAGCAGCAGGTACAGCTCAGTTCTATGACCGTGATACTTCTCCGGCAATGGCGAAAGAAGGCATGAAAGGATTCCAGGAATTTATGGTGAAACCTGAGCGTTTGACCAGCATCCTTAACCGTCTGGAAAAAGTACGTAAGAGAGAGTTTAAATAAGCTCACTTCAAGCCGTGGTGTAATGCCACGGCTTTTTCAGTCACTCCACTCAACAGCAATTTTTTCATCGTGAGAATAGTGATTTGATTAGCGAACTGGGGAGTATCCAGTTTATTAATTCAATTATTATTTCCCGCAAACTCAGGCCAGAAGATTATGGATAGTCAACCCGTTCATATGCGCTGCCGGCAAGTCAGCCTTGTTATTAACCCTCAACCTTTCCCGCAAATTATCTACTGGGGTAAACCGCTTTCCAGTGTCGATGAGTCCCTGTTTACCATGGCAGAGAGAGCCGTGCCACAGGCGCGTCTGGATATGGATATCCCATTGACCCTGTGCCCGGAAAATGGTCGCGGGCTGTTTAGTAAGCCGGGAATCGAAGGTTTCCGCAGTGATAAATCGGGTCGCTCGCTGGACTGGGCTCCGGTGTTTAAAACGGTTTCTCAACAGGTAAAAGATAATCAGGTGCGATTTCTCTGTAGTGATGAGCAGGCAGAGATTGAGTTGGTTATTGAACTCTCCCTGAGTGATTCCGGCGTACTGAAAAAGAGCATGACTCTGACCAACTTGTCGCAGCAGGGCTACCAGCTTGCCCATCTTGCTAATACGCTGCCGTTGCCGTTAAGAGCCAGTGAAGCGATGAGCTTTTACGGTCGCTGGAGCCGGGAGTTTCAGAGTCAGAGGGTTAAACTGGATCACGGTGCATTTGTTCAGGAGAACCGCAGAGGCAGAACCTCGCACGAATATTTCCCCGGAGTATTGATGGGAAGTGACGGCTTTACCGAGCAGGCCGGCGAAGTGTGGGGTTTTCATCTTGGCTGGAGTGGCAACCATCAGATCCGCTGTGAAACTAAAAGTGACGGCCGGCGGTTTGCCCAGCTGGCAGAGCTTCTTCTGCCCGGTGAGGTTCAACTGGAAAAGGGAGAAAGCTATACCACACCTGAACTTTTCGCCTGTTACAGCCAGAGCGGTATAAACGGAATTCGCCAGCAGTTTCACCGCCACGTCCGCCAGCATATTGTCCGTTTCCCTGCAGAACAAACCCGTCCGGTACATCTGAACACCTGGGAAGGTATCTATTTTGACCATAACCCTGAATACATAAAGCAGATGGCAACACAGGCAGCAGAGATAGGCGTTGAGCGTTTTATTATCGATGACGGCTGGTTTGTCGGCCGTGATGGTGAAAGAGCTGCACTGGGAGACTGGTACCTCGATAAGGAGAAATACCCTGATGGATTGGAACCTGTTATTGAGCATGTCAACCAATGCGGTATGGAGTTTGGATTATGGGTTGAACCTGAGATGGTCAATAAAGATTCGCAACTCTACCGTAATCACCCTGAGTGGCTGTTAGGTATTGAAGGCTATTCTCAGCCAAGTGGCCGCTGGCAGTATCTGCTGGATCTGCAAAATCCTGACTGTTTCCGTTATCTGTTCCGCTGTCTGGATGATCTATTGAGCCAATACAATATCGGTTACCTGAAATGGGACATGAACCGCGAGCTGGTACAGCCGGCTCATCTCGGCTCGCCGGCGGTGCACGGCCAGACCAAAGCTTACTACCAGTTGATTGATAAGCTGTCAGAGAAACACCCTCTGGTGGAGATTGAATCCTGTGCGTCTGGTGGTGGCCGGATAGATTTTGAAGTACTTAAGCGGACTCAGCGATTCTGGACTTCAGATTGTAACGACGCCCTGGAAAGACAAACCATTCAGAAAGGGATGAGTACCTTCTTCCCGCCGGAAGTGACCGGTGCCCATATCGGTCCTTATGAGAGCCATACTACACGGCGTAAACACCATATTAACCTGAGAGGTATCACGGCTCTGGGCGGCCATATGGGAGTAGAACTGGATCCGGTTAAGGAGAGCCCGCAGGAGCTGGAACGTTTCTCCCGCTATATCGGGCTGCATAAAAGTTACCGGGATCTGCTTCACTCTGGTGAGCAGTTTTATCTTGATAGCCATGATGGCAGCAGAAATGTGTATGGTGTGAAAAATGACCATGAAATGTTGCTGACCGTATGCCAGTTGCGTATGCCTGACTTTGCCTTGCCTGAGCCGGTAAAACTAAGTTACCTGCAAAATGACCGGCGCTACCGGGTTAAGGTGGTTGAATTTCCTGAGTCGAGTAAATCTCTGATGAAAAAACTGCCGCAATGGATGGAAGAGGAGTGCGAGCTCAGTGGTGAATTACTGAATGAAGTTGGATTAGCTATGCCGGTACAAGATCCGGAAACCGCCATGCTTATTTATATAACAGCGGTATAAGGAGTAACCTCTATGACAAGTTTTGAATCTGTAATTGCCCGTCGTGACTGGGAAAACCCGCTGGCATTTCAGCATAACCAACTGGCAGGACATAGCCCGCTGAACCATTATGTTACTCAGGAGCACGCCTTGAAGGGGGAGAACTCTTCCCGGGTGAGCCTGAACGGTGTCTGGAACTTTTTTTTATACCCACAGCCGGAAGTGGTGCCGGCGGAATTTATTCAGCCCGGATTTGATGATAGCCACTGGCATAAAATAGAGGTCCCTTCTAACTGGCAACTTCAGGGAGAATCTCTTAATCAGCTTGGTGACGGGAAAGTTGATAACCCTATTTATGCCAATATCAAATACCCTTTTGAGGTCAATCCTCCCTATGTACCTAAAGATAACCCAACGGGATGTTACCGCACCCGTTTCGAGGTGAGTCAGGCGGAACTTGAGCAGCAGACGCGCATTATCTTTGACGGAGTAAACTCAGCATTTCATCTCTGGTGTAACGGCCGTTGGGTCGGCTACTCTCAGGACAGCCGGTTACCGGCAGAATTTGATCTGTCTGATTTTGTACAAGCGGGAGAAAACAGCCTGTCGGTAATGGTGCTGCGCTGGAGTGACGGCAGTTATCTGGAAGATCAGGATATGTGGTGGCTGAGTGGTATTTTCCGTGATGTAACCTTGCTCTCTAAACCCCATCATCAGATCCTTGATGTCTTTGTTACTCCGCAACTGGATGCCTGTTACCGTGATGGCAAATTGAGTGCTGAAGTGACCATTCAGGCAACGGCTGAGCATAAGGTTCAGATACAGCTGTTCGACGGCTTGACGCCGGTAACCGAACTGGCCAGTGCCTCTGTTCAGAACCGTATTGTTGATGAGAAAGGGGGCTGGGACGATAAGGTGTTCCTCTCCCTCGGTATTGAACGGCCTAAGCTCTGGAGTGCAGAGTCACCAAATCTTTACCGTTGCGTAATTACCTTGCGTGACGCTGAAAATAAGGTGGTGGATATAGAGGCCTATGACGTTGGTTTCCGTCAGGTTGAAATAAAGTCCGGCCAACTGATGCTTAACGGAAAACCCTTGTTAATTAAAGGGGTAAACCGCCATGAGCACGATCCGCTAAAAGGCCATGCTATTGATGAAGAGAGCATGCTGGCTGATATTCGTTTACTGAAGCAGTCAAATTTTAATGCGGTGCGAACTGCTCATTATCCCAATCATCCCCGTTGGTATGAACTTTGTGATCAATACGGACTTTATCTGGTGGATGAGGCGAATATTGAAACTCATGGCATGTTCCCTATGGAACGTTTATCGGCCGATCCTCAGTGGGCCGCCGCCTATATGATGCGTTTTACCAAGCTGGTGGAAAGGGATAAAAACCACCCCAGCGTGATTATCTGGTCGCTGGGTAATGAGTCGGGGCAGGGTAGTAACCATAATGCTATGTATGCATGGGCTAAGGATCGTGACCCTTCCCGCCCTGTGCAGTATGAAGGGGGCGGTGCCGATTCAGCGGCAACAGATATCATCTGTCCTATGTATTCCAGAGTGGATCAGGACCAGCCGTTTCCTGCGGTGCCTAAATGGGCGATTAAAAAGTGGATCAGTATGCCAGATGAAAACAGGCCTCTGATTCTGTGTGAGTACGCCCATGCCATGGGTAACAGCTTAGGCAGTTTTGATAAGTACTGGCAGGCATTCCGTCAGTATCCGCGACTGCAGGGCGGCTTTATCTGGGACTGGGTAGATCAGGGAATAAGCAAAACCACTCCCGAAGGCGAGAGCTATTGGGGCTACGGCGGTGACTTTAATGATAAGCAAAATGATCGCCAGTTCTGCATCAATGGCTTGATCTTTCCTGACAGAACGCCGCACCCGACCCTGATGGAAGTGAAATATTGTCAGCAGCCGTATCAGTTTAAGCAGGTTACCTGTGAGCAGAAATCAGACTCTGTGAGCTGGCAGGTTTCGGTAACCAATGAACAGCTATTCCGCAGCAGTGATAATGAATCCTTTGTCTGGACTCTACTTGAAGATGGTATGCCGGTAGCAATGGATGCCGATACATTACCATTGAGTGCAGATTCAGAGCAGATGTGGGCGATTCAGTGTAACTATGCGTTAAAAGCGGGTTGTGACTACTACCTGAATCTGGATGTAAAACTGCAACAAGATACAGCGTGGGCAGAGAAAGGGCATGTTGTCGCCACTGAGCAATTTAAGGTTGATAACCCAGCCAGCCTTGTTATTGATAAAGGGTGTCGGAAGCTGGCAGAGATAGAGCTTAGGGAAGAGCCACAGCAATGGCTGGTTACTCTGGGGCAGCAGCAGTGGTGCTGGTCTAAACTGACCGGAGAGCTGTCGCAGTGGCGCAGCGATGGTGAATCTTTGCTTTCAGAACCACTGAGAGATAACTTCTATCGTGCACCATTGGATAACGATATCGGCACCAGTGAGGCTGATTTTGTCGATCCTAATGCCTGGGTGACCCGCTGGCAGTCTGTTGGATTGGGAAGCTGGGAGAAAGAGCTGCTTAGTTGCATTGCTTCACATCGTGGTGATGAAGTAGTGCTGTGTAGCCGTTTTGCCTACCGCTATGGTGAACAGTTGATGGCGATAACGGAATGGCGCTATAGGCTGGATCAATCTGGCAAGGTCACTCTGGATGTTGAAGTGAAGTTAAGTGAACAGTTGCCGCCTATGCCGCGTATCGGTGTCGAGATGGCAGTGAGTGCTTCTCTGGGTGACAGTGTTGCCTGGTATGGTCTCGGCCCATGGGAGAACTATCCGGACAGGCTATCGGCTGCAAGGGTTGGTTACTATCAAAGCTCAGTGAATGAATTGTTTACCCCTTATATATTCCCGACAGATAACGGTCTGAGATGTCATACCACAAACCTGCAAGCCGGAAAGCTAGCGGTTAAGGGAGATTTCCATTTCTCTGTCAGCCGCTATTCTCAGCAGCAACTGGCACAAGCTAAGCATCCGGTAGAGCTGACGGAACAGCCACATCTGTATTTGCGCTTAGATCATCAGCATATGGGCGTTGGCGGAGACGACTCATGGAGCCCGAGTGTTCATAAGGAGTTTCTTGTTGAGCAAAAATGTTATCGCTACCAGCTTAGTTTTGCTGTGAGTAACGATTAGCAGAAATTAGTCACTCAGCCGGCTGCTTATAAACGGCATGCCGGCTGATTAAGTGAAAGTTAAAACAGGGGTTATAAGGAAAACCGTTACACTTAACAGCATCATTTTTCTTTTCTTTTCAAGCCTAAGTCCAGCAAGTGTTTTGTTAGTTATTGTTTTAACCGCATTATTATCAATTAAGGCTAAATGTGATTTTTTGTGGAAACGTTTACACAACTTTGATTTTGATCACAGCATATCGAACGGATAGACTCTAAACTTCATACTGTTCTATAAAGCAGCAGTTATAGATTAAACCAATTGCATGCAAGTCATGCGAAGAGAGGCGAATGTGAAAGTTTTAGTGACAGGCGGAATGGGCTACATAGGCAGCCATACATGTGTACAAATGCTGGAAGCCGGTATTGAGCCCATTATTGTAGACAACCTGAGTAACAGTAAAACTGAGGTACTGGACAGAATCGAAGCATTAAGTGGATCCCGTCCGGTGTTTTATCAGGGAGATATTCGTGATGAATCTCTGCTGGATAGCATTTTCAGCGAACACAGCATCTCTTCCGTTATTCACTTTGCCGGTCTTAAGGCGGTTGGTGAATCTGTCGCCAAGCCTCTGGAGTATTACGACAACAATGTAAACGGCTCACTGGTACTGGTCCGTGCTATGCGTAAAGCCGGAGTTAAAAGTATCGTGTTTAGTTCTTCTGCGACGGTTTACGGCGATCCGGAAGTGGTGCCTATTACAGAAGACTCACCGGTTGGTGCCACCACAAACCCGTACGGCCGTAGTAAATATATGGTGGAAGGTGTACTGAGTGACTTCTTTGAAGCTCAGCCGGACTGGAGCATTACTCTGCTGCGTTATTTTAACCCTGTAGGTGCTCATCCTTCAGGAACAATGGGAGAAGACCCTCAGGGTATCCCGAATAATCTGATGCCGTTTATTGCTCAGGTTGCTGTCGGAAGACGGGAAAAATTATCGGTGTTTGGAGACGATTATCCGACTCCCGACGGAACAGGTGTACGCGACTATATCCATGTTATGGATCTGGCTGACGGCCATATTGCTGCCCTTAACGCTGTTGGTGAGAAAGCCGGACTGCATATCTATAACTTAGGTACGGGCAAAGGTTCCAGTGTTCTTGAAATGGTACAGGCGTTCTCTGACTCCTGCGGTAAACCGGTGGCTTATGAGATTTGTCCACGCCGTCCGGGCGATATTGCCGAGTGCTGGGCAAGTACCGAGAAGGCCGAGAAAGAGCTGGGCTGGAAAGCGACCCGCAGCGTAAAAGAGATGACCGCTGATACTTGGCACTGGCAGTCAAAAAATCCTAAAGGGTACTAATTCCTCCGGCTGCCAGCCCGGCGGCCGGAAAATCTATCTTATTGAGAACTAGTATGTCTGATATGAAATTTAATCCTGTAGATCATCCTCATCGTCGTTATAACCCGCTGACAGGACAGTGGATTTTAGTCTCACCTCACAGGGCTAAACGCCCATGGAGTGGTCAGGACGAAAAGCCGGCAACGGAACAGCTGCCTGCTTATGATGAAAACTGTTTTCTTTGTGCGGGTAACAGCCGGGTTTCCGGTGATAAAAACCCGGACTACAAAGGGACTTATGTGTTTGCAAATGACTTTGCTGCACTGATGGTTGATTCTCCGGATGCTCCTCAGTCAGACAATCCTCTGTTTAAAGTGCAAGGTGTACGCGGCCTTAGCCGGGTGATCTGTTTTTCACCTGATCACAGCAAAACGCTTCCTGAACTGCCGGTCGATAAAATTCGTGCCGTTGTTGATACATGGGATGAACAGATCGAAGAGCTGGGTAAAGACTTTATCTGGGTACAGGCTTTTGAAAACAAAGGTGAAACCATGGGCTGCTCTCAGCCTCACCCACACGGTCAGATTTGGGCCAACAGCTTTTTGCCAAATGAAATCGAGCGAAAAGAGCAGCACCTGAAAGCTTATTACCAGCAATACGGCAGTAACTTGCTGCTGGACTATGCTCAGGCGGAAATGAAAGATGGTGAGCGTACTGTGGTGGAAACAGAACACTGGCTGGCCGTTGTTCCTTACTGGGCGGCATGGCCGTTTGAAACCATGTTGTTGCCTAAGACACATATCCGCAGACTAAGTGAGCTCTCTTCCGAGCAGCGTGATGACCTTGCACTGGCGATTAAAAAGCTGACTAGCCGCTACGACAATCTGTTCCAGTGCTCTTTCCCTTATTCAATGGGCTGGCACTATGCGCCTTTCTTTGAAGAAGGCACGGATACGGATCACTGGCAGCTACATGCCTTGTTCTATCCGCCTCTACTTCGTTCCGCCACGGTGCGTAAGTTTATGGTGGGTTATGAAATGCTGGCTGAATCACAGCGTGATCTGACAGCAGAGCAGGCAGCACAAAGGCTAAGAGACCTTAGTGACGTGCACTATAAAGAACAGAAGTAACGCTATTTAAGGCCTGCGCTTTATTGGCGCGGGCCGCAAAAGATAGAAGAGATATGACAATGATGACTTTAACAGACAGTGTAAATGCAGCCTTTAGTCAGGTGTTTGGCTATCAGGCCAGCCATGAAATTCAGGCGCCGGGACGGGTGAACCTTATTGGTGAGCATACCGACTATAACGACGGCTTTGTGCTTCCGTGTGCTATCGATTACCAGACCCTAGTTGCTGCGGCGAAGCGTGATGACAGTATAGTGCGGGTAATCGCCGTTGATTATGGCAACGAAGTTGATGAGTTTGATCTTACTCAGCCGATTGAGTTTCAGCCGGATCGTATGTGGGCAAACTATATCCGCGGTGTGGTTAAATGTCTGTTGGAGCGTGGTTATCGTTTTAATGGTGCAGATATCTCTGTCAGCGGCAACGTTCCTCAGGGAGCCGGGCTAAGCTCTTCTGCAGCGCTGGAAGTGGTTATCGGTCAGACCTTTAAAGAGCTTTACCAGCTTGATATTTCTCAGGCAGAAGTTGCCCTGAATGGCCAGCAGGCAGAGAACGAGTTTGTTGGTTGTAACTGCGGCATTATGGACCAGCTGATTTCTGCAGAAGGCAAAGAAAACCATGCCTTGCTGATAGATTGCAGAAGTCTTGAAACTAAAGCCGTCTCTATGCCTGACGATATGGTGGTAATGATCATCAACTCGAACAAGAAGCGTGGATTGGTAGATAGCGAATACAACACCCGTCGTGAACAGTGTGAAGAAGCCGCACGTATTTTTGGTGTTAAGGCACTGCGTGATGTTTCCATTGAACAATTTACTGCCCGTGAAAGTGAGTTGAGCGAGCTGGTGGCTAAACGTGCCCGCCACGTTATTACTGAAAATGACCGTACGGAAGAAGCTGCGCTGGCACTCAGCCGTGGTGATATTAAACGTATGGGCGAGCTGATGGCTCAGTCTCATGCCTCTATGCGTGATGACTTTGAAATTACCGTTAAGGAAGTCGATACCCTGGTGGATATGGTAAAAGAGGTTATCGGAAATGAAGGCGGTGTACGTATGACCGGCGGCGGCTTTGGTGGCTGTATTGTTTCTCTGGTTCCGCCATCACTGGTTGATAACGTAATCAAGGCAGTAGAGGAAGGCTATCAGGCTGCAACTGGACTAAAAGAGTCCATCTATATCTGCAAAGCAAAAGATGGTGCCGGCTTGGTCAAGTAACCTGAGCCCGGGCTAAAGTAGGGAGCCGTTATGGCAACAAGTTTACTGGAAACAATGACTGAGCAGGTGGCCTTTGACGGCCAGCCTGCCAGATTATTCAGGTTGGTTAACAGCCAAGGCATGTCCGTCACTCTGATGGATATCGGTGCAACCTGGTTAAGCTGTACTCTGCCGGTTAACGGAGAAGAAAGAGAAGTACTGCTGGGCACATCCGACATGGAAGACTTTAGCAGTATGAAAGCTTACATGGGCGTTACAGCAGGCCGTTATGCTAACCGGATTACCGGCGGACAGTTTGAACTGGATGGTGAGCAGTATCAGCTAGAGGTTAATCATGCCGGAAATACTCTGCATGGCGGCGTAAAGGGGTTTGATAAATATCGCTGGAGAGTGGATAGTCAGGGTGAAAACTTTGTAGAGTTCTGCCATTACTCGCCTCATGGCGATCAAGGCTTCCCCGGTAACCTTAAGGTTAAGGTTCGTTATACCTTGTCAGAGCAGAATGAAGTGATTATCCGCTATCAGGGTAGTACTGATAAAGCGACTCCTTGTAATCTGACTAATCACGCTTATTTTAATCTGATGGGGGAAGATTCTCAGACCGACTGTCTGTCCCATCAACTTGAGATTAAGGCCGATTACTATCTGCCGACCAACGAGAACGGTATTCCGCTCGGCGGGTTGGAAGAGGTCTCGGGCACCAGTTTCGATTTTCGTACTGCTAAAGCGATTGCAAAGGATCTAATGTCCGATGAGCAGCAACGCAATGTCAGCGGTTATGATCACTCTTTCTTGCTGAATCCGGAAACTGTCGATGCTGGCGACTATATTGCCAAAGTAATAACGGAAGACGGAGCGGTTAGTATGGAGGTGTTTACTGATAAGCCTGCTGTTCAGCTCTATAGCGGTAACTGGATGCAAGGGGAGCCAAATCGTCGTGGAGAGATGTATCAGAACTACGCAGGGTTAGCTCTTGAAACTCAGTTTCTGCCTGACTCGCCTAACCACCCTGAGTGGCCGCAAGCGAGCTGTATTCTGCTGCCGGGGGAGAAATATCACTCACAGACCAGCTATAAGTTTGAGTTTTAAACCAATTGGATTTTTAAACAACCGGCTAACCTGTTTAAGCAGAAACGGGTTAGCCTTGTTACTCCTTTACCTGAGGAAGCATTTCTACCTCTCTTTTCTCTCTGGAGCTGCGGTATTCTTCATCTTCACCGTCCACCTTTTCCAGATAAGGTGTTGTCAGTTCACTGACCATGCTGACAAAGTTACGACAGCCACATTCCGTTTTTCTGATATCACTACAACGGACTGAACCGGTATTTTTCTGAAAAGACTCCGTAATTTCATCACTGGCGTCACCCGGTCCCAGAATAATCTGAGCCGCGTAAAGGGCGCCACACACACCATCTTTAGCCCGCCCGCCTCCGGCAACCGTTGCAGATCGAATTGTCAGTTCTGACATACCTGATTCCGGCTGGAAGGCTTTCAGTACGGCCTGAGCACAGTTGTAGCCCTCTTCGCCATGAAAATAGTGTGCAGCTTGTTTCGATTTCATCAACTGGTCTTCTCTACAGAGTCGCGCCTCACAATGGTGGGTGAGAAGCGATTGGCTTCGGGCTCAATATCCTCTTCTTTGGCGAGGGACAATGAGAGTTTTGCCGCTTTCTCAGCCATCAGCTGAATCGGGTAGCGGATGGTAGTGAGTTTAGGATGGACATAGCGGGCGATCAAGCCGTCATCGAATCCGATAATAGACATCTGCTTCGGTAACTGGATACCGTTCTCCTCAAATACGGAGATAGCACCAGCGGCCATATAGTCGTTATAGGCCACTACGGCACTAAACTGGACAGATTTGGTTAACAGGTTAGTTGCGGCGTATTCGCCTCCTTCACTGTTAGGTTCGCCATACTCAATATAGCTTTTTGGTGCTTTAAGGCCATTGTCATGCATGGCCGCCAGATAGCCTTTAATACGTTCATCGGCATCTTCAATTTGATGAGATGAGGCGATACAAGCGATGTTCTTATGGCCATGACGGATAAGAAACTCAGTGGCCAGATAGGCACCTTTCTGGTTATCAAGGGAGATACAGCGATCCGCTAACTCAGGAATAAAGCGGTTTACCAGCACCATTCCCTTTACTTCTTTGGCAAAGCCGATTAACTCTTTATCAGACAAGCTTTTGGCGTGGACAATAAGTGAGTCACAACGGCTGTTAATCAGTAGCTCAATGGCTTCTTTTTCTAAAGCGGGATCGTGATAGCCGTTACAAATAAGAATATGTTTGCCATTGGCTTGAGCAATGGTGTCTATCGCCTTGACCATGGTGCCGAAAAAGGGGTCAGACACATCACCCACCAGTACACCAACGGTATTAGTGCTCTGATTAACTAAAGCTCTGGCATTGGCATTAGGGCGGTAACCAAGTTTGCTCATGGCTTTCTTTACCGACTCTACGGAAGCAGCACTCGCTTTCGGTGATTTGTTTATCACCCGGGAAACCGTTGCAACAGAGACACCGGCCTCTTTTGCTACATCTTTAATTGTGGCCATAGTTACCTTACAGCTATTGTTTCTGCGGGTCAGCTAAGTCGCAGAAAGTAGGGAAGTTATTAATATCTGTTATTAAACTATGTGTATGAAAATAACGCAACGACAAGTGTCGCACATCATAAAACTTATTGTAACTAAATGATTATAAAGAAAATAATGGTGTGTAAACGTTTCTTTTATACCCTTGGGCGATAAAAAAGGCTATCACCTTGTACAAAGTGATAGCCTGTTAGCTGTATCCCTGTGCAGATTAACGGTTTGCTACGCTCCAAGTGCGGGCAATATTTTCAGCCTGATTAGCAAGGTTTACCGATGCTTCTGCAAAAGCGGCCGGTAAATCCATTGGTCGCGGCAGTGCGGTAAATACTGCATCAATGCCGCACTTATAAACTGCCTGATAGTCATCGCCTACACAACCGGCAATGGCGATAACCGGGATGCTATATTTCTTTGCAGCCTGAGCTACTCCCATAGGCGTTTTACCGTGTGCCGTCTGCCAGTCAATTCGGCCTTCACCTGTAATAACAAGATCGGCGCCTATCACTTTCTCTTCCAAACCGACGGTTTCTACAACAATATCGATGCCAGGCTTTAAGCGTCCGTCAGTAAAGCCAAGGAAAGCGCCACCCATACCACCGGCGGCTCCGGCTCCCGGTACATCAAGAATATTACGGTTTAACTGCTGCTGAACCTTAGCGGCAAGATTTTTTAAACCGGCATCCAGTAGATTAATATCTGCTTCAGTAGCGCCTTTCTGAGGGCCGAATGTGGCAGATGCGCCACTAGCACCACAAAGGGGATTATCCACATCGCAGGCGATCATAATTTCACACTCTGCCAGACGGCTGTCCAGTGCGGAAACATCAATAGAGTCAACCTGGTTAAGGCCAGCACCATTGGCGGTTACCGGGTTAGCGTAACTATCTAAGAAACGGGCACCCAAGGCCGTCAGCATACCGATACCGCCGTCATTGGTGGCACTGCCGCCAAGACCAATAACAAGACGATTGATACCGTTATCCAGAGCGTGGCGGATTAGTTCACCGGTACCAAAGCTGGAAGTCAGTTTCGGGTCTCTTTTTTCCGGGATGACATGATGAAGGCCGCTGGCTGCTGCCATTTCAATGGCTGCGGTTTTTCCGTCGCCGAGAATACCGTAGAACGCATCAACCTTTTCATCCAGAGGCCCCTGAACCTGTAGCTCAACCAGATGGCCGGCTGTCGCGTCTACAAGAGACTGAACAGTACCTTCACCACCATCAGCAACAGGAACGTGAAGGATTTCGGCGTCCTGCCACACACGTCTAAGTCCGTTTTCAATGGACTGGCAAACTTCTTTGGCGGAGAGGCTCTCTTTAAATGAATCTGGTGCGATAACGACTTTCATGATATTTCCGTCTGTTTAATTGGGGAGTAGCAATAGTGTCTGACAGAACAGAGATAAATACACTGTGCAAATTAATAAATAATAAGGTTATTTATGTCTTGTTTTTGTGCCTTTTGTTAATCTTGCTGAAGTTTGGCTAACTGGCTGGCAAGATAAAGTTCAACCAGACCAGAGAAATCAGAAGTATCGATACCAGTAACTTGCTCAATTTTTGCAAGCCGGTATCTGAGGGTGTTGCGGTGAATCGATAGAGTTTCAGCGCACTGCTTCAGGTTACCGCTCTGTTCAAACAGGGTATTGAGGGTTCTTTGTAGCTGGCCGTTTGTATCACAGGCAATCAGTTTTTGATAAGGAAGCATAAGCTCCTTCTCCTGCCACTGATTTTTAATAGGAGATATCAACATTGCCATACGGTAGTCGTTGAACAGGTGACACTGCTTAGAGGGGAAATGTGATTCGCCGAATGCCATTACCTGACGGCTGCTTTTAAAGGCAAGGTGCAGCTGTGAAGCGTCAGCAAAGCTCTGGCCAAGAGCCAGCTTAAACTGGTAACAAAGACTCTGGCTAATTTGTCGGTAGAGTTTTTCCAGCAGCTGCTGTTCTCCTGCTTCTGGTTTTGCTGGCAATGTCTTAAGCAGAACCACTTCATCAAGGGAGATCATAGCAATAAGGGAAGATGTTTCGTTTCGCTCTAACAGGCCGATAAGTTGCCTTACGGCGTTTTGTTGCTGTGCAACGGAAGGGGCGGTAACTTTAATTAGTATTGCCAGCCGGGGAGAAGCGACATCTATCTCCAGCATGCTAGCCTGATGTTCCAGCTGGCTGGCGGAGAGTTGATTGTTAATCCAGCTTACAATCAACTCTTGTTTGTGTCTTTTATCCCATTGCAGCTGCTCGGTGAGGCTGGCTTGTTCAATGGCCATCTCTGCGGTCATTTTTACCAGTCTGGCGTAATTTTTCAGTGTCACCGGGTCACCGGTAATACCAACTACACCGATAATATCGTCATTGTGTTTTAGTAGCAGGTTAACCCCTTGTTTTACACCTTTTAAAGCATCGCTGCTCTGCCGGGTTACCTCTACGGTATCCTTTCGTTTAAGTGCAAGTAAGGCTCCATCGTGCAGTTCACCGATTCTCTGCTTATCTCCGCTGGCAATAATGATTCCGGCCTGATTCATCACATTAATATTGTTGTCGATGATCGCCATAGTGCGATCGACAATTTGCTGAGCCAGTTGATGGTCTAAAATCATAGCTGCCGGAGATAGTGGGGTAATGGTGATGTTATAGCGACTGGCTGGTTAAAAGTCTAGAAGAGTGTAAGGGTGATACAGAATAGTGTGCCCGGAATAAAAAAGAGGCTGATTTTTCAGCCTCTTTTAACATCATGAATGGTGTTACATGTGTTTGTGTTCGCTATTTGCCATAGTGACTCATATTCAGCAACAGTTAGTTATTACTATGCAGTTCACTGTTTAGCTCTACCGCAGATTTATTGGTCAGGCACTCAATCTGACCTGTTACTGAGTTGCGGCGGAACAGAAGATCTGGCTTACCAGCCAAATCACGGGCCTTAACGACTTCAACCTGCTCGCCGTTTGCGTCCAGCATGGCAACTTTCGAACCGGCAGTTACATACAAACCCGATTCGATAGTACAACGGTCACCCAGTGGGAAGCCAAGGCCGGCGTTGGCACCAAGCAGGCTGTTTTCACCGATAGAAACCACAACAGTACCACCGCCTGACAGAGTACCCATAATTGAGGCGCCGCCACCGATATCTGAACCGTCGTTAACCACTACACCTGCTGAAATACGACCTTCAACCATGCTTACGCCTGTAGTACCGGCATTAAAGTTGATAAAGCCTTCGTGCATAACCGTGGTGCCTTCACCTACATGAGCACCAAGACGTACACGTGAAGTATCAGCAATACGGACACCGGCCGGAACCACGTAATCGGTCATTTTCGGGAACTTGTCTACACAGTCTACGGAGAGTACTTCACCAGCCAGACGTGCTTCGATCTGACGATCAGCCAGTTCAGGAAGGTCGATAGGGCCCTGATTGGTCCATGCAATATTGTGCAGCAGACCAAAAATGCCATCCAGAACTGTGCCGTGTGGCTGCACAAGGCGCTGTGAAATAAGCTGTAGTTTAAGGAAGCCTTCAGCAACAGACTGTGGTTTGTCATCGGATTGCAGAATGACCAGTACTAACGGTGCTTGTGAAGAGGCGGCTTTTTCAGCAAAAGCTGCGTTAGCAATATCACCGTTAGCTGCAAATGCGTTTGCTACTTCAGTGCTTAGCTCATTGCTGATTTCAATTGCCTGATTTCCCTCTTTGTAGCCGGAAACTTGTGCCAGAGCGGCAACCAGAGACTCGCTCGGGTTAAGTACCGGGCTAGGGAAGAAAGCTTCGATGATTTTACCGTCGCGGTTTTTGGTCGCGCTACCAAATGCAAGAGAAAAGTAAGCCATGATATCTCCATATAATGAACTGTCTGATTTTGTTGCGACCATGATAAAGAGAGCCGTCAGCAGAGGAAAGAGCAGAAAGGGATAAAGTCTGCAATTTGATACTGTTTGTCTTTTTGAAGATATATTTCCTTAAAAAGAAAATACAGGCGAGTTGGCATGTTAATCTGGGATATCTGCTGGCAGATATCCCGGACGGACAGAAAGGAGGAAACTAGCTAAAGGTTTTTACTGCCTGCTCAATACCTTCAATCAGCATCTGCACACCAATTACAGCCAGAATTAATCCCATCATCTTGGTGATCACATTCATTACATCCGGGCCGATGGCTTTAACCAGTTTTTCACCGGAAATAAAGATGAAGTAGGTCATCAGGCAGAGAATGGCAAAACAGATAATGGTGATAATGGCTTCGCCGTTACCTGGTGCAGAGGCAAAGTTCATTGCCGTTGCTATAGTACCGGGGCCAGCCAGAATCGGCATAGCCAGCGGAGATACGGCGATACTCAAAGCAGCCTGCTTCTGGGCTTCACCGTTATCTCCCTGAGCAGGAGAGTGAACTTCAGAAGAGCGTCCCTGAAGCATATGGAAACCAATCTGAAATACCAATATACCGCCGGTAATTCGCAGGGCGTAAAGGGTTATACCGAACAGATCAAAAATCAGTTTTCCGCTAATGGCAAAAAGGGCGATAAGAATAAAAGCGACCAACACGGAGCGAAACGCGATGGCTTTAACCGTTTTTCGATCTTCATTGCTGGTTAAGCCGAGAAAAATAGGTGCATTGGCAATGGGGTTCATTATGGCAAAAAAGCCCATAAACACAGTTGCGCCATGAAGAATAAGTTCCTTCATTGTAAATTCCTGAAAAGTGGAGTGTAAACTCCTGATGATAGCTGAAAATAGAGGGATCGGTTAAAACAAGTTTTGTTAAATATATTTAAGTTGACAGTCAGGGTGGGCAGTTAAGGGAGGTACACAAGGCGGACACAAAAAACGCAGCATAGTGCTGCGCTTATCATTGAGGTATCAGGGCAATCAGGCTGCGTCTTCTTTGCTCTCTTCAGCAGTGTCGACCGCTTCGATTTTTTTGGCTTTTTTCGGTGCGGGTTTGCGTTTTGCACCAAGAGCAAACAGAACATCCTCTTTATGCTGGGCAAGAAACAGGGAAAGCTCTTCCTGTTTACCTTCATCTTCGATCAAGTCACTTTTCCCGATTAGCTCGAAAAGCTCATCGGCCATATCCAACATTTTATCATAAGCGTCAGCTTCAGCTTTAGAGGTAAAAGTCATCTTTTCTTCTCCGTTGCGCTCCACCACGTACTTGACGATTACAGCCATGGTTATCCCTCAGACAAATTAATAAATTACTGTGTGTTTATACAGTTTTATAGTTGATAAGTCTAGCGGTGATAACGGTTCTGAGAGCTTAAGCAGACAATGTATTGATTTGCCTCTTGGTGGCGGATATTAAAAGGTGTATGCTTTGTGCCGCTTAAGTCAGGGACACAATCGCGCCGGACTTAAGCAAAAACGAAATCAATTTAATATTCTCAGGGCGGGGCGAAATTCCCCACCGGCGGTATACCTCTACAGGTGAGCCCGCGAGCGCCTGAACTTAGCTTCAGGGTCAGCAGATTTGGTGAGATGCCAAAGCCGACGGTTATAGTCCGGATGGAAGAGGATGGATGCACTGCATAGATCTGCCTGTAAGGCAGTGGTTGCGGTGTATTTTGTTTTGGGCAGCTAAATAGGCTGCCTCCCTTCGTGATGCCCTGATTCTGGTAAAAATATTGGAGTAATACCATGAATCAGTCCCCAACGTCTCTTTTAGAAAAACTCGGTTCACCGGAACAGAGAGTAGAAAACGCTTTGACCGCATTAAGAAATGGTCAGGGAGTTTTGTTACTTGATGATGAAGACCGTGAGAATGAAGGCGATATTATCTGTTCTGTCGATCACCTGACTAACGAGCAGATGGCGCTAATGATCCGCGAATGCAGCGGAATTGTCTGCCTCTGTATTACCGATGAACATGCCGCTAAGCTTGATCTTCCGCCAATGGTGCAAAACAACAATAGCGCTAATCAGACTGCCTTTACCGTTTCAATTGAAGCGAAAGTAGGTGTTACTACCGGTGTTTCGGCTGCCGATCGTGTGGTCACCATAAAAACCGCCTGTAATCCTGATGCACAACCTACTGATCTGGCAAGGCCGGGTCATGTATTTCCGTTGAGAGCCCGTCAGGGTGGCGTGCTGAGCAGAAGAGGGCATACCGAAGGCACCGTTGACCTGATGACCCTTGCTGGTTTGTCTCCGTTTGGTGTGCTTTGTGAAGTGACTAATCCTGATGGCACTATGGCCAAGACAGCAGAAATTGTCCGTTTTGGTGAGCTGCATAATATGCCGGTTCTTACTATCGAAGATCTTGTCCAGTATCGTCTGGCCAGAGAAGAGAAAATCGCCTGATCATAGGGTTGAGCAGAATTAGTTTCTGAGTCAAACAGGTATAGAGCGAACACAAACACGCGTAAACCTATCTGTGGGGCTCCGCCGCGCCATCCTAGGCGCGGAGGGGCTCTTTCCTTGATGATCTATTTTCTTGATGAAAAAGCTGTCTGACAATCAATGTTGCAGCGTAATTGACAGCCGTTATTTAGTTAAATGCACAACTCACAAATTAGCTAAGCACTTAAGTGGTTGAATATGCTAACCTGACAGCTAAACGTTACTTTGTTATCTGCAGGTGTGCTTTGTTTACGGTTTATCATTCTAATCAGGTCGACATACTGAAATCCCTACTTGTTGAACTGATCAAATCATCCCCCCTGAACAGCCCGTTTAAGAAAGAACAGATTCTGGTGCAGAGTCCGGGAATGTCGCAGTGGCTGAAAATGGCTCTGGCCGATGAACTGGGTATTGCTGCCAATATAGAGTTTCCTCTGCCTGCCACCTTTATCTGGAAAATGTTTGTTACCGTTCTGGATGATGTTCCGGAAAAAAGTGCCTTTAACAAAGAGGCGATGACATGGAAAATCGTACAAGTTCTGCCGGAGAAACTGGAGCTGGCGGAGTTTTCAGCGTTAAAAAAATACCTTTCCGATGATACGGACGGTTCCAGACTCTACCAACTGGCTGAGAAAATCGCTGATGTATTTGATGGCTATCTGGTTTATCGCCCGGAGTGGATAGCCAGTTGGGAAGCCGGCAAAGCCGTTGCTGAACTTGAAGATGAACAGCCGTGGCAGCCCATACTTTGGCAGGCTCTGTACGATCATACCCTGATGTTGAATCAGTCCCCTTATCACAGAGCTAACCTGTATGAAGAGTTTATCGATAAGTTAGAAAACTATACGGGTAAGTTTACCGATTTGCCTGAGCGGCTGTTTGTATTTGGTATCTCTTCACTGCCGCCCCGCTATATAGATGCCCTGAAGGCACTGGGTGAACATATGGATGTCCACCTTATGTTTACTAACCCTTGCCGTTATTACTGGGGCGAAGTAAGGGATCGTAAGTTTCTGGCCAGACTTGAAGCCAACAGCAGAAAGCACCTTGAGTGGTGTGAAGACCATTCAGAGCTGAGTGGTGAGTCGCTGCAGCTAAAAGGTACTCTGGAGCAGAATCTGGCTGATGAGCTACATACTCATGTGATCGGTAACGGCCTGCTTGCCTCTATGGGTAAGCTGGGACGCGACAATATGTACCTGCTTTCCCAGCTCGCTTCTAATGAGATAGAAGCCTTTGTCGATATCGACAGAGAGTCACTTTTACAGCAAATTCAGGCTGATATTCTTAATCTGGAAGAGCGGCAGGATGATGAAAACCTGCTCTCCAGCAGTCATAAAAACTCAATTGATATAAACGATTTTTCCCTTACTCTGCATGGTTGTCATAGCCCGGTAAGGGAAGTGGAAGTATTGCATGATTCTCTGTTGAGAATGTTTGAGCAAAATTCACAGCTGAAGCCACGGGATATTATTGTGATGGTGGCGGATATCAATGCTTACAGCCCGGCGATTCAGGCGGTATTTGGTAATGCCGCTTCAGACAGGTATATCCCTTACTCTATTTCTGACCGGACTGCAAAGCAGGAGAGTCCGGTACTGAGCAGCTTTTTAGAACTGGTTGGCCTGCCTTTTAACCGCTGTCACGCTTCTGAGCTACTTGAACTGCTGGAAACGCCTGAAATTATGGCCCGCTTTGATCTTTCTGATGCTGAGTTTGGCCGGTTAAGGCTATGGATCGAAGAGGTAGGAATTCGCTGGGGAGTCGACAGTGGTACTGCTACTGAGTTTGATTTACCAGAGATGGAACAGAACAGCTGGCTATTCGGTATTCAGCGTATGCTGATGGGCTACGCTATGCATGAGAGCAGCGGCTTTTATCAGTCCGGAGAGCATATTATTGCTCCTTACAATGAGGTTCAGGGGTTAGATGCCGAACTGGCCGGAAAACTGGCGGAGTTTATCAGCCGTATAGCCCACTACAGAAGCGAGCTGGCTGGTGAGAAAACCGCGTCACAGTGGCAGGCTTGCCTGTACCAGTTGAGTGACGACTTTTTCCTTGTGCAGCCGGAAGGAGAAATGGCGGTACAAACTATCCGCGATACCCTTCAGCATCTTAGTGAGCAACTGGAGAGCGCCTGTTATCAGGATAAAATATCCCTGCCGGTTCTGACGGAATATCTTCAGGGTAAGCTCTCTTCTTCCTCTGTTAGTCAGCGTTTTCTGGCCGGGCAGGTGAACTTCTGTACCCTGATGCCGATGCGCTCCATTCCTTTTGATGTGGTCTGCCTGTTGGGAATGAATGACGGTATCTACCCCCGTA
This sequence comes from Vibrio sp. SCSIO 43137, assembly GCF_028201475.1. NCBI lineage: Bacteria > Pseudomonadati > Pseudomonadota > Gammaproteobacteria > Vibrionales > Vibrionaceae > Vibrio > Vibrio sp. SCSIO 43137. The sequence goes on along the minus strand of NZ_CP116383.1, from coordinate 2,601,430 downwards.
CTGTTGCGCCGGAAGGATTTGATCTGATTAACGGCCGGGTAAGAGCGGGTGACCGCAGCCGCAGAGATGATGACAGATATCTATTCCTTGAGGCCTTGTTGTCTGCCCAGAAAACTTTGTATATCAGCTATCTTGCCCATTCGATTCAGGATAATAGTGAGTTGGCACCTTCCATTCTGGTTTCGGAACTGCTTGAGTATTGTGGTGCCAATTTCTGCCTTAAAGGTGATGAGCAACTGGAGTCGGACAGCTCCGCACAACGGCTAATCAGTAACCTTACTTATCACCATCCAATGGTGCCCTACAGCAGGCAGGCGTTTAGTAGTGACAAGCCAAGTTATGCTGCTGAGTGGCTGCCTGTGGCGGCTGGTGTGAGCTCAGTGAAAAAAGCCTTTGTTCAGCCTCTGGATGACTATTTAGCCAGTGTTGAGCAACCGGCAGAACTCCCTCTGGCTGAGCTTCAGCGTTTCTGGAAATTACCGGTACGTTACTTTTTTAACCGCCGCCTGAAAGTCTATTTTGAGTCTGCCGCGACTGACATTGTGGATGAAGAGCCGTTTATCCTCAGCGGACTGGATAGTTACCAGCTCAGGGAGGAGATGCTTGCGGCCATGATTGGTGCTTCGGAAGATGAACAGCTTAAGCACAAGCACCAGTTCCATTCTCTTCAGAGAGCAAAAGGGCGCTTACCGGTGGGCGCCTTTGGTGAGCTTGAGTTCGAAAGTAATAGTGAGATGACACAAGCTCTGGCGGCTAAACTGAATGAGCTTTGCTATCAGCCGGAGAGTGACGGGGAAGTTAATCTTGAAATTCCACTGGATGAAAATAAAACCAATGTTCGTCTGACAGGATGGTTAAAACAGCGTTATACGTCAGGACTTGTTCGTTACCGTTGTGGCCGGATACGCAGTCAGGACTGGCTGTCAGGCTGGCTGGATCACCTGTGTGCTGGGGCATCAGGCCTTACTTTGTCGACTCATCTGATTGGATACGATAACAAAACTGGTATTGAACATAAGTTACTTAAGCCGGTGGACAAAGTGCAGGCGTTGCAATGGTTATCCGAGCTGACAGAGCTTTACTATCAGGGAATGAATCAGCCGCTGGCCTATTTCCCTAAAACCGCCTTTACAGGTATAGAATGGCAACTAAAAGGTAAAGAAGATACAGAGAGTAAGATGTCTCAGGTGTTTAACGACAGCTACTCTTTTGCCGGTGAAGGGAGCGATATCTATATCTCCCGTGTCTGGCCGGAGTGGAATAATGCTCTGTATCAATCGCTAATGGGTAATGCACAACAAGTGCTATTGAATGTTCTGGCTTGCAGTGAAGATAAACAAGATGTCTGACAATCAAAATACACAAATAACCGGACAGAGTGGCGCCGAGCAACTGGAGACCATGACGTTTCCTTTGCATGGTGCACGGCTGATTGAAGCTTCTGCCGGTACGGGTAAAACTTTTACCATTGCCGGTCTTTATCTGCGCCTGCTACTTGGTCACGGCAGTAAAGAGAGCAGGCATAAAGAACCATTGCGGGTAAGCCAGATCTTGGTGGTGACCTTTACTGAGGCTGCTACCGCCGAGCTAAGGGACAGAATCCGCAGCAGAATTCATCTGGCCAGAATTGCCTTTTTGCGCAATGAGAGTGATGACCCTGTCGTTCAGCCGCTGCTAGAAGAGATTGAAGATCACCAATGGGCTGCCAGAGTTCTGCTAAATGCAGAGCGGGAGATGGATGAAGCCGCTGTGTTTACCATTCACGGCTTCTGTCAGAGAATGCTGACCCAGAATGCCTTTGAGTCCGGCAGCCGCTTTAGTAATGAGTTTGTTACCGATGAAAGTAAGTTAAAAGCACAGGTTGTCTGTGACTACTGGCGCAGCCAGTTTTATGGATTAAATCAATCTCTGGCGGCGGAGATCAGAAATATCTGGCCTTCACCGGATGCCTTACTGGGGCAGATAGCCGGTTATCTGACCGGAGTGGAAGTTCACCTTAATGTTGAAGCTATGCCCCACGGGCTGGATGAACTGCATCAGTCAAATCTGCAACGAATAAGCGGTCTGAAAAAGGTATGGAGTGAAGCTTCTGCTGATGTCACTGATATTATCAACGCTTCTGATGTAAGTAAGCGTTCATTTACCAAGAAAAACCTGCCTAACTGGATTGCTGAGCTGGATCGCTGGGCAGAGTCGGAAACCACAAACTATCAGTTGCCTGATAAGCTGGAAAAATTCCGCTACGGCTTTTTACAGGAAAAGACACCTTCAGCTAAACAGATACCTGAGCATGATGTTTTTCATCAGATTGAAGCCTTTATGCAGACTGCTCCTTCCCTGCGTGAACCCCTGATGGCTCATGCGGTGAAGCATTGCAGAATTAGACTGCAACAGGCGAAACAGCAGAAGCAATGGCTCTCTTTTGATGACCTGTTGCTGCAACTCTCCGTGGCTATCGATACGGATAGTGAAGGGATACTGACTGAACGTATCAGCAGCTTGTATCCCGTCGCCATGATTGACGAATTTCAGGATACTGACCCTCTTCAATACAGTATCTTCAGCCGTATTTATCTGCATAAGCCGCAAACAGGCTTGTTTATGATCGGTGACCCGAAGCAGGCGATTTACGCTTTTCGCGGTGCTGATATCTTTACCTATATCCGCGCCCGTAACGAAGTACAGGACCACTACACACTAGGTACCAACTGGCGTTCAAGTTCCGCCATGGTAGAGGGCGCCAACCGTTTATTCCGCAATGCGGATTCCCCCTTCCTTTATGAACAGGATATCCCATTCTACCCGGTTTCGTCCCGTCCGGGAGGGAATGAGGCTTTCTGGCAACTGGAAGGTAAGCGTCAGCCTGCAATGAACTTCTGGCTGATGGAAAGTGAACAACCGCTGGCGAAAGCCGATTATCTTGCGCAAATGTCTCAGGCGACGGCAATTAAGATTAAATCGATACTAAAGCTCGCTTCGCAGGGCAAAGCCTCATTTAATAAAAACAGTAAACAGAAAAGCGCCATTCAGGCCGGTGATATCGCCGTATTGGTAAGAACCGGAGCTGAAGCGGCTTTAGTCAGGCAGGAGCTGACCAAGCTGGGTATTTCAAGTGTCTACCTGTCCAACCGCGATAGTGTATTTACCAGCCCGGTAGCTTGCGAGCTAAGAATAATACTTGAGGCACTACTTAATCCCAATGACGAAAGGGCAATAAAGTCAGCCCTCGCCACAACTCTGATGGACAGAGACAGTGCAGAGCTGGACAGGCTTAACCTTGATGAGTTGTTGCTGGAAAGCGTCAGTAATCAGTTCCAGCTTTATCATCAGTTATGGAAGCGGCGTGGTGTTATGTCCATGCTGAGAACCCTGATGAACCATGAAAGTATGGCGGTAAGGTTACTGTCTGCTGAGAACGGAGAACGCTACCTGACGGATTATCTTCATCTTGCTGAGTTACTACAACAGGCTGCACAGGAACTGGAGAATGAACACGCGCTGGTCCGCTGGTTCGGTGAGCAGATTCAGTCAGCCCTTTCCGGTGATAGTGGCGTTTCAGATGAGCAAATCCAGCGTCTGGAGTCGGAACAAAATCTGGTTCAGATTATTACCATCCATAAGTCTAAGGGACTGGAATACGATTTGGTGTTTGTTCCCTTTGTCAGTGCTTACCGTGAAGCAAAAACAGCCAGATATCATGATCAGCAGAAACATGAGACAGTGCTGGATCTTTATAAGGCAGATGAGTCATTAGAGAAAGCCGATCAGGAACGTTTAGCCGAAGATCTACGCCTGCTGTATGTGGCCGTTACCCGTGCTGTTTATGGCTGCTATATCGGTCTGGCACCTTTACGAAGAGGACTGTCAAGAAAAGACCCCAGCAGTGCCCACCTGAGTGCCATTGGCTATCTATTGCAAAACGCAGAAGCACTGGCGAGCAGTGAGTTGAGCCGTAGCCTAAGCCAGTTTGTGGATGCTTCTGCCGGTGATATTTCATGGCAGCCGATTCCGCAGGCTATTGATCTGCAGGAGCAGATAGGTCTGTTTGATCATGATGAGCTTTTTGATCATAGTGAGCTAAAAGATCATCATGATCTAAAAGCTGCAAAAATGCAGGCGCTGATTGATGCTCAGTGGCGTATCAGTAGTTACTCCGGGCTGGCTTCTCACTCTTCAGCAACAAAAGAGGAGTTGATTGCTGACAGCAGTAAGGCTGATGTTGTTATTGAGACTTCTGGTTCAGACAGTGAGCCTGACTGGTCGTTAGCAGATGCTGAAGCCGAAGAGGCAGCGCCTTCTATTTTCACTTTTCCGAAAGGAGCCCGGGCCGGTACCTTCCTGCACACCCTGTTTGAAGAGATAGATTTTACTTTAGCAGTGGATAGCCAACAGACTACAGAAACGGTTGAGAAACTATTGCAGTCTCATCAGTACGAAGCGCACTGGCTGCCTGTGCTGCAATCTATGATAGATAATGTGCTTAATGCAGAGTTGTCCGGCGGGCTCAGGCTGAAGGATAAAGACAGCAGCAAAGTGCTGGTGGAGATGGAGTTTCTATTGCCGGTAAATCATCTGGCTGCTCCGCTGCTTACTCAGTTATCACGCCAGTATGATGATCTGTCTCAACAGGCCGGAGAGCTGGACTTCAACACTCTAAAGGGGATGCTGAAAGGGTTTATTGACTTGATTTTTGAGCATGACGGAAAGTATTACGTACTGGACTGGAAATCAAACCACCTTGGTGACCAGACAGAAGATTATAATCAGCAGGCACTTGAGCAGGCTATGATTGACCACAGATACGATCTTCAGTACCAGATATACTCTCTTGCCTTACACCGTTTTCTGGCGTCACGCATAGAAAACTATAGTTACCAACAGCACTTTGGCGGGGTTTATTACCTGTTTCTGCGTGGCGTAAATAAAGAGAACTGTGACGGAGTAATTTACCGTAAGCCCGATGAAGAGTTCCTGCAGCAATTTGATGTGCTAATTGCTGCACCTGCCGGAGATCAAGCCGATGATTAATATTCTGCAAATGTTAAATAGCAAAGGGGCGATAAGAGCTCTGGATCATCAGTTTGCCCTTTTTATCGCTTCACTGGAAAAAAATAACCCGCAACAACTGGGGTTTATTGCCGGGCTACTGAGTATTGAACTCTCCAGAGGGCATGTCTGTCTGGATATAAAAAACTTAACCCTTGCGGGGCTGCCGGCACTGACCTCTCAGAAACGAGCTGAGCTGAATCAGCAGCTTGATTCTGTTGACTGGCCGCAGCTGTTCGCAGAATCGACAGTGGTGAGTGACGGTAGCACAAGTACCCCGCTGGTGTTTGATGGTGAGCGGCTCTATCTGCAACGTTACTGGCACTATCAACAAGGGCTGGCTGAGCGATTAATAAATCTGGCATTGCCGGCCGGGTTGGACAGTAGCTCTATGGATAACCTTACTCAGCTACTCTCTAAGCTGTTTCCTGAAACGGAACAGGATAACGAAGAGATTAACTGGCAGAAGGTGGCAGCAGCAGTGGCGCTGACCAGAAAGCTGGCGGTGATATCCGGAGGACCGGGAACCGGAAAGACCACTACGGTCACTAAGCTGTTATCTGCTTTGGTTCAGCAGGGGTTAGATAACCAATCTGTTCCTGAGATAAAGCTGGTAGCACCTACAGGAAAAGCCGCAGCCAGACTGACTGAATCTATCGGCAACGCTGTCGGCAGGCTGGATATTCCGCCTGAGGTGCGTGAACAAATCCCTACCAGTGCCAGCACTATTCACCGGTTATTGGGTGCACTGCCTGATCGTGCCGAGTTCAGGCACAATCAACATAACCCTCTGCATCTGGATATATTGGTGGTGGATGAGGCCTCAATGGTGGATTTACCTATGATGTACAAACTGATCACTGCCATGCCGGATAAAGCCAGACTGATACTGCTTGGCGATAAGGACCAACTGGCCTCCGTAGAAGCAGGGGCAGTATTAGGTGATATTTGCTCTTTTAGCCGCTATGACTATAGCCGGGAGCAGTTTAACCAGTTGACTGTTTTAACCGGCTACCAGAATTTACCTTGCTCAGATAGCGGAAACCCGGTAACAGATTCACTCTGTATGCTGCGGAAAAGCTTCCGTTTTGATGAAAAATCAGGAATAGGGCAACTGGCGGCTAAGGTTAATCAGGGGGACAGAACGGCTGTCAGACAGGTATGGAAATCTGGTTACTCTGATATCAGCTATGTTGCTTTATCGACGGAAAGCTATCAGCAATTAATCACTAAGCTGGCGAAGGAATATTCTCTTTATTTAGAAAAACTAGAGAGTGCGGACAGTGATGATCTCAGCAGAGCCCGTTCAGCATTAAAAGCGTTTTCCCGTTGCAGATTACTCTGTGCTAACCGGGAGGGAACCTTTGGTGTTTCCGGAATTAATATGCGTATTGAACAGGCTTTGGCAAGCCAGAGAAAACTGCCGGTCAGAAGAGAGCTTTGGTATCACGGCAGACCAATTATGGTGACCCGCAATGAGCATAGTCTCGGTCTTTATAACGGCGATATTGGTATCTGCATGCTGACAGAAGATGAAAGCGGTGAGCAGAGGCTTAAAGTATTTTTTGAGCTGGCAGATGGTTCAGTCAGAGAAGTTCTGCCGGGGCGGGTTCCGGAACATGAAACCGCCTTTGCTATGACCATACATAAATCTCAGGGAAGCGAATTTGAAACCACTTATATTTTGTTGCCTGATGAGCACTCGCCGGTATTAACCCGGGAGTTGATTTATACAGGCATTACCAGAGCCAAAAACAAGCTGGTTGTTTGCGCAGATGAACAGGTTTTGATGAGAGCGGTGGCAAGTAAAACAGCGCGACTGAGTGGGCTGCAATCTGCTTTAGAGTTATTTACTGAAAGCAATTAGATATTCAGCATTGTCAGACATATATTCAGTCAGTTTAATTGTTTTTTTATGGATTAATCAGTAAATACAATAGGTTATTTATTACCCTTGAACTTATTAATTAAATAGTTATGGTGAGCTGATTAGAAAAAATAAGGGCTTAGCAACGCTAAGCCCTCTATACCCTTGAGTATAATAAGTAGTTAACTACTTTTTGCTACGGTTTCCGAAAAGGAAACCTGCTTAATGCTGTGTCGTCTCTGACAGTGCATAATCATTTTCTTTACACTTTCATTGGCGTGAAACACGCAGTGTACATTCAATCCTTTGAGAAAATCATTTTCGGCCATGTCGATAAAACTTTGCACCGAGTTACAAATAATGGTTCTCATAAAAATTCGCTCATCAAGATAAACACTTTGATGTTTCAGACGTTTAACTGTTAATAAATCGGTTCTCACTGTTGTCTTGAGCCAACTGAGAAAGCCTATTTTACCAGCGATTGTACAAAAATATAGCAAAATTATTATTAACTTGTTATTTAATGAAAATAAATAGAGCTATGTTTCTGATTTTAAAAAAAGAAGTCAGCACTATTTTTTTCTGTTTGAGTAGGCGAATTTTTAAGCAAACGTTTATACGTCAAGTTGCAGTATCTTAGAGCGTCGTTGAAAGTTATAAAGGTCTTGCTTTTTCATCGGCAGTGCGGAAACTTCTACTTCGTAAAAGCCTTGCTCCCTGAACCAGTGCAGACTGTGGGTAGTCAGAACAAAAATCTTTCCAATACCCATGCTTTTTGAACGTTGCTTCATTTTATTCAGTAGATCAACACCGCGGTTGCCGTCCCGGTAATCGGGGTGAATAGCCACACAGGCCATCTCTGCCATTTTTTCATCTGGATAAGGATAGAGCGCCGCACAGCCAATGGTCAGTCCATCTTTCTCGGCAATAATAAACTGATGGATCTCCTGCTCCAGTTGTTCTCTTGAGCGCCTGACCAGAACACCCTGCTGCTCCAGCGGACGGATAAGGGATAGAATACCGCCGATATCATCAATATCAGCGTTGCGGATTCTCTCTGCACTGGCCATTACCACTTGAGTACCAATACCATCGATGGAGAAAAGCTCCTGAATCAGGGCGCCGTCAACGTTATAACTGATTAGATGGCTTCGTCTGACACCGGCACGGCAGGCGGATACGGAGCCGCGTAAAAAGCGCAGTGTCCCGGAACTGTTGCCGTCGTTCGTTAAGTTGTCTGATTCAAGCTTTTGCAGTATATGTTCTGCATGGCTGGGGAAAAGCTCCGCTATTACCTGACCATCATCATCAAGAATCCCCTGTTCTGAACAGAAACCGATTAGCTTGTCGGCATTCAGCCTGATTGCCACCTGAGTGGCGACCTCCTCAGAGAGAAGGTTAAAACTCTCTCCGGTCACAGAGCCTGCAACCGGGCCAAGCAGAACAATAGAGCCTTGATCCAGAATCTGGTTAATAGCCTCTGTGTTTATTCTTCTTACTTTTCCGCTATGGCAGTAATCAACACCATCATCTACACCAAGTGGCTGGGCAATAACAAAATTACCGCTGACTACATTGAGCTGGGTACCGGCCATAGGAGTATTGTTCAGGCTCATTGAGAGGCGGGCCGAGATAGTCAGTTGCAACTGACCGGCTGCCTGCATAACTAAGTCCAGTGCTTTTTCGTCAGTGACCCGGATACCCTGATGATAAGGCGTGTGGCAGTCACGCTCGTCCAGAATGCGGTTAATCTGAAGCCTCGCTCCGTGGACAATCACTATTTTTACACCAAGGCTATGTAGCAGGGCGATATCACTGATAATGCCGGAAAAGTTGTTAGCGTCAACGGCTTCACCACCAAGCATAATCACCATGGTTTTTCCACGGTGAGCATTTACATAGGGAGTTGACTGCCGGAAACCTTTAACCAGTGCGGTATTTCTAATCTTCATAGTGACTCTTGGTGAATTATTATTTGCTAATAATGAATTAAAATTCAAAAGTTGGCAATAAGCAATTTCGCTTATGCACCTTGATTGCTAAATAAGATTACCTAATCGGTGTTATCTGTATTAGTATCGTTGCGCATAAAAGAAACTTGCGGGTTTGACATTGAGTAAGCAATACAGAAATACTGATTTAAAAGTGAAACGTGCTATTGTTATCGTGGTTTCACTGCTGCTGATAATGATTCTGGCTGTTGCTAGTGCATTGATTAGCCGCCAGATAGATATTCAGACCGATCACTCTGTTGTGTTTGGTACATGGGATGAGCAGAATGTGCCCGATTATGCGCGGGATAGCTTCACTGTCAGAGAAGAAGGCATCTATATTAATGAGCGAGTGGTAGATGTGGATTACTCTTTTGACGGAAGTACGCTTATGTATGAGTATCAGGATCAGAAGTATATCTATGTTATCCGTGATGAGCATAATACCGTGCTGCAAAGAGTGGCTCCGCTGCATTATGAATCAACCTTCCACTTGCGTGGAAAATATCAGCCAAAACCAGAGCCGGCTACTGATGAGTAGCCGTTGTATTTTTTAATTAGGATTGATTGCGTGTATAAAGTATTGCTTCCGGCCTTTAGCCTGATGTTTCTGTTTGGCTGTGCTCAGCCGACAGACAGGGCTCAACAGTATTATGAGCATAAGTTTGATTCCAACCTGAACAGAGTTGATAGTATAGAAACAAATAAGCCAAGGAATTTTACCGCTTTTGCACAACAGGCAGAACAGGTGGTACAGGGCTCTCCCTCTCTGGCTGCGAAATTTCAGGGTTTGTATGAACAGCTTAATGCCTGGGTATTACAGAGTGGTAAGCCGCAAGACCTAGCCAACTTCGGGGTCGAACTTGCCCAGCTTGGTGGCGGTGATAAGCAGGGAAATGTGCTGTTTACCGGCTACTTCTCTCCGGTTATAGAGCTGCGTCATCAGCCGGATGACAAGTTTAAATATCCTCTTTATGGCTTGCCTGAGTGCGAAACGAGTTGCCCGACACGTGCTGAAATCTATAACGGAGCGCTGCAGGGAGAAGGGTTGGAGCTTGGTTATGCTGCCAATATGATCGATCCATTTATTATGGAAGTTCAGGGCAGCGGTTTTGTTCACTTTGAAGATGATGACACCCTTCAGTACTTTGCTTATGCGGGAAAAAACAACCAGCCATATGTCAGCATAGGTAAAGTATTGATTGAAACCGGTGAAGTTCCCCGGGCAGAGATGTCCCTCAAAGCGATTAAAAAGTGGGTGATGGAGAACGATGAACAGACAGTACGGACTCTACTGGAGCAGAATCCATCATTCGTATTCTTTGACCCGAGAGATGATAATGCAGTAAGGGGCACTGCTGGCATTCCTCTGTTGCCATTGGCATCCGTGGCCGGCGACCGGGCATTGTTCCCTATGGGCACGCCGATTCTTGCGGAAGTGCCCCTGCTTAATGCCGATGGTTCATGGAGCGGTGCCCATCAGCTAAAACTGCTGATCGTGCTGGATACTGGTGGTGCGGTAAAAGAGAACCATCTGGATCTTTACCATGGCATGGGGCCGAGATCCGGTACAGAGGCAGGGCACTATAAACACTTTGGTAGGGTCTGGAAGCTTGGCTTACAAAACAGCCCGTCTGCCTCGCCGTGGCTGAACAGTCAGCAGCAGGCTGAAAAACAGGCTGCCGGCGAAGCAGAACAGCAGAGTAGCAGCAACCAGTAAGCTTTCCCTGCGACCATATTGACCTTTCCCCTAAGAGTGCGTATAAAACGCACTCTTATTTTATTAAGGCTTAGTCGAACTTAATAAGCCGATTCAGGGTCCGGAACTTATGCGCGAACTTACCACTCCAGCTTCAGATAGCTATGAACAACGATTTGGCGGCACCAGAAGGCTTTATGGCAATCAGGAAGTTGAGATTCTTCGTGCGGCTCATGTCTGTGTGATTGGTATAGGCGGGGTAGGTTCATGGGCAGCGGAAGCGTTAGCCAGAACCGGCATCGGTGAAATTACCTTAATTGATATGGATGATGTTTGTGTTACTAACATAAACCGTCAGATTCATGCCATGTCGGGCACCGTGGGCCAGAGCAAAATAGAGGTAATGGAGCAGCGAATAGCTCTGATTAACCCTGAGTGTAAAGTTAACTTAATTGATGACTTTATTACCCCGGACAATATCAGTGAGTATGTAACAACTGAGTTTGATTATGTACTGGATGCCATTGATAGCATTAAACCTAAAGCAGCGTTACTGGCCTACTGTAAAAGAAATAAAATAAAAGTGATTACAACCGGCGGCGCAGGCGGACAGGTAGACCCGACTCAGATTCAGGTGGCTGATCTGGCACGTACCATTCAGGATCCATTGGCGAAAAAGCTGAAAGACAATCTTCGTCGCTTTTATAACTTTAGTAAAAACCCTCAACGTAAGTTTGCTATTGAATGTGTATTCTCTACTGAACAACTGAAATACCCTCAGGCGGACGGCACTGTTTGTGCGACAAAATCGACCGCAGAAGGTCCGAAGCGAATGGATTGTGCCAGTGGTTTCGGTGCTGCAACGGTTGTTACTGCAACCTTTGGTTTTGTGGCTGTTTCCCGTATTGTCGCTAAACTAATCGAAAAACATAGCAAATAATCATTCTGTTTTACTGCCAGAGATAAAAGATATGACATTTCCTGCTTCTCCATTTGGTACCGAGATTGATGCAACCACAGTCGTTGAGACTATGCAGTCGTTAAAGGGCTGGGAAGAGAGATACCGCCAGTTAATCCAGTGGGGTAAACTACTGCCTAAAATGGATGAAAGCTTTAAGAGTGATACGGTGGCTATTTCGGGTTGCGAAAGCCAGGTCTGGCTGGTGAGTAAAGAGGTTGATGGGATCTGGCATTTTCATGCCGATTCAGATGCCCGTATTGTTCGTGGTTTGATTGCTCTGGTTCTGGCTGCCTACGAAGGGAAAACCCGTCAGCAGATAAGCGACTTTGATATTGATGATTATTTCGCTAAAACCGGATTGATTGCGCATCTTAGCCCGTCCAGAGGTAACGGGCTAAGGGCCATCGTGGAGACGATTAGGCAGCTATAAAATATCCATGGCCTTTTCTACCGCCTGTACCAGCTTATCTACATCTTGCATCGTGTTATAAATCGCGAAAGAGACACGGACGGTGCCTTTGATATTCAGGGCATCCATAAAAGGGTGCGCGCAGTGGTGGCCTGAGCGAACCGCGATATTCTGCTGATTAAGCAGAGTGTCGATATCCTGATGGTGTACGCCATCGATTACAAAGCTGAGAACGGAACTGTCCTTTTGAAAGCCGATAATCTTAACATCTTCAATGGCGGATAACTTATCGAAGGCATACTGCTGCATGCTATGAATATGGCTTTCTACTTCCTTCTGATCGAACTGAGATAGCCAGTTAATGGCTGATTCAAGGGCGATAGCGCCGGCGATATTCGGTGTACCCGCTTCAAACTTACCCGGTAACTGAGAAAAAGTGGTTTCAGCAAAGGAAACCCGTTCAACCATTTTGCCACCACCGTGCCACGGAGGCATTTTCTCCAGCAGCTCTTCCTTACCGTATAGAACACCGATTCCGGTGGGAGCGTAGATCTTGTGTCCTGAGAAAAGATAGAAATCAGCGTCCAGTTCGGCCACATTTACCGCTTCATGCACAATACCTTGTGCGCCATCAATAACCGTTATGGCGCCGACTGCCTTGGCCTGCTGAATCATCTGCTCTATCGGGTTGCGTGTAGCGGTAACATTGCTGATATGAGCAACAGCAACTATTTTACATTTGTTACTGAGTAGTGTTGAGAATGCCTGCATATCGAGCGTACAGTCTGCAAGCATGGGGATTTTTACTACCTTTGCGCCGGTCTGCTCAGCCACAATCTGCCACGGAACAATATTGGCGTGATGCTCCATTTCGCTCACCAGAATTTCATCTCCCGGCTGAAGGGCATTGCGGGCATAGGTCTGAGCAATCAGGTTAACGGCTTCTGTCGCTCCTCTGGTCCAGATGATTTCCTTACTGTCACTGGCTCCGATAAACCTGCGAACCGTTTCGCGGGCAGATTCAAACTGTGACGTTGCCTGAGCGGTCAGGGAGTGACTACCGCGATGAACATTCGCGTTGTGACTGCGGTAGTAGTTTTGAATGGTATTAATAACCGCTTCTGGCTTCTGGGTGGTTGCCGCACTATCCAGATAGACAAGCTGCCCGGTTGCCTGACTTGATAATGCCGGAAATTGTGCACGAACTGAGTTTATATCCAGCATACTAGTTTCCAAGAATATGATAGTGAAGCGTCGGCAGTGTCACCATAGGTTCCGCTATTGACCATGCGTGCGCTTTTCCGGAGAGCAGAATAACAATCTCCATAGCAAACTCCAGAGCGGTAGCCGGTCCCTGACTGGTGACCAGCTTATGAGTGACATCAATGGTTACCCGCTTAGGGCGCCAGTTGTTTTCAGCAATAGTACTCTGAAATGAGGGGTGGCAGGTCATTAACGCATCAGGGTAAAGGTTATGTGACTGCAAAACCAGAGCAGGTGCAGCGCAAATCGCGGCGACCCAGCGGCCATCATATTTTTGCTGTTTTATCATTTCAGTCAGCAGGGTACTGTCGCGGAAATTTTCCGCACCCTGAACACCACCAGGAAGGGCTATAACATCGAACTCCTCATCTGCCACATCAACCAGTTTGCAGTCTGCCGTCAGTGTTACTCCTCTGGAGGCCTTCACCGATAAGGCTCCGTTAAAATCTACGCTGGCAACGGTCACCTTGTATCCTGCCCGGACAAAAATATCGATCATGGTGATCGCTTCCATCTCTTCTGTTCCCGGAGCGATAGGGACTAAAATATTGTGGTTCATAAGTTATCCTGATGGTTTTCCAGTTGCCTGATTTTTTTGTACAGGGTTGAGTTTGCCGGTACGGCTATTTGGTGCTGTTCTGCTTTTCTGCACAGGTAGCCGGTTATATAGTCTATCTCTGATGGTCGCTGATAATAGATATCCTGATGCATTGAAGAGAAGTTCTCTGCGGTGGCATTAATCACATCCATTACTTTATTGAACAGAATTGAGAACTCAACATCAATCTGTTCGGCCTGCATAACCTGAGTGACCTCTTCTATTATCTGAATAAGCTCTGCTTTATAGCTGTCAGAGGCCAGCTCACCATTTTTACACTGATAAAGTGCTGTCAGAGGGTTAATCGCACAGTTAACTGCCAGCTTGTTCCACAACACCTTATTAATATCCTTGTCCCACTGTACTTCAGGTAAGGCACTGTTGAGCACATCGGCTAAAAACTGGCACTGTTTCCCTTTGCTGTTATAACCGCCGAGCAAGGTTATCCCTTCACCGGTATGCAGTACTTTTTCAGGGCTCTGTTTCAGTGCGCCATGAGTGGTTGTGGCCAGAACCACAGGGTGAGCAGATAGGCGGGAATAAACTTCGTCTATGCTACCCATTCCGTTATGCATAAATAGCAAAATGGTGTCAGGGTGAAGCTTATCTGCGATGGAGTCTATAGCCGTTTTTACCTGACCTGCTTTGACGGTTACCAGCACAAGGTCGGTTTCAGCCAGGAAACTGGTGCGGTTTGCCTGGAACGACACGGCCGGAGCGTTATCGACTGAGCGTAACAGAACTTGTTCGTCTTGGCTGCGAGTCTGCAGTTCTATATGGTGTCCGGCCTGCTTTAAATAAAATGCCCATAGAGTACCTATTGCTCCGGCACCCAGCACAGTAATATTCAAGTTGAACATCTCCATTTGAGTTTGCACAAAGCATAGCGATCAGTAAACGGATTGCAATAAAAAAGGCGCATTGAGCGCCTTTTTAAAGTGGATTATTTTTTAAGCTTTACTTAGAAAGCGTACTGCAGACGGTAGATTACGATATCCTGGTAATCTCTGCGGCCCAATTTGTTTACTGTGTAACGGTAAAGAACACCAGTAGACCAGTTTTCGTGGAAGTTCCACATTGCGTTTACACTACCGTTAAGACCCCAGCTCTCGCTGCCTTTGCCGTTTGCAAACTCAGTGCTTTGTACGTCTGAGTATCTCTTATTGCGAGCAAATTCTAGCTCACCCCAAGTAGAGAAAGTAAACTTCTCGCCACCAATTTCTGTGTTGTAGTAACCAACCCAGCCAGCCATACCGCCGTTGTTACCAGTGATTGCAGGGTTAGCGTCGCTGCCTTCAGTGTTAATGTGATGAACACCTAAGAAAGTAGATACTCCCCAGCCGTCACCTTTAAGACCAGTGTAGCCCAGACCGATTACACGGTTCTGCTCGTGCAGTGTAGGACCTTTATCTTTATCTGTATTGTAAACCTGAGCGTATAGAGTTACGCCTGAGTCAGTCAGGTTATAGTGGATAGTACCTTTCGCTGAAGCACCACGGTTGTCGCCACCACGGTCAACACCTTCGTAGTCGTAGAAGCCGTAGATTTGACCCCAGTCAAATACAGCACCGCCATCGATACCGATTACTGCCTGGTTGCGATCGTCGATTTCCTGACCAAAGTTAGATTTGTCGTTACCAATACCGTGGTTCCACATTTGGTAATCAACATACATGTTACCAAAACCGAATAGATATTCTGCTTGTGCAGGAACAGCAGCAGCCGCTGCCATTACGCCAAGAGCAATGATTGATTTGCGCATAAGGGGATACTCTTCAAAAATTGTTAAATTAAGTAGCCAGTTCCATGGGCTGCTTATATGTCCGTAGGTGGCGAATAATAGCGGTAAAAGTTCAAATGAAAAGTGAGATCCAGTGCAAAAATGGAAATAATTTGTGATGAGGTTCAAGTAAATAAGATCTGTTGGGGAACTAAATTAGTTTACCGTTTGCGTTACATTTGTTTTGCATTGATAGCGTGAGGTGGATCTTATTATTCATTGCATATATTACACGGAAAATATTACTAACAGGTGTGTTAGTTGGCAGTATTAGTTTTAACTAATCTAAATTAGAGCTTTTAAACTAAAGGCTTGTAGGGATATTTTTAGTGTAGTGTCTGAATATTTATACTTATGTTACCTGTAACTGTTGTTTTTGCGTTTGCAAATGCAGCAATTGATATTGTGATATTGGTAGAGTTTAGTTTGTTTTTACCATGTCATCAAAGTGATACGTAAATAATAAAATTGAACAATAAATAATCCTTTGGATATTTTTATCAGTTATTGTTGAAAGGTTCAGTGTGAAACAACGAAAGCCGTTTAAGTATGGATATAAAAAAGCGAACGAGTTTAAAGTCGTTCGCTTAGATATGATTTGATGATTGTAAGTCTGGACTATTTAAAGATTAGCCCTGATGATTTTTTGCTTTTTCCAGTAAATCAGCAAAGTAATGACGCAGTGAGTAAAGCATTATCAGGCTTGGAATCACCATTACCGCGGTCAGAATAAAGAATAATGACCAGTCATTAAGGTAGTCTGCCAGTTCGCCACTAAAAGAGGCTAGCGTGGTTCGGCCAAAGTTACCAAGGGAAGCTAGCAGGGCGTACTGTGTTGCAGAGAAAGCCTGTCCTGTTAACACTGTCAGGAAGGAGACAAAGGCAACCGTAGAGAATGCGGTGGTAAAGTTATCGACAATAATCGTAGCAAGGAACAGGTTTTCACTTGGTCCGGCTGAGGCGATCCAGGCAAACATCAGGTTACTGGAGGCCATAGCGATACCGCCTATCATAAGCCCCCGTACAATACCGAACTTGACATTGAACATACTGCCGACCAAGGTAAAGAAGATGGTGACCCACCAGCCGATAAGCTTAGAGTAATGGCCTATCTGCTCATTACTAAAGCCGACCTCTTTGTAAAAGGTAATCGACATTCTGCCAAGGAAGGCTTCACCAATTTTAAACAGGAATACAAATAGCAGCAGGGTAACCGCAACCTGAACACCGTTTCGTCTGAAGAAGTCGAGGAATGGTTCTACTACCGTTACACTAAGCCACGCCACCAGTTTTGAGCCGACCACCTTATTATGTCGCTCTTCTGCCATATGTTGCAGTTCATCTCTGTTGGTTTGTGGCTCGCCTACCAGCAGGGTAAATAGCATAAGCACGCCGACAATCATCGCCATACCGTAGTAAACGCCATTCCAGCCGATGCTGTCCGCGTTGATAAAGGCGAGATACCCCGGAAGTGAGTAACCTGTCCACCAGCCTATTACCGCCATAGCAGAAGCCTGCGGCAGTTTACTGGAATCAGATTTAGGGAAGGTATCGATACGGAAGGCATCTATAGCGATATCCTGCGTGGCAGAAGCGATAGCAATCCCCAGTGCCAGCATTGAGGTAAACATCAGATCATTTGCAGGGTTAACACCGGCAATAAATAGAGTGGCGACCAGGATCAGTGACTGACACAAAAATATCCAGCTTCTGCGTTGTCCGAGAAGCGCGGTTAGCAGCGGAAGCCTCACCCGGTCAACCAGAGGGGCCCAGAGAAAGTTAATAGCATAGACGGCAAATACTGAGCCGAAGTAACCAATAGCAGCGCGGGTCAGTCCTGCATCTTTCAGCCAGCCGGACATATTTGAGCCAATGAGTACCCATGGAAAGCCGCTTGAGCAACCCAGCATAAAGACCCAAAGTAGTTTTTTATCCAGATAACTTTTTACTGTTTCCAGCCAGGTGATTTGTTGTGTCATTTAACTATCCCTGTTTTTATAGTCCGGTAATAATAAAGCCCGGTAACAAAAAGAGCCGAATAAATCGGCTCTCTATTTTAAGATTGAGTTTACTTTTTAACGGTAACTTTGTTGATTACAATAGCAGTAGCCGGAACATCATGGTAACGGCCTAGTGACTTAGTCGGCTGTTTGGCCATCTTCTGTACATTCTCAAACCCTTCAGTTACTTTACCGAAAACAGCGTACCCCGGATTTGCTGACTCTTTATAATCAAGAAAATCGTTGTCGTTATAGTTAATAAAGAACTGACGGGTTGCAGAGTCAGGATCAGACGTTCTTGCCATCGCAATAGTGGCCACTCTGTTTTTTAATCCGTTGCTGGCCTCGTTTTTAATCGGTTTATTCGCAGCGACTTTTTTCATATCTGTATCAAAGCCGCCACCCTGAGCCATAAAGCCGGGGATAACGCGATGGAAAATAGTGCCTTCATAGCTGCCGTCTTCTACATAGCTAAGGAAGTTTTTAGTGGTAACAGGCGCTTTTTCTGAATCCAGCTCTATAGTGAAGTTCCCCATAGACGTTTCAAAAATGACCGATGGTGCAGCCATTACAGAGGCACTAAACAGACAAGCCAGTGAGATAAGTAGTTTCTTCATCAGAAGCGTTCCTTCATATAGTTGTTAAGCTCAGGGTCGTTGGCAATCTCTTTGAGAACCAGACTAGTAATATCGTTCAGTACTTCTTCAATCTGAGCATCTGAAGCGCTGAAGGTGCCCGATTTGCTTGCGCTACCGTTATAGGTTTTTACCAGTTTACCGGCAGGGGTTTCAGCCGTTAGCTGAAGAGTAACCTTGGCTTCCATCTCGTTAGACATAACGCTGTGTCTTACATTGATCAGCAGCTCACGAATTTCAAGAGCAAGGGTGTTCGGGCTGTTTACAGAGATTCTGTATCCCTGAGCATTCAGTTGGTCGTTCAGGGCAGATTCCAGCGTTATGCGTACATTTTGCTTAGCATGAATCGGTAGGATATTGTTACGGCCGCTATCTACCAGAGCTACATACTGGGCAGAACGGGCATCCCTACTATCCAGACTTAGTGTCAGGTTATCAACGACTCTGTTCTGACTGGTGGTTATCTGAGGCATGAAGTTTACCTGAGGCTCTTGCGGAGATGAGGAGCAGGCAGCAAGCAGCACAACAGAGGCTGCTAGTATCAGTTTTTTCATGATTCATTTCCTTTTTATATTCACGCCTTTAAGCTGGCAGGCTGTCAGTTATTTAGTTGCTTGTAAAATAACAAATTTACGATTTGAAGCAATCAGTTTTACTTGCTGCTTTCCAAACAGTCGGCTGAGCTTATTATCGTAGCTCAGGTGGCGGTTACCGATAACCAATAATTGTCCGTTGTTGTTGAGAACATGCTTGGCATCACAGAACATTTGCCACGCTATATGGTCAGTAATGGCATTTTGCTGATGAAACGGAGGATTACACAGAACAAGGTCTGCGCTCTCTGCTGCAAAACCGTCCAGACAGTTGTTAGCAACAAAGCTGGAGTTGTGCTCTTCACCCAGTGCTGCCTGAAGGTTCAGTTTGGCAGACTCAACTGCCATAAAACTCTCATCCACACAGGTAATTTTAGCCTGAGGATTTTGTTGTGCTGCTTTCACTGACAGCACACCGTTGCCACAACCAAGATCAATAATATGTTTGTACCTATCATTTGACGGAATATGGTTAAGCATAAACCGAGCACCGAGATCCAGACTTTCTCCGGAATAGACATTAGGGTAGTTCTTAAGGTGATAGTTTTCGCCATCTACCTGCCACTCGGTCACTGGATTAATCATTGCTCCGGCCTTGCTATCAGCTTTGGAAAAAACCAGCCTGTGCTTCTTTTTTGCCAGTGAGGTTTGAGTTGTCCCCAGGTGTTTTTCGAAAAGTTTCAGGGTAGAGCTATGAATATCCTTAGCCTTATTTACAGCAATGACCGGACAGTTGCTATCTAAGCGGGCTCTTAACTGGCTTAGCTGCCATGTAAGTAAGCGGTTACTTTTTGGTAGCTTAAACAGCACTAAATCGATTTTTTCTGGTAAATCATCCAGTGCGTTTAACTGAGTGATTGCGTTACACTGGTTCAGTTTCAGGTTGTCAGCCGTACCCTGACAAGCAAGAAAAGAGTCGCTGACCATGGTGACATTATGTTTGGCGGAAAACCAGCAAGAGAGAGCACCGAACTGATCGTTAAGGATAACGATATTTTTGCCTTCTGCGAGTTGTAATTCTTCCACATGGCTAATCAGATACTCATCTCCGGCGTCCCATGCCTGTAATAGATCATTTGCCCGCTTTGGATAGCGGTAGAGGGTCAGGCTTCGTTGCTGAAAGAGTAGTTCTGTTTTTACTTCGCTCATATTCTTACTGTGTTCGGTTTTCTTCTGGTTGTGTATTGTCGCAAAAGCGGGGATGACAAGGAACTAAAACATACAGAGAAGTTTTGTGATAGTTGCGATAGTATTTACTCACAATTAGGTATTAAGGTTGCTTAGATTGATGCGTATTATTATCGCCGTCTAAACTGGCCTAGTTAGCTTCAGAGACAGGAATATGTTGCAAGAACAGATTGAAACCAAGCTTCACAATACGTTTTCTCCCATTCATTTACAGGTAGTAAATGAAAGTTATATGCACAACGTACCGGCCGGTTCAGAAAGTCATTTTAAAGTCGTTGTTGTTAGCGACGACTTTGAGGGTGACAGGTTGATAGGGCGGCACAGAAAGGTGAATCAGGCACTGGCACAAGAGTTAGCAGGTCAGATTCACGCTTTATCCATACATACGTATACACAGGCTGAATGGCAGGAACAAAATGGTTTGATTCCTAAAACGCCGGATTGTATGGGTGGTGGTAAGTAACTCTCCCCGCTGACCTTGTCCTTTCCCGAAATTTGTACTGCTGAGCAAAATAGAAGCGGAAATATTTCAGACTATGACAAAACAGTCTGCTAACAAAAGTCAGATTCCGCTTCAATGTAAAAATGATCACTATTATTAACATTAATGCAAGATAATCGATTTGCAGATAAGTTAAAATAATACGATTTTTAACAATTGTGCTTAAGTTAAAATTAAGTTGGTTCTAGATCTCATTCTTGCTTTTTTTAGCCCGAAAAAGAGTGATTCTAGGCAGAAATGGTATGCCCTAGGCAGAATTGGTATTGGCGCGAATGCGACAAAAAGTGCTAAACTACCGAACCTGAAAATTCCTCGCATTTAACCATGTGAAGAATAAATTAATAGAATGTTGCGATTTCGGCGATTTTTTGCGCGCCGGAACCGGACACAATTCATGTCGTGTCTAAATGTTACGCAATTAAAGAATCTTTTTTCCGATAAAAATAGTGCAAGTGCGTATGATTACAATAAAAAAGGGTTTAGATCTTCCGATTTCGGGAGCTCCTGCCCAGGTGATTAATGACGGTAATCCCGTCAAAAAAGTCGCCTTGCTAGGCGAAGAGTACGTGGGAATGCGTCCAACAATGCATGCTCGCGTAGGGGATGAAGTGAAAAAAGGTCAGGTTCTTTTTGCTGATAAAAAGAATCCTGGTGTTATCTTCACTTCTCCTGCAAGTGGTAAAGTTATCGAAGTAAACCGTGGTGCCAAGCGTGTTCTTCAATCCGTAGTGATTGAAGTAGCAGGTGATGAGCAAATCACGTTTGATAGCTACACGTCCGACCAACTGGTTTCTCTTGAGCGCGATGCGGTTAAGAAGCAACTGATTGATTCTGGTATGTGGACTGCTCTGCGAACTCGTCCGTTTAGTAAGGTTCCTGCTGTTGATGCTGAAACAAAAGCGATCTTTGTCACTGCAACGGATACCAATCCGTTAGCGGCTGATCCTCAGGTTATCATCAATGAGCAAGCTGAAGCCTTTGTTGCTGGTTTGGATGTTATTTCTCGTCTGACTGATGGCAATGTTTACGTATGTAAGCAAGGTACAAGCCTTCCAAAGAGCAATGCTTCTAACATTGAAGAGCATGTATTTGATGGTCCTCACCCAGCAGGGTTAGCGGGCACTCATATGCATCACCTGTATCCGGTGAACATGGAAAATGTTGCCTGGAGCATCAACTATCAGGATGTGATTGCCTTCGGTAAGCTGTTCCTGACTGGTGAAATTTATACCGATCGCGTTATCTCTCTGGCTGGCCCTGTTGTAACCAACCCTCGTTTGGTTCGTACTCAACTAGGTGCTGCAGTTGAAGATATCGTAGAGCGTGAAATTATGCCGGGTGAAGTCCGCGTTATCTCTGGTTCTGTATTGTCTGGTGTTCAGGCTGCAGGTCCTCATGCATATCTGGGACGTTATCATCAGCAGGTTTCTGTACTGCGTGAAGGTCGTGAGAAAGAGCTATTCGGCTGGGCTATGCCTGGTAAGAATAAATTCTCAGTGACTAAATCATTCCTTAGCCACCTGTTTAAAGGTCAGCTTTTCAATATGACGACATCGCTGAATGGCGGTGAACGTGCCATGGTGCCAATCGGCAACTATGAGAAAGTGATGCCTTTAGATATGGAGCCAACTCTGTTACTTCGTGACCTGTGTGCAGGTGATTCTGACAGCGCGCAACGCCTTGGTTGCCTTGAGCTGGACGAAGAAGATTTGGCATTGTGCACCTATGTATGTCCGGGTAAATACGAGTATGGCGTTATGCTTCGTGAAATCCTGGATACGATTGAGAAGGAAGGGTGATCCATGCTCAAGAAAATTATTGAGGACTTAGAACCGCATTTCGAAGCGGGCGGTAAGTACGAAAAGTGGTATCCACTTTACGAAGCGACCGCAACTCTGTTCTACACACCGGGTACCGTTACTCAGCGAAGCGCTCACGTTCGTGACAGCGTTGACCTGAAACGTATCATGATTATGGTGTGGTTCGCTGTATTCCCTGCTATGTTCTGGGGTATGTATAACTCTGGTCATCAGGCCATTGTTGCCCTGAACCACCTTTATGAAGGTGCTCAGCTTGCAGAAGTAATTTCAGGTAACTGGCATTACTGGATTGTTGAGGCACTTGGCGGATCACTGGGTAGTGATGCCGGCTGGGGCTCGATGATGTTGCTTGGTGCAACCTACTTCCTGCCTATCTACGCCGTTGTATTTGCAGTGGGTGGTTTCTGGGAAGTTCTGTTCTGTATCGTACGTAAGCACGAAGTGAACGAAGGCTTCTTTGTAACCTCTATCCTGTTTGCTCTTATTGTGCCACCGACACTGCCGTTATGGCAGGCTGCCCTGGGTATTACCTTTGGTGTGGTAGTGGCTAAAGAGATCTTTGGTGGTACCGGCCGTAACTTCCTTAACCCTGCTCTTGCAGGCCGTGCATTCCTGTTCTTTGCTTATCCGGCACAGATTTCAGGCGATGTAGTATGGACAGCTGCTGATGGCTTCTCTGGTGCAACTGCACTTAGCCAGTGGGCAACGGGTGGTAATGGTGCACTAATTAACAACGTAACAGGCGAAGCGATTACCTGGATGGATGCCTTTATCGGTAATATCCCGGGTTCAATCGGTGAAGTTTCTACACTTGCACTAATGATTGGTGCCGCAATGATTGTTTACATGGGCATTGCTTCATGGCGCATCATTGGTGGTGTAATGATCGGTATGATTGTTACGTCTACCCTGTTTAATGTAATCGGTTCTGATACTAACCCAATGTTCCAGATGGCATGGCACTGGCACTTAGTGCTGGGTGGCTTTGCGTTCGGTATGTTCTTTATGGCTACCGACCCTGTATCTGCTTCATTCACTGACAAAGGTAAATGGGCTTACGGTATTCTGATCGGTCTGATGTGTGTTCTGGTTCGTGTAGTTAACCCTGCATACCCTGAAGGTATGATGCTGGCAATTCTGTTCGCTAACCTGTTTGCACCGCTGTTCGACTACGTAGTGGTTGAGAAAAACGTTAAACGGAGGCTAGCACGCTATGGCAAGTAATAACGATAGCATTAAGAAGACGCTGTTTGTTGTTATCGCATTGAGTTTAGTGTGCTCAGTTGTCGTTTCGGCAGCCGCAGTATTCCTACGCGATAAGCAACAGGCAAATGCGTTGTTAGATAAGCAGAGCAATATCGTTGCTGTTGCTGGTCTGGCAGACAAAGAAGGCTCAATTCCTGAGCTGTACGCTGAGTACATTGAACCTCGTCTGGTTGACTTCAAAACCGGTGACTTTGTTGATGCGGATGCCGCTGCTTACGATCAGCGCAAAGCAGCAAAAGAGCCATCAACTTCAATCAAGCTGGCCGCAGATGATGATAAGGCTAAGATCCTTCGTCGTGCTAATGAAGGTCTGGTTTACCTTGTAAAAGAAGGCGATAAAGTTTCTAAAGTTATCTTGCCTGTACACGGTAACGGCCTGTGGTCAATGATGTATGCATTTGTTGCAGTTGAAACAGACGGTAACACAGTAGCTGGTATCACTTACTACGAGCAGGGCGAAACCCCGGGACTTGGTGGTGAGATTGAAAACCCGCGCTGGCGTGCACAGTTTGTTGGTAAGAAACTATTCGATACCAATAACAAACCTGCAATCAAGATTGTTAAAGGCGGTGCTCCGGAAGGTTCTGAGCACGGTGTAGATGGTCTGTCTGGTGCAACTCTGACGGCAAACGGTGTACAAAACACGTTTGATTTCTGGTTGGGTGATAAGGGCTTCGGTCCATTCCTGGCTAAAGTTCGCGATGGAGGACTGAAATAATGTCAGCTGATATCAAAGACATGAAAAAGCACCTTCTTGCTCCGGTAATGGATAACAACCCAATTGCCCTTCAGGTATTGGGTGTCTGTTCTGCTCTGGCGGTAACGACTAAGCTGGAAACAGCGTTCGTAATGACGCTAGCGGTTATTTTCGTAACAGCGTTCTCGAACTTCTTCGTTTCTGTTATCCGTCATCACATTCCAAACAGTGTACGTATCATCGTACAGATGGCGATTATCGCCTCATTGGTAATCGTGGTAGACCAGGTGCTTAAAGCATTCCTGTACGACATCTCTAAGCAGCTGTCGGTATTCGTTGGTCTGATTATAACCAACTGTATTGTAATGGGTCGTGCTGAAGCATATGCGATGAAATCTGAGCCACTTCCGTCTCTTATTGATGGTATTGGTAACGGTCTTGGTTACGGTTTCGTACTGATTACTGTAGGTTTCTTCCGTGAACTATTTGGTTCAGGCAAACTGTTTGGTATGGAGGTTCTTCCTCTCGTTTCTGAAGGCGGCTGGTATCAGCCAAACGGTATGATGCTTCTTGCACCATCAGCCTTCTTCCTGATTGGTTTCATGATTTGGGTTATCCGTATCCTGCGACCAGAACAGATTGAAGCGAAGGAGTAAGCGTAATGGAACATTATATTAGCTTGCTGGTTAAATCGATCTTTATCGAAAACCTGGCATTATCTTTCTTCCTGGGTATGTGTACATTCCTTGCGGTATCGAAGAAAGTAAAAACCTCGTTTGGTCTTGGTGTTGCGGTAATCGTAGTACTGACCATTGCAGTACCGGTGAACAACCTGCTGTATAACCTGGTTCTTAAAGACAGCGCGATTGTTGCTGGTGTGGATCTTAGCTTCCTGAACTTTATTACCTTTATCGGTGTAATTGCAGCGTTAGTACAGATTCTTGAGATGGTTCTTGACCGTTTCTTCCCGCCTCTATACAACGCATTGGGTATTTTCCTGCCGCTGATTACCGTGAACTGTGCCATCTTCGGTGGTGTATCTTTCATGGTTCAGCGTGACTACAACTTTGCTGAGTCTGTTGTATACGGATTTGGATCAGGTGTAGGTTGGATGCTGGCGATTGTTGCTCTGGCAGGTATTCGTGAAAAGATGAAATATGCTGACGTACCTCCGGGTCTGCGTGGTCTGGGTATTACCTTTATCACTACTGGTCTGATGGCGTTAGGCTTTATGTCTTTCTCTGGTGTTCAACTGTAAGTCGGGTAAACGACACAATTAATAAGGAATAGTCAATGCAAAGCATTATTCTTGGTGTAGTGATGTTTACCGTGATTGTACTGGCGCTTGTGCTAATTATCCTGTTAGCCAAATCTAAGCTGGTACCGTCAGGTGACGTTACAATTACCGTAAATGGTGATCCAGAGAAGAGCTTCGTTACTTCTCCGGGTGACAAACTACTGGGCGCTATGGCGGGCAGTGGTATCTTCGTATCTTCTGCCTGTGGTGGTGGTGGTTCATGTGGTCAGTGCCGCGTGAAAGTGAAAGCTGGTGGCGGTGATATTCTGCCGACTGAGCTTGACCACATCACTAAAGGTGAAGCGCGTGAAGGCGAGCGTCTTGCTTGTCAGGTGGCTGTGAAAACAGACATGGACATCGAACTACCTGAAGAGATCTTTGGTGTTAAGAAGTGGGAATGTGAAGTTCTTTCTAACGACAACGAAGCAACCTTCATTAAAGAACTGGTTCTTAAGATCCCTGAAGGGGAAGAAGTACCGTTCCGTGCCGGTGGTTATATTCAGATTGAAGCTGATCCTCACCATATCAAGTACTCAGACTTTGATGTACCTGAAGAGTACCGAGAAGACTGGGACAAGTTCGACCTGTTCCGCTATGAGTCTATTGTAAAAGAGCACTCAATCCGTGCTTACTCAATGGCTTCATACCCTGAAGAGAAAGGTCTGATCAAGCTTAACGTACGTATTGCAACTCCGCCGCCAAATGCGCCGGATGCTCCTCCGGGCGTTATGTCTTCTTACATCTGGTCACTTAAGCCGGGCGATAAGTGTACTATTTCTGGTCCGTTTGGTGAGTTCTTCGCTAAAGAGACGGATAACGAAATGGTATTTATCGGTGGTGGTGCAGGTATGGCTCCGATGCGTTCTCATATCTTTGACCAGCTGCTTCGTCTACAGTCTAAGCGTAAGATGACTTACTGGTACGGTGCCCGTTCTAAGCGTGAAATGTTCTATATTGAAGATTTCGATAAGCTGGCAGCGGACAACGACAACTTCGAGTGGCATGTAGCACTGTCAGATCCATTACCGGAAGATAACTGGGATGGTTACACTGGCTTTATTCACAATGTGATTTATGAAAACTACCTGAAAGATCATGAAGCACCTGAAGATTGTGAATACTACATGTGTGGTCCACCAATGATGAACGCAGCTGTTATCGGCATGCTGAAAGATCTTGGTGTTGAGGATGAGAACATCCTGCTTGATGACTTCGGTGGTTAAGCATCACCTGAGTAAGTAAAACGATTGTG
This sequence comes from Vibrio sp. SCSIO 43137, assembly GCF_028201475.1. Taxonomy (NCBI): domain Bacteria; kingdom Pseudomonadati; phylum Pseudomonadota; class Gammaproteobacteria; order Vibrionales; family Vibrionaceae; genus Vibrio; species Vibrio sp. SCSIO 43137. The sequence continues at coordinate 2,574,566 of NZ_CP116383.1, read as the reverse complement.
GCTGGCTCTTATGAGTCAGCCATTTGTTTTTAAAATACTAGCTTAAATAACAAAAAGGAGAGGGCGATGAAGCCTAGCTCTGCATTTACTAAGCAAATGAAAACTCTGATATTTGCTATTTTTACTCTTGTGCTGGTTAGCGCATGTAGTGAAACCCGAGAGCAGATACATTTAACCGGCCCGACCATGGGAACCACCTATAACGTTAAGTTTATTGAAGCGAAAGGTGTTCCTTCCGGTGAAACTCTGCAGAAAGAGATTGACCGACTGCTTGAGCAGGTAAACGATCAGATGTCGACTTATCGAAAAACGTCTGAACTAAGCCGCTTTAATCAGTATAAGGGGTCAGATGCGTTTACTGTCTCAAAAGAGACTGCTTTAGTTGTTAATGAAGCGATACGCCTAAATGAACTGACACTTGGTGCACTGGATGTGACGGTTGGTCCACTGGTGAACCTTTGGGGATTTGGCCCAGAAGCAAGGCCTGAAGTGGTTCCGACTGATGAAGAGCTGGCGGCACGTCGCGCGAATGTTGGTATTCAGCACCTGAATGTAACTGATACCAGCCTAAGCAAAGATATTCCCGACCTTTACGTTGATCTTTCAACGATTGCTAAAGGCTGGGGCGTTGATGTGGTAGCAGACTATATTGAGTCTCAGGGCATCAGCGATTATATGGTCGAAATCGGCGGTGAAATCCGTCTGAAAGGCAAGAACCGTGAAGGCACAGGCTGGCGTATAGCCATTGAAAAGCCCGATGTTAATGAGCGTGCCATTCAGGAGATTATTGAACCAGGTGATATGGCGGTAGCTACATCAGGTGATTATCGTAACTATTTTGAGCGTGACGGTATTCGTTATTCTCATATTATCAATCCTGAAACAGGCAAGCCGATTAATCATAAGGTAGTCTCTGTAACAGCGATGCATCCGTCATGTATGACAGCTGATGGTCTGGCAACCGGTCTGATGGTTCTTGGAGAAGAGACAGGAATCAAAATTGCCAACGAACAAGGCCTTGCGGTATTTATGGTTGTTAAAACCGCTGACGGCTTTAAAGAAGTTTATTCAGATGCTTTCAGTAAGTACCTGAAGAAATAAACAGAAAGATAGGATAAAGGTTTTTAAGTGAGTACATTTCTTATCACATTTGGTGTGTTTTTATTGGTTATCACTGCCATGGCAGTGGGTTACATTTTCCAGAAGAAATCTGTCAGCGGTAGCTGTGGTGGTTTAGGTTCGGTAGGTATCGACAAGGTATGTAACTGCCCAGAGCCTTGTGATGCGCGTAAGCGACGTGAAGCAAAAGCGGCAGCCCGTGAAGAGAAAGCAGCGGCTCGTGCAGCCAAGCTTGCTGAATGGGATAAGGATAGAATCGCCTGATAACCGGGGCAGCCGGTAAAGGCTGTCTCTATCGTTATATTCAATAAGTAACTGGCGTGTTTCCGGTTACTTATTGCCGAAAATAGCATTGCTAAACAATGCTTCTATGAAACTTAGCTTCAGACACTCGTTCCCCAACCCTTCTATTTAATAGTTAAAGCCGGACAAAAGAGTTATACTGTTTATCTATACAGTTATACGTATTTTGTACCGCTATGGATAATCAGCAAAAGCAGCGAAAAATAATCCATGTTGATATGGACTGTTTTTATGCCGCTGTTGAGATGAGAGACAACCCTGACTATCGTGATAAACCCATCGCCGTCGGCGGACATGAAAGGCAAAGGGGAGTGATCAGCACCTGTAACTATGCGGCAAGAGCCTTTGGTGTTCGCTCAGCTATGCCGACGGGGCAGGCGATTAAGCTCTGTCCTCAGTTAGTTGTGGTGCCCGGAAGAATGCATGTTTATAAGTCTGTTTCCCGTCAGATAAGGGAGATCTTCGAGCGTTATACTCAGATTATAGAGCCGCTGTCACTGGATGAAGCCTTCCTTGATGTTACTGACAGCAGTCAGTTTAAAGGTTCTGCCACCCTGATAGCAGAGGCAATCAGAAACGATATTCGTACCGAACTCAACCTTACTGCCTCAGCCGGAGTGGCTCCCATCAAGTTCCTTGCTAAAGTCGCCTCTGATATGAATAAGCCGGACGGCATGTTTGTTATCCCTCCTCAGGATGTACAAAAGGTGGTTGATAAGCTGCCTTTAGGTAAAATCCCAGGAGTCGGTAAAGTAAGCCTTGAGAAGCTGAATCAGGCCGGTTTTTATGTTTGTGAGGATATAAAAAACAGCGATTACCGCGAGTTACTGAGAAAGTTTGGTCGTCTGGGGGCTTCTCTGTGGAAGAAGAGTCAGGGAATTGATAACCGCACGGTACAGACAGAACGGGAGCGTAAGTCTGTAGGGGTGGAAAGAACCTTTAGCCAGAATATCTCCAGCTACGAAGAGTGCTGGCAGGTGATATGTGACAAGCTTTATCCGGAGTTAGAGCAGAGGCTGAAAAAAGCAGACCCAAACAACGCCATTATCAAGCAGGGCATAAAGCTGAAGTTTGCCGATTTTCAGCAGACAACTATTGAACATCTGCATAGTGAGCTAGAGCTGGAAGACTTTAAGGTTCTTCTTCGCGATATCCTTAAAAGGCAGAAGGGGAGGGAGATTCGTTTGCTGGGATTAAGCGTGATGCTTAAGCCGGATGATCAAAACAGACAACTGAGCTTTAAATTGACGTGAACAAGCAAGAACTAAAACAGGTTATATTGCATAAACTGGAAACGATTCATCAGACAGCGCTTAATGCTACGCAAACCGCTATTGATGCGGCAACGGATGAAGAAACCATTCCTGAACATAAATATGACACGCTGGCACTGGAAGCCTCTTATCTGGCTCACGGGCAGGCAATGAGAGTGAAACAGTGTGAAGAGGATATTCGTCATTATCAGGCGCTGGTGATGAGAGATGCAACTAAAGTGAGCGGCGTTGGTCTGAGTAGTCTGGTTGTGTTGCTGAATGAAGAAGATCAACAGAGTTGTTTTTTTGTCGGCCCTTGTGCCGGAGGTGTCAGTTTTGAATATCAGGGAAAACAGATATCAATTGTGACTCCCTCAGCCCCGCTGGGAACTGCTCTGATAGGTAAACAAGCTGGTGATGAGGTTGAGCTGGAACTTGGCGGCAGACGCAGTTGGTTTGAGATAGATACGATTTATTGACTTAATATTGACGGTAAATTCAGATAATGCTGATATGCTCGGATAAAAAGCGGTCAGTTAAGAGGTAGTTATGAAAAAGACAGGCGTATTGCTCGCTTTACTATTTAGCCTGAATGCTCAGGCAGGTATACAGAATCAGTGTAAAGTTGATATACAAAACGAAGTTCATCTGGATGGTGCTCAGGTAGAGATCTACCAGCAAGATGCCCCTTCAGTCCTGATAGATAAAGATAATAATCTATTTATTAATGGTGAGAAGATCGATCTCGATGCCGTGCAGCGGGATGCGATAGAAGCTTATCGTCAGAGTTTGAACGAATACTTACCGAGAGCAAAAGAAATTGCCAGAAACAGTCTGGAACTGGCTAAATCCCTGCTGGATGATCTTGCTGTGAGCTTTAATAACTCAGAGGCATTTAATAGTGTAAAACAAGCTCTGGAAGCGTTTTTCGGTAAGCTGGAGAAACGCTATCAGAAAGGTAATGATTTTGTCCTTCAGGAAGCCGCATTCAGTGATGCCATCAGTAACTGGAAGCAGGACTTTGAAGACGCTAAATCCACCTTTAATGCCGAGTTTTTTTCCAGCGCGTTTAACGCCCTTTCTGAACAGATGAAAGGAGAAGGCGGAATTAACCTTACTGAACTGAAAAACAAGTTGGTTGAGCTACAGTCTAACCTTGATACTAAACTGCAAAGTGAGTCAAAAGAGATAAAGAAAGACGCACAACAGTACTGCGATGACCTTGAAAAAGTAGCAGAAGAGGAAAAAATGTTGCACGAGAAAATACCTGAACTGAAAGACTATAAGGTATTTTTAATCTGACGCAGAGGGTTTGCTTATCGATGCCAGCCTGAATTACAGAAGCACAGTGCAGCTTTTAGCTCAATATAAAAACAGAGAGGCCGGTAGAAATTACCGGCCTCTCTGTGTTCACAATACAGTTTTAGCGAAACTGCTTGGCTTCAGGCAAAAACTCAAAACCGGCCGTTGCCAGCTTGGCTTCTAATGCTGCACGGTCGATATCAAAAAACTTTACTAGCTCATCAAGATCACCGCTGAAATCGTCACGCAATTTCAGATTTACAATGCTCATCAGCATTACAGGATCCATGCTTTCAAATTTGGACAAATCCATCATTAATCCTCGAAGTCAGAAATAAGCAGGTTTGCGGCAGCAAAAGCGGCTTTTTCACGGACTTCCATTGGCAGGCTTTCGTCTGCAGCAATATCATTCAGTGCTTTAAGGGCACAGGTTATAGCCTGAGGAATATAGCCTTGGTCGCCACTGCCGATTTGTGCATACAGTTCACGAACCAGAGTGCAGCAGTCATATATCTTCATGTTAATTTTCCGCTAATTATTAAATCTGACAGAGAATATACATGCAACTGATAAGCAAAATAAAGCCCCTTTCTGTTCTGAAAAGGGCGTCAGAGTCTGTGGAGAGGAGTTAAGTATGCCCGAACCAGAGACAATAGATGTTTAGCCGTTTACCTGTGCTTCAAGCTGGGCAACAAGATCATCGGCTAGGCCAAGCTGGTTTGCCAGCTCTTTCAGGTAGGCCTTTTCCATAAAGTTCTGCTCATCGGCGACAAGTAATGAAGCAAGATAAACTTCAGCAGCCTGTTCCGGGCCTGAAACGCTACGGGCAACTTCAGCAGGATCCAGTGGTTTAGCAAGCTCGGCTGAAACAAGCTGACTTACTGAGCTGTCAGCTCCCATACTGGCGACAGCCTGTTCGATTTTCGCAGTCTCTTCGGCATCGACATGCCCGTCCGCTTTAGCGGCGGCGATCATAGCCTTGAGGATAAGTACGCTATGTTGGTTTTCATCCAGTTGATTGCTGTTGGGCAGTTCGGCCTGAGGGGCGGGTTGTACCTGACTGTTTTGGTTGGATTGCCAGTCATTATAGACTTTAAAAGCAAGAGCACCCAACGCGGCTGCACCACCGATACCAGCTGCCTTTTTGCCCATTTTGCGTGCTTTCTTTGACCCCATTAACATACCAATCAGACCACCACCCACAGCACCGGCACCTAATGCGGTAAGGTTACTTTTATCCTTGGTCATAGTGCTAAGACCTGAGGCGCCTTGTTGTAACGTACTTGAGCCTTGTTTAACGATATCTGAGTTAAGTGCCTGATTGAGTAAGCTTTTCAAATCCATAGTTCACCTCACTTTTAAATTAACCTAACCTCAACCTGAGGGCAGAGGGTAAATAACTCAATGATATTTACACTTTTATACAATTGCGCCGCCGTACCGGTTTAAGTTTTGTTGTTTTATTGATAACCAGAATGAGTAAATTATAGCTGCTGGTTCAGAGGCAGAGTGGCTTGTATGGTTTTAATCTGGTCACAGTAGAGGATGGCAGAAGAGTCAGAAGCTTTCCTGAAGTATAAAAAAAGCAGCCGTTTAACAGGCTGCTTTTTACGTTCTGGTATTGCTTATTTCAGCTGAGCTTTCAGGTGCTCAAGGATATCGTCCATAGCAACAGCAACTTTCTCGCCGTTACGACGGTTCTTATATTCGAAGTTACCTTCTTTCATTGAACGATCACCGATCACGATAGTGTGAGGAATACCGATAAGTTCCATATCAGAGAACATTACGCCTGGGCGCTCTTTACGGTCATCAAACAGAACTTCGATACCCATAGCCGTCAGTTCAGCGTACAGCTTCTCAGCGGCTTGTTTCACTTCTTCAGACTTGTGCATGTTCATAGGAACGATAGCCACCTGGAAAGGCGCTAGCGCGTCTGGCCAAATGATGCCGTACTTGTCGTGGTTTTGCTCGATTGCAGAAGCAACAACACGTGAAACACCGATACCGTAACAACCCATCTCAAGGATAACGTTCTTACCGTCAGGACCAAGCACGCCACAGTTCATCGCTTGTGAGTAAACGTTACCTAGCTGGAAGATGTGGCCAACTTCGATACCACGCTTAAGCTGAAGTGTCCCTTTACCACATGGGCTTGGATCGCCTTCTACTACGTTACGTAGATCTTCAATTTGGCCAAGCTCAACGTCACGACCCCAGTTAATACCGAAGTAGTGTTTGTCATCGATATTGGCTCCGGCACCGAAGTCGCTCATTGCAGCAACAGAGCGGTCAACGATAAATGGTAGTTTCAGACCAACAGGGCCCAGTGAGCCCGGACCGGCACCGATTAGTGCACGAATTTCTTCTTCGGTTGCCATCTCAAGAGGAGAAGCTACCTGAGCAAGGTTTTCTGCTTTCACTTCGTTGAGCTCGTGGTCACCACGAACGATAAGCGCGATGATGTCTGCATCTACTTCATCAGACGCTTTAACGAATAGAGTCTTAACCGTCTTATCAATTGGCAGACCGTGTTGCTCTACAAGTTCAGCGATTGTTTTTGCGTTTGGCGTATCAACTAGCGTCATCTCTTGGGTTGGCTGCGCACGTTCACCAGCTGGAGCTGCTGCTTCCGCTTTTTCGATGTTTGCTGCGTAATCAGACTCAGTAGAGAATGCGATTAGGTCTTCGCCACTTTCAGCAAGTACGTGGAACTCTTGAGAGCCGCTACCACCGATAGCACCCGAATCAGCCAGTACCGGACGGTATTCGAGGCCCATACGATCGAATGCTTTACAGTAAGCATCGTGCATCACCTGATAAGATTTCTCCAGACCTGCTTTGTCGATATCGAAGCTGTATGCATCCATCATGCAGAACTCACGTGCACGCATTACGCCAAAACGTGGGCGGCGCTCATCACGGAACTTAGTCTGGATTTGGTACAGGTTTAGCGGAAGCTGTTTGTACGAGCTTACTTCGTTGCGAACAAGGCTAGTGATAACCTCTTCAGCCGTTGGGCTAAGAACAAACGGACGAGTATGACGGTCAGTAAAGCGAAGTAGCTCAGGGCCCATCTTTTCAGAACGACCTGTCTCTTCCCAAAGTTCAAACGGCTGAACAACGGGCATCAGAGTTTCGACAGCACCTGCATTGTCGATCTCTTGACGAACGATGTTTTCGACTTTACGCAGTACACGCAGACCGGTAGGTAGCCAGGTATAAAGACCTGAAGCTAGCTTACGGATCATACCTGCACGTAGCATCAATTGGTGGCTGATGACTTCTGCGTCGTTTGGAGTCTCCTTCAGAGTAGAAAGAAGATATTTACTGGTACGCATTTATGGTATCCGTTTATCTAGGTTTATAAGAAAACTACCGCCTCAGCGATAGTGGAATTAAGCGGCTAATAATATCAGCCATTTGGCTTTGTCAAAAGCGTTCAATGGCGGTAACCGTTACTATTTCGTCGTTTATGATGAATTTTACGTTCAAATCGAACAGGTTGACGGCATATTCTTTGTCGTCAGGCTTGTTTTTCTTGTAGGCAGGGCGCGGATCCTGAGCCAGCACCTCTTTGATTACAGCACAAACCTGATTGCGGTTGGCGTGAAAACGTAACTGCTGCTCAGCATGTTGACTAAACAGCACGGGAAGAAGAGCCGGCTCTGATTTAGCGAAGCCTCCGTTGGCTTCGGCCACGGAATCAGAGTAGGGAATATAGGGTTTAATATCGATAATCGGGGTTTGATCAACAAGATCGACACTGCCCAGCTCCAGCCAGACCTGATCACCTTGCTGAGAAACGCTATTGAGTTTTACTGCTGACATACCTATAGCGTTTGGCCTGAACGGTGAGCGTGATGCGAACACGCCAACTCTTTCATTGCCGCCTAAACGGGGTGGCCGAACCGTCGGGTTCCAGCCGGACTCGATATTTTTATCGAACATAAACAGCAGCCAGACATGGCTGAACTGTTCAATGCCACGAACGGCCTCCGGTGAGTTTGCTTCTCCTGTCAGTTGCAGTCTTGAAGTGGCACTGGGAGCCAGCCCGGGCTGGCGGGGAACTGCAAATTTCTCTTTAAAAGGGGTGTGGATAATTCCTACCGGTTCTATTGAGTAACTCATCTGGCGCTTAAGTCAGTTAGTAAAACAGGCTACAAAATAGCATAAAAAGAGAAACTTATCGTTAGCGCACTTAACTAATTTAACGCACTTAACCAATTAACTCAGATAACTCCTGACTTGCTCTCTGCGGCAGAGGGTGATGGCAAATAGCAGAGACAAGGGCAATACCTGACGCTCCTGATTGCCAGACTGAGGCAATATTAGCTTTGTTGATCCCGCCTATAGCGACAATAGGCATGATGCAGTTTTGTGAGGCACTTTTCAGTCCTTCCAGCCCCCAATATTTTTTGAGATCGGTTTTACTCTCCGTCGGGAAGATTGCGCTTAGGCCGATATAGTCGATTGGCAGCGACCGGGCTTCGGATAGTTGTTGGTCATTTTCTACAGATAAACCAATAAGCTTATCGGCGCCTAATAGCTGACGGGCTACTGTTGCCGGCATATCGCTCTGACCCAGATGAACACCGTCTGCATCAACAGCAAGTGCCACATCGACTCTGTCATTGATTATCAGCGGGACGCCACTATTTTTCAGTAGCTGTTTAACGGCTTCGGCGCGGCGGATAAAAGCGCGTATATCACCGTGCTTTTCCCTGATCTGAACGCAGGTTACCCCGCCTTTTACTGCTTCTTCTATTACATGCAGCATAGTCTCTGTATCTTGCTGCTCGTCAGTTACCAGATAGAGGCGGTAAAGATTGCTGTTTGTCACTGTCGGTTTCTCCTTTTGCTGTCGGCTAAATTCTGATTCATTGTTACAGGCGGCGGATTTATAGAGCCTGCCGCCTGTGAGGTTATGACTTTAGAGAAGGTCGAATTGCACCCGCTTTAGCAGAGTCTCTTCATCAAGCTGGTAGAGGGCATCTAGCAGGTTTAGTTGCAGGCTTCCCGGCCCCTGAGATTTTTCGGCAGCAATTTCCTGCAACGCCAAGTACTGCCGTAGCAGCAAAACCGCTGTTGTCTCCCGCTGCGGCGAAGGCGCCGGTAAGGGCGGTATGAGAGCAGCCCATTCCGGTGACATAAGGCATCATGGCGCTGCCGTTTGACAGAGAAATGGTCTCTTTTTCTGTTACTACATAGTCGGTAGAACCTGAGATAACTACACTGCAGTTATGTTCGGCTACCAGATAGCGGGCTGCACCCAGAGCCTGCTCACTTGAGTCCAGTGCATCAACGCCTTTGCTCTGAGCCTGCTCTCCGGCCAGAGCGATGATTTCAGAAGCATTACCACGAATAATCAGTTTTTCTGCTGCTGTTGCCAGTTTTCTGGCCGTTTCTGTTCGCAGGCTACTCGCCCCGCAGCCGACAGGATCAAGTACAACCAGCTTGCCGTTTTTATTGGCTTGTTCAACGGCGTACTCCATCCGGGGAGTCCAGACACTGTCTAGGGTGCCTATATTGATAACCAGTGCACCGGCAAAACTCATCATTTCTACCATTTCCTGTTGGCTATGAGCCATTATCGGGGAGGCTCCGACAGCCAGCAGCGCGTTGGCGGTATTGTTCATTACTACGTAGTTGGTGATGTTGACTACTAATGGTTTTTGTTCTCTTACACTGTTGAGAAAAGTAGTAAGCTTGTTCTGATATTCTGTTTTATCTTGCATTGTGCTGTTCCTTTTATGATTTCGCTGCATCCAGCCCCTGTTGCCAGAAGGCGATTTCCATTCGTGTTGCGGTGCGGAATATGTCGCAAAGCCTGCGCCCTTGTTCACTGTCCGCATCTATTGCTCTTAACCGGTTATTTAGTTGATGTATGCTGGTTTCTGCGCCCGACTGAAACTCCTGCCCGCTATACATATCTATCCAGCTTTGATAAGGGTTATTGTCACGGCAGGTCTGTTTATCTGAAGCCAGTTGCGCTCCTATCTCGGCATAGCCGATAGAGCACGGAGCCAGTGCCACATAGAGGTCGGTCAGATCGCCGCTCATTCCTGTGTCCAGCACATAACGGGTGTAAGCAACGGTGCCGAACGCTTCTGCTTCCTGCTCCATCTCCTGTTCCGTTATCCCCAGCTTTTCGCAGTAGCTGACATGATGGGCTATCTCTTCACTGAGCAGTGCCTGCAAAGGAGCAAGGCTCATGCGCATCTCCTCAAGAGATTGAGTTTTATAGATGGCCAGTGCAAATGCCCGCGAATACTGCTTCAGAAACAGAAAATCCTGCTTCAGGTAATGAAGATAGGCTTGCTGGCAGAGCTCCCCGCCCGCCAGTTGCCTGACAAACTTATGTTGGGTATACGCCTGCCATTCAGGCAGACAAGCTTGTATTAAGTCCTGATGATTCAATTTGATTTCCCCGGTTACAGTGACGGCAGAAGAGATTTTGAATCTGGCTTAGAGTCAATAATCTTGTGCTCAAACATAAACTGGGTGAAGGCGTCGTATCTTTTCAGGTCGATGGCCGATGGTCTCAGGGCAAAGCGGGTAAGGGTGTCCTTCCACGCTCTGTGGTTAAGATCGTTGTTCAGTGTGTCCGGAGAGTAAGCGATAAACTCCTGCCAGGATTGCTCAGGATGATTGACGATATACGTGGTTGCCTGCTCTAGTGCAGTATTAAACTTGGCAATGGCTTCAGCATCGTAGTTTTTACCATTGGCGACTACCACAAGTTCATCATAAGAAGGAACACCGTGCTCTTCAGGGAAGAATGCCTTGGACTTGTAGCCTTCAATGGCTAGCTGGTTTGTTTCAAAGTTTCTGAAACCACCCCAGATAGCATCAACTTTACCTGATGCCAGAGAAGAGGAGAGTGCCCAGCCTACATTGATTATCTCTACATCTTTGTACTCCAGCCCGGCGGAGCTAAGCATGGTTCCAATAGTGGCTTCTTCGTTACCCGCGATAGCGATTCCCACTTTTTTTCCCTTCAGATCCGCCAGCGAGTTAATCTTGCCGTTATCCAGCACCATAAGGGTGTTCAGAGGAGTAGAGATCAGTGTCGATGCACGCACTAGCGGCAAGCCAGCTGCGGCATCAATGGTCAGGCTGGTCTGGTAAGAGATAGCTAAGTCAACTTTATCAGCAGCTACCAGTTTAGCCGGCAGGCTTGGATCAGCCGGCTCCTGAACGTTAATTTCTAAGCCTTGCTGAGCAAAGTAGCCTTTTTGCTGGGCGATAACGATAGGGCCATGGTTAGGGTTTACAAACCAGTCCAGCATCAGGGTTAGGGATTTTTCCTCTGCCAGAGAGGGCAGGGAAAGTCCGGCAGCAATCAGGCCGATAAGGCCTCTTTTTAGCCGTGCTTTAACAGACACTGAGTGGCTGAAATTCGTTTTCATATGGTATTCCTTTTGTTGTTTTTTATTTAGATTCAGAGCTGCCATGGGATAGCTCTTTTAAGTAATCGATCGGTGAAAAAATAGAGGGCGATAGAGAAGCTGGCCAACAGCAGCAGTGCGGCAAACATCTCATCAATCATCATGCGGGCGTTGGCTTGTAACATCAGGTATCCCAGACCTTCACTGGAACCGACCCACTCGCCGACTACCGCACCTATAGGAGCAACCACCACAGCAACCCGGATACCGGATGCGAGAGCAGGCAGTGCGGCTGGTAACCTGATATAGCGCAGTTGTTGCCACTTAGAGGCGGACATGGTTCTGGCCAGATCCAGATAGCCGGACGGCGTAGAGCGTAAACCGTCGTAGCAGCAGGTGGTCACGGGAAAGAAGATGATTAAAGCCGCCATTACTACTTTTGAGGCGATACCGTAGCCGAGCCAGAGCATCAGTACCGGTGCAATGGCAAATACAGGGATGGCCTGACTGGCAATCAGCAGCGGAAGCAACCAGCGTTTTACCGGCTTAAACAGCAACATCTGTAAGGCAAAAAACAGCCCGCAAGTTAGCCCGAGAGCTAAACCAAGCAGTATCTCTTTTGCTGTCACCAGTGTATGTGCCAGCAAAACGTCGTATCTCTGGTATAGCTTGCTAAGCACGGCTGCCGGAGAGGGCAGAATAAAAGCAGGCAGCTCAAGCAACGTGACAATTAACTGCCAGACAATAAGTAACACTATTACGGTTGTTATCAGATGAAATCCGCGCTTACTGCTTTTAGTAGCAGCCAGATAAGCAGATGATTGTTGTGTTTGCTTTTTACGTTTTTGAGTGTGTGTCAGCTCAGACATAGTCTTTCTCCAGCGTCTGAATAATCTCCTGCTGCGCAACAGCAAGAGAGGCATCCATATTTCGCGGGATAGCGCCCTGAGGTGAAGGGAGCTTAACTGCGCTGGCCGGCTGGCCGGTCATAATATAGATATGGTTACCGAGCCTGAGTGCTTCCTGTGGATCATGGGTGATCAGGATTACTGTCTTATTTTTCAGCAGGCGTGCAGAGAGGTTTTGCAGCTTATAGCGTGTCACTGCATCTAATGCTGAGAAGGGCTCATCCATCAGAATAACAGGCTTATCCTGCATCAGGGTTCTTGCCAAAGCTGCCCTCTGTCGCATTCCGCCGGAGAGTTGATGAGGAAGTTTTTCTGCGTGCTCTGACAGGCCAACAGCGTCAATCAGTGACAGGGCTTTTTGCTTCGCTAGTTGAGCATCGTCAGGTGTAGTGAATATCAGGCTAAGGCAGACATTATCTATCACCGACAGCCACGGCATCAGCAAATCCTGCTGCGCCATATAAGCAACCTGGCTGCTGTTTTCCGAATGCCAGATAACATCACCGCAGAAGTTCACTTTGTCAGATAACAGTCCGGCCAGATATCGCAGCAGGCTGGACTTGCCACAGCCACTTCTGCCCAGAATACAGTTCCATTGCCCCTGAAAGATCTGCATATCCAGTTTGCTGAATACCGGATATTGGCTGTCGGCATAGCTTAGTTCTGCCCGGCGGATATCAATCTGCACAGGATTGATCATGGTGCGGCTATCCATTGTTCTGGCTGGCAAAAAAGTGATGTACCGGCCCGTGACCCTGGCCGATATTGAGTTGGTCGGCGTGGGCTATGGCCTGTGATATGTACTCTTTACCTGACTGAACGGCCTGTTGCAGTGACTGGCCTTGTGCCAGGTAACTGGCGATAGCCGACGAAAGGGTACAACCGGTGCCATGAGTGTTTTGGGTGTTTATTCGTTTTTGGCTAAGGCGGCTAACTGTATTGGCTTGTATCAGTAGATCTGTACTATCTGATTCGTTCTCAAGGTGGCCACCTTTTAGCAGGACTGAGCGGGTATCAAGTTCTCTGAGTTTGTCCGTCAGAGTTCTCATTTCTGCTTCTGTCTGAGGCAGGGGCGAACCGGTAAGTGCTGCTGCTTCGGGAAGGTTAGGGGTAATCACTGATGCCAGTGGTAATAGTTCTGACTTAAGAGTTTCAATAGCCGATTGCTGAAGAAGTAGATCTCCGCTGGTGGCCACCATAACAGGGTCTAGCACCAGATGTTGTGGCTGGTACTGTCTTAGCTTTGCTGCCACTGCGCAGATTACTTCAGAATCAGCCAGCATACCTACTTTGACAGCAGAGATTGCCAGATCGGAAAAAACCGAATCTAATTGCTGAGAGACAAAGTCTGCATCAACGGGATAAATGCCGTCTACTCCAAGGGTATTTTGCGCTGTCAGAGCAGTAATAACAGAACAGGCATAACTTCCGGTGGCTGAAATGGCTTTAATATCGGCCTGAATACCGGCACCGCCGCCGCTGTCAGAGCCTGCAATTGTGAGAACAATGGGTGTGGAGTGATTCGCTGTCATAGTCTTTTCCTAAACATGGACGTATAGGAAAAACAGCTGCCTGAAAACGGAGAATGCTTAAGAGATCAAAGCATGGTCAGATGAGGCATCGCTATTAGTTCCCTACGTCAGTATTAACTGCATCAGGTTCAACGGGTCCCATTTTACTGGTCTCAGCTTGGGGCTTTTACTCTGGGTAAAAACCTTAGCTCCCCGACTAATATCTAGAATTTGTTCGCCACGCAGTGTAGCAAATCCAACTTTGAACGCAAGCTATGGTTTTAACCCGCGTTTAGTACAGAAATGAAAAAAGCCGGGTTAGCGGCTTTTTTCATTATGGGCGGTTACTGTAAAAGGAGGAGATTACCAGCCTTTAACTACGCCGCCTTTAAAGATGTCAGATGCCGCGTTATAAACATCTTCAGTCTGGTATGCCTTAACAAAATTCTGTACGTTTTCAGCATTAACATTCTCTTCGCGGGCAACGATCAGGTTTACATACGGAGACTCTTTATCTTCAACAAAGATACCGTCTTTCTGAGGAGTCAGGTCAATGCTGCTTGCGTAAGTTGTGTTGATGATAGACAGAGCCACGTCGTCAAGAGAACGTGGAAGCTGAGCGGCATCCAGTTCAACAATAGTGATGTTTTTCGGGTTTTCTACGATATCACGAACGGTACCCTGCAGGCCGACATTGTCACGTAGCTTAATCAGACCTTGTTGCTCAAGAAGCAAAAGAGCACGGCCAAGGTTTGTCGGATCATTTGGTACTGAGATACGTGCGTCGTTAGCGATTTCATCAACAGATTTAACCTGCTTAGAGTAACCGGCAATCGGATAGACAAAAGAGTTACCTGCGATTGACAGCTTGTAGCCACGGTCAACAATTTGCTGATCAAGGTATGGCTTGTGCTGGAATGCGTTGATATCAACTGAGCCATCATCCAGTGCAGCATTCGGTGTAACATAGTCTGTGAAAGTCACCAGCTCAACATCCAGGTTGTACTTCTCTTTTGCTACTTTAGCGGCAATCTCAGCAACCTGTGCTTCGGCACCAGCCATGACACCTACTTTGATTTTACTTGTGTCAGCTTGTTTCTCTCCGCAACCGGCAAGGATAAGGGCGGAAGCGGCGGTGGTTACGGCCAGTAGTTTCTTAAGGCTAAATTTCATCTTGATATCTCCTGTATAATTTTGAGCTGTTTTATCTCGTCTGTAGCAACAGCTTTGGTTTATCTGTGGTCTACCCGGCGAACAACGGCATCGCCAAGTGATTGAATAATTTGAACTAAAATAATAAGCATCACCACGGTGACGGCCATAATCACCACGTCATAACGGTGGAAGCCATAGCGGATAGCAACGTCTCCCAGACCACCACCACCAACGGTACCGGCCATAGCGGAATAGCTGACAAGGGTTACTAGCGTGATAGTTACCGAGTTCACTATGGTTGGTAGTGCTTCCGGCAGTAATACCTTGGTAATAATCTGAGTTGGCGTTGCTCCCATAGACTGCGCTGCCTCTACAAGACCAGACGGAACTTCCAGTAATGCGCCTTCAATCAGGCGGGCTACAAAAGGAATCGCACCGATAGTGAGGGGAACAATGGCGGCAGTTGTGCCGATAAAAGTACCCACCAACAGCTTAGTTACCGGAATAATGGCAACCATAAGAACCAGAAATGGTACAGAGCGGCCGACATTGACAATGGCACCCAGAGAAGCGTTCAGCTTAGGGTTTTCCGCAAGACCACCTTTTTTGCTGATATGCAGAATCACGCCAAGAGGAATACCAATGGCAAAGCCAACCAGACCGGAAACCGCTACCATATAGAGGGTTTCTCCTGTCGCGCCCAAAAGAAGTTTGCTGTTCAGGCTCAGCCATTCAGTGATTGTATTAATGGACATAACCCAGTACCTCTACTTTAACTTTGTGCTGCTTAAGGAAGTCGATTGCTGCCTGATCGTCTTTTTCACTACCAAACAGTTCTGCCACCATCATGCCGAACTTAACTCCGCCGGCGTAATCGAGATCAGAGCTCAGTATGCTGATATCGATATTGAATTTTCTGGAAATCTGGCTGACCAGAGGGGCGTCCACGGTTTCGCCGGTAAACTCAAGGCGTACAAGAGGGTAGCTTCCTTCACTCCTTTCTTGTTGTAGCCGCTCTCTGTAGTCTTCCGGAATGGAGAGATCCAGAGTTGAGCGGATAAATTGATGAGCCAGCTCTGTTTTAGGGTGGGCAAAAATTTCACCGACCGTGCCTTTCTCAACCAGTTCACCGTTACCGATAATGGCAACCTGATGACAAATGCTTTTCACCACATCCATTTCGTGGGTGATAAGTAAGATTGTGATGTTCAGTTTGCGGTTGATCTCTTTCAGCAGCTGCAGAATTGACTGAGTTGTTGCCGGGTCGAGGGCGCTGGTGGCTTCATCACAAAGCAGTACTTTAGGATCTGAAGCAAGAGCCCTTGCAATAGCGACTCGCTGTTTCTGGCCGCCACTCAGGTTTGCCGGATAGCTCTCTTTCTTGTCCGCCAGACCAACCAGAGAGAGAAGTTCAGTAACTTTTTGTTCAATGGCTTGTTTTGCCTGACCTGCTAATTCAAGGGGCAGGGCGACGTTGTCAAAAACCGTACGGGATGAAAGCAGGTTGAAGTGCTGAAAAATCATGCCGATATTGCGTCTGGCCTGACAAAGCTCTGATTGAGACAGAGTGGTCAGATCAACACCATCAACTATAACCTGACCGGAAGTTGGCGCTTCCAGCATGTTCACACAGCGGATCAGAGTGCTCTTGCCTGCACCGGATGAACCGATAACACCAAAGATCTGTCCCTGTGGAATGGTCAGGTTGATCTCTTTCAGAGCATTTATCGCTTTGTCGCCCTGATAGAAAACCTTGTTAACTTTGTTGATCTCAATCATTTGTTAAACCTGTTTTGCTAAACAATAGAATAAAATTTTGAACTTCGTCTCACTTGATAGGAGATGCTATTGTCTGTTCCGGATTCTGTCAATAGATATTTTTACGTCTAGACGTCTAAATGTATATATTTCTATATAGCTATTTGAAATGAGCTATGTTTTTGAGATCTTTCATTGGAAAAATAGTTATTTGGCTCTGGTTGATATGTGCTCAATAGCGGTGTTTGCGTAGTGCTATAAAAAGCAAAGCGTGTAATAATTACCGCTTAAATCCAACCCGGGGAAAGAGCCTTGAACAAACCTGCTGTATTTTTAGATCGTGATGGTGTTATTAATGTCGATCACGGTTATGTCCATGATGAGCACGACTTCGAATTTATTGAGGGCGTATTTGAAGCGACCAAAAAACTGAAGGAAATGGGCTATCTGTTGGTGTTGGTTACTAACCAGTCTGGTGTCGCCAGAGGCATGTTTAGTGAAGAACGCTTTCTTTCTCTTACTGAGTGGATGGACTGGAACTTTATCGATAACGGCGTAGAGTTTGACGGAATTTACTACTGCCTGCATCACGCTGAACACGGTATTGGTGAGTATAAGCAGGAGTGTAACTGCCGTAAGCCTAAACCGGGAATGTTTATCTCTGCCCGAGATTTCCTGAAAATTGATATGCAAAACTCAGTGATGGTCGGCGATAAGGCAGAAGATATGATGGCTGCTGAAGCGGCCGGAGTCGGTACTAAAATTCTGGTCAGAACAGGCAAACCGGTAACGGAGAAGGGTGAACAGCTGGCGACTACTGTGCTAAACAGTATTGCTGATGTACCTGATTATATTGCCGCAAGTCGTTAACTTTTGCCTATTATCTTCACTTTATAGCTGAACTGACAGTATGGATAAGAAACTCACCATTCATGATATAGCAAGGCTGGCCGGGGTCGGGAAGTCGACGGTGTCCAGGGTGCTGACTAATGACCCTAAGGTAAAACCTGAAACCCGTGAAAAGGTAGAGAAGGTGATTAGTGAGTCGGGCTATGTGCCTTCTAAATCTGCCCAGTCTATGCGTGGCGGCAGTCAGAAGGTGATTGGTGTGATTATCTCCCGTCTTGATTCGCCTTCAGAAAACCGTGCCGTCAGCAGTATTCTCGATTGCCTCTATTCTGCCGGTTATGATGTGGTGATTATGGAGAGCCAGTTCAACGCTGACAAAACCAATGAGCACCTGAATGTCCTGAAAAAACGCAATGTTGATGGCGTGATAGTGTTCGGTTTTACCGGCTGTGATACGGAAAGTTTGCTGAGCTGGAAAGACCGTATGGTGGTGATTGCCATGCCGATGCAGGGGGTCTCGTCCATTAACTATGATAACGCCGGTGTTATCGAAAAATCTTTAAACCATCTCCGTCAGAAAGAGATTAATCGTATCGCCTATATTGGTGTTGACCCTCAGGATAAAACCACGGGCGAGGCTCGTCTGAATGCTTATCTGGCCTGGTGTAAAGTCAATCAGGTAGAAGCCAATTATCAGACCGGCCAGTTAAGTCATGAAAGCGGCTATGCCCTTGTTGAAAAGGTACTTAGTACTGATGTTCAGGCTATTGCCTGTGCCAGTGACACACTCGCTCTAGGTGTCATTAAGCGCCTGCAGGAGTTAGGGCGTGAAGATGTACTTGTAACTGGTGTCGGTGGTAATTCAATGCTCTCTTTCCTGTTCCCCAACACTTACAGTGTTGATCCCGGTTACCAGCAGGCGGGCTATACCGCGGCTAACTTGTTGATTAAGCAGCTGTCCGGCGAATCTGAAGAGCAGCATTTAACCCAGCAACCAGTCAGTTAACCTAAGCAAAATTCCCTTAAATTAATCCGTTGTTTTTAATTGTTTTATCAAAAATGCTGTGATCTTGTTCAATTAATGGGACTGTTCCCATTTCTGTGTTTGTTTATTTAGTGCATTATAATAACAGTTTTTGGGACTGTTCCCATTTTAATGCCATCTAAGTTGGATGGTGTAAACTTAAATTTAGGAGCTATTGACCTTTCCCGAATGTGAAAGGTAAGCAGCCCCTAGCAATAACGGGTGAGAATTATGAGTAAGATTGCAAAACAAGACATTGCACGTCTTATTGAGCTGGTCGGTGGAAAAGATAATATCGCTAGTGTCAGTCACTGTCTGACACGTCTGCGTTTTGTTCTGAACGATACTGATGCAGCTGATGTTAAAGCGTTAGAAAAACTGAGCTTAGTAAAAGGTTGCTTTACTAATGCCGGTCAGTTTCAGGTAGTAATCGGTACAGAAGTAGATGAAGTTTATAAACTTCTTATCGAAATGGCAGAGAAAAAATCTGCTTCAAAAGATGAAGCAAAACAAGCTGCCCGTCAGAACATGAACATTCTGGAAAGAGGCATCTCCCATTTAGCCGAAATTTTTGTTCCTCTTCTTCCTGCCATCATTACCGGTGGTCTGATCCTCGGTTTCCGTAACGTTATCGGCGATATCAGAATGTTTGACGGCCAGACACTGACTCAAATCAGTCAGTTCTGGGCAACAGTTCACTCCTTCCTGTGGCTGATCGGTGAAGCGATCTTCTTCTTCCTGCCGGTGGGTGTTTGCTGGTCTACGGTTAAGAAACTTGGCGGTACGCCGATTCTGGGTATCACGCTAGGTGTCACTCTGGTTTCTCCTCAGCTGATGAACGCTTATATGATTGGTAAACAGGTTCCTGAAGCGTGGGACTTCGGCCTGTTTGTCATTGAGAAAGTGGGTTATCAGGCTCAGGTTATTCCGGCTATGTTAGCGGGTGTTGCGTTGGCATTTATTGAAACCAACCTGAAGCGTATTGTACCTTCTTACCTGTATCTGGTTGTTGTACCTTTCGTTTCTATCATTGTTTCCGTTGTTCTTGCCCACGCACTGATTGGTCCTTTCGGCCGTGTAATCGGTGATGGCGTTGCATTCGCTGCTAAAGCGGCAATGACAGGTGAGTTCGCTATTCTTGGTGCTATGGTGTTTGGTTTCTTCTACGCTCCTCTGGTTATTACCGGTGTTCACCACACAACTAACGCCGTTGACCTTCAGCTTATGCAGGAACTGGGTGGTACACCAATCTGGCCTCTGATTGCTCTGTCAAACATTGCTCAGGCATCAGCTGTCGTTGGTATCATCATCATTAGCCGTAAAGAAGGCGAGCGCGACATCTCTGTTCCGGCTGCTATCTCAGCTTACCTTGGTGTAACAGAGCCTGCTATGTACGGTATTAACCTCAAGTATAAGTTCCCTATGCTAAGCGCTATGGTTGGTTCAGCTGTTGCCGCAGCAATTTGTGGTAGTGCCGGTGTTATGGCCAATGGTATCGGTGTAGGTGGTCTGCCGGGTATCCTGTCTATTCAGCCACAGTACTGGACTATCTTTGCTATCGCTATGCTGGTTGCCATTCTGCTACCTGCTGCGCTGACACTGTTCTTCTACAAGCGTGCGCAGATGAAGGGCGAGCTGACAGTAGCTAACGCTTAATTCAGAACACATTTCTATTTTGAGTGGCCCTTTTGGCCACTCTATCTATATCAGTAAAAACCATCTATTTCGGTAAGAAAACGGCGAGAGAATTAACATGAGTGATATTGATCAGGCATGGTGGAAAACGGCGACCATCTATCAGATCTATCCAAAGAGCTTTTGTGATAGCGGCAGTAAGGGAACAGGCGATATTCGCGGTATTATTTCCAAGCTGGACTATCTTAAGCTGTTGGGTATAGAGGCTATCTGGCTGACTCCGGTTTATGAGTCACCTATGATAGACAATGGTTACGATATTTCTGACTACTACGCAATTAATCCTGATTTTGGCACCATGGACGATTTTGATGAACTGCTGGCAGCAGCACATCAGAAGGGTATCCGTATCATTATGGATATCGTAGTAAACCACACTTCAACAGAACATAAGTGGTTTAAAGATGCTTTAGGTAACAGTAACAGCCCTTACCGGGACTACTATATCTGGAAAGATCCTATCGACGGACAGGCGCCGAATAACTGGCAGTCTAAATTTGGCGGAAACGCGTGGAAACTGGATGAGAAAACAGGCCAATATTATCTTCACCTGTTTGCTGAAGAGCAGGCAGACCTTAACTGGGAAAACCCTGAAGTTCGCGAAGAAGTAAAACAGATTATCAGTTTCTGGGCTGAGAAAGGCGTTGATGGTTTCCGTCTGGATGTGATTAACCTAATCTCCAAGCAGCAGCACTTTAACAGTGACGACATTGGTGACGGACGTCGTTTTTATACAGACGGCCCGCGGGTACACGAGTATCTTCGGGAGATCAGCGAAGCGGTTTTCCAGAAGTATGGTTCGGTCACTGTGGGTGAGATGTCTTCTACAACACTAGAACATTGTCAGAAGTACTCTGCGCTGGATAACAGCGAGCTCTCTATGGTATTTAACTTCTACCATCTGAAGGTGGATTACACTAACGGAGATAAATGGACCAAAGCACCATTTGACTTCCTGCAGCTAAAACAGATTTTTAATCACTGGCAGACAGGCCTGAACGGCGTGGGCTGGGGAGCACTGTTCTGGTGTAACCATGATCAGCCGCGGGTGGTAAGCCGGTTGGGTGATGACAAAAACTACAGAGTTGAGTCAGCGAAAATGCTTGGGGCGTCAGTACATATGATGCAGGGCACGCCATATATCTATCAGGGTGAAGAGATAGGTATGACCAACCCGGGGTACACTGATATCAGCCAGTATCAGGATGTTGAAAGTACCAATATGTACGACATTATGGTCAATCAGCAGGGCGTAAGCCGTGAAGAGATGCTGGAGATTCTGGCGCAGAAGTCGCGCGATAACTCGCGTGCACCTATGCAGTGGAACAGTGAGACCAATGCTGGATTTACTAAGGGTAAACCGTGGTTAGAAGTCGCGGGCAATTATGATCAGGTAAACGCAGCTTTTGCCGTTGATGATCCCGATTCTGTGTTCTATTTCTATCAGAAGCTGATTGAACTAAGAAAACAGATCCCGGTGATTACTACAGGCGATTATCAGGATTTAATGCCGCAACATCCACAGTTGTTCTGCTATTCCCGTAGTGATAAAAATCAGACCCTTATCTGTATAAACAACTACTACGGCGAGACAGTGACGGCAGAGCTCCCTGAGCATCTGGATATGACTAATGCGAGATGTCTGCTGAGCAACTACCCTGTGGAAAGCTGCTCAGAGCACAAGCTTGAGCTTAAACCTTATGAGAGCCGGATTCTGCTGATCGAGGCTTAATTGCTACCGTGCAGGCTCTCTGCTATTGCGATAAACAGAGAGCTTGCCTTTTCCAGAACCTCATCAGGGAAGTCATAGTCCGGGTTGTGTAGTTGCGGGTGAGACTCTCCGCTACCGATACAAAACAGTGCGCCGGGCCATTTCATCAGAAATTCAGAAAAATCCTCTGACCAACGTATCGGCTCTGCCAGTGTTTTTACGTCCATTCCTAGTTTTTCCGCCTGTTCAGCGACGATAGCCACATGTTCAGCTGAGTTTACCGCCGCATTAAAAGGTTCATCCCATTTAAGAGTGACGGAAATTCCGCTATCCATCTCCAGTTTAGCCAGCATCTGCTGCAGATCACTCTTCATCTTGCTAAACGTTATATTGCAGTCGCTTCTTAATGTAGCCATTACCTTAGCGTAGCCGGGAGCAACCCCAAAGGCTTCTTCGCCCAGTCTTGCGTGAACAAGGGTGACCAGACTGAAGGCTTCAGGGTAGTGTGCCGGCATTGACTGCAGGTAAGCCGAGGTTTCCATCATAACATTTGCCGGACTCAGGCCGTTTTCGGGGCGGGCGGCATGAGAGGTTTTGCCTTGAAACTCAATGGCGACACCGGTTGAGGCGCAGGCAAAAGTGCCGGACTTAAGCACTATTCTGCCAAGTGGTTCGCCGGGAAGGTTATGGTAGGCAAATACAGAATCGATGGAGAGCTCTTTTAGCAGAGGGTTACGCAGCATGGCGGCAGCACCTGTGCCTGTCTCTTCCGCCGGCTGAAAAAGCAGGATAAGTTTGCCCAGTTTAATACCATGCTCAGCAAAGTGTTTAGCGACCAGCATCATTGAGCTGGTATGCCCGTCATGGCCACAGGCATGCATTACGCCGTCAGTTTCTGAAACATGGTCATGGTGTGCTTTTTCCTGTATCGGCAGGGCGTCGAAATCGGCTCTGAGCAGGGTAGTTTCCCCCTCTTTACCACTGTCTATCACACAGACGATACCATTACCTCCAATGCCTTTCTCCGGCTTCAGACCAAACGCTTTAAGCTGGTTGACAAGGGTTTCAGCGGTATTGAACTCGCATTCAGACAATTCCGGATGTTTATGTAGCTGATGACGAAATTGAACAGCATCAAATGATTGCAGGCTTGTAGGTTGGTAGGTCATAGAGCAGAGGTATACAGGTTAATAATGCTACTACTAGTATACCTTTTCTGCACAGAGTTCAATCTTTGTCAGGCGGTTTTACCGTATGTGACTTTGTAACGGGTTGGCTTATGATTCATACCAAGAACCAGATTAAGGACTGCCGCACCTAACACCGAAGTAATAATTATTTCAGGGCTAACAAAGAAGAAGGATGCCAGTAAGATAGAGCAGTCTATGGCAAGCTGAGTTTTTCCGACTGAAATACCCGTTTTGTCCTGAACCACCAGACAGAAGGCGTTAAAGCCACCAAGGCTGGATTTATGTCTGAACAGGATCAACATGCCCAGTCCCATCAACAGTCCGCCGGCAACGGCACAATAAATCGGGTTTGCGAAACCAAGTTGAATGACCAGATTCAGGTGATCGGCGAAGATTGACACTAAACCGCCGGAAATCGCACTATTTACTGCGAATTTCTTACCAAATCGTCTCCATCCCAAAAGATAAAACGGGCAGTTAAACAGGAAATAGAGAACACCAAAGGAGAGCGGCACTAACTGGCTTACCAGAAGAGCAAGGCCTGTTGTTCCTCCTGTAAGCAGATCGGCTGACTGCAGGAAGAATACGCCTTGAGCAGTTAAAAATGTGCCGGTCAGTATGGCGATCCAATCTTCCTTTATCGTATGTTTTTCCATCATGTTTAAATTATGTTACTGAGAATGGCGCAGATAATAGAGAAAAACTGCTTATTTCGGTAGCTTGATAAGGTATTTTAAAGTTAAGGTATGTATTCTACAATTTACACAGTGTAAATGCCTGAGTTGACACTTAGGCGTGTGGTATAGCATGAGCCTTTTTTCAAAGGAATATGAAGAAATTGCATGATTATTTTTTATAAGCAGGGTTTCTGAAAATCAGCAAATTATGTAGAATATCTTGCTTATAACGTCAACGAAAACGTTTGCTTATGAAATTTATGTGGTTTTTTGCAATTTAAAGATTATCTGAGTCAGGAGATACAGATGCTAAAGCGTGATATGAACATCGCTGATTACGATGCAGAATTATATGCTGCAATTCAGGAAGAAACTCTTCGTCAGGAAGAACACATTGAGCTTATCGCTTCAGAAAACTACACAAGCCCGCGCGTGATGGAAGCACAGGGCTCTCAGCTGACAAACAAGTATGCTGAAGGTTATCCGGGTAAGCGCTATTACGGCGGCTGTGAGTATGTAGATAAAGCAGAGGCTCTGGCTATTGAGCGTGCCTGTAAGCTGTTTAACTGTGAATACGCTAACGTTCAGCCTCACTCAGGCTCTCAGGCAAACAGTGCGGTTTATATGGCGCTTCTTAACCCGGGTGATACGGTGCTGGGTATGAGCCTTGCACACGGCGGTCACCTGACTCACGGTTCACCGGTTAACTTCTCTGGTAAGCACTATAAAGTCATTCCTTACGGCATTGATGAAGCGGGTCAGATCAATTACGACGAGATGGAGCAGCTTGCCCTTGAGCATAAGCCAAAAATGATTATTGGTGGTTTTTCTGCTTACTCTCAAATCGTTGACTGGGCGCGCATGCGTGAGATTGCCGATAAAGCAGGTGCTTATCTGTTTGTAGATATGGCCCATGTTGCCGGCCTTATTGCTGCTGGTGTTTATCCGACTCCGTTACCGCACGCTCATGTAGTAACGACCACAACTCATAAAACGCTGGCGGGTCCCCGTGGTGGTTTGATTCTGTCTAACGGCGGCGAAGAGATGTATAAAAAGCTGAACTCGGCAGTATTCCCGGGTGGTCAGGGCGGTCCGTTAATGCATGTTATTGCTGGTAAAGCCGTTGCCTTTAAAGAGGCGATGGAGCCAGAGTTTAAAGAGTATCAGGCGCGCGTAGTACTGAATGCTAAAGCTATGGTTTCTGAGTTTATTGCCCGTGGCTATAAGATTGTATCCGGCTCTACAGAGAACCATCTGTTCCTTGTTGATCTGATTGATAAAGATATTACCGGTAAAGAGGCGGATGCAGCCCTTGGTGCAGCTAATATTACGGTAAACAAGAACTCGGTACCCAATGATCCACGGAGTCCGTTTGTTACCTCTGGTATTCGTGTCGGTTCGCCGGCAATTACCCGTCGCGGCTTTACTGAGCAGGACGCCAAAGATCTGGCCGGCTGGATGTGTGATGTACTGGATAACATCAATGATGAAGCGGTGATTGAATCGACTAAGCAGAAGGTGCTGGATATCTGTAAGCGACTGCCTGTTTACGCGTAACGCTAATATCAGCAGATAACAAATAAACAAAAGGGTCAGGCTTGTAATAAGCCTGACCCTTTTTAGTATCTAATCTTGTCGGTTACTCTTTGTTGATACTCAGAGTCGTGCCTGATTTACACTGGAAAGAGTAGTAACGGCGGCTCTCGTTAAACTTAGAAAGGCCCTCTCCGGTACAGTAATCAATATTAATATCGCGCATGATTTCCAGAGTATCTTCACTATTCATCGTGAACTTAGAACCATCTGCACAGATAATACGTACCCTGCCGTCATCACTGACTGAATAGACGTTTACTTCTGTATTACAGAGTTCAAATGAAGCATCAAGATAGTTGTCCTGCTGTGTATTGTTGGAGCAGCCTGCTAACAGCAATGTCATAAATGCAATAAACCCTAGCTTTTTCATTGCAATGTTCCTTTTTATTTAATGTATAGCTCTATTGTAATGGGAAAATAACCATAGATAAAAGTTGAATGTGAGATTTCTTGAGAACAGATGTTTTTATCTGTCGAGAGTGTCTTTGCCAATAAAAAGAAAGCCTGTCACTGGACAGGCTTTAACGTTAAGTGTGAAGTGCACTATTTGACTTCTTCACCCATGGCCTGCATATCGGCATGGTATGAAGAACGTACAAATGGACCACAGGCTGCGTGAGTAAAGCCAAGCTCCAGAGCAATCTCTTTCAGTTCATCAAACTCTTCCGGCGGCACGTAACGCTCAACAGGAAGGTGATGGCGGCTTGGTGCCAGATACTGACCCAGTGTCAGCATGGTAACGCCGTGGGCACGAAGATCTTTAAGCACTTCGACAATCTCTTCCTTAGTTTCACCCAATCCCATCATTAGACCAGATTTCGTCGGTACGTCAGGGTGCAGGGCTTTAAACTCCTGAAGCAGCTTAAGGGACCATTTGTAGTTTGCCCCCGGTCTTGCCTTACGATACAGGCGCGGAGCAGTCTCAAGGTTATGGTTAAACACATCTGGCGGGTTATCGTTAAGAATTTCCAGTGCTGTGTCCATACGCCCACGGAAGTCAGGTACCAGAGTTTCTATCTTGATCGCCGGGTTCTTTTCACGGATTGCTTTAGTACAGTCGGCAAAGTGCTGTGCGCCGCCATCACGTAGATCGTCACGGTCAACAGAGGTGACAACCACATACTTCAGCTTCATATCACTGATGGTCTGAGCCAGATGTGCTGGTTCGTTGTTATCCGGAGCGATTGGGCGGCCATGGGCAACGTCGCAGAAAGGGCAGCGTCGGGTACAAATGGCACCCAGAATCATAAAGGTAGCTGTACCGTGATTAAAACACTCGGCAAGGTTAGGACAGGAAGCTTCCTCACACACTGAGTGTAGGGAGTTTTTACGCATCGCAGCTTTAATATCCTGAATACGTTTGCTATCAGAGGGAAGTTTTATCTTCATCCACTCCGGCTTGCGAAGAACCTCTTTTTGCTCTTCAGGCATGTTTTTTACCGGAATGAGTGCCATCTTGTCAGCGTCTCTGTATTTGACGCCCTTTTCCATTTGAATCGGTTTGCTCATGATAATTCGCTTTGTTTAATTATTTCGACATGCTCATAGCTCAGTAGGGTAGTGAGCTGTTTAATCAGTTCTTCGCTGATTGTTTCTATATTTTTGGGACCGCCAAGCTGTTTTACCTGAACCATCTCCATGCCCTGATAACCACACGGGTTAATTCTCAGGAAGGGGGAAAGATCCATATTGACGTTAAGGGCCAGTCCGTGAAACGAACACCCTTTACGGATTCTGAGACCAAGGGAACAGATCTTTTTACCATCAACATATACCCCCGGTGCATCTGGTCTGGCTGCCGATTCAATTCCGTAAGTATTGAGGGTGTTGATGACGAGGTTTTCTATATGGGTAACAAGGTCTCTTACCCCAAAACCTTTTCTTCGCAGGTTTATCAGGAAGTAGGCAACAAGCTGACCGGGGCCATGGTAGGTTACCTGACCACCCCTGTCACTTTGTACAACGGGAATATCACCAGTATTGAGAAGGTGTTCCTCTTTACCTGCCTGACCTTGTGTAAATACCGGATTGTGCTCAACCAGCCAGACTTCATCTAAGGTGTCGTCATTGCGGTTGTCAGTGAACTGATGCATGGCGTGCCAGACAGGCTGGTAGTCTTGCTGGCCCAGATATTTTACAACGAGTTTATCTTTACTACTTTGCAATCCAGATTCCTTATTGTACAGCCTGAGACTCAGAAGGGCTGAGCTGGTGAGCTTTCTGACCATCTGAGAATATAAAGAAAAAACATTATAAACTATCTACAGAGACAATGTGAAAATGTTTTTATCAGGTTAATAGAATGTATACTCAGTTGGGGTGGGTACAGAAGCAGATACAAAAACAGCGGCCATATGCCGCTGTTTCTCTGTTAATGACTCTGATTACAGAACCATACGTACGATTTCAATTTCGCCTAACTCTTTGTACAGAGTTTCTACCTGCTCAATAGAGGTAGCCGTAATGGTTACAGATACAGAGTTATAAGTGCCTTTTCCGCTTGGTTTAACAGAAGGGCTATAATCGCCGGGTGCATGTTTTTGAATAACAGATAACACCAATTCCGGCAGTTCTGGTTTGGCATAGCCCATTACCTTGTAGGTAAACTGACAAGGGAATTCCAGCAGATCTTTTAACTTAGGTTGTTCTTGCATGATTATATCCAGACTCGGTTTTTATCAGATGCGAGATATTACGCCCAAAATTTATCAAGTACAAGTACCCTAAATAAATGAAAAAGCCGCTGAGAAAGCGGCTTTTGCAATTAGTTTAAGCGGATACAGGCGGTTAGTTAAAACCAGTTTTTGAACAGCAGGATAATATAGTCGATCATACGGCTGAAGATGCCGCCTTTCTCTACATTTTCCAGTGCCAGCAGAGGGTACTCTGCAATATCTTCACCATCAATTTGGTAGTAAAGGGTGCCTACGACATCGCCTTCGCTAATTGGTGCTTTAAGTTCTTTTTCCAGAACGAAGTTGGCTTTGAGGTTTTTCGCCTGTCCGCGTGGCAGAGTAACATAAGTATCTTCCGCTACACCAAGAGCGACTTCCTCTTTTGAGCCCATCCAGATACGTTCGCTGACAAAGGTTTCACCAGCTTTGTGTGGAGCCACTGTTTCAAAGAAACGGAAACCGTAGTTAAGCAGCTTTTTACTTTCTGCTTTACGGGCATTGGCACTTTTCGTTCCCATAACTACGGCAACCAGACGCATTTTGCCTTCTGTCGCTGAACTTACCAGGCTGTAACCAGCGTTTGAGGTGTGGCCTGTCTTGATACCGTCAACGTTCATGCTCTTGTCCCAAAGCAGACCGTTACGGTTATATTGTGTAATGCCGTTATAAGTGAACTGTTTTTCTGAGTAGATAGCATACTCATCCGGTACATCACGGATTAAGGCTCTGCCCAGTAACGCCATATCGTATGGTGTTGAGTAAAGATCAGGGTTATCCAGACCGTGCACATTGGCAAAGTGGGTATTCTTCATCCCGATAGAGTTTGCCCATGCATTCATCAGGTCAACAAAAGCGTCTTCTGAACCGGCAACATGTTCTGCCATTGCGACACAGGCGTCATTACCAGACTGAATGATAATACCGCGGTTCAGATCTTCGACCTTAACGGTAGTACCTACTTCGATAAACATCTTCGATGAGTCAGGGAAGTTCTTTGCCCATGCATTTTTACTGATTACCACATCATCGTTCAGGGAGATGTTACCGCGGGCCAGCTCCTGACCAACAACATAACTGGTCATCATTTTTGTCAGGCTTGCTGGTGATAATTTGGTGTCTTTTGCTTTCTCTGCCAATACGGTGCCAGAGTTATAGTCAATCAGAACATAACCTTTGGCTGCGATCTGAGGGGGATCCGGAACAACGATTGGAGCGGAGTGTACAACGGGGGCAGAGATAACTGCGGTGGTGATAAGTAGTCTTTTCAGAATCCGTTTTGACTTAATCATTTGTATGTAATCAATGTTCATTTTTATAAAATTGCCCGTATCTTAACAGAATAGTGTGGCGACGCCATACTATTGATACTGAATCACTGCCGACAAATAAGTTCTCATAGATTAAAGCTTGAGAACTAGCGTCTGGTTTTGCGGATAAAAGCTTCGGGGTAGCCCTGAGTTTTTACGGTTTTCAGTACCTGTTCTGTCTGTTTATAGTCGTTAAATGGGCCCAGCAAAACCCGGTAGTTTTGACCGATAGCTTCGACGAAGCTGTCCACTGAGAATTTTTGACCGAGATTTTCCGCTAAAGTTCGGCTTCTTTGTTCATGATTTGAAGAGGCCGCCTGAATAATGTAGCGAATAGCGAGTTTTTGGTTTTTTTTATCCTGAGCGGACTCTGGTTTCAGCGTGGGAATATGTTCTATTTCCACGTTAGCAGTACCAGTACCGATAACACCGAGTTTGTATGCTGCAGCATAGCTAAGGTCGATAATCCGCCCGGGATGGAACGGGCCCCGGTCATTGATGCGCACAATGGTGGTACGGTTATTATCTTTATTGATTACCTTTACATAACTGGGGATTGGCAGGGTTTTATGGGCGGCGCTCATAGAGTACATATCATAGATCTCACCGTTCGAAGTGAGATGACCATGAAATTTTTTGCCATACCAGGATGCGATACCGCTTTGTTTAAAGCCCTGTGGATCTTTGATGATTTTGTAAGACCCGCCTCTTAGCTTGTAATCTCGGTTTCCCCCTAAGCTGTATGGTTCATATTTGGGGTTGGCATCTTCAATATGCTGTAAAGAGATGGGCTTTTCCGGTGCTACGTCATCAGAAATAGAGTAACGCCCGCTGCTGCTGCAACCTGCGATAATGGCTAAAAGCGTAAACGAGATAAAATATTGCATTGGCTTCATGGGTCGTGTCCGTCAGGTCGCTTTAGAGAGCATACTTCTGTGAGTATGTATCGACATCAGAATGCCGAAACCTGCCATCAGGGTCACCATAGAAGTACCGCCATAGCTGATAAGAGGAAGGGGCACGCCTACTACGGGAAGAATTCCACTCACCATACCTATATTTACGAAAATATAAACGAAGAAGCTGAGAACGATACTACCGGCCATCATTCTGCCGAAGGCGGTTTGAGCCTGACTGGCGAGAAACAGACCGCGACCAATAATAAACAGATACAGTGCCAGCAGACCAAGAACACCTATCATGCCCCACTCTTCAGCAATAACGGCGAAAATAAAGTCCGTATGCCTTTCCGGAAGGAACTCCAGCTGTGACTGAGTGCCATGTAGCCAGCCTTTCCCGGTCAGACCGCCTGAACCTATGGCAATTTTACTCTGAATGATATGATAACCGGCTCCCAGCGGATCCGATTCAGGGTTAAACAGGGTTCTCACCCGCACCTTTTGATATTCGCGCATAAGAAAGAACCAGAGCACAGGGGCAAAGGCGCCTACGGCACAGGCGGCGGCAAAGATGATTTTCCAGCTGATACCAGCCAGAAAGATAACGAAAATCCCTGATGCAGCGATCAGTATTGAGGTGCCGAGATCCGGTTGTTTAGCAATCAGTATGGTTGGAACACCGACCATAACCAGAGAGATAAACAGGGTTTTAAAGCTAGGCGGAAGTGGTTTTCTGCCTATGTAACGTGCCACCATAAGCGGAACCGCCAGCTTAAGCAGCTCTGAAGGCTGGAAACGGACAAAGCCCAGATTCAGCCAGCGCTGCGCGCCTTTTGAGGCTTCGCCAAAAAACAGCACCCCGAACAGCAGGGCGACTCCGACCACAAACAGAAAGGGGGCAAAGGCTTCATAGGTTCGTGGCGATATTTGCGCCAGTACGATCATTACCCCTACGGCCATAATCATACGCATCGCCTGACGATCCATCATCGCCATGCTCTGCCCGCTGGCACTGTACATGATTACCAGCCCGAACAGCATCATAGTCAGCAAGCCAAGCATCAGAGGCAGGTCGATATGAAAGCGTTCGAAAAAGACGCGACTTTTACCTGTAGAGGGGTCCAGTTTCATTTTCTACTCTGCCTTATCTTCTTTGTTCAGGATGACTTTATCAAAAATCTTACGTACTACAGGTGCACCGTTGGTTGAACCGCCACCGGCGTTTTCCAGTACTATGGTGGCAATAACCTGCGGATCTTTTACCGGAGCGAAGCCGGTAAACAGGGCGTGGTCCCTCAGGTGTTCTGCAATCTGTTCGGCATCGTACTCTTCGTCCTCTTTCAGGCCGAAGACCTGAGCGGTACCTGACTTACCGGCACTTTGATAGCCAAGCTTCTGGAAAGCACGTCTGGCGGTACCTTTCTTACCGTGGTTGACCAGATTCATCCCACGTACTGATATGTCCCAGAATTTATCCGGCACATTGGTAATTGGCGGATAGGTCTCTACCGGAACCAGTTGTTGGGTAGAAAGGGGCTGGTTATTATCAACGGTTGCCCTTAGCAGGTGAGGGGCAATAACCTTACCGCGGTTAACCACAACCGAAGTCGCTTTCGCTATCTGCATTGGGGTTGCTGTCCAGTAACCCTGACCAATACCCACGGGAATGGTATCACCCTGATACCAAGGTGTTCTGTGACGGCTCATCTTCCATTCACGGGTTGGCATATTGGCCTTACTCTCTTCGAATATATCGATGCCGGTAAAGTCACCAAAACCAAACTTCATCATCCATGTGGAGAGACGGTCAATCCCTAGATCATAAGCAACCTGATAGAAGAAAGTATCTACCGACTCTTCGATAGACTGAGTAATGTTGACCCGGCCATGTCCCCAGCGAAGCCAGTCGCGGAATGGCTTGGTTTTGGAGTTAGGAATCTTCCAGAATCCGGGGTCATTACGTGTGGTATAAGGGGTAACCACCTCTTCCTGCAGTGCCGCAACGGCGATAAATGGCTTTACGGTAGATGCCGGAGGATAGATACCTAACGTGGTTCGGTTTACCAGAGGGCGATTCTTGTCATCCAGCAGCTTCTTATAAGCTTTGCCTGAGATGCCTTGGACAAAAGCGTTCGGATCATAGCTGGGTGTAGAAACCATAGCCAGAATACCGTTGTCTTTTGGATCCAGAACCACAGCCGCGCCACGCCGGTTGTCGAGCAGGCGGTACAGATAGAGCTGGAGGTCGATATCCAGATTCAGTACCAGATCTTTACCGGGTACCGGCGGGACATACTTCAGGGTACGGATAATACGCCCACGACTATTAACTTCCACTTCCTGATAACCCGCGATGCCGTGCAGAAGGTCTTCGTAATAACGCTCAATGCCCAGTTTGCCGATATCATGGGTTGCCTGATAGTTGCTGTCTTTCTCTTCCCTGACAAGGCGGCGCATATCAATATCATTGATGCGCGATACATAACCGAGAACATGGGTAAGGGCTGAGCCATAAGGGTAGTAGCGTTTCAGCTTAGCGGTAACTTCTACTCCCGGGAAACGGTATTGATTTACCGAAAAAATGGCGACTTGCTCTTCTGTTAACTGTGTCAGCAAAGGCACAGACTTAAAGCGGCGTGAACGCCTTTTCTCTTTATTGAAACTGGCGATTTTCTCCGGTGATATCTCGAGGATCTGTTGTAAACGGACAATAGTCTCATCGATATCTTTAATTTTTTCCGGAATAAGCTCCAGATTATAGACAGGCCGGTTCTCCGCCAGAATTTTACCGTGTCTGTCGTAGATTAATCCGCGGTTTGGCGCAATAGGAACCACTTTGATTCGGTTTTCATTAGAACGGGTTTTGTAGTCCTGAAACTGATTAACCTGAATGTTATATAGATTGGCTATTAACAAGCCAATCATAAATATAATACCTACAAATGAGATAACGGCTCTGCTTTTAAATAGCATAGCTTCAACATGGTGATCCCGAATCTGAGTGCGTTGTCGCTTCATGCCCGCTTATTCTCTGTGATAAGGGTGGTTAGCCGTAATACTCCAAGCCCGGTACAGGCTTTCTGCCATAACAACCCGGACTAGAGGGTGGGGAAGGGTTAAAGGAGATAAAGACCAGCTCTGATCGGCTGCCGCTTTACAGGCAGGAGAGAGCCCTTCAGGTCCGCCGATCAAGATAGAGACGTCCCTTGCGTCTAACTTCCATTGTTCCAGCTGTCCGGCCAGCTGTTCTGTATCCCAGCGTTTACCGGGAATATCCAGAGTAACAATACGGTTGCCTTTAGGTACAGCGGCCAGCATGGCATCGCCTTCTTTCTGAAGAATTCTGGCAATGTCGGCATTCTTACCTCTTTTACCTGCCGGGATTTCTATCAGATCGAGAGGCATATCGTGAGGAAATCTGCGGCGATACTCCTGAAAACCTTCTTCTACCCATTTGGGCATTTTAGTGCCGACGGCAATTAGCTGAATTTTCAACGATTAGCTCCAGAGCTTTTCCAGTTGATAAAGTTCTCTCTGCTCTTCCTGCATAACATGAACCATCACATTACCCATATCCAGAACAACCCATTCGCCCTCGTTTTCACCGTCAACGCCGTAAGGTGTTAAGCCAACATTTTTAGCTTCGGTTGCGACATTATCTGCAATAGAAGTGACATGACGTTTTGATGTGCCGGTACAGATCACCATGTAATCTGTAACACTGGATTTACCGATAACATCGATAGTGACAATATCTTCTGCTTTCATGTCGTCGGCTTTATCAGCCAGAAATTTTTTTAGCTCATCAGTTTGCAAGGGTAACCTCGTTAAATCATTGTTTTTCAGATCTTAGTGAAGTATATCACTGTTTAGCTGTGAATAGGGTAGTTGCCGGCTATCGGGGCACTGGCTGAGCAAAACTGAAGCGAGATCTGACTAAGCAGCGGCCAGCATGATTGATCATACTGAGTTTTTACCAGTATTTCTGCTTTGCCCAACTGACCGATAAGTTGTTTAAGGCTAGATACAGATAGTCTCTGTAAACTGGCATTGTATAGGGGGCGCTTGTTTTGCCAGATGCGGAACTTATCAAATAATTGTCCGGCCGGAACAGTCGCACTCTCACTTTTTAGGGTAATCAGAAGCTGCAGTTCTTTTTGCAGGGTGCGGATAAGAATGACTGGCTCGACACCTTCCTGTTCAAGCTGATTTAGTATTCGTTGTGCACGGTGAGCTTTTCCGGCCAGCAGGGCATCCATCCACTGAAAAGGGGTGTAGTGGTTGTGACGACTGAGCGCCTGTTCCACCCTTAGCAGGGTTAACTGCCCGTCGGGGTAGAGCAGGGCAAGTTTGTCCAGGCTCTGTTTCAGCGCCAGCAGATTGCCTTCGTGCCATTGTGCCAGCATCTGCAGTGCTTCTCGGTCCGGAACAAGGTTTAGTTGCCGGCAGCGGGACTGAACAAACTGAGGAAGCCTCTGGATATCCGGTGTCAGGCAACTTACCCAGATACCAGATTGATTCAAACTCTTAAACCATTTGGCATTTTCCTGCTGACGGGTCAGTTTCTGGCCGCAGATCAACAGAAGAATATCCGGATTGAGTTGCTCTGAAAGCTCCAGCAAAGATTTTGATGCCGCAGCATTGATGCCGTTTTCCGGAACTTCTAGTTCAATAATCTGGCGGGAAGAGAACAGACTGAGGGTATTGCAGCACTCAAATACTTCATTCCAGTTCAGGGAGTTGTCTACGCTGAAGGTCTGCTTCTCCAGAAATCCATTGCTGCGCGCTACCTCAATAATGGCGTCACGGCTCTCCTGAAGCAGCAGAGGTTCATTGCCGAAGACAAGGTAAATCTGTTTAAGTTGCCGGCTCAGGTGGTCGGCTAATTTATCGGCAAAAACTCGCATCAGATAAACTTAGTGTACCTTCACCGTATTTTCTGTTTCCGCCACTAACTCTTCTTCCGTCAGCTTGTTAATCAGCTCGGCCTTAATTCTTGCCATCTGGCGCAGTATCTGAACTGATGCCTGCTCGCGCATCTCATCAACAATCAACTCGCGTTCAACGGATTTTGCCAGTGCGGTACGTGGGTTATCAAGATAGTTACGGGTAACCGTTGTAGAGTAAACCTTGGTGCCGCGTTCAGGTATGGTCACGCGGAAAGAGGAGGTATAAGTCAGCTGCTTCTCAGCGGCACGGGCGTTCTGGTACAGGGATAAGGTCCTTTCACCAACGCCTTCACTCACAAGGTGGATATTAGGTACGGTTTCAGAGGGTGCAACAATTTCAATATCATTGAGTCTCAGCTGCGAAGCAACGTCGCGGGTAAGCTTGCTGTACTGGTCAAAGCTGGTAAGCGAAACCTCTGAAATTTCAGCTGGTACCAGATAATTTCCGCGCAGGTGGAATCCACAAGCTGATACTGTGGAAGCTAGAAGAAGGATCAGAACTGTTTTAATGCTTGATTTGAAAGAAAATAGTTTCACAAAAAAGTACTCTCTGGTCGTTTGAGTCTGTATTTATCTAACCTCTGTCAGAGGGATGTTTGTGGTTTAACAGAGTTTAGATAAATATAAACAGGGTGTTTCCACCCTGTTTAAAGACCATTTACCGCGAACTTAGTTCGCTACAATGTTCAGAAGTTTACCCGGAACGTAGATAACTTTACGTATGGTTTTGCCTTCAGTGAACTTAATAACGTGTTCGTCTGAAAGGCCAAGCTCTTCAACCTGCTCTTTGCTTGCGTCTGCAGCCACAGTCAGCTTAGCACGTAGCTTACCGTTAACCTGAACCACGATAAGCTTCTCGTCTTCAACCATCGCCTTGTCATCTGCCTGCGGCCATACCGCGGTATCGACAGCGCTTTCACCCAGCGATTCCCATAGTTCAAATGAGATGTGCGGAGTGATAGGGTAAAGCATGCGAACAACTGCTTTCAGGGCTTCGTCCAGAATAGCGCGATCCTGAGCAGATTCCTGAGAGGCTTTAGCCAGCTTGTTCATCAGTTCCATAATCGCTGCAATGGCAGTATTGAAGGTTTGACGGCGTTCAATGTCGTCAGTTACCTTAGCAATGGTTTTATGAACGTCGCGTCGTAGTGCTTTCTGGTCGCTAGTCAGGGCACTGCTGTCCAGTGCTTCTACCGCCCCTTTCGCTGAGTGTTCACGAACCAGTTTCCAGACGCGTTTCAGGAAGCGGTTTGCACCTTCAACACCAGACTCCTGCCATTCAAGAGTCATATCAGCCGGAGAGGCAAACATCATAAACAGGCGAACGGTATCCGCGCCGTACTTGTCTACCATTTCCTGCGGGTCGATACCGTTGTTCTTAGACTTAGACATCTTAGTCATACCTGTATGTACAACTTCGTTGCCCTCATTGTCAGTCGCTTTGCTGATACGGCCTTTTTCATCACGCTCAACAGTGACATCTGCAGGAGAAACCCAGATCTTGGCACCTTTGTCATTGGTGTAGTAGTAAGCGTCAGCCAGTACCATACCCTGACATAGCAGCTTCTTAAACGGCTCGTCGCTGGTTACCATTCCTGCATCACGAAGCAGTTTATGGAAGAAGCGGGAGTAAAGAAGATGCATACAGGCGTGTTCGATACCACCGATATACTGGTCTACAGGAAGCCAGTAGTTTGCTGCTTCTGAATCCAGCATCTCATCTGCTTGTGGTGAACAGTAACGGGCGTAGTACCAAGATGATTCCATAAAGGTATCAAAGGTATCTGTTTCTCTTAGTGCCGGCTGGCCTTCAAACGTGGTTTCTGCCCAGCTCTTGTCTGCCTTGATAGGACTGGTTACACCATCCATCACTACATCTTCAGGCAGAATAACAGGCAGTTGATCTGCCGGTACAGGATGAACTTCACCATCTTCAGTCGTTACCATTGGGATTGGTGCACCCCAGTAACGCTGACGAGATACACCCCAGTCGCGCAGACGGAAGTTAACGGTTTTGTTACCTTTAGAGATAGATTGCAGTTTTTCAGCAATAGCATTAAATGCCGCTTTAAAGCTCAGTCCGTCAAACTCACCAGAGTTAAACAGAACGCCTTTTTCCGTGTAAGCTGCTTCTGAAATATCCAGCTCAGAACCGTCTTCCGGCTTAATAACAGGCAGGATGTCCAGACCATATTTGCTGGCGAACTCATAGTCACGCTGATCATGTGCCGGTACTGCCATAACAGCACCTGTACCGTAATCCATCAGAACAAAGTTAGCTACATAGATTGGAACTTCACGGCCATTCAGAGGGTGAACAGCTTTCAGGCCGGTATCCATGCCTTTCTTTTCCATGGTCGCCAGTTCAGCTTCAGCGACTTTGTTGTTCTTACACTCATCGATAAAGGCAGCAAGTTCAGGGTTGTTCTGAGCCGCTACTGTTGCCAGAGGGTGACCGGCTGCAATACCTACGTAAGTCACACCCATCAGAGTATCAGGGCGGGTAGTGTACACTTCAAGATCAGCTTGTCCGGCAACATCAAATTTCAGTTCAACACCTTCTGAGCGGCCGATCCAGTTACGCTGCATGGTTTTAACCATTTCAGGCCAACCATCAAGGTTATCCAGTTCATCCAGAAGCTCCTGAGCGTAAGCGGTAATCTTAATAAACCACTGAGGGATCTCTTTCTGCTCAACCGGAGTATCACAACGCCAGCAAAGACCGTCTTCTACCTGCTCGTTGGCCAGTACTGTCTGGTCGTTCGGACACCAGTTAACGGAAGAGGTTTTCTTATAAACCAGACCTTTTTCGTACAGCTTAGTGAAGAACTCCTGCTCCCAACGGTAGTACTCAGGCGTACAAGTTGCGAACTCACGGTTCCAGTCGTAGCCAAAACCTAGCAGCTTAAGCTGGTTTTTCATGTATTCGATGTTTTCGTAGGTCCAAGGTGCAGGAGCTGTTTTGTTTTTAACCGCCGCATTTTCAGCAGGAAGACCAAACGCATCCCAGCCGATAGGCTGCATTACATTTTTGCCTTGCAGTCGCTGGAATCGGGAAACAACATCGCCAATGGTGTAGTTACGTACATGGCCCATATGGAGTCGGCCACTCGGGTAAGGGAACATTGACAGGCAGTAAAATTTCTCTTTGCTTGCGTCTTCAGTGACGACAAAAGTTTTGCTGTCGTCCCAGTGCTTTTGAACTTTTTGTTCAATCTCTTGCGGGTTGTATTGCTCTTGCATTTATGAAATCCGGTTATCTTGGAAACTGTGAGATCGGTTTGATCAGATACATATTGATCGGCATAGAATACCCTATATACCCGAGTAACCTCAACATGCTTATTACACAAGAGAATATTGGTTGATCTGAATCTCTGTTTTGAGGTGAATCGAGTATGTGCAGTTGTTTCAACAAGCTACAATTTAGATAGGGAGCTGTTTGTTCCCTGACATAACGGACTATGACGGAGGTAGAGTATGCCAAAGCGTAAACACGGCTATGAAGAGAAGTTTAAGGAAGTAGTAGAAACCATAAAGCACAGCCCTGAAGAGCTAAATAAGGTATTGGAAACTTCCGGTGAAGTTGCTCAGGCTGCCAGTGATATGACTAAAGATGAGCTGTCACTTATTTCAGCTTATATGAAGGCGGATTTAAAGGAGTTTGCTGATAACTATCAGGAGAGCAAAGACAGCCCGTTTTCTATTATGGTAACAGATTCCATCTGGCAGGCACTGCTGGACATTACTGACCGCACTAAAGTGGAGTGGGTAGAGCTGTTTGAAGACCTTGACCATCAGGGGGTATACAAAGCGGGAGATGTGATTGGCTTAGGTCACCTCATTTGCGAAAAGTGCGGACATAAAACCAAGTATATTCATCCGACGGTGATTGAGTCCTGCAGCCAGTGCGGTTGTAAAGAGTTTACCAGAATTGCATTGAAGCCTTAGAAGCGGCAGTGACAACTGCAATTGTAAAAGCAGCCTCTCAGGGCTGCTTTTTGCTGTCAGGTTATGCAGATTTAAGGCTATGCCTGTTAAACAAACAGATAACGGCGGAAACTATCAGGAACAGCCATACCGGCCAGTTACCCAGCGTATAGTAAGGCGTCATACCGGTTGTTGAAGCCACATTTGCGGTAAGTACCTGTGTTTCAAACTGAGGCACCTGAGCGATAATTTTGCCTTGATAATCGGTTATGCCTGTAACGCCGTTGTTGGTGGAGCGAATCAAAGGCTTACCCAGTTCCAGTGCCCGCATTCGTGCCATCTCCATATGCTGTAACGGGCCGATAGAGTGGCCAAACCATGCATCATTAGATAGGGTCAGAATAAAGTCTGTCTGTTCCGTTACATTCTTCCTTACCTGATCACTAAAGATAATCTCGTAACAGAGTGCCGGTGCCAGATGACGGCCGTTGGCAATCACGTTCTGTTGGATATAGTCACCGCGGCTAAAGGAGGACATAGGCAGATTAAACAAGGGTGCTAACGGGCGAAGTATCTCTTCAAATGGAACAAACTCGCCAAAGGGCAGCAGGTGATGTTTGTTGTATCTTGGCTGAGTATTGTAGTCGTATTCACCGCTGGGAGTTTCTCCCAAAGTAATAATGCTGTTGTAAAAGCGGCCTTTATCGTTGCGGGTTACCACTCCGGTAATCAGGGCACTGTTATTTTGACGGGCTGCTGAATCAACATTTCTCAGGAAGCTGGGCAGCTCTTTCTCCAGTGCAGGAATCGCCGCTTCCGGCCAGATAATAATATCCGATGACCAGTTCTTTCTGCTGAGATCCAGATACTTCATCAGGGTTGGCCAGCGCTGGCTAGGTAACCATTTTAACTGCTGGGAAATATTACCCTGAATCAGGGAGATTTTAGTCTGATCACTCTGGTTTTCTTCCACCCAACTTATCTGGTTCAGACCGAATGCGGTGGCAAATATAACGACTGGCAGTAACAGAGAATAGAAGCGTCGGGTTATTACCGAATATGCCAGAGCTGAACTACATAATGTTATGGCAAGCGTGATTAACTGAACGCCGCCAACCGGAGCGAAACTACTTAACGGACTGTCTATCTGACTATAGCCGAGCCATAGCCACGGGAAGCCGGTCATAACCCAGCCGCGGGCAAAGTCACTGATTAGCCAAAGTGCCGGTACGGCCAGAAAGAATCGTACTGCTGTATTGCCTTTGAAATAGCGGTTTAGTAAACCAGCAAAAAGCATGGGGTAGAGAGAAAGATAGGAAACCAGCAGAAACATTAACGTCAGGCTGGCAATTTTAGGCATGCCGCCGAAATTATCGATGCTAACCTGTACCCAGCTGATTCCTGTGGCGAACTGACCTAACCCCCAGAAAAAGCCGGTAAATGCAGCAGAACGGGCAGAGGCCTTATTTAAAAGCAATAACAGCAACGCGGGGCTAATAATAGCCAGAGGCCAGATTGAGTAAGGAGCAAAAGCTAAGGTTGTGGAGGCGCCAACAAAAACGGCCATTGCTGGCCGTATCAGGCGATGAGTCAGTTTGAGCATCATCTTTTACAATCGTATTGTTCAGGTTAGGAGGTATTAGTCTTCAACTAAGGTTGAAGTTTCACCATCCGGTATGGTTACCTGCAGTTGTACAACCCTGCGATTGTCTGCTGAGGTGACTTTAAAGCTGTAGTTCTCTATTTCAACCACTTCACCACGTGTAGGCAGATGACCAAATGTGGTCATAACCATGCCACCAATGGTATCCACTTCGTCATCACTAAACTGAGTTCCGAAGGTTTCGTTAAACTCTTCTATGGTGGTCAGGGCTTTGACGGCAAAGGTGTGCTTACTAAGTTTGCGGATTTCTGCTTCTTCCTCGTCATCGAACTCATCTTCGATCTCGCCGACAATCTCTTCGAGGATATCTTCGATGGTAACAAGGCCGGAAACACCGCCAAACTCATCAACAACGATAGACATGTGGTAACGCTCTTCGCGGAACTCTTTCAGCAGCCGGTCAACCCGTTTACTTTCCGGTACAACAACAGCTTGTCTTATGACTTCACTGATCTGGAATGGTTCACTGTCTGACCCAAGATATTTGATTAAGTCCTTCGCTAACAGAATGCCTTCTACATGGTCTTTGTCTTCGCTAATGACCGGGTAGCGGGAGTGTTGAGCTTCTGTGATAACAGCGATGAGCTCATCTAAATTCTGCTCTTTCTCTACTGTCACCATCTGAGAGCGCGGTATCATAATATCCCTTACCCGCATCTCAGAAATTTCCATTACACCCTCAAGCATGTCTCGGGTATCATGGTCTATCAGATCATTCTCTTCAGAATCCCGGATTACATCTACCAGTTCCTGTCGATCCTGAGGCTCTCCCTGAAATATTTTTCCAAGGCGTTCAAAGAAGGACTTTCTACTCGGACCTTCTGATTTGCCACTGTTCCCTTCGGAACTGGGCGCATTGTCGTCGTTCATATTTTCTCATAGTCAAACGCTATCAGATGTGTGATAGCACACTCAGCAGAGAGAGTTTGCTCTCTGCCAATCCTTATTTTTCTTCAATATAAGGATCATCAAAACCCATTTTCTGCATGATTTCTGTCTCCAGAGATTCCATCTCTTCGGCTTCATC
This sequence comes from Vibrio sp. SCSIO 43137, assembly GCF_028201475.1. Classification (NCBI taxonomy): domain Bacteria; kingdom Pseudomonadati; phylum Pseudomonadota; class Gammaproteobacteria; order Vibrionales; family Vibrionaceae; genus Vibrio; species Vibrio sp. SCSIO 43137. Next base: position 2,532,674 of record NZ_CP116383.1, on the reverse strand, counting down.
ATCAGCAATATGATCATAACCTAGCAGATGAAGGGCACCATGTACAACCATATGCGCCCAGTGTGCGTTCAATGGTTTACCTTGATCACTCGCTTCTGTTTCAACCACCTGTTTACAGATGATTAAGTCACCCAGCAGGTTAAGTTCAATACCCGGAGGTGCTTCAAACGGGAAGGAGAGCACATTGGTAGGTTTATCTTTGCCGCGATACTCAGAGTTGAGCTGCTGACTCTCTTCTGCATCGACCAGCCTGATAGTGACCTCTGCGTCTTGCTGAAACAGAGAGACCGCACTATCCAGCCAGAGCTGAAACTCTTGTTTGCCGGGTAGTTTGTCTTGTGCTTCTGTCGCGATTTGTAAATCCAGTTCGATAGCCATTATTTTTCTGCTTCCTGAGTCGCGGGGGAGAGTACTTGTGCAGCTGCCTGAAGGGCTTCACGCTCTTCACGACGACGCTTTTCGTACTCTTTGCGCTCTTTCTGATCTTTGGCTTCCCATTTCTCGTAGGCGTTTACAATTCTGGCGACCACAGGGTGACGAACAACATCATCGGCCTGGAAGAAGTTAAAGCTTATTTCATCTACCTCAGAGAGCACTTCGATAGCGTGACGCAGACCGGATTTCGCCCCCTCTTGGTAAATCAATCTGAGTAACATCACCGGTAATCACTGCCCTTGAATTAAAGCCAATACGGGTCAGGAACATTTTCATCTGTTCGACAGTGGTGTTCTGGCTCTCATCAAGAATAATAAAGGCATCGTTTAAGGTACGGCCGCGCATGTACGCCAACGGCGCTACTTCAATAACATTACGCTCGATAAGCTTTTCTACCCGCTCAAAGCCAAGCATTTCAAACAGTGCGTCATACAGGGGACGAAGATAAGGGTCTACTTTCTGGCTCAGATCACCGGGCAGAAACCCCAGTTTCTCGCCGGCTTCCACTGCCGGACGGGTAAGCAAAATACGGCGGATCTCCTGACGTTCCAGTGCATCTACAGCTGCAGCAACGGCCAGATAGGTTTTACCCGTACCGGCAGGGCCGATACCGTAACTGATATCGTGAGTGACCATATTGACCAGATATTGCGCCTGATTTGGAGTACGCGGTTTAATGACACCTTTTTTGGTCTTAATAAAGACCTCTTTGCCGTGCTCAATATTTGATTCAGTGGTCTGTTCCAGAACACCGGATTCTTTGATGGCAAGGTGGATCTGTTCTGGTTCTATATCCGGAATAGCGCCCTTGACCGGAGCCGTATCAACGTAAACGGTTTTAATAATGTCCAGTGCTGCTGCCGCAGTATGCGGTTTACCTACAATGGAGAATGCGTTGCCGCGGTGGTTAATTTCAACACCGAGACGGCGTTCCAGATGTTTGATGTTGTCGTCGAATGGGCCACAAAGGCTGGATAATCTGTGATTATCAGAAGGTTCCAGATCTATCTCTAGCGTAACAATTTTATTGCTCAATTTTACCTCTCTGTTTGCCGCTACTGAGCCCGACTTCGACCGGGCTCTAGGCTTTTATTAAGTATAGCGCTAAATGGTGACTTGACTATGGTGTGAAGGTTGCCACACCCAGCTCATCCTCTTTTTTAGCCTTCTTCATCATTGCAGAAGGAGACATAGCCACACGCAAATTCATTTCATTTTCGGTTCTTACCAGCTCACCACGAAGGGAGTTAGGGAACACATCGGTAATGTTCACATCAACAAACTGACCAATCAGATCGACAGAACCTTCGAAGTTTACAACACGGTTATTCTCTGTACGTGCTCTCAGCTCCATCAGGTTCTTTTTAGACGGGCCTTCCACCAGAACACGCTGCTCAGTGCCTAGCATTTGACGGGAGTATCTCATCGCCTGACTGTTTACCTGCTGTTGTAGCTCATACAGGCGTTGTTTCTTCTCATCTTCAGACAGGTCACAAGGGTAATCTGCCGCTGGCGTTCCCGGACGTGGAGAGAAGATAAAGCTAAAGCTCATATCAAAATCGACGTCTCTGATCAGCTTCATTGTGTCCTGAAAATCTTTGTCAGTCTCACCCGGGAAAGCGACGATAAAGTCAGAACTGATCTGAATATCAGGACGAGCTTTTCTCAGCTTACGGATAATCGATTTATATTCGATAGCGGTATGCGGGCGCTTCATCATAGTCAGAATACGGTCAGAACCACTCTGTACCGGAAGGTGCAGGAAGCTCACCAGTTCTGGTGTGTCTTCATACACGGCAATAATGTCGTCGGTAAATTCCAGCGGGTGGCTGGTGGTAAAGCGAAGCCTGTCGATACCGTCAATAGATGCCACAAGACGCAGTAGTTCAGCGAATGAACAGATTTCGCCGTCGTGCGTCGGGCCTCTGTAGGCGTTTACGTTTTGACCAAGCAGGTTGACTTCTCTTACACCTTGTTCAGCAAGCTGTGCTACTTCAAATAGCACATCGTCCATAGGACGGCTGACTTCCTCACCACGTGTGTAAGGAACCACACAGTAAGTACAGTATTTAGAACAACCTTCCATAATAGATACGAAAGCAGTAGCACCTTCAGCGCGAGGCTCAGGAAGTCGGTCAAATTTTTCGATTTCAGGGAAAGAAATATCCATTACAGGCGCATCATCGTTCTGAGATGCTTTGATCATTTCCGGCAGGCGGTGAAGGGTTTGCGGGCCAAAAATAACATCTACAAACGGGGCACGCTCACGGATATGATCGCCTTCCTGTGTTGCTACACAGCCGCCAACACCGATAACCACACCCTCTTTCTTATCTTTGAGGGTTTTCCAGCGCCCAAGCTGATGGAATACTTTTTCTTGCGCTTTTTCACGAATCGAACAGGTATTCAGAAGTAGAACATCTGCCTCGTCAGGATCTTCTGTCAGCTCATAGCCGTTAGCGGCATTAAGCAGATCTGCCATTTTTGATGAATCATATTCGTTCATCTGGCAACCCCAAGTTTTAATTAGCAGTTTCTTACTCATGTTACATTCGCTCGTCATTAATTCTTTAGTTTAAGCTTTGTTTGCTCATAGTGCTGCCGGCTACATCGTCGGCAAGCCGCGTATTGTACTGCTTTAAAATCCACCTGACCAGAGGTGTTGTCAATGAAATCGGTTTGCCTACAACCACCCTATTTACTTTATGGTTATGTGTATACGGATGAAGATATTTTATCTGTGATTTATTACGGTTTAAAAAAGTACTCTGAAACATTCTGTTATATGGCGGTTTTAATTTAGAATGGCGAATCAGTTATACGAAGAGATGGAAGTATGCAGAAGCAAGAGTTTGATATCGTAGTCGTTGGTGGCGGTATGGTCGGTGCTGCAACCGCATTAGGGCTGGCAAAGCAGGGCAGGAAAGTCGCATTAGTTGAAGGAAAAGCTCCGAAAGCTTTTGCTGAGCATCAGCCTATGGATGTACGTGTATCTGCTATCTCTATGGCTTCTGTTGATCTGCTGAAAGAGCTCAATGCCTGGCAAAGCATCAAGGATAAGAGAGTTTGCCCCTATCGCCGTCTGGAAACATGGGAACATGAAGAGTGCCGTACCCGATTTCATAGTGATGAACTGCAACTGGAACAACTGGGTTATATCATTGAGAACAGAGTGATACAACTGGGGTTATGGCAGCAGTTTGAGCTGTACGATAATTTGCAGATATTCTGCCCTGATTCATTGGCATCACTTGAGTTTTATCCTGAGCATAACCTAGTCACACTTTCGTCCGGCGTTGAGCTTGAAGCCCAATTGGTTGTTGGTGCTGATGGTGCTAACTCAAAAGTAAGAGCCGATGCAGGAATAGGTATTACAGCGTGGGATTATCGTCAGTCATGTATGTTGATTAACGTTGAAACAGAAAAGCCTCAGCAAGATATTACATGGCAATGGTTCACTCCGTCCGGTCCGCGCTCTTTCCTGCCTCTTCCGGGAAGACAAGGTTCCCTTGTCTGGTACGACTCTCCAAAACGCATCAGGCAGCTAAGTAAGATGAACAGCGAGCAATTGAGACAGGAAGTGCTTTTTCATTTCCCCGCTGAGCTAGGTGATATCAAAGTGTTGCAGTCTGGTTCATTCCCTTTGACCCGCAGGCATGCACAAAGCTACTTTAACAACCGCTGTGTTTTGTTGGGTGATGCTGCTCATACCATTAACCCGTTGGCAGGACAGGGTGTGAATCTTGGGTTTAAAGATGTCTCGGCGTTATTATCCGTTGTAAACGGAGTAGAGGCATTGTCAGAGCACTCTATGGAGAAGTATCAGAATGCCCGCAGGGCAGATAACTTGTTAATGCAAACGGGTATGGACTTCTTCTATACAACCTTTAGTAATGATATTGCGCCGGTTAAACTTATCAGAAATATTGCGTTAAAAGCGGCTGAAAACTCCGGGCCTATAAAGAAACAAGTATTGAAGTATGCGTTAGGACTAAAATAGCTATCCGTATTGAGAAGTTGTTTGGCAGATGTCGAACTCAAACATGAATAAGCCCACCCAATTCGCGGTGGGTTTTTTATTGATATCTGCCTGATGAAAGAGGAAGCAGTTATGATTAAGAACCGCTAATTAGAATTGTACAGATACAAAAAAACTCGCATAAAGCGAGTTTTTCTTTGGCTGAATTAATCAACCAAGATAATTAGTGGCTGGGCTACCTGGATTCGAACCAGGGAATGCCGGCATCAAAAGCCGGTGCCTTACCGCTTGGCGATAGCCCAACTGAATAATGGTGCGGAAGGAGAGACTTGAACTCTCACACCTTGCGGCGCCAGAACCTAAATCTGGTGCGTCTACCAATTCCGCCACTTCCGCAACTTAATCTGTAATCAATAAGAGAATTGGAGACTCTTACTAATATTGTGCTCTTTTGTAAAACCAGAGAGTTTTAAATAGTGGCTGGGCTACCTGGATTCGAACCAGGGAATGCCGGCATCAAAAGCCGGTGCCTTACCGCTTGGCGATAGCCCAACTGAATAATGGTGCGGAAGGAGAGACTTGAACTCTCACACCTTGCGGCGCCAGAACCTAAATCTGGTGCGTCTACCAATTCCGCCACTTCCGCAACTTAATCTGTAATTAATAAGAGAATTGGAGACTCTTATTAATATTGTAATAGTGGCTGGGCTACCTGGATTCGAACCAGGGAATGCCGGCATCAAAAGCCGGTGCCTTACCGCTTGGCGATAGCCCAACTAAATAATGGTGCGGAAGGAGAGACTTGAACTCTCACACCTTGCGGCGCCAGAACCTAAATCTGGTGCGTCTACCAATTCCGCCACTTCCGCAACTTATATCTGTAATTAATAAGAGAATTGGAGACTCTTATTAATATTGTGCTCTTTGGTAAAACCAGAGAGTTTAAATAGTGGCGGGGCTACCTGCGTTCTTTAAACAGAGAGGGAACCAGGGAATGTCGGTATCAAACTGTTTATGACGTCGAGTAATTCAACCACTGATAATAATGGCTGGGCTACCTGGATTCGAACCAGGGAATGCCGGCATCAAAAGCCGGTGCCTTACCGCTTGGCGATAGCCCAACTGAATAATGGTGCGGAAGGAGAGACTTGAACTCTCACACCTTGCGGCGCCAGAACCTAAATCTGGTGCGTCTACCAATTCCGCCACTTCCGCGCTCAAACTGTTTGGTTCATCCGCTAACTGGTAAAAGCCAATGAACTTTGTAAATGGTGGCTACGACGGGATTTGAACCTGTGACCCCATCATTATGAGTGATGTGCTCTAACCAACTGAGCTACGTAGCCACTCTAATCTTTATCACTAAAGAATAATGGTGCGGAAGGAGAGACTTGAACTCTCACACCTTGCGGCGCCAGAACCTAAATCTGGTGCGTCTACCAATTCCGCCACTTCCGCAAATTTTTATCAGAGAACAGTGAGATGGTGCGGAAGGAGAGACTTGAACTCTCACACCTTGCGGCGCCAGAACCTAAATCTGGTGCGTCTACCAATTCCGCCACTTCCGCGTCTCAAGTTTTCTGATTTATCTAACGGTTAATTGGTATAAACCGTTAAACAAAATGATGGTGGCTACGACGGGATTTGAACCTGTGACCCCATCATTATGAGTGATGTGCTCTAACCAACTGAGCTACGTAGCCATCTAAATTGAGCGAGACAATATAATACAATCTCAGCTCTAATAACAGTATTATTCACACTATTATTGAATAATGATTGAACTCAATCATTAATAATATGGCTGGGCTACCTGAGTTCTTTAAACAGAGAGGGAACCAGGGAATGCTGGTATCAAACTGTTTATGACGTCGAGTAATTCAACCATCAATAATATGGCTGGGCTACCTGGATTCGAACCAGGGAATGCCGGCATCAAAAGCCGGTGCCTTACCGCTTGGCGATAGCCCAACTAAATATGGTGCGGAAGGAGAGACTTGAACTCTCACACCTTGCGGCGCCAGAACCTAAATCTGGTGCGTCTACCAATTCCGCCACTTCCGCATATTTCCTAATAACACTTAATAAAATGTTTTTAGGAAATGGTGGCTACGACGGGATTTGAACCTGTGACCCCATCATTATGAGTGATGTGCTCTAACCAACTGAGCTACGTAGCCATTTTCTCGTTTTCTGCCCTTTTGGAGTTTGACCCCCTGAGACAGGAACGGAGCGCATTATGCGGATCTGTAGGAAAACCGTCAATAGTTTTTTTGAATAAATTGCTTAAGATTGACTGTTCGGGTTTTTTTTAAACAAAGCGGGCTATTTTTACCCAAAAAAAACCGTTAAACAGCCAAATTGGATGCTGCAAGAAAGAAAAAAGCCAGCAACTTGTGCTGGCTTCTTAAAGAGGTTATACGTTAAAGCGGAAGTGAACTACATCACCATCTTTCACGATATAGTCTTTACCTTCAAGACGCCATCTTCCGGCCTCTTTTGCACCACTTTCGCCCTGATGCTCGATAAAGTCATCATAACCAACAACTTCAGCACGAATGAAGCCCTTTTCAAAGTCGGTATGAATTTTACCTGCGGCTTGCGGTGCTGTTGCTCCGATAGGAATTGTCCATGCGCGAACTTCTTTTACACCTGCTGTGAAGTAGGTTTGCAGAGTCAGCAGCTCATAACCTGAGCGGATAACACGGTTCAGGCCTGGCTCTTCGATACCCATATCTGCCAGAAACTCTTCTCTGTCTTCGTCGTCCAGTTCTGATAGCTCAGACTCAATTGCAGCACATACAGGTACCACTACATTGTTCTCTTTTGCCGCAAACTCACGAACCTGATCAAGATACGGGTTATCTTCAAAACCATCTTCATTAACATTGGCAATGTACATGGTTGGCTTCAGGGTCAGGAAGTTAAGGTAGTTGATCGCTGCCAGCTCTTCTTTTGCCAGCGCTACTGTTCTTGCCATGCCACCTTCAGTCAGTACCGGCAGAAGTTTTTCCAGAACGGTAATTTCAAACTTAGCGTCTTTATCTCCGCCTTTGGCTTTTTTCGCCTGACGTTGAAGTGCACGTTCACAAGAGTCCAGATCGGCTAGTGCCAGCTCTAGATTGATGATCTCAATATCTTCCAGAGGGGAGATTTTGCCTGCTACGTGAACGATGTTTTCATTTTCAAAACAGCGAACTACGTGACCGATAGCATCGGTTTCACGGATGTTTGCCAGAAACTTGTTACCCAGACCTTCACCCTTTGAAGCGCCTGCTACCAGTCCGGCGATATCAACAAATTCCATTGTGGTAGGCAAAACCTTTTGCGGATTAACGATAGCTGCCAGTGCATCAAGACGTAGATCCGGTACAGGAACTATTCCTGTGTTAGGCTCGATAGTACAAAAAGGGAAGTTAGCGGCTTCGATTCCCGCTTTAGTCAGTGCATTAAACAGAGTTGATTTACCTACGTTTGGTAAGCCAACGATGCCACATTTGAAACCCATGATATAAACCTTATTCTGCTTTGAACGTATGTAAGCGATTTTGCGCTTTTGTCAGGCCATCTTTTAACAGGATGTCCAGGCTGCGAACGGATTCGTCAACCACTGCGTCTATGCATTCCTGTTCTTTTGCCGGGGCTTTACCCAGCACATAACCTGACACTTTATCTTTATGCCCCGGATGGCCAATGCCTATCCGTAAGCGATAGAATTCTTTATTGTTACCCAACTTGTTGATGGTATCTTTCAACCCGTTGTGACCACCATGGCCACCGCCTTTTTTGAATTTTCCGACACCGGGTGGTAGATCCAGTTCGTCATGAGCGACCATTATCTCTTCCGGCTTGATTTGATAGAACTTGGCCAGAGCAGCAATGGCTTTTCCGGAAAGATTCATAAAGGTTGTTGGTACCAGTAGGCGAAGATCTTGCCCATGTACCATAATCCGGCCGGTATAGCCGAAAAATTTGCTCTCATTCTTTAACGTAACGTTATGAACTCTGGCTAGCTCTTCTACTACCCAAGCACCGGCGTTATGCCGGGTTTTAGCATACTCAGGTCCCGGATTTGCCAGTCCGACAAGCAGTTTTATTTGCTGACTCACAATGAACTTCTCTCTTGCATTCACAAAAAGCGCGCTATGGTAGCACAGGATCTGCTTTACAGGCTAGCAACGCTGGTGTTCCTCAGAGCTGGCGATAATAAAAAACGCCTCACCGGAGTGAAGCGTCTTTCTACTATTCTGGCCGAACTAAAATAATTAGTTAAACATGGCAGAGATAGATTCTTCGTTGCTGATACGACGAATCGCTTCAGCCAGCATGCTGGATAGGGTTAACTGAGTCACTTTTCCAGTCGCTTTCATTTCATCAGTCAGAGTAATGGAGTCAGTAATAATTACCTGATCCAGAACTGAACCACCGATGTTTTTCGCTGCGTTCCCGGAGAATACTGCGTGAGTCGCATATGCATATACACGCTTGGCACCACGTTGTTTCAGTGCTTCTGCTGCTTTACACAGAGTGCCGCCAGTATCGATCATATCGTCAACGATAACGCAGTCACGGCCTTCAACGTCGCCGATCAGGTTCATCACTTCAGAGACGTTGGCACGTGGACGACGCTTATCTACGATAGCGATATCAACATTACCAAGGGCTTTTGCTGTTGCACGTGCGCGAACAACACCACCAAGATCAGGAGATACGACAACAGGATCTTCCAGTCCACGTTCGATCATATCTTCCATCAGTACCGGAGTACCAAAGATGTTATCTACAGGAACATCGAAGAAACCCTGAATCTGTTCAGCGTGCAGGTCGATGGTTAGTACGCGGTCAACACCGACGTTAGACAGGAAGTCTGCAACAACTTTTGCTGTAATCGGCACACGGGCAGAACGTACGCGACGATCCTGACGGGCATAGCCGAAGTAAGGGATTACGGCGGTAATCCGGCCGGCAGATGCGCGGCGCATAGCATCAATCATAACAACCAGTTCCATTAGGTTGTCGTTGGTTGGTGCACAAGTAGATTGGATAATGAATACATCACTACCACGGACATTTTCATTGATTTGTACTGCGACTTCTCCATCAGAGAAACGGTCTACAGTAGCATCACCAAGGGAAATATAGAGACGATCAGCAATACGTTGGGCTAGTTCAGGTGTAGCGTTACCAGCAAATAGCTTCATATCAGGCACGGTGGAAACCTCAGGGTTGCGTCCAGTTTTAGTTCGGTTGGGTGTTAGCTAACTGATAGTTAGCAAGTGTTTCTTTTAAAGGCGAAATATTTCGTCCTTGTGCTATAAAAGCAGAGACACTGTCAGGAAGTTTAGCACGGATCTTCTCAGCTTCGTCTCTGTTTTCAAACTCTGAAAACAGACAGGAACCGGTTCCCGTCAATCTTGACGGCGCGTATTGTAGCAGCCATGAAAGTTGCTTATCAACCTCTGGATAGAGCAATCGGACGATTTTTTCGCAATCGTTTTCTTGTGATCCGCTTATCAGCTCAGAAATAGGACGTTTTGGCGTGTTTCTGGTTAAATCCGGGTGGGAGAAAATCTCTGCGGTTGAGATACTGACGTCCGGTCTGACGACCAGATAACATTTCTCATCCGGCCGAACCGGTTGCAATTTCTCTCCTACACCCTCTGCAAAAGCAGCAAATCCTCTGACAAAAACAGGAACATCAGCGCCGAGATCCAGTCCGATTTCAGCCAGCTTGTCGTCAGACAAACCGAGCTGCCATAGATAGTTTAATGCGATCAGCACCGTTGCGGCATTTGATGAACCACCACCGATACCGCCGCCCATAGGAAGGATCTTTTCCAGATGGATATCGGCACCAAACTCATCAGGCGTATACGGTTTTAGTGCCTGAGCCGCTTTCCAAATCAGGTTCTGTTCAACGGGAAGCCCTTCTATTTCAGGGGTTAGTGTTATTTCACCGCTCTGGTTTGCGGTAATGGTTAGCTGGTCACCATGGTCGAGAAACTGAAACAGGGTTTGCAGATCATGATAACCGTTCTCCCTGCGACCGGTAATGTAAAGGAACAGGTTGAGTTTAGCCGGAGAAGGCCACTGGGTTTTCTGGGTGATCATGAATCGATTTTCCATGTTGAGACAACAATTTGTACCTGAGTATCTTTTTTGGCCAGTTTCATTTTGTAAGGCATTGGTGTGTTGTTGATATCCTGATAGCTGGTGTAATCAAGTTGCCAGAGTTGGCGGTTAATTGTTTTGCTGAGGGAACTCAGTGTATGTGTTTCGTTTAAGGCGTAACTATCTGCCTGAGCCGGCTGTCCTTTTAACCAGTCTTTAAGCTGTTCTACCGGAAATTGCAATCGGGTTAGCTGATAGAAGAGAGTGCTGGCATCTTTATTGAAAAAAGTCTGGTTGTCAGAGTTAACCAGAGTCGCCCCTTGCTTATTGATGTTCAGGGTTAATACGGTTTTACCCAGAGGGTTGAATAGCTTTAGCTGGCTTGAGTCGGCCGTCTGTTTCCAGTTAAAGCTGGCGGAAAAGCGTTCTTCAGGAGAGCGAAAGCCAATTTTCCCGGTTGCTTCAAACTGTTCTATTTTAGCCAGCTGAGCCTGATGGCTTTCCCACTGGACATTAGTCTCAGAAAGTTGTGGTACGGTTTCACATCCTGCCAGTATCAAAAGTGACAGGGAAAGAAAAAGTATTGATTTAATGTTATTCATTTGTTGACGTATTTGTCTTGGTTTAACACAAGGGATTAGAAAGCCATTACAACTTTAGGGGTAACTATATCACCTAAATCACGAAGTCAGAAAAACAAATAGGCGATACTCTTTCATTACGGGTAGCCATCAAGTAAAATTCTGTTTTTGATTTATTTTCCAACGTTGAGAAATCCTATTTAATGTCTTTGCTTGCTATTGGTATCAATCACAATACAGCGTCGGTTGAATTGCGAGAAAAGGTTGCGTTTTCCCCTGAGAAGTTAACAGAGGCTCATCAGCAACTGAAGTCTAACGCACATGTACATAGTGGGGTTATCTTATCTACCTGTAACCGTACAGAAATCTATTGTGATCTGAAAAACTCTGCCAATAAAAACAAAGTGATAGAGTGGTTATCTCAGTTCCATCAGGTTAAACCTGAAGAGTTAAAACCCAGCTTATATATCTATGAAGAGCAGGCGGCGATTAAACACCTGATGAGGGTATCGTGCGGGCTGGACTCACTGGTATTAGGCGAACCGCAGATTTTAGGCCAGGTTAAGCAGGCTTATTCCGGTGCCAGAGAAGATAAAGCGGTAGACAGCACCATGGAAAAGCTGTTTCAGAAAACTTTTTCAGTGGCTAAACGGGTGCGCACAGAGACGGAAATTGGCGGAAGTGCAGTGTCTGTTGCCTACGCCGCTTGTACGTTGGCAAAACATATTTTTGAATCCCTTGAGAAATCTACCGTGCTTCTGGTTGGCGCGGGAGAAACCATAGAGCTGGTGGCTAAGCACCTGTCCGATAATGGCTGCGAAAAGATGATTGTTGCCAACCGTACCCGTGAAAGGGCGATGAATCTGGCGGAACAGTTTAATGCCGATGTTATCAGCCTTCAGGATATTCCGGAACATCTGCATAAAGCCGATATTGTGATCAGTTCAACGGCCAGTCCTCTGCCTATTATTGGTAAGGGAATGGTAGAAACCGCAATCAGAAAGCGCAAAAGACAGCCGATTCTGATTGTTGATATCGCTGTACCGCGAGATGTTGAACAGCAAGTAGGTGATCTGAACGACGTCTATTTGTATACTGTCGACGATTTGCAATCCATCGTAAATCAGAATATTGAACAACGAAAAGTCGAAGCTATTCAGGCGGAAGCAATTGTGACTGAAGAGAGTGCGGTGTTTATGACATGGCTTCGCTCTTTACAAGCTGTCGATAGCATCAGAGAATACCGTAATTCAGCCAATAGTATCCGCGAAGAGTTAATCGCGAAAAGCATTCAGTCTCTGGCATCTGGTGGTGATCCGGAGAAGATCCTGCATGAATTAGGTAATAAGCTGACAAATCGACTTATCCATGCTCCGACACGAGCGCTACAAAGCGCCGCTGAGCAAGGAGAACCAGAAAAGCTCTCTGTTATCCGACAGAGTCTGGGTCTTGACGACCTTCAACAGAATTAAAGAAGACTATGAAATCATCCATTCTTACTAAGCTTGAAACCCTTGTAGAGCGTTATGAGGAAGTTCAGCACCTGCTTGGCGATCCCGATATTATTGGCGACCAAGACAAATTCCGTGCCCTGTCAAAAGAGTATTCACAACTGGAAGAAGTGACTAAGTGCTTTCAGGCTTATCAGCAGGCGCACGAAGATTTAGCTGCCGCAGAGGAGATGGCAAAAGAAGATGACGCTGAGATGCGTGAGATGGCACAGGAAGAGATTAAAGAATCTGAAGCTTTAATTGAAAAACTGGCTGATGATCTACAAATTCTGCTTATTCCGAAAGATCCAAACGATGAGCGTAACTGCTTCCTGGAGATTCGAGCCGGTGCCGGTGGTGATGAAGCGGGTATTTTTGCTGGTGACTTGTTCCGGATGTATAGCAAATATACAGAAAAAATGGGCTGGCGCATCGAAGTGATGAGCTCAAATATCTCTGAGCAGGGCGGATACAAAGAGATGATTGCCAAGGTATCCGGCGACGGCGCTTATGGTGTACTTAAGTTTGAGTCTGGCGGTCACCGTGTTCAGCGTGTACCAGCGACTGAATCACAGGGTCGTGTTCATACTTCAGCTTGTACCGTCGCTGTGATGGCTGAGATCCCTGAAGCCGACCTGCCGGAAATTAAGGCTGCTGATTTGAAGATAGACACATTCCGCGCTTCTGGTGCCGGTGGTCAGCACGTTAACACCACGGACTCCGCTATCCGTATTACTCACTTACCAACTGGTACTGTGGTTGAGTGTCAGGATGAACGTTCTCAGCATAAGAACAAAGCTAAGGCTATGTCTGTTCTGGCTGCGCGAATCATTCAGGCAGAAGAGGCACGCCGTGCTGCGGAAGTTTCAGATACCCGTCGTAACCTGTTGGGCTCTGGTGACCGTAGTGACCGTATCCGTACTTATAACTATCCTCAGGGTCGTGTATCTGATCACCGCATCAACCTGACCTTATACCGTCTGGCTGAAGTCATGGAAGGTGACCTTCAGAGTCTGGTTGACCCTGTGCTTCAGGAGCATCAGGCGGATCAGTTAGCTGCTTTAGCAGAGCAAAACTAATCAACAGCCATGTCTGATAATTTGCCATCTATTGAAGATGCATTAAAAAAAGCCATTGTCGAACTACACGACAGTGGCAGTGATTCCGCAGCACTTGATGCTGCGGTCTTGTTATGTCATGCGCTGGATAAACCACGCAGTTACCTTCTTACCTGGCCGGAAAAAGTATTAAATCAGCAGACTCTTGAACTTTTTTATACTCTGATGGAAAGAAGGCTGAAAGGTGAACCTGTTGCTTATATTGTCGGAGAAAGGGAGTTTTGGTCTCTGCCTCTGAAGGTTTCTCCGTCAACATTGATTCCGCGCCCTGATACTGAACGTCTGGTTGAACTGGCGTTGGAAAAAGCAACCGCAGAACCAAACAATATACTGGATCTTGGCACAGGAACGGGCGCCATTGCTCTGGCATTAGCTTCTGAGCTGCCATCAAGTCAGGTTACCGGTATCGATTTACGTCCGGAAGCGGTTGAGCTTGCGACGGAAAACGCCGCCCGCCTTGAACTGAAAAATAGTCGTTTTCTTCAGGGCAGCTGGTTTGAACCCGTTGAGCAATCCGGTAGCAGTGAGCTTTTCTCACTTATTGTTTCAAACCCTCCTTATATTGAGAAAAATGATCCCCATTTATTGCGCGGAGATGTCCGCTTTGAGCCGCTGTCAGCATTAGTTTCTGAGCAGAAAGGCCTAGCTGATATTCGTCATATCGCAGAGAACGCCGGAAACTACCTGCAAGACAAGGGTTGGTTACTGTTTGAGCACGGCTTTGAGCAGGGCAAAGAAGTTCGCCAATTAATGGAGAAATTTGGCTATACTAGCGTATCAACTGAGCAGGACTATGCCGGAAATGACCGGGTAACCATGGGTCAGTTGGTAGAATAACTAAACTTTATAGAGAGAATACTGTGTATTTCGCATTAAAACATATTCATTTTCTGGCAATTGCACTGAGTGCACTACTACTTTCAGTGAGATTTGCTCTTGTGATGGCTGAATCTCAATTAATGGAAAAAAAGCTTATCAGAGTTGCACCTCACGTAGTTGATACTATTCTGATTTTGTCAGGGGTAGGTTTAGTGTTTGCTATGGGCTTTGTACCTTTCACGCCGGGAGCGGAGTGGTTCACCCAAAAAACAACCTGTATTCTTGCTTACTTTGCATTAGGCTTTTTTGCCCTGAGAATGGCAAAGAACAAACTACTAAGAATTTTTGGCTTTTTTGGTGCGCTGGGCTGGATGCTGATGGCGGCCAATATTGCAATGACCAAATCAACTTCGTTACTGGGATAAAACATGTTTGATTTGTTTGATGAGGACTTGGATCAACTGGAGCTGGTTGAGGGTGCAATAGCCTTGAATCATGCCGTCAACCCTGAAGTAGAGGTAAACTGGGTTGAAGCTGAGCTGGACAGGCTTTATAACGACGCTGAACTTTTGTTGGTCAATGAACTGGATGAGAAACAGAAATTTGAATCGTTTCTGAGAGTGTTCTATTACGACTGGAACTTTGCCGGTGACAGCGAAGCCTATTTCTCATCTGAAAACGTATTTATTGATAAAGTATTACAGCGTCGTAAAGGTATTCCTGTCAGTCTTGGTGCCTTGCTGCTCTATTTTGGCCGTAAGCTTGGCTTTCCGCTGGAAGGCGTCACTTTTCCTACTCAGTTTCTGGTTAAAGTGAGCTGGCATGATGAACCGGTCAGATATGTTAACCCTTATAATGGCGAGTACGTGGCAGAGAGTGTGCTTCAGGCCTGGCTGATTGGTCAGGAAGGACCGCTGGCTGAGCTTAAGTCGGAGCACCTTGAATCAGCAGACCATCCTACGGTTATTGGCCGCTGGCTGGCGATACTGAAAAGTGCACTGCTTCGCGAAGAGCGCTATACCCTTGCCCTTAAATGTACCGATCTAGCGTTGACCTTTGTTCCTGATGATCCGTATGAGATTCGCGACAGAGGCTTTATATATCAGCAGCTTGATTGTCATCAGGTTGCTAAAAATGATTATCAGTTTTTTATTGACCAGTGCCCGGAAGACCCAGCAGCAGAGTTGCTGAAGAGTCAGTTAAAAGCGCTGGATGAAAACTCAGTTACAATTCATTAAATGTAGAGACAAATGATGGAACAAAAAATCGTTCATGTTGGTGACATTCCTGTTGCTAATGACAAACCTTTCACCCTTTTCGCTGGTATGAATGTTCTGGAATCCCGTGATTTGGCTATGCAAATCTGTGAGCATTATGTGAAGGTAACAGAAAAGCTGGGTATTCCTTACGTGTTTAAAGCGTCTTTCGACAAAGCAAATCGTAGCTCAGTGCATTCTTATCGTGGCCCGGGTCTGGAAGAAGGTATGAAGATCTTTCAGGAACTAAAAGATACTTTTGGTGTAAAAATCATTACTGATGTACACACAGAAGAGCAGGCACAACCTGTCGCTGACGTTGTTGATGTTATTCAGCTTCCGGCATTTCTTGCCCGTCAGACCGATCTGGTGGAAGCGATGGCAAAAACGGGAGCGGTTATAAACGTGAAGAAACCTCAGTTTATGAGCCCGGGTCAGGTTGGCAATATCGTAGAGAAATTTGCCGAGTGCGGAAATGAAAATATCATCCTCTGCGAACGTGGTTCTTGCCATGGTTACGATAATCTTGTGGTGGATATGCTTGGCTTTGGCGTAATGAAAAAAGAGTCTAAGGGAAGCCCGATCATCTTTGATGTCACTCACTCTCTGCAGATGCGTGATCCATCGGGAGCAGCTTCCGGCGGCCGTCGTGAACAAACTGTTGAGCTGGCAAAAGCTGGTCTGGCGACTGGTATTGCCGGTCTATTTATTGAAGCGCACCCAAATCCGGATCAAGCGCGCTGTGATGGTCCTTCTGCATTACCACTGGATAAACTGGAACCTTTCCTGAGTCAGATGAAAGCTCTGGATGATTTGATTAAAAGTTTTCCACAAATCGAAATTAAATAAGACTTAGCTCAAACTTTTAAGCCAGCGTTTTCGCTGGCTTTTTTCTATCTGTATATACTTATTTGCTTAGGTCACCGAGTGATATCTTTAGTTTAAAGAGTAAACAGACGTTAGCACGATAGAGCAAAAGCACCAAGATCATAAGCAAGCGTTTGCCTGTGATAAGCCTTGGTTTTGCGTGCAATGTTGATTTACTGTTACAACCTTTATGTACTATAAAGGTGATCTGAAATTGATAATGATGAAATCACTAAGATAGATTTCTTTACTTATCTTAAACTACTTCATGTTTTCTGCCCTCCGTTGGCTGGCCGGGAACACAAAAAGCAGTGGAAATCCCCTCGATTTAATAAGAAAGGTAATTCAAGATGAAGCAACGCCTATTACTAAAAACAGCAGTAAGTACTGCTATTCTGGCGACTCTTGCCGGATGTGCATCAGGTCCTGCGTGGGAGCAAGATCAGACTTACAAGCTAACTGTTCTGCATACTAACGATAACCATGGTCGTTTCTGGTCTAACAAATATGGCGAATATGGTATGGCAGCGCGTAAGACGCTGATCGACCAAATTCGTGCTGAAGTTGCTGCAGAAGGTGGTAGCGTACTTCTTCTATCTGGTGGTGATATCAACACTGGTGTTCCAGAGTCAGATCTACAAGATGCTGAACCAGACTTCAAAGGTATGAGCAAGATTGGTTACGATGCGATGGCACTAGGTAACCACGAGTTCGACAACCCTCTTTCTGTTCTTGAAAAGCAAATCGACTGGGCTAACTTCCCTGTTCTGTCTGCAAACATCTATGACAAAGCTACAGGTAAGCGTAAGTATCAAGCTTATCAGATGGTTGAGAAGCAAGGCATCAAGATTGCTCTTATCGGTCTGACGACTGAAGATACCGCGAAAATCGGTAACCCTGAGTACATCAGTGGCCTTGAGTTCCGCGATCCTAAAGTTGAAGCGAAGAAACTGATTGCAGAAATCGAAAAGACTGAAAAACCTGATCTAATCTTTGCTCTGACTCATATGGGTCACTACGAAGATGGCAACCGTGGTGTCAACGCACCGGGTGACGTAGCTCTTGCACGCTTCCTTGATGAAGGTTCTCTGGACATGATCGTTGGTGGTCACTCTCAGGAGCCAGTATGTATGGAAGGCCCGAACGTAATGAACAAAAAGTTCAAGCCGGGTGATGAGTGTAAGCCAGACAACCAAAATGGTACTTGGATTGTTCAGGCTCACGAGTGGGGTAAATACGTTGGTCGTGCTGACTACGAATTCCGCAACGGTGAGTTAGAGATGGTAAGCTACGATCTAGTTCCCGTTAACCTGAAGAAGAAGATCAAGGTTGACGGTAAGAAGAAGCGCGTATTTATCCAGAAAGAGATCCCTCAGGATGCTGAGATGATCGCATTCCTGCAGCCTTACCAAGAGAAGGGTAAAGCTCAGCTAGAAGGCAAGATCGCTGAAACTAACGGTACGCTGGTTGGTGAGCGTAACATCGTTCGCTTCAAGCAGACTAACCTTGGCCGTCTGATTGCTTCTGCACATATGGCACGTACCAATGCAGACTTCGCAGTAATGAACTCTGGTGGTGTTCGTGCGTCAATCGAAGCTGGTGACGTTACTTATAAAGATGTTCTGACTGTACAGCCATTTGGTAACGCAATCACTACTAACGACATGTCTGGTGCTGAAGTACTGGATTACCTGAACGTTGTTGCAACTAAGCCTGTTGACTCTGGTGCATACGCTCAGTTCGCTGGTATTTCTATGACTGTTGCTGACGGTAAAGTAAGCAACGTAATGATCGGTGGTAAGCCACTAGATATGGCTAAGACTTACCGCTTTACAGTACCAAGCTTTAATGCAGCAGGTGGTGACGGCTATCCTAAACTAACTGCTAACCCTGGCCACGTTAACACTGGCTTCGTAGATGCTGAGGTTCTTAAAGATTTCCTTGAGAAGAACAGCCCAATCGACGTAAGCAAGTTTGAGCCAAAAGGTGAAATCGTTTATAAGTAATCTTGACGATTACTGATAATCCGACGTAGATTAAGGCGATGCAACTGCATCGCCTTTTTTCTGTCTAATTTTCAGGTACTTTATGACGCCCGCTATCAATGCCGCTAAGAAGAGCAAGGTTACATTCAAGATTCATCAATACAAGCATAACCCATCGCACTCCAGTTACGGTCTGGAGGCGATTGAGGTGCTAGGGCAACCTGCAGAGCAGGTGTTTAAGACTCTGCTGTTTTGTCTCAACGGAGAGCCGAAGCAGTTGGCTGTTGCCGTGGTTCCGGTAAAGCAGAAGCTCAATCTGAAGAATGCAGCCAAAGCGGCTAAGGCGAAAAAAGCCGATATGGCGGACCCGGATATTGCCCAGAAAGTGACAGGATATGTTGTCGGAGGTATAAGCCCTTTGGGACAGAAAAAAGCGTTGCCAACTTTTATTGATGCATCAGCAGTTGGTCAGCAGACCATCTGTGTATCAGCCGGCAAAAGGGGGCTGGAGATAGAGTTGTCTCCTGAGGATTTAGCAAAGCTAACCCAGGCCGAGTTTGTTAGTTTAACCTGAAAAAACAGGGCAGCCGGGCTGCCCTGATATTACTTTGTCAGATTATTTGTTCAGGGATAGAGTACCACCAATACGTTTAGCCGGCGTTTTCTCAGAAGTTTTGTTTACTCTGCTGCTGTTTTTATTGGTTTTCCCTTTACCCGGAGCATGACGATACTTCTCGGCATTGTTGCCTTTAAAGGTTTTATGCTTCTGGTTTCTTCGCGCTTTTGAGTGCTGGTTTTCTTCCCGGCTGTCAAATAGCTTGGCGTCTGTGGCCTTGCTAATTTTCTTCCCTTTATTGTCTTTAGAGGAGGCTTCTTCTGTACCACTTGAGCCCGAAATCATATGGGTAATTTCGGCCACTTCGCTGTCGGTCAGATAACGCCATTTACCATTCGGTATACCATCAATGGTGATATTCATAATACGCACTCTGCGTAGCTTAAATACCTCGTAACCAAGTGCTTCACACATTCTGCGGATTTGTCTGTTCAAGCCTTGCGTCAGGGTAATTCTGAACGAGTAACGGGTCTCCTGAGTCACTTTACATGGCAGTGTTACGGTATCAAGAATTTCGACACCCGATGCCATCTTGTCAAGAAACTGTTTGCTCACTGGTTTATCGACCCTTACTACATACTCTTTTTCGTGGTTATTGCCTGCGCGAAGGATCTTATTGACGATATCGCCGTCATTGGTGAGGAAAATCAAACCATCAGAGGGCTTATCCAGGCGTCCTATAGGAAAAATGCGCTGTTTAAGACCGATAAAGTCGACAATATTTCCCTCGACATCGCGTTCGGTAGTGCAGGTGATGCCGGTGGGCTTGTTAAGAGCAATATAGATGGGTTTAGCTTTCGCCCTTAGTGGTTTGCCATCGACCAGTACATCGTCGTCCGGGTGCACTTTAGTGCCCATTTCTGGCTGGTTACCATTTATACTGACGCGTCCTTGTTCAATAAGGCGGTCTGCTTCGCGGCGGGAACAGAATCCTGTTTCGCTAATAAACTTGTTCAGGCGTTTAAGCTGGATTTCAGAAGACATAGATTTTCTCTTGCGTTTCACAACGGTAATAAAAACTTTCCTGATGAGGAGAGCTGAAGAGGGGGAAGTCTACCACATAATCGTCTAACCCATACGTTTTTGATGACGCTCTCTGTTTTCTGCTTTTTTCTCTGCACTCTTTCTGAGAAGAACATATACCGCGCCGGAGCCACCATGAAACTGCTGTGCAGAATGAACACACATAACATCGCTAATCTGTTCCAGCCAGCTTGCCGTATAGCTTTTCATCATAGCGGGTGGGTTAGAACGTTCTCCTTTACCATGAACGATAATAACCGTGCGTATATCCATTCTCAGGCACTGCTTCAGAAAGCGGATAATCTCGTCTCTGGCTTCTTTTAGCGTTCTTCTGTGCAGATCCAGTTTGGCTTGTATCGGGTATTTACCAAGGCGGAGTTTGCGGAAGACGCCTTCCTGAACACCATCGCGCTTAAAAGCAATGATATCTTCCGGCTTAAGCATGACAGCATGATCTAAGGAGAGGTAATCGGGCTCTTGTTCACTAAGCCACATTGCTGCTCTCTGCTTGGTCAGGTGCGTTTCCGTGACCTGATGCTGTTTTTTAAGTTCTGCGGTGTCTTGTTTGATGGGTTTTACATCTTCCATCATCTGCTGGAATAGCTCGAAATCATCGTGTTGAGACATAGAAGGATAACTGTATGGAACCGGATAACAGAGA
Organism: Vibrio sp. SCSIO 43137; assembly: GCF_028201475.1. Classification (NCBI taxonomy): domain Bacteria; kingdom Pseudomonadati; phylum Pseudomonadota; class Gammaproteobacteria; order Vibrionales; family Vibrionaceae; genus Vibrio; species Vibrio sp. SCSIO 43137. The sequence goes on along the minus strand of NZ_CP116383.1, from coordinate 2,511,733 downwards.
GTATATCAGCAGGGGCAAATTTCAGACAAAGAAAACCGGAACAAATAGTCAATTTGTTCCGGAGCAATAGCTTTAATTGCTAAGCGATCTAGTGAGGAGATTTGTCATTCACCGCTTTATAAATGAAGTAACTACCGAAAAATAGCATCAGACCAAGGGCGCCAAAGATAACTATCATGGAAGACAAACCTACAGCGTTGCCAAATAAAAGATCTAACCAAAAGTCCATAGTTCCTCCTAAAAACGTTAGTGAAGACAATAAGTAACATAGAGGTTGCGTATGCTTTATGTTCTGATCTAGATCAATTGTGGCAAAATAGTTAAGCGTATGTTTTTATTGTTGCGTTTTTAGTCACACTTTAAGGCGGATTGCTTCTGTTTTAACCAAACAGATTTATTTCAGAAAAAACTTTATAAAATGGCTTGCGTCCTGATAAATTTACCGTATTATACGCATCCGTTCTCAGTGATAAGAACAACAAATTCGGTGAATAGCGCAGCTTGGTAGCGCATCCCGATTTTAGAATAGCGGGACTAGAGGGTGACCCTCTGGCAGCATTTCAAATGAGAACAACATTTCGGTGAATAGCGCAGCTTGGTAGCGCATCTGGTTTGGGACCAGAGGGTCGGGGGTTCGAATCCCTCTTCACCGACCACATTTAGAAAGCCTCAGCAGAAATGCTGGGGCTTTTGTCATTTTGGAATTCCGTATTTAGTTAATGAACGGAACCTGAGGGTCGGGGGTTCGGCTATTCCTGAATTCGGCTCTTCACCGACCATATTCTGAAAAGCCTCGTCTTTATGACGAGGCTTTTTTCGTTCTGAATTCTGTATTTAACCAATGAACGAGACCAAAGGGTCAGGGGGTCGGCTATTTCTGAACTCAGCTCTTCACTGACCATATTTAGAAAGCCTCAGCAGAAATGCTGGGGCTTTTGCCGTTCTGGAGAATCCTCTTTCACTTCTTTTGTGCACCTCTTTACAGCAAATACTCTGCTATCTGATAAAGTAATGTTGTTCACCCTTGCTGAAACCTTAAGAGGAAGCCTGAAAATGAAGATTGCTGTTATCGGTCTCGGGGATATTGCCCAAAAGGCTTACCTGCCGGTTATTACACAGAAAACGGATATTGAGCTGGTGCTTTGTAGCCGCAGCAAACCTGTACTCTCCGGTATGGCAGATAAATACCGTATTAAAGAGTTTAATAACGATTATAAAAGCTTATTGGGCTCAAATATCGATGGGGTAATGATTCACGCCGCCACAGCAGTTCATACTGAGGTAGCCAGCTTTTTCCTGCAGCACGGTATTGCCACGTTTGTTGATAAACCTCTGGCAAACAGCGCAGCTGATTGTGAGCTACTTTATGAGTATGCCGAGAAACATAAAACGCCACTGTATGTCGGCTTTAACCGGCGTCACCTTCCTTTGCAGGCAAAGTTTCTTAGTGGCGTACAGCAAGGCTTAAGACCCGATCTGTTTTCGTTACGTTGGGAAAAGCACAGACATAATCAGCCCGGAAAGGTCAGAGACTTTATTTTTGATGATTTTATTCATCCGTTAGACAGTGTGAACATCTTTGCTAAATCCACACTGGATGATATGGATGTGATTTATCACCAGCAGAATGGTTTGCTTGGCAGGATAGATGTTCACTGGCAGCAGAAACAGACCTTGTTACACGCTTCGATGGATCGGCTGCACGGCGTAACGAGAGAGCGTATTTCGGCAGACTTCGCTTCTGAATCCTATGAGTTTAACTCATTCGATAATGGCACATTATGGAAAGATAATCAGCAGAGCAGTATTGGCCTGAAAGACTGGACACCAATGCTAACCAGCAAAGGTTTTGATTGTATGATTGATGACTGGTTTAGGGTGGTAAACAAAGGGCGACTGGAGAGCGAGGTCATCAACCGCAATATAGCTACTCATCAGTTAGCTGAGCAGCTATGTAATAAGATCGGTAAGCTCTGACATTAGTGACAAGAAACGGCTTCCGGCCTGGACAACAGCTCTATCTGGTAGCCCTTCTGCCTCAAAAGCTGAATCAGGTTTTGCTCCCCAACCAGATGCAGGGCACCCACTACCACCAGATAACGGCCGTCTTTTAAAAACTGACGGTTGCTCAGTTTGTCTGCCCAGTCTCTGTTTCTTTTATAGATAAAGCGTTCGCTGATAAAGTCGTTTATTTTGCTCTCTTGTGCCAATGATGCCAGATGAGCGGCATTTCCTGATTTCCAGCTGTCGGCCAGACAGCGGCTTATTTGTTGATTTTCCTGCCAGTAATCTACGGTATTGGTCAATAACCACTTACTGATTCTGACATCATCGGTAAACAAGCCGAGTTGATAACCGACGCTCTCGAGTCCGAATACGGGAATGTTATTTTTCGCTGCCTGAACGGTGAAGTAGTTATCTATACCTAAATCGGTTTTATAACCGAGCGAGGTAAGTTGCCCTACCTGAAGAGTCAGGGCGGTTTGCCATGCCGGGAGATCGAAAAATGCCTCGTCAGGGTATCCGAGCGTCCGGTTAATTTTACTTAAAGTGGCTAGCTGAGCATCACTAAGTATTTCGCGTGTTAATGGTTGTTTATCTGCGGTAATAGTTTGCTGGCCGGAGGCGTTGAGATCGATTTCAGTGACCAGACCATCGCCGGACTTCAGAAAGTCAACAACCCGCTCTGGTAAAGGGTACATATCAGGAGTACCAAGATGAATGGAACCCAGAATCATAAATGTACGCCCGTCTTTGCTTGCCTGCCAGTGAAGAGGTTCTGATATTGCCGGGTTGGTAAACAGAATTAAAACAGAGAGTAATGCGAGCTGTATTTTGTTTTTCATATCCTGACCGAAAAGTATGGTATGCGAAAAGAAACATACCATACTCTTACGGAGCGGGCGAAAGTTAGTTGAGTTTAAACAACCTCAACCGGTTGGCGTTGGTAACTACTGTAATGGATGACAGAGCCATGGCCGCTCCGGCAATAACCGGACTTAGTAAAAAGCCGGTAAACGGATAGAGAACGCCTGCAGCTACGGGAATACCCAATGAGTTGTAGATAAATGCGCCAAACAGGTTTTGCTTCATATTTTTTAGTGTCGCTCTGGAGAGATCAATGGCATTAATTATGGCAAAAGGCGATGAGTTAAGCAGAGTCATTTGAGCATTTTCTATTGCCACATCCGAACCACTCCCCATAGCAATACCTATATCGGCTTGTGCCAGTGCCGGCGCATCGTTGATTCCGTCTCCGACCATAGCTACCTTTTTGTTCTGCTTTTGCAGTTGCTGAATATGAACCGCTTTCTGATCCGGCAATACTTCTGCGATAACATGCTGAATGCCAAGCTGGGCAGCAATTTTTCCGGCCACTTGTTTGTTGTCACCGGAGAGAAGTATCACTTCTATTCCCCGTTCATTAAGCTGTCTGACAGCCTGTTCAGATTCCGCCTTGATGGTATCGGAAATAGCAATAACCGCAGCAGCAACACCGTCAATACTAACTACGACAGGCGTCCACGCTTTATCGGTAAAAGAGGCAATGGTATCTGTTTCATTAAAGGGGCAAAGAGAGGTAATAAAATCAACGGATCCTATGGCAACCTCTCTGTTTTGAACTCTGCCTGTGATGCCTTTACCACGTTGTGTGGCAACGTTGTCTGCCTCAGCCAGAGTCGTTCCCAGCTGTTTTGCATAGTCACAAACGGCGGCAGCCAGAGGGTGTTGAGAGTGGGACTCAAGGGCGTATACCAGTTCCAGCAGCTCTTTCTCCTGCCAGTTACTTAGCAGGGTAATTTGCTGAACGGAAGGTTTCCCTTCTGTCAGGGTACCGGTTTTATCAAATACTACAGTATCGATTTTGCTTGCTGTCTGCAGTACTTCTGCATCACGGATAAGAATACCTGCCTCAGCCGCTTTACCCACACCAACTGTGATTGATAGGGGAGTCGCCAGCCCCAGAGCACAAGGGCAGGCAATAATTAATACCGTGGTAGAGACTACCAGCATATAGCTAGCCTGAGGCTCCGGACCTAGCAACCACCATGTTACTGCTGTCACTATTGCAATAGCGACCACTACGGGAACAAATACGGCTGAAATTGAATCGGCCAGTTTTGCGATAGGCGGTTTACTGCTCTGAGCCTGCCTTACCATGGAAATAATTCTTGCCAGCATAGTCTGGCTGCCGACACCGGTAGCTTCAATAAGCAGGCTTCCGTCACTGTTGATGGTACCTGCCGATACTTTATCGCCAATGGTTTTAAGTTTTGGGACCGGCTCACCGGTCAGCATAGCTTCATCGATATAGCTTTCACCCTTAACTACGGTACCGTCAATAGCTACTTTACCTCCCGGTTTTACTCTGATCTGCATGCCCGTCTGAATCTGCTCTATGGGTAGCTCTTTTTCGCCTTCTGCGGTAACTACGGTTGCCACTTTAGCCTGCAATCCGATCAGAGACTGCAGAGATTGAGTGGTTTTAAACTTAGCTTTCGCCTCAATATAATGTCCTAATGAGATAAGGCCGATAATCATGGCGCTCGCTTCAAAATAGACATGGCGGGAAGCTGGCGGAAACCATTCAGGCAATAACACCACCAGAGTTGAATAAAACCAAGCGGCTCCGGTACCCAAAGCTACCAATGTATCCATTGTGGCTCTTTTATGTTTCAGCGACTGGAATGCATTAACAAAGAAGGAGCGTCCGGCCGTTGCCAGTAAGGCAAAGCAGATCAGGGCAACAGCCCCCCAACCGATTTGATCGGCAGGAGAGGTAATCATCATACTGCCGCCCAGCATCCCCCATAACATCATAGGCGCACCGATTACCAATGCCTGAATGGCACTGCGTTTATAGTGGTTTTGTTGGTTGATATTTGCCTGCTGAAGCTCTTGTTGTTGCTGCTGTTGATTTTGTATTGCAGACGCACCATAGCCGGCTTGTCCGACCGAACTGATTAGCTGAGATAACACAGCAGAGTCGTCAGCATTTTCCGCCAGCCAGACAGTGGCACTCTGTTCGGCAAGGTTTATCTGAGCTTTTGAAACTCCCTCAACGGCCAGACAAGCTTTTTCTACCGAGGCAACACAACTGGCACAAGTCATCCCCTTAAGTACAAGGTTGATGACATTTGAATGTTCTGTAGAGTTGTGAACTTGTATATTTTCAAAAGGCTCGGATGAGGAGGGACTGCTCTGGTCAGAGCCAGGATAGTTTAAAAGCTGTTTTTCAGTTGCGGCCTGATAGCCGAGTGACTGAATCTCGGCTATGACTTCATCTACGTCGAGTGTTGTTTTAAGGCTAAGTTCTGTCTTACTTATTTCAAACTCAGCGACCTGATACAGGCCGGATAGGTGCTGTTTTACCTTGTTAACACATCGGCCACAGTTCAGGCCGGATAAAGCCAGAGTAAAGTGATTACCTGCGCCGTAGCCCAGCTGTTCAATTTTCTGAATCACGCCTGATAGGGGGAGTGACGTGGTTAAAACTAACTGCTCTTTAGTGATAGATTCGATTTGAGAGTCAGCTTCCTGCCCGAACAGATCAGACAGTTTTTTGATGCACTTGCCACAGCCTAACCCGGAGAGAGCAATAGTATAAGTTTTCATAATAATTCTCTGACAGCTAACGTTTTACAAAAAGATAAACCCTACCCCTTGGGTAAGGTCAAGGGGTTAATAATTCCGGATTGAGAAAAACAACCACACAATGCTAGAATACCGCCACTTTTTTGTCCTTATCCGCGGCTAACGCTGCACCTTTTTATCACTAAGGTAATTTACATGACGGTAAAAACTCGTTTTGCTCCTAGCCCGACAGGCTATCTTCACGTTGGTGGTGCGCGTACAGCACTTTATTCATGGCTATATGCTAAAAATCAGGGCGGTGAATTTGTTCTGAGAATTGAAGATACAGATTTGGAACGTTCAACTCAGGAAGCCGTTGATGCCATTCTGGAAGGTATGAGTTGGATGGGATTAGAGTGGGACGAAGGGCCTTACTACCAGACAAAACGCTTTGATCGTTATAACGAAATGGTGGATAAGCTGTTAGCGGAAGATAAAGCTTACAAATGCTATGCCTCTAAAGAGCTGCTGGACGAAATCCGCGCGGAGCAGGAAGCGAATAAAGAGATGCCGCGTTACGATGCTAACCACCCTAAGATTGTTGCCGTAAATCAGGCAGCAAATGAGGGCGACCCGTGTGTTATCCGTTTCCGTAACCCTGTTAGTGGCAGCGTTGTTTTTGAAGATCAGATCCGTGGCCGTATTGAGATTGGTAATGACCAACTGGATGATTTGATTATTCGTCGTACCGATGGTTCTCCTACCTACAACTTCTGTGTAGTGGTTGATGACTGGGATATGGGTATCACTCATGTAGTTCGTGGTGAAGACCATATCAATAATACGCCTCGTCAGATCAACATCTATGAAGCTCTGGGTGCCCCTGTACCTACTTTTGCTCACTGTGCAATGATTCTGGGTGATGACGGTGCTAAGCTGTCTAAACGCCACGGTGCAGTCTCTGTGATGCAGTATCGTGATGAAGGTTATCTGCCGAACGCACTGAACAACTATCTGGTTCGTCTGGGCTGGTCTCATGGTGATCAGGAGATCTTCTCTCAGCAGGAGATGATTGATCTGTTTAGCTTAAGCGCCATCAGTAAGTCTGCTTCTGCGTTTAATACCGATAAGCTTTTGTGGCTGAACAACCACTATATCAAGACATCTGATCCTGCTTATGTTGCAGAGCACCTGCAGTGGCATCTGGATAATCAGGGTATTGATAAGGCAAACGGCCCGGCAATTGAGTCTGTTATTGCCCTGGTTGGTGAGCGTTGTAATACTCTTGTTGAGCTTGCCCAGCAGTCGCGCTATTTCTATCAGGACTTTGATGCCTTTGATGCGGCAGCAGCAAAGAAACATCTGCGCGGTGTTGCTAAAGAGCCTCTTGAGCTGGCGTTGTCAAAAGTTGAAGCTCTGGAAGAGTGGACAACAGAAAACCTGCACGCTGTGATTGCTCAGGTTTGTGAAGAGCTTGAAATCGGTATGGGTAAAATCGGTATGCCACTTCGTGTTGCAGTAACCGGTGGTGGTCAGTCTCCCTCTGTTGATGCTGTGATGCAGTTAATCGGCAAAGAGAGAGTGACAGGCCGAATCAAGATGGCTTTGGCATTTATCGCTGAACGTGAAGCTAACGCATAATAGTTTCAGGTCTGAATAGAAAATCCCGCCAGATGGCGTAATGCCAGTCAGTTAAGCTGACTGGCATTTTTTGTAAGGGTACTTTTTAGGTTTTTTCCTCATCACTCGAGGATACTTTCTATCTGGTACCTTGTCTGGCAATTCAAACATTCTTAACGTTTCCAGAAGCGTAGCATAGTGCTTCGGAAGGTTACCCGGACTACTGATCGGTATAGTAGTTAGATAAACCATTACATGTCTCGCGCAGTGAGAGAAACTTAACCTATTTGGATTAACATCATCCATGCCTGAAGCAGCTTCGATCATCGCTATACGAACCAAATTGTAGGCAACAAGTACTCCCCATAGCTCTTGCCGAACCATGTCTGGCTTTCGACTTCTTAGTGTGTGGGCAGACAATAAAAGGGTTTGTTTTATTTCTCGATAGCCAAGCTCAATTTCCCAACGCTGTTGGTAAAGCTCTACCAGCTCGTTATATTGATATTTCAGCGGATCTGTCAGCGAGCTTAAAACACGATACTCCTGACCATCAATGGTATAACTTGTTAATCTTACGATTAATTCTTCATTTAAGTCAGAGAACTTTTTTCGTGCCTGAGGAGATGTTTTGATTGATACCAGCCTGTCTCTTTTTCCGAGTTTATGCACTTCAGTGTAAACAAGGTCCTTTTTAGCCGGTATCATCCAGTGCCTTTCTGTTCCCGCCTGAGACCAGCTATTTAACAGGCCAAGTGAATAGTAACCTCTGTCAAATAGGGTTAGTGAGTAATCAGGTGCGTGTTCAATCAGCCTTTCGGCAAGAGTCATTTCGCCAATCTTTCTGGCATCGAAGGCACTGTCCAAAAGCAGATGACTTGATAGCTCCATCAAGCAGCACATGCGCACCTGAGGGTAACTGTTTTCCCCTTGTTTATTGCTATCGGAGCCGAAGAAGTCCCGGTTTTCGGCATTGTCATGGGTACGAAAAACGACACCGTCCACTGCAAGCAGGTTAAGTCCATGCCACACTTCAAACTTTTGCTTATTAAAGTGATGAGCAGCCAGAGCCTGAAATGTTTCCTGCATGGCTTCCACACCTAGCCTCTGCCGGGCTTGAACTAATGCGCTTGGTGCAACTAAATGACGTTTTCCAGGCAAAGATACATCAAGTTTACTGGCTATATCCCAGACGGATTCTTGTCGGAATAAACCCATTCCTACAACTGACCAAACCACAGCCTCCAATGGCAAGCGACGTTTGCGTACAGTTGCAACCCCCGCTTTTTCAAATGCTTGTGCAAGCAACTCAGGAGAGAGTAGTGAGTTCAACTTGTCTAATGAAGTGAGCTCTTTTACAGAGGAAATAGTTGTATCAAGGAGGGACTGAATAGACATAAAAAATCCGGCATCAATTACTTGATACCGGATTTTGAAGCCTTTTAAGGATCGTTCAACTGATCTATTAAATTTCTTAACTGATCAGCATTACGCCAGATGGCGGGATTTTGTTTTTCAAAAGCTCTATTTCAGGTCGATACTGTTTAGCCGTCCCATAAACATTAACAGGTCAATCACGTCTTTATGAGCTTCCAGCAGAGCCCGCTTTGCGATGGAGTAAGCGGCCAGCTTTCCGTGTTTATCAATTGAGCAAACTTTACTGCGGTATTTAAACTCTCCTTCACCAATATATTCACGCCACTTGGCGATATAGTAGCCTTCGCTGGTGGCAGGGTCTCTCGACTTGTAAACGATTTTAGGTTCCAGATCATGTGGCAGTCGTGTCATAAGATAAGGGTCTTTCAGTAAGCGGTTCCAAAACTTCCCCCACATCTCTTTGCCCAGTTCATTCCTTAGCTCGATGGTTTTTTTCAGCGCTTTCTCTTCACCAAGGCGAATAAAGCCCACCGAACGATGCAAAATCTTATCATCGGGCGTATGGATATGAATTTTAAAGGCGGTTTTACCTTTGGATATAAATCGGTGACCGGTGTTTGTCGTTAGGTTGCTTTTACTCATCGCTTAGCTATCTAAATGACACTTCTATTAATATAAAGCCTATGACATTCTCGCGGAAAATTGAAGAAATCAAGGCATTTTTTTAATTTGAGCTATCGGTAATAAACAGAGAGTTTCTGAAAAATAACTTATAGAAAAGTTATTAGGTGCTGATATATCAGGTTTGGCGCTATTTTTTATATAAAAGAGATACCTAATAAGGGGTAAATTAAAAGAGTTGTGAATGGTGTATCTGGAAATAAATGAGCTAAATAAATAAGAATACAGGCCCTGAATACAAGCGGCAAAGATGAAAGGGTAAATGGCGTCCCCTACAGGATTCGAACCTGTGACCTACTCCTTAGGAGGGAGTCGCGCTATCCAGCTGTGCCAAGGGGACCCATTGAGAATCTGATTATATAGAGATTTTTTTTGATTTCTAAAGGTTTTTTGTCTTTTGTGGCTTAATTGTCTGAATAACAGGCAATTTATGCACCATATATTAAACTTGTAGTACAGGGATCGGGAATTCAACGTCAATAAGGCGTGGAAGCATTATTTTTGTTTGTATAGGACCTAACATGCAATTAAATGTAAGGCAAAAACTGATGTTGGTGGTGATACCAATATTGGTTGCTTTGTGTTATTTCGCCGGAGTTCAAATCACCGGCAGCCTCAAGGTAAAAGATTCTGCAACGACAATTTACAACTTTGTCGAACTCTCTGCTTATAACAGCCGTCTGGTGCATGAGCTGCAAAAAGAGAGAGGAATGTCAGCGGGCTATATTGGCTCAAAAGGTAACAATTTTGCCGATAAGTTGCCCCGGCAGCGTAAAGAAACGGATAAGCGGCTTAAGGATTTAAAAGCGTATCTGGCTGAACATTCATCAGAGCTACAACAACATAGCCAGCTTTGGCGTGTGGTTGAGGATGCAAACAGCATGATAGCTCAGATAGCTGAGATGCGCAGCGGAATTACCTCTCTGAGTACGCCACTAGGAAAAGCACTGAGTTACTATACAACGCTGAACGGAAAGTTGTTATCTGTTCCAGGTCTGGCCGTTTCAATCTCAGAAGTGGCAGAGATTAGCCGTTCTCTGGCTGCTTATTACGAGTTTTTGCAGGGCAAAGAGAGGGCTGGTATTGAAAGGGCTGTGCTAAGTAATACATTTGGCAGAGGCGAGTTTGGTAATGGTATGTTCAGAAAATTTGTTCAACTGGTAAGTGAACAAAACAGCTACTTTTCAACCTTTCAGATTTACGCTTCGCCGCAGCATGTAGATTCCTTTCGTCAGATGATGAGTGCCCCGTCTGTCAAGCAAGTGGAAGCGTATCGTAGTAAAGCATTTGCCAATGAATTGAATCAGAAAGCAGAAGAGTGGTTTGCTCAATCTACGGCAAGAATTAACCTGCTGAAAGAGCAGGAAGAGATGCTGACGGAAGAGATTCTGAAGTTATCGTCGGGTATTGTCTCTTCATCTCAGAGAGCTTTCTGGCTCTACTTAATAGTGTCTGCTGTGTTGATACTACTCTCTTCCTATTTCAGCATAATGCTGCTCAAAGGCTTTACCCGCCAGATTCATAGCCTTAAAGGAACGATGGAAAAAGCAGCTGATAAAGATCTTGCCTCTCGTTGTGACTCAGCAAGTGGTGATGAGCTGGGCATGATCGCCAATGACCTCAACAGAATGCTTGATTCTATCACTGAGACAGTGAATGTTATTGCCGGTTCAAGTGATCAACTGGCTGCTGCCTCTGAAGAGTCAACGGTCACAGTGCGGGAAAATGCAGAGTTACTGAAGAAAGAACAGAGTCAGGTACTGTTAGTGGTCAGTGCCATGGAACAGATGAGTGTTTCAATTAAAGAAGTTGCCAGCAATATTCAGCTCACTTCTGAAGAGGCCAATTCGGCCAATGAGCGGATTACTGATAGCAGCAGGACAGTTGATGAGTCCACTCAGTCAATACACCATGTCTCTTCCCGTATCGATTCCGTTTCAGAGACGATTAATGAGCTACATGAAAGTAGTGGCAATATCTCCGGAGTGGTTGATGTTATTCAGGGTATTGCCGAGCAGACCAATCTGTTGGCGCTGAATGCTGCTATTGAAGCTGCAAGGGCGGGGGAGCAGGGGCGTGGTTTTGCCGTTGTTGCGGATGAGGTTCGTTCGTTAGCCCAGCGTACTCAGGAGTCGACCCTTGAAATTGAAAATATGGTGAAAAAGCTGCAGCAGTTTAGTGATAGTGCGTTCGAGCAGGTAAGGGATGCAAAACAGCTGGCAACGTCCAGTGTAGAGAAGTCTGAACAAGTTCAAACTACATTGGCGGTAGTGGTTGACTCTATTGATAATATCAGACAGATGGCAACCCAGATTGCATCAGCCGCTGAGCAGCAGGTCACCGTAAGTAGTGAGATATCGGCCAGTGCTCAGGATATCAGCAATAGTGTTCAGGTCACCGCAGAGAGTGGCGAGCAGATAGCTCTTGCCGCTCAGGAGCAGACAGGGCTGGCAGATCAACTGAAAAGGCTGGCAGGCCAGTTTAAGTTATAAAGCTTGTTTGATAGCTGGAATAATGAGGGCTTTGCAATTAGCAAAGCCCTTTTCTTTAGCGGTATACTAATGAGTTAAGGAAGATTCTTATGCATTACATCGCCAAGCTGAATGCTCTGTGCCAGTTGAGGTTGATCGACCATAAGTTCAGATTCCTGGTCATACGTTCTGCTCACGGTGAGGGTAATATCACTTTGGGATACCTTATTTCTGGGTAATCCAAACTGGTCGATAAATGAACCTGTGTGCCAGAGTTGCAGTTTATCACCCACTTTTACCCCGTGTAGGCGGCCTAAATTGATGGTGACTTTTGAGTCGTTTACCGCAACTACTTCAGGCAGGGTTATTTTACAGGAGAGCTCTGATTCAAGATCCAGCATAATGTTACGGCTGACTCTCAGCAGCATACTACCGTAAGTAGATGCCCAGAAACGGGCACTGCGGGTGTCAACCTGGCTGGACTTAGGAAACGGCCACTGTGCGACTTCACGGTAGGCCTTGTTATACACTTCCTGGCCGGTTTTACCGTCATATACCTGCATTTCAAGGGCAAACTGGCGGTTAATCATATCGTCACCCAGCAACTTTTTCTCAACTGTGGCAGTCAGGTCGGTAATTTCACCTCCGATGATATACTGGGCACTGGTGTCCTGAGCAATCATCTGCAACACGGCAGGGTTGCCTTTATCTATCTGGTAATCTGTAGTGCCGACCGAAACAAAACTGACAGAGTCCTGTTCCAATTGACGATTGACAATATGACTGAAGTCATCCCCTATGTCATAAATCTGACCCATAACCGCCTGTTGAGGAGAGGCAATATCAATGCTGCCGACCAGAAAGGTCTTTTTATACTGGCCGACGTGGCAACCCGTTGCCGAAGGGTAGATATCCATCTGGACCCGAAGTTCCATTTTGCCGTCAGAGGCTTCGGCCTCAACCACACGGATATAGCGGACTTCGTGGTTGGTAAACTGATATTCACTGCGCTTCTGTTCCAAAAATGGTCGTAGGGATGCCAGAGACCCAATATCTGCCCCGGAAAACTTCATTCCTTGGTAGAGGGCGTCTTCCAGAGCGTTTACCCTTGCCGTCTCTTCTGAGGCTACAAAGCTGGCCGTCCCTTTTGCTTCAAACCATTCCGCAAAAGCTAACTTGCTGAAAAGTAGGGTTGTAACAACAAAACTGGCACTGAATATCTGTTTTTTCATTCGGCTTTCCAAATTGGGTATGAATTTTGCTTTAGTTTCTGTAGCTGATTTAGGTGTCGTAATTCTGAACAGTACAAGTATAGAGAAGCAAAGATTGTTCCATATCTGTTAAAGAGAGATAACAGCTTTTTAAGAGGACAGTCAGCTAACGACATCAAGTATATCTGGAGATCAAGAAAATGAAAAAATGGTTTATAGTAGCAGTGACGATGCTTTTAGCATCCTGCTCATATTCGCCCATTTATAATGGTAAGGAACCCTATCCGGGTAGCCGCTTTATGCTGATGGAAAATCCCCGCCATACGATGGATTACTTCGTTGAGAGTATGACAGAGGGGCTGGTGGAGACAAACACCAGCATTTCCGCACGTACACCAATTGCAGTAACATCATTTGTTGACCTTCAGAATATGGATACCACCAGTTGGTTGGGCAATTCTGTTTCTGAAGCGTTTATCTTTCAGTTGCAGCAGCGAGGCTTTAAGGTGGTTGATTTTAAAACCACAGGTTCTATCAGAGTTACCCAGCAAGGTGATTTTGCGCTCAGCCGTGACTGGCAGGATCTGGCACAGGAGCAGCAAGTGACTTATGTGCTGACCGGTACTATGCTTCGGCAGGAAGGTGGTGTTCTGGTAAATGCCAGGGTTGTGGCAATGCGTAGCCGCATAGTTGTTGCTACTGCACAGGGCTTTTTGCCGGCAGACAGAATCGGCCGTGATCTGGATACTATGAATACTATAAGAACAGAAGATGGTTTGATTATCCGTTCCGACCCTACCCGAAATTCAAAGAACACGATTATTCTGCGCCCATAGGAGCCAACATGAAGAAGTTATTTATCATCGCATTTCTATTGGTTGCAGCCGGATGTCAGCCTCTTCAGACCATGCAGGAAGCGAATGTACTGACAGCCGTTGGTTATGCCAGTATCAGTGAACAGAAAGGTCAGACAGACGAAGAGAAACGTGTCAGAGCGATGCGGGCGTCTAAAATTGATGCCTACCGCGAATTGGCTGAGCAAATTTACGGTATGAGAGTGAGCGGCAGAGCGAACCTTCAGGATCAAAGGCTTGGTGTTGAAACCACATCAGGTGCTGTAGATGGGGTAATACGTGGCGCAGAAGTTGTACGTAGCTATCCGGTTGGTGACAGTTATGTAACTGAGCTTGAGCTGGACATTGATAAGATGAACAGATTAAGAGATTACGGTGAAGTTCAGCAGGTCCCTTCCAAGAGACAGCAGACACTATTCTGATTTAAAAGATCCACTCCAGATACAACAAAAGCGGCTCAATTGCCGCTTTTGTTGTTTTTAAACTGATTGTAATTAAATAGGCTAAGTTACGCTTTGATATCTGTGCCAAGAGTAGAGATGCTGTTTGTCTGGCCGCCGGAAGTGTAGGTCATTCCGATCTTTCCGCGGCTCTGTTGCATCAGGTTATTAAGCTTGTTGTAACTTAACTGCGCCCTCTGTAAAGCTTCGCCGTTAACTTCGTTACTCTGTTTGCAGTCGTGGACAATTGAGCGAATAGTGGCCACTTTCTGCTTAAAGCCTTCATTCTCATTAATCTGAGCGACGTCAGTATGATCAGCAATTCGTTTATCTGTTTGCTGTAGCTGGGAGATCAGCGTGAGTTTTTCTTTTGCTAACCGCTCTATATCTGCCGACACTCTGGAGGTGATGGCTACCTTTTCATTTTCTAACAGAGCGGAAAGTGCCTGTGCATTTTCCAGCTGATAGTCAAGTAAGTCAGAGAGTTTTGCCATAGGAAGTCCGGGCTAAAAAATTACAGCCCGCCCAGCTCTTTTTCAAACTTCATCATATTATCAGCAAGTTTGTCCGGGTCGACTTTATAAGAGCCATTGGCAATGGCTTCTTTAATCGCCGCAACTTTTGCACTATCGAAACTCGGCTGCGCTGCCATATCTTGTTGAAGCTTACCCATAGCTTTACCTTGCTGGCTCAATGACACCGAATCCTGACTCCCTTTAGATTCTTTCACTGAATCTGAACGGGGAGCTCCTGACTCTGAACGAGACGGACTACGATTTGTGGTCATAGTTTGTCCGGTGCGGATATTGTCAATGCCTGCCATATAAAAAGCCTTATCGCTTATAAATTAAATTTTGTAACCAGAGTATCGACCGAAATTGTCTAACCTTTAGACTTTTTTATCGGTTTCCCTAGTTTGCGGGAAAAAAAATCAAAAATATACTGTAATTTCAGCAATTCCCGTCACAACTCCCTCAATTATACGTTTAGATTTATCATTTTTCACTCTGATTTGGTCACCGGAAGCGCCATCGGTCAAAGCGGTTCCTTTAGTTGTAATGGTCATGCCGCCTTTTACCGCTTTTATAATCACTTTTTCGTTGCGGCAAACAACGCAGATATCATTACGTTCCAATACCTTACCCGGGCGCACATTTTTCTTAAGTTTAGCGCCTACTGCCTGATTTATATCAGTTAATCCTTGTCTACGATATCCCGTCAGCTTTATCATACTCATAGACAGATCACCGGCGGCAATAATATCCCCTCTCGACAGGGAGCGGTTAACGGTGACCAGAGGTAAAGAAATTGATGTTTTTACCGGTACATAAACCCGCCAGTTTTCTGCATCGCATTCAATTAAGACGGTAACGCTACTGGTTGTGTGGCTTTTTGTTGAAGAAGAAGCAATCAATGGCTGAGAACAGTCAGAAGCTTTGATTCTGGAATCTAGCTGAGCCGCTTTTGCGACTAACTCACCCTGCTCGGGAAGGTCTATAATGCTATTAACATGTTGTTCTGCTGCGGTCTGAATCGCCAAAATCTGTTCAGGTGTCGCAGAAAAGCAAGATAGGCTAAAGAAAAACATAAAAAAACCGATAGATTTATCAAGAAATTTGTATAAAGCTTTACACTTAGATATAGAATACATAGTTGGTATGCCTGACTGTACGAGGGCCATTTTGTGTGCTTTCTTTAAATATAACCTCTATAGTTTATCATTTTTTAATCAGAAGTTTGAGATGGAGTTGAGTTTATGACCGGTATCATGGATTCTGTGAATCAGCGAACGCAGTTAGTAGGTCAAAACAGATTGGAGTTATTAACGTTCCGTCTGATGGGGCGTCAGCGTTATGGGATTAACGTTTTTAAAGTAAAAGAAGTGCTTCAATGCCCTCAGTTGACATCAATGCCAAACCTGAACCCAATGGTAGTCGGTGTTGCTCATATTCGCGGACAAACTATTTCTGTTATTGATCTCAGCCTTGCTATCGGCGGGCGGGCAACTCAGGATCCTCAAAACTGTTTCGTTATTATCTCGGAATTTAACCGTACAATTCAGGGCTTTTTGGTGACTTCGGTTGAGCGAATCATTAACATGCACTGGGAATCCATATTGCCGCCACCTGAAGGCGCCGGCAAAGGCAACTATTTAACTGCGGTTACCAATATTGATAATGAGCTGGTTGAAATTATTGATGTTGAGAAAATTCTGGCAGAAATTTCTCCTGTTGAGGAGGAAATGGACGCTGGCCTTGTGGAAGAAATTGCTCAGGTAGAACAGGAAAGCGAGAAACCAATTGTTCGTCGTATCCTGATTGCCGATGACTCTACTGTAGCCCGTAAGCAGGTTCAGAGAGCTGTTGAATCAATTGGTTTTGAAGGCATTCTGGTGAAAGACGGAAAAGAAGCCTATGATAAACTCGTTGAAATGGCAGCAGAAGGTAGCATTTACGACCAGATATCCTTGGTAATATCAGATATCGAAATGCCTGAGATGGACGGCTATACTTTGACAGCAGAGCTTCGTCGTCACCCTGATTTTAAGGATTTGCATATTATCCTGCATACATCACTCAGCGGTGTATTTAATCAGGCTATGGTAGAGCGCGTTGGTGCCAACGAGTTTATTGCTAAATTTAACCCAGATGAATTAGGCGCCGCAGTAAAAGCAGCAGTCAGCAAATAAAAAGAGAAGTGAATGACAGCAATTACGATAAGTGATCAAGAGTACAGAGATTTCAGCCGATTTCTAGAATCACAGTGTGGTATTGTTTTAGGCGACAGCAAGCAGTATTTAGTGCGAAGCCGCTTAAGTCCCCTTGTGACAAAGTTTAAGCTTGAGTCCTTGTCTGATTTACTGCGAAATGTGGTTACCGGGCGTAACCGTGAACTAAGGGTTGCCGCCGTTGATGCCATGACAACCAATGAAACACTTTGGTTCCGGGACAGTTATCCGTTTACAGTACTTGCTGACAAACTATTGCCGGAAATGGCAGAAAAGAAGCGACCAATAAAGATTTGGTCAGCAGCAAGTTCATCGGGTCAGGAGCCATACTCAATGGCGATGACGGTTTTGGAAACTCAGGCTAAACGCCCGGGGTTTCTGCCAAGCGTCTCTATTACCGCGACAGATATCTCCGCCAGTATGCTGGATATGTGCCGTGCAGGAGTTTATGACAACCTGGCTCTAGGACGAGGCCTGTCTCCGGAAAGACGCCGCACCTTCTTTGAAGATGCCGGTGACGGAAGGATGAAGATCAAAGATAACGCCAAACGTTTAGTGAACTTTCGTCCTCAGAACCTGATGGAAAGCTACGCACTACTTGGCAAGTTCGATATTGTCTTTTGTCGTAATGTTTTGATCTATTTTTCACCGGATATGAAATCGCAGGTACTGAACTCTATTGCCAACTCATTAAATCCGGGTGGCTATCTGTTGCTTGGTGCATCCGAGTCTCTAACCGGATTGACGGATCGCTTTGAAATGGTACGTTGCAATCCAGGTATTATTTATAAGCTTAAATAAGCCGGCAAAAATGACATACCAAGAGGAGCCATAGTGCTCCTCTTTCTTTTTCAGCTCTACTTTCCCTTCACGCCATTATTCGCTGATAGTGACAATATTCGCTATTCTTAAAGAGACATTTCAGATTTAGCAATTTTTTTGGCTCGATTTATGCAAATGTTTACCTGCAACTTAGTGTTGTAACACTAGATTAAAGATAAATTATCCGAGTGTTAATTGTTGGCATGATGATTGCTTTTAATCTTAGTAGTAAGTCATTTTGGATGGTAGAGGCACAATATGGCCATTTCTTTTAATAATGCTCTGGGCATTCACCAACATACTGTTGGAGTACGTGAGCGCAATGCGGAGGTTATCTCTTCAAACATTGCGCAGGCGAACACGCCCGGGTTTAAATCAAAAGGAATGGACTTTCAGCGAGCACTTGCCGCGGCAACGTCGGGGGCAAGTTTTGGTCTTAGCCGCACCAATGAACGGCATATTGCTGCCACCACCAATGTGAACGGGGATGTTAAGTATCGTGTTCCTACCCAGCCTGATACGGGTGACGGTAATACTGTCGATGTGGATTTAGAGCGTAACTTGTTTATGCAAAACCAGATCAGACATCAGGCTTCACTCGACTTTCTGGGTGGTAAATTTAAAAACTTAACTAAGGCGATTAAAGGGGAATAATTAGATGAGCTTATTTAATGTGTTCAATGTGACTGGTTCTGCAATGAGTGCTGAATCTGTTCGTCTAAATACCACTTCAAGTAACCTTGCCAACGCAGACAGTGTCAGTGGCTCTGCTAAAGAGACCTACAAAGCACGCCATGCTGTATTTGGCGCTGAGTTAAGTAAAGCACGCTACAACCGTGATCATAATGTGCCTGTTAAAGTGATGGGCATTATTGAGAGCGATAAACCGCTTCAGGCGGAATATAACCCGGATCACCCTCTTGCCAATGATGAAGGGTATATCTACAAACCTAACGTCAATGTCATGGAAGAAATGGCGAACATGATTTCAGCTTCTCGTTCATATCAGACGAATGTGCAGGTGGCTGATGCAAGTAAACAAATGCTGCTGCGTACGCTGCAGATGGGTCAATAAGGATAAGGAGATAGCGTAATGGCAATCAACAACGTTGGTCAGAACGGTTTATCCTACCTTGATCAGCTTAAAAATCTTCAAGAGCAAAATAAGCCTACGGAGACGACTGGTAAGCAAGAACTCAAACAAGAGGACTTCTTATCCTTGCTCACAAAGCAGCTTGCTCAGCAGGATCCTTTTAAGCCGGTTGGTAATGACCAGATGATTGCGCAAATGGCTTCATTTGCGACTGTTGACGGAATCACCAAAATGAATGGACAGTTTGAAAGCCTGAACTCGTCCATGACTTCAAATCAGGCTCTGCAGGCATCCACGCTTGTAGGACGTGATGTGTTGGTTCCCGGAGCTGCCGGTGTTAAGCCGGACAATGCGGGAATGGCGGCTATGGTGAAACTTCCTCAATCGGTAGATAACCTGTTTGTTCGTGTTGAAAACGAGCTGGGACAATTAGTAAGAACACTTGATGTTGGTGCTAAACCCGCTGGTGAGAACCGCGTCGAATGGGATGGTAAAGATGAAAACGGTAATCCGTTGCCTGCCGGCAAATATAACGTAAAAGCCGGTGGACTGCTGGACGGACAAAGCACAGAGTTTGAAGTTTCGACTTATGCGAATGTGAATAGTGTTCTGCTCGGCAAAGGTGACGGAAACGTACTGCTCAATCTGGCTGGATTTGATTCGCCAGTTCGACTTGCTGAAGTACTAGAAGTTGGCAAAGCGTAATTACGCAGGCTAGATAGGAGAATTTGAAATGTCATATGTATCTTTAAGTGGTTTAGCCGCTGCTCAATTAGATTTAAACACGACCAGTAATAACATTGCTAACGCCAACACATATGGATTTAAAGAATCCCGTGCTGAATTTGGTGATGTTTATTCTAACTCACTGTTTACTAATGCTAAAACAACTCCAGGCGGAGGTGTTCAGGCAAACAAAGTTGCCCAGCAATTCCATGAAGGTTCTAGTGTTTATACCAATAACCCTATGGATTTACGGGTAGCAGGTACCGGCTTTTTCGCTGTATCAAAAGATCGTATGGTTCCTGCTCAAAATGAACTGACCCGTAACGGTGCTTTTCACCTGAATAAAGATAACTACATGGTAACTTCTAACGAAGAGTATCTGTTGGGTTATCAGGTGAATCCGGATACCGGTGACGTTCTCTCTTATGAACCTTCACCACTTAATGTTCCTGCTGAATTTGGTAAGCCAAAGCAGACGGCAAACGTTGAAGTGGGCGTAAACCTGCCGGCAAATGGTGACCTCAAAGATCCTGCGCTGTTCGATTTTACCGATGAAGAGACTTATAACCGTTCAACTTCATCCACGATTTATGACTCGATGGGACAGTCGTACAAACTGACGACCTACTATCTTAAAGATATGACCCAGCCGAATACGTGGCAAACATACTATACTGTGACTGATGAGGCTGGTGAAAAGCCCGTGAATATCACAGGTGGTGATGCCACGAATGCGACGGGTCATGTCGGTCATACCATGAAGTTTAACAATGATGGTACTCTTCAATCGTTAAATAACGGTCAGCCAATTGTTTCTGATGCCCTTGGTGCAGGAGCGAACCCGATAGATCTTAACGGTGCCGATCCGACTCAGCAACTGAGCTTTAAGCTGGACAGTGCGACACAGTTTGCTGCTCCGTTTGAGTTGACTAAGTTTGATGAGGATGGTGCGACCACCGGCTTCCTTATCAAGCTGGACTTCGATGAAAACGGCAGTGTTCTGGGTACTTACTCAAATGGTGAAAACGTGACATTAGGCCGGGTAGCTCTGGTACGTGTACCAAATGAGCAAGGGCTGGATAAGAAAGGCGGAACTCAATGGGATTCAACTCAGTTTTCCGGAGATAAAATCTGGGGTGAGTCGAATAAGGGCTCGTTCGGTACCATCAGTAACGGTACATTAGAGCAGTCAAACATTGATATGACGCAGGAGTTGGTTGACCTAATCTCTGCTCAGCGTAATTTCCAGGCGAACTCCCGTTCTCTTGAAGTGCATAACCAGACTCAGCAGACTATTCTGCAGATTCGTTAATGCAATCATCTGTCGATCAGGCTACAGAGCAATTTGTGGCCTGATTTTATTGCCGCATAAGCGGCAATAACTTACATACATTTCTCCCTTCCCACCTCTTTGTATAATGTCACCGTTATGCAAGTGTTTGTTATATCTGATTTAAATCAAGTTGGCACGCCAATTGCTTTATAAGCTTCAGAAACGATTTTTTGGAGCAAAATTATGGATCGCGCACTGTTTCTTGCCATGAGTGGCGCTAAGCAAAATATGCAGGAAATGCAGCTGAGAGCCAATAACCTGGCTAACGTCAGTACTACCGGCTTTCGTGCCGATCTGGCACAAGCCCGTTCGATGCAGGCTTACGGCGAAGGTTTGCCGTCAAGAGTGTTTAGTATGACAGAGCGTCCGGGTCACAGTTTTGCTCAGGGTAGTGTGGTAACCACCGGCCGTGATCTGGATATTACCGTTGAAGGTGATGGCTGGATTTCGGTAATGGATAAAACTGGTCAGGAAGGCCTGACACGCAATGGTAACCTCCATATTGATGAAACCGGCCTGCTTTCTAACGGTTCAGGTCATGCGGTTCTGGGAGAGACAGGAGCCCCTATTACGTTACCCATACCACTGGCTAAAGTAGAAATTGGCCGTGACGGCACTATTTCCGTTTTGCCACAAGGTGCTCCGGCTAATGCCATTGAGGTGGTTGACCGTATCAAGCTAACCAGTACCAATAATCGTGATTTATTCAAAGACACTAATGGTCTGTTTCGCTCCAAAGATCCAAATATGGTATTTGAAGCCGACGCTGATGTGAAAATTATGACCGGCGCGGTCGAAGGCAGTAACGTCAATGCCGTAAGTGAAATGACCAATTTAATTGATTTACAGCGCCAGTTTGAAATGCAAGTCAAACTGATGAGCAATGCAGAAGATATGGACAAAGCGTCCGACTCATTGCTTCGTATGAGCTAACAGTATAAGGAAGGGGAGAGATTATGCATCCTGCACTATGGGTAAGTAAAACAGGTTTAGATGCGCAACAGACAAATATTGCCACCATCTCGAACAACCTTGCCAACGCCTCTACTGTTGGCTACAAAAAGAGCCGTGCAGTATTTGAGGATCTTTTTTATCAGAACATTAATCAGGCTGGTGGTCAGTCATCTCAGAATACCGAGTTGCCAAGTGGTTTGATGCTGGGTGCCGGTTCCAAGGTGGTGGCAACGCAGAAAATTCATACTGACGGTAATGCCCAGACTACTTCCAACAGTCTGGATATGATGATTGAAGGTGACGGTTTTTTCCAGGTACTCATGCCGGACGGAAATATTGGCTATAGCCGAAATGGTCAGTTTACCCTGAATGATGAAGGAACCATTGTCACTTCCGCAGCAGGTTATTCCCTGCAGCCGGAAATCGTCATCCCTGAAGATGCTATCTCAATCACAATTGGTAACGATGGTGAAGTTTCAGTACGTGTACGTGGTCAGCAGAACAATCAGGTGGTGGGGCAGATTACTACCGTTGATTTTATTAACCCGGGCGGTCTGGAACCTATTGGTCAGAACCTCTACCTGCCGACGGGCGCCAGTGGTGACCCACAGGAAGGTGTTCCGGGGCTGGAAGGTCTGGGCGCAATTAAACAGTCGATGCTGGAGAGTTCAAACGTAAACGTTACGGAAGAGCTGGTTAACCTGATTGAAGCCCAGCGTGTTTATGAGATGAATTCAAAAGTAATTTCAGCTGTGGATAAGATGCAAAGCTTTGTTAACCAGCAACTTTAATATTCTGAGTATTTGATTATGAAAAATTATATCGCGTTACTTATGCTGGCTCTGCTTTCAGGTTGTTCTCTTGCCCCTTCTGATTCTGGTAGTGATGTAGAGCAGGCGACCACATTAGTTGATGCCGTAGAGGGTGATAAATCTGAAGAAGAAGATACGGGAGTGATCGATACATTACGTAGCCGTATTGACCCGCTGAAAGGTGATCCGGCATGGGCACCTATTCATCCGAAGAAAAAACCACAGCATTACGCTACAGCAACCGGTTCCCTGTTTAACAGTAACTATGCCAGCAACCTTTATGATGATTCTAAGCCACATGGTGTGGGTGATATTGTTACGGTAATGATGGATGAGAATACTAAAGCGGCAAAAAGTGCTGATGCTGATCTGTCTAAATCTAATGACGCCTCTATGGACCCGCTATCTGTAGGCGGCAAACCGCTGACTATCAATGATTACAACTTCTCCTACGAACTGAAAAACGGCAATAAGTTTAAAGGTAACTCATCCGCTAATCAGAGCAACAGCATCACAGGTTCTATTACTGTAGAAGTTATTGACGTACTGGCGAACGGCAATCTGGTGATTCGCGGTGAGAAGTGGCTGACACTGAATACCGGTGACGAATATATTCGTCTGAGCGGAACCATTCGCCCTGATGATATAAGTTTCGAAAATACAATCGCTTCCACGCGAATTTCCAATGCCAGAATTCAATACTCGGGCACGGGAACGCAACAAGATATGCAAGAACCTGGATTCTTGGCACGATTCTTTAATGTCTCCCTTTAATTGAAATTTAAGGTCGATGTTTTGACGGTAAACAGGGTTTAGTCATGAGAAAGTTAACACTAGCCATTGTGAGCATAATGATGATATTTACATCAGCACATGCTGCAAGAATCAAAGATGTAGCCGAAGTTGCCGGTGTACGTAGTAACCAGTTAATTGGTTACGGGCTAGTGACAGGTCTGCCGGGTACCGGCGAGTCTACTCCCTTTACCGATCAAAGTTTCAATGCCATGCTGCAAAACTTCGGCATTCAGTTGCCGCCGGGAACCAAACCGAAAACCAAGAATGTTGCAGCAGTGATTGTCACCGCTGAATTACCTCCCTTTTCTAAACAGGGGCAACAAGTTGATGTGACCGTCTCTTCTATCGGTTCAGCAAAAAGCCTGCGTGGCGGTACCTTAGTTCAAACTTTTCTGAAAGGTCTGGATGGTGAAATCTATGCCGTTGCTCAGGGTAATCTGGTGGTAAGCGGTTTTAGTGCCACAGGTGCCGATGGTTCCAAGGTGGTAGGTAATAACCCGACGGTTGGTTTAATCTCTAGTGGTGCGACAGTGGAAAGAGAGATACCAACACCATTCAGCCGTGGTGACTTTATTACTTTTAACCTGCTTGAATCAGACTTTACTACGGCGCAGCGTATGGCTGATGCGGTAAACAATTTCCTTGGCCCTCAAATGGCTTCAGCGGTGGACTCAACCTCTGTAAGGGTACGTGCTCCGAGAGATGTGAGTCAGAGAGTGGCGTTTTTATCTGCCATCGAAAACATTGAATTTAATCCGGCAGAAGGTTCGGCAAAAATTATTGTTAACTCACGTACCGGTACCATAGTGGTCGGCCAGCATGTGAAGTTAAAACCTGCTGCTGTGACCCATGGTGGTATGACGGTAGCAATTAAAGAAAATCTTCAGGTTAGTCAGCCAAATGCTTTATCTCAGGGACAAACAGTGGTTGTTCCTAATTCCACCATAGAGGTGAATGAAGAGCAGGGTAAGATGTTTAAGTTTGAACCCGGCCTGACACTTGATGATCTTGTCCGCGCGGTAAACGAAGTAGGTGCAGCGCCTTCAGATCTTATGGCGATATTGCAGGCCCTTAAGCAGGCCGGTGCAATTGAAGGCCAGTTGATCATTATCTGAGGACACTATTATGGTTAACAAGGCAACAGACGTCGGATTTATTCACGATATCGCTAACCTGGACCAGCTTCGTCAGAGCGCGGTAAACAGCAATGATGCAGATGATCAGAAACAAGCGCTTCATGCAGCTGCAAAGCAATTTGAAGCCATTTTCACCAACATGCTGTTTAAGTCTATGCGCGATGCCAACTCGGCTTTTGAGTCAGATATGCTGAAAAGCCAGAGTCAGGATTTTTATCGTCAGATGATGGATGATCAGATGGCCAGTGAGATCAGCTCTTCCGGTTCTCTTGGTCTGGCCGATATGATTGTGGCTCAACTGGGTGCCGGTTTGCCTCAGGATGAAACAGAGCTGGCAATGAGAAATGCAGCCCTTGAAGCAACCTCTAAATCATCCATTGATTCTGAGCAGGCAGGCTTGGTGGCTGACAAAGCATTTCAGGCTATGCAGGCAAACAGGGTCAGAAAAGAGCCGGCATCTTTTGACAGTCCTGAGCATTTTGTCCGTTCTATGGGGCCATATGCTGAAAGAGCAGCAAAAGCCCTTGGTGTTGATCCGTCACTTCTGATTGCACAGGCAGCCCTTGAAACAGGCTGGGGGCAGAAGATGGTGAAAAACGCTCAAGGCAGCAGCAACAACCTGTTTAATATTAAGGCAGACAGAAGCTGGAAGGGCGATAAGGTAGCGACACAAACTCTGGAGTTCCACGATAACGTGCCGGTTAAAGAGCGGGCCTCTTTCCGCTCATATTCCAGCTATGAAGATAGCTTTAACGACTTTGTTCGTTTCCTTAACCAAAATCCGAGATATCAGAACGCCCTGCAGCATGACAACAATTCGGAGTCATTTATTCATGGTATTCATAAGGCGGGTTATGCAACTGACCCTAATTATGCCGATAAGGTTCTGAAGGTGAAACAGCGCGTCGACCAGATGCTATAAAAGTTATTTAAAAGGGCGAAAGCCCTTTTTTCTTTATTACTAATCAATAGTTTAATCTAATCTTCTTATCGGTTATTTCAGTCGGAACATTTTTGGCATATATGTTGCTATAGAACCTATAGAGATTTAAAGATTTTCTAAGTTTATTGGTTCTACTGGGGGCATTATGGCGTCGGATTTGTTGAATGTTGGTACTCAGAGCGTATTGACCGCTCAGAGACAACTCAACACCACAGGTCATAACATATCGAATGCGAATACCGAAGGCTATAGCCGTCAGTCGGTAATCCAGGGCACCAATATGCCGCGGCAATATGGCGGCGAAACTTATGGTATGGGCGTACATGTGGAAAATGTTCGCCGCTCATGGGATCAGTTTGCCGTTGCCGAACTGAATGTTTCTACTACCAACAATGCCAACCGTAAAGATGATGAAGAGCATCTGGATATGCTGACAACCATGCTTTCATCACTTGCCTCGAAGAAAATTCCGGAAAATATTAACGAGTGGTTTGATTCGGTAAAAACACTGGCGGACTCACCAAACGATGTGGGTGCACGAAAAGTGGTAATGGAAAAAGCGGATCTGATCAGCCAGAACCTGAACACCTTCTATGAAACCGTCCGTCAGGAATCATCAAACACGAACAGAAAACTTGATTTAGCCGTTGAGCGTATTAACCAGATCGCCGGTGAAATTCGTGATATCAATAAATTAATGATGAGAACGCCCGGTCCTCATAATGACCTTATGGATACTTATGAAAAGCTGGTGCGTGAGTTATCTCAGTACACCAAGGTAACGGTGACTACTCGTGGCAATAATGAAGGATTTAATGTTCATATTGGTAGCGGTCACACCTTAGTATCCGGCAATGAAGCCAGTACACTGACCATGGTGGACGGCTCTCCGGATCCTAATCAGCGCAAACTGGCGCTGATTGAAGGTAAAGGGCTCAAAGTTATTAAGAACGAAGGCATTGATGGTCGCCTCGGAGCGCTATTCAAAATGCGTGATGAGTTGATTCCTTATGTGCAGGACGAACTTGGCCGCGTTGCCACCTCTCTCTCTTATGAAGTGAATGAACTTCAGGCTCAGGGGCTGGATCTTCATGGTAATGTCGGTGCGCTGTTGTTTACCGATGTGAACTCAGATCGGGTTGTTAAAGATCGCGTCTTCACCGAGAAAAACTCAGAAGCTGATATGGGCGTCTATATCGACGATATCAGCCAGATTAAAGCCGGGGATTATCATCTCAGGTATGACGGCAGCGATTACACCGTTATTAAGCCAAGTGGTGAAATTGTTCAGGTTGAACCACAAAACTCTGCCCTGTATATCGATGGAATGCGGGTGGAAATTGCCAGTGACCCGAGAGCGGGTGAAAAGATTATTTTGCGTCCGGTGCGTTTCGGTGCCGAGCAGATCAAACTGATGATGAATGACCCGACAAAAATTGCCGCTCAAAGTTACCAGAGTTCGGTGACTTTTGCTCAGGGTGATGCGGACTTCCGTGTTTTAACGGCCGGCAGCCTTAAAGAGTTTCAGGTTGTTGTTTCGCCGAAGGGAGATCAGTTTGCCGTGCTGGATATGGCCGGAAGAGTATTACTCCAGCCTCAGGCTTATCCGCCAAGTGGTCCGGTTACCGTTCAGGGAACCACTTTTAGTTTGTCCGGCGGTGCGATTGCTAATGATAAATTAGCCGCCAACCTGACGCCGTCAGAAGGTGATAACGGTAACCTGCTTAAGATGCAGGATCTACAGACGGCAAAAACCGTTGATGATAATAACTCGACCATACTCGAGCTTTACCACAACCTGAATACCAACGTGGGACTGAAAATGTCTACCGCGTCCAGACTGGCAGACGTTGCCCGTCTGGAAAAAGAGTCTGCTGAAGAGCGTGTGGCTGAAATCTCCGGAGTTAACCTGGATGAAGAAGCGGCCAATATGATGAAATTCCAGCAGGCTTATATGGCTTCATCCCGCATCATGCAGGCAGCCAATGACACCTTCGATACAATTCTGGCGTTAAGGTAGGAGGTGAAAAATGGTTGGAAGAATCGCAAGTTTTCATAACTACCAGTCAGTGCAGAATGATCTGCGCCGTCAGGAGAACAAAATTTTCCACAATCAGGCGCAGCTGGCGTCTGGTAAAAAACTGCTTAACTCCAGTGATGATCCGCTGGCGACTCACTATATACAGAGTATTGGTCAGCAGACCGAGCAGTTGCGTCAGTATATGGACGCAATCGTACTGGTCAGAAACCGTCTGGAACATCACGAAGTGCTGGTGGCTAACTCGGAAGATTATGCCGATAAAGCGAAACGGACTGTGATGGAGATGATCAACGGTTCGCACTCCGCAGAAGACCGGATCGCTAAAACCCGTGAACTGGAAGAGATAGCTGACAACCTGCTGACTCTGGCGAACAGTCAGGATGAATCCGGTAACTATATCTTTGCCGGTACTAAGCCTAAGAACCAGCCTTTCTTCCGAGACAATCAGGGTAACGTTAGTTACTCCGGTGATGATTATCAGAGAAAGATGAAGGTCTCTAACCAGCTGGAAATGCCGACTAATGATCCCGGCAGCAAGATGTATATGCAGATAGCTAACCCGTTTGGTGATTACTCACCGAGCTATCAGCTTCAGCCTGCATCTGAACTGCTGCTGGAGAGAGCAACCAATCTCGATTTTAATGACAATGCCAGTTACACAGTGACGTTTGTTGATATGGGAACCGGCAAATTTGGTTATCAGCTAGAGAAAGACGGCAGTGTGGTTGGCGCGGCAGAATTTGACCCGGCAGTAGGTATTAAAAACGAAGGCCTGACCATTCAGCTGAAAGGGCAGATTACTGCCGGTGACAGTATCACCATTAGCCCGAAAAAGACGATAAGTATTTTTGACAGCTTTAAACAGGCGATAGATTTATCAGGTACATCAGTATCTGACACGAACGCTACTGCAGAGCTGCAACGAATCACCGAAGAATTTGCGGCAGCCTTTATCCACCTTGGTAAAGCAAGAACGGATGTGGGTGCCCGGATGAACACTCTGGATATTCAGGAAGATTTGCATGAAGACTTTAAGCTGACGCTGGCAAAGTCTAAAAGTGCCTTTGAAGATCTGGATTACTCGCAGGCAGTTATCGATTTTAACGAGAACTCCCTTGCACTGGAGGCTTCACAAAAAGCTTTCGGAAAAACCAAAGACCTCACTCTTTTTAACTATATCTGAGTTTTAACTGCCGTATGTGCTATTGCCATACGTGCCAAAACTGAAACTAGGTTAACAAAGTGCGGCAACAGGAAAAGCGGCAAAATTTGGTTTTTATACCTTTGCCGCCTCACCTGAAAGAGCACAGTGACTGAGGCAATTATTGATGCTAACTATATAAGTCTCTGTAATATAAAGAAAATAAATTTATTTTCAGAAAATTTGTAAAGTGGCACGCTACTTGAATGTATTTATACAGATTATGAATACGATTTGAGCTTAGCGTTAGCGCTAAGTTCAGCAAGTAACTATACGGTCAGTGCTTATCCAAATGAGACGAAAAGCTGGCCGCTTCGCAAACTACTTGCGAACTCAACAGGAGAGCAAAATATGGCTGTTACAGTAAGTACTAACGTCGCGGCAATGACGTCTCAGCGTTACTTAAACAAAGCGACGGATAACCTGAATACATCGATGGAACGTCTGTCATCCGGTCACAAGATCAATAGTGCAAAAGACGATGCGGCAGGTATGCAGATATCTAACCGATTGAATGCACAGTCCCGTGGTCTGGATGTGGCAATGCGAAATGCTAACGATGGTATCTCTATTGCACAGACTGCTGAAGGTGCAATGAACGAATCGACTGCGATTCTGCAACGTATGCGTGACCTGTCACTGCAATCGGCTAACGGCTCGAACTCACTGTCTGAGCGTCAGGCTCTGAACGAAGAAGTAAGCGCACTGCAGGACGAACTTAACCGTATTGCAGAAACAACGTCATTTGGTGGACGTCGTCTGCTTAACGGATCATTTGGTGAAGCGGCATTCCAGATTGGTTCTAACTCTGGTGAAGCCATGATTGTGGGTCTGACCAGCATCCGTGCTGATGACTATCGTATGGGTGGTGAGACTTTCTTCTCAGAGCTTCCTGAAGGAAAAACCATTGGTAAAGACTGGGGTGTGCCGGCAGATAAGCTGGATCTTAAATTCACTTTTGCTGCTGATGCAGAAAATGAAGAGCAGGTTATCGATATCCAGGCAAAAGCCGGAGACGATATCGAAGAGCTGGCAACATACATTAATGGTCAGACAGACAGACTGACTGCATCTGTCGGTGAAAATGGCTTGCTACAGATATTTGTTGCTGAACCTGATGTAGCTGGTGGTCTGGATATTGCCGGAGGACTGGCTTCTGAAGTTGGTATCGCTGGTGCTGCGGCAGTGGCAACGACCACTCAGGATATTGATGTAACTTCTGTAAAAGGTTCTCAGAACGCAGTAGGTGTTATTGATGCTGCACTGAAATATGTAGACAGTCAGCGTGCAGACTTAGGTGCGAAGCAGAACCGTCTAAGCCACAGTATCAACAACCTGGCGAACATTCAGGAGAACGTTGAAGCCTCTAAGAGCCGAATCAAAGATACTGATTTTGCCAAAGAGACAACGGAACTTACTAAAAACCAAATTTTGCAACAGGCAGGTACTTCCATACTTGCTCAGGCAAAACAATTGCCAAACTCTGCTATGTCTCTGCTTCAGTAGACGTCATAACAGTAATGTCGGAATGGTTCTGCTTTGGCAGGCACAGACGTGAGTCAGCCAGTGGCTATTCCGGTATGGCAATCGCATTTTAAATCAGAAGGTCTGAAGCTCTCTCACTCTCACTGCTGAAGACCAGACGTTTTAAAATGCATCGCTTAGCCAGTTATGTGACATTTCTCTCGATCTCCACATAGGCAGCTGGCTTCGCGAACGGCCCCGGTTCTCTCAAAGGATAGGGGCTTTTTCCTTTCTGCTATCTTTAAAATTTACTGCTATCTTTAAAACTTAGCGCAAGCTGGTTTGCTATTTCCCCTAGATTTTTGCCTTGGTGTTAAACGGCAATCCACTACACTTCTGAGTCACAAAAAACAGAAAACCCCACTCTATCGACCATGATTATGTGATCTTTAGCATTAATTTGCTTTTAATTTAATAAACTCCAATGAGCCTCACGCTTTACTTTTCTTCGACATTTTTTTTAAAAAAAAGCCGTGTTTTTTCTAAAGGAATTTCCGCCAGCGCCGTTAATGAAAGTAACTTTGAGAGAACTACTTGGTTTTCCGAGACGTCGGAAACCGCACAACCGGAAAATCAATTGGAGAAATCACCATGGCAGTTAATGTAAATACTAACGTAGCGGCAATGACGGCTCAGCGCCATCTGAATAGCGCAGCAAGCGACCTGAACGGTTCAATGGAACGCCTGTCATCAGGTTTCAAAATCAACAGTGCAAAAGACGACGCAGCGGGTCTGCAAATCTCGAACCGTTTGAATGTACAAAGTCGTGGTCTTGATGTAGCAGTACGAAATGCTAACGACGGTATCTCTATCGCTCAAACCGCAGAAGGTGCGATGAAAGAGACCACTAACATCCTGCAACGTATGCGTGACTTGTCACTGCAGTCAGCGAACGGCTCAAACTCAAAAGAAGAGCGTGTGGCGATTCAGGAAGAGATTGGTTCATTGAACGATGAGCTTAACCGTATCGCAGAAACCACGTCATTTGGTGGTAACAAACTACTGAACGGCACCCACGGAACAAAATCTTTCCAGATTGGTGCAGACAACGGTGAAGCGGTAATGCTTGAGCTAAAAGACATGCGTTCAGACAATGCTCTGATGGGCGGCTCTAGCTACAAAGCAGAAAACGGTAAAGGTAAAGACTGGGAAGTAGCACAAGATGCTCAGCTGACTATCGGCCTGACAGACCAGTTTGGTGAAGCAAAAGAGTTCACTATCAACGCGAAAGCCGGAGATGACATCGAAGAGCTGGCAACTTACATTAACGGTCAGCAAGACGTAGTAAGTGCTTCAGTAGACCAGGATGGCAAGCTACAAGTATTTGCCGGTAACAACAGCGTACAGGGCGATGTAACCTTTGGTGGCAGCCTAGCTGGTGAACTGGGCATGGGTGCAGCGAAAGAAGTCTCTGTTGACACTATCGATGTTCGCTCAGTAGGCGGCGCACAAGAATCTGTAGCGATTGTTGATGCGGCCCTGAAATATGTAGATAGCCACCGTGCGGAACTAGGTGCATTCCAGAACCGCTTCGATAGCGCAATTAACAACTTAGACAACATCAACGAAAACGTGAATGCGTCTAAGAGCCGGATCAAAGATACAGACTTCGCCAAAGAAACCACGGCAATGACTAAGTCGCAAATCCTGCAGCAGGCATCGACTTCAGTACTTGCACAGGCGAAGCAGGCACCAAACACAGCACTAAGCTTACTGGGTTAATCCCCTTTAGCTTCAAGCGAAACAGTAAAAACCCTGACTTGATGTCAGGGTTTTTTGCTTTCTGCCGATGAGGTTAAAACTGGCTAATAATTTGAGATCACTATCACAAAACATATCCTTAACATAAAAAAAACAGAAAAAATCTAATTTTTCTCTAAAGGATTCATTTCGGTCGCCGTTAAGGGGAGTGAGAGAAATGAAATCGATGTGCCTAAGCGAGGTGAGAGACGCAACGGCATATCATCCTACATGCCTAAGGAGATCAATTATGGCAATAAATGTGAACACGAATGTGTCTGCAATGACCGCTCAGCGCCAGTTAAATCTGGCCAATGAGGGGCTAAATAAGTCGATGGAGCGCCTGTCTTCAGGCTATAAGATCAACAGCGCCAGTGATGATGCTGCGGGTCTGCAGATATCCAACCGACTCACTTCTCAAAGCCGTGGTTTAGACATGGCTGTCCGAAACGCGAATGATGGTATCTCTATTGCACAGACAGCTGAAGGTGCAATGACTGAGACAACTAAC
This sequence comes from Vibrio sp. SCSIO 43137, assembly GCF_028201475.1. Lineage (NCBI taxonomy): Bacteria > Pseudomonadati > Pseudomonadota > Gammaproteobacteria > Vibrionales > Vibrionaceae > Vibrio > Vibrio sp. SCSIO 43137. The sequence continues at coordinate 2,479,149 of NZ_CP116383.1, read as the reverse complement.
ATTCTTCAACGTATGCGTGACCTTTCCCTGCAATCTGCCAACGGTTCAAACAGTCGTTCTGAGCGGGTAGCGATTCAGGAAGAGGTGTCCGCACTTAATGACGAACTTAACCGAATAGCAGAAACAACCTCATTTGGTGGTAACAAACTTCTTAATGGTAACTTTGGCTCGCAGTCTTTCCAAATCGGTGCTGATGCCGGTGAAGCAGTAATGCTTGGAATGGGGAACATGCGTTCAGATGATAGTGCAATGGGCGGCAAAAGCTATGTTGCACAGGAAGGTAAAAGTGAAGACTGGACAGTACAGTCCGGCGCAACAGACCTTGTAATCTCCTATACTGATAAACAGGGGAGTGCAAAAGAAATTACTGTTGATGCTAAAGTCGGAAACGATTTAGAAGAGTTAGCGACCTATATTAACGGCCAGAATGATGACATTAAGGCCTCAGTAGGTGAAGAGGGCAAGTTACAGGTATTTGCTTCTAACCAGAGTGTTGAAAATGGTGATGTTTCCTTTAGCGGAGCACTGGCTGGTGAACTGAATCTGGGTTCAGGTGTTGAGCAAACGGTCAATGATATTAATGTAACGACAGTTGCCGGTTCGCAACAAGCCGTTTCAATTATTGATGGTGCATTGAAAAATGTAGACAGTAACCGTGCTGAGCTAGGTGCTTTCCAGAATCGTTTCAACCATGCAATCAGTAACTTAGACAACATTAATGAGAATGTGACTGCATCGAGAAGCCGGATTAAGGATACTGACTTCGCCAAAGAGACCACTCAGATGACTAAGACTCAGATTCTGCAGAATGCGAGTACATCTGTTCTGGCGCAAGCGAAGCAGACTCCATCGGCAGCTCTAAGCTTATTGGGTTAAGTAGGTTCGGGTTTGAGCCTGACTTACTATCAAAAGTGATGTAATCGCTAACCCAGAAGGTGGAAGGGAGATCAGTATGGATATATCAGCATACACATCGAACATCCAGCCTTACGGCGAGCCCTATGGCTCTTCTGGTGGCACAAAACTTGCTTTAGATAGTAGCGGCGCGACGAATAATTCGGTATCTACAGAAAAAACCGTTGAACGAAAAGATGAGCAGGAGATGGCTCAGCAAAAAGCCAAGGCTGTTGAAGAGTTAGTTCAGAAACGAATTGACTTAAATAAAGAACAGCTGGAAAAAATAGTAGAGAAAATGGATGAATTCGTTAACTCTATTAATAAAGGGCTTTCGTTTAGGGTAGATGAAGAGTCAGGGAGAGACGTTGTCACTATTTATGAAGCCAGTACCGGTGACATAATTAGGCAAATTCCTGACGAAGAGATGCTAATTATACTTAGGCGCTTAGCAGCTGCCTCCTCGGGATTATTTGTAGAGGAGACGGTGTAACTGTCATAAAAGTGAGGTAAATGAGTGTGAACCCATTGGGTGTGTCATCTGGCATGGATATCAATGCAATGGTCAGTAAGATCGTTGATTCGGAGCGTCTGCCTAAACAGCAGCGGATCGACAACGATCGTGCCAAAATTGATACCAGTATCAGTGCCTATGGGCGGCTCAGAGAGTCACTGGATACGATGAAGAATCTGATGGCAAACTTTCGTCAGGAGAAAGCATTCGCAGTTCGTACTGTGGAATCTTCTGATGAAAATGCGGTGTCTGCCACAGCCACGACAGAAGCTATCGCTGGTAGGTATGCTATCGATGTGCTGCAGCTTGCACAGAGTCATAAGGTTGCTTCGGAAGCCCTTTCCGACGATCTTAAATTTGGCCCTGGCAAGCTGCATATCGGTTTGGGCGATGAAAAATTTACCGTTGATGTAAAAGATCGTTCAAAGCTGGTTGATGTTGTCAGAGGAATAAACGGCGCAACAGGAAATCCGGGTGTCCGTGCATCAATCATTAATGATGCTAACGGGCAGCGGCTTATTGTTGCTTCCGATAAATCAGGCGTTGAGAATACTATCAAGATCAGCGCAGAATCCGATGCGGGCAATCCGCTGAGTAAATTTGAATACAAGACATTAGAAGAGCGGGTTAAATCTCTGGAAGAGGCAAGAAATGCCGCCGCTGATGCCTTAGCTGCCCCGCTTCCGGGGCAAGATGTTGCCAATCAGCAACTTAATGAACAAGGTGAGCCTATTGATAAGCAGGCCGCCTCAGATCCCACCACTGCAGATGGTCAGTCTGCAGCAGATAAAACAGCTGGCTTAGCAACCGATGGGGAAAGTGCTTCTTCACTGGATGCCTCAATACCTGTTCCCCCTGTTTCTGTTCTGCCTGAAGATAATATTCCGGGCTGGTCGGAGACTGCTTCAGGAACGCTTCTCGATTCGTATACCGAACCTGCACCTGAACTTGATGCAAAAGCGCTGGAAAAGATGCCCGATATTCCGGGCTGGAACAATACTGCATCAGGAACGTTAACGGATTCTTATGTCACGCCAAAAGAGGCCAGCGCGGCTGAGCAGGCTCGTTTAGCAGAAGAAAAAGCGGCTATTGCAGAAGCGGTTGCAACGGGGCAATTAACAGAAGAGCAAGCTTACCAGCTTGAACTGCAAAGAATGAGCCCTGAAGAGCGGGCGCGACAGCTAAAAATTGACGAAACCCAGCAGGCGTTAAAGGCGGCTGAAGAATCATTAGCGTCTTATGATGGTATGACTGAAGTGCAGGAAGCACAGGATGCCATGGTCATGCTGGATGGCATCGCGCAGCTGAGCAGTGAGAATAATGTTATTGAAGACGCCATTGATGGAATTGATCTGACGGTAAAAGGAGTGACCGACCCAACCAAGCAAAAAACAGAAATTGGCGTAGAGTACGACAGAAAAAGCGTTCGCGATGATATCGAACAGTTCGTTAATGCCTACAATCAGTTTTATCAGGTGAGTAAAGAGCTTTCTGCTGTTGACCCCCAGACGGGGGTAGCCGGCCCTTTAGCTGGTGACAGTGTGGTGCGCTCGGCGCAATCACGACTTAAGTCCGTTTTCTCCGCTAATATTGAGCCTGCTCCGGACGATCTGAAAACCCTGACCGAGTTTGGCATCACAGGCACCCGTCAGGGTACGCTTGAAATCAACTATGACATGCTGGACAGACAGCTAAATAATAACTTTACTAAATTAGAAGACTTTTTTGGTGGTCAGAAAGGTTTCGCAAAAAAAGTTGAAGACGCGATTCAGTCAATGACGGGGATCACCGGGCCTATCCGGACGAGAGAGAAGTCACTTCTTGAACAAAATTATCGCTTAAATGATAATCAGACGTCACTAAACCAAAGAATGGAAAGCCTTGAAGAGCGGACCAAGAACAAATTTATGGCAATGCAGGATGCTACGACTAAGATGCAAGGACAGCTTTCTGGTATGATGAACGCCTTAGGACAATAATATGTCGCAACTGTTGAGTGATTTACGTGAACTGGATCAGATATTACTCTCTCATTTTCAAGAAGATGAGATAAATAGTGAAGAAATCCTTCAGCTTGTCGATAAAAGGGAACAGTTGTTGCATTTGATAGTTGATGCTGTGAAATCCATTCCAGATTTCGATAAAACTTCTGATTGGCTGGAAGCCATTGAAAGAACAAAACAGATAGTGTCTGTGATGCAATCTGAAACGAACAAAGTTGGCGCACAGCTTAAGAAATATCGTCATGGTAACAAGTCAGTTCAACGTTACCAGCAGTTTTTATAGAAAGAGGAATACCATGCGTGGTTCATTACAAGCATATAAAAAGGTATCTGTAGATAGTCAGCTAAGTGCGGCGTCTCCGCATAAAGTGATTCAGATGCTGATGGCAGGTGCAATTGAACGCTTGGTGCAAGGCAAAGCGGCGATGGAACAAGGTAATATCGCCGTGAAAGGTGAGCGCCTGGGTAAAGCTTTAGATATTATTATCAGCTTAAGAAGTTGCCTGTCCATGAATGATGGCGGTGACGTTGCCCGCAATTTGGATCAGCTATATGAGTTTATGATTGCTCAGGTTTCTATTGCCAATGCGGAAAATAAACCAGAACCTATCGATGATGTTATTGATATCATTCGTGAGATTAAATCTGCCTGGGATCAGATCCCTAACGAGTATCACAACCTCACTTCTCAGGAGTTAGGCCAGTAATTTTCGGCAAAAATGAGCTGAATAGAAAAAACTGCTTGGTTGCCTTATTTTTAATATTCAATAAAATAGAATATTAGATGAGAAGGGTAACCACTTTTTAGCTAAAGTGAATAGACCTCAAAGTCCACGTTTTTGTGGACTTTTTTAGTTTGCTGTTCCCGGTGAATTGTCTATCGTTAGTAGTGGTTAAAAACAAAAATTAATATCCGCCACTCAATAATTAACTATAAAGGCAACTATTTAGTTTATATGCAAGATTTAGCAAAGTTACTGATAATTGAAGACGATAATGAATTAAAGCTTCAATTAGCAACTATTCTGGACTTCCTTGGGGAACATGCCGAATATTACAGCTCAAGTGATATTGATGGCATAAATTGGTCGGCTGATTGGTCCGGTTGTATATTGGGCTCTGTAACTGATCAACAGAGTAGCCAGCAGTTAACGGTCAAGCTACAGAAAACTATTCATATCCCCTTGTTAAAGCTCGGCGCTCAGCCATATCAGTTAGATGAATATCCTCAATATGTGGGTGAGCTTGATTTTCCTCTTAACTATCCTCAGCTTACCGATGCCCTTGGCCATTGTGCGACCTTTTTAGGTAAGCGTGGCTGTGATTACAATAGCAGTAGAAAAAATACCCTTTTCCGCAGTTTGGTGGGAGAAAGCCTTGGTATTAAAGAAGTCCGCCATTTGATAGAGCAGGTTGCCACAACAGAAGCAAATGTTCTTATCCTCGGAGAGTCCGGTACGGGTAAAGAAGTGGTAGCGCGCAATGTTCATTATCACTCTTCACGCCGAAATGGTCCTTTTGTACCGATTAACTGTGGGGCGATCCCGGCCGATTTGTTGGAAAGTGAGTTGTTTGGCCATGAAAAAGGGGCTTTTACCGGGGCGATTACCTCGCGCAAAGGACGTTTTGAAATGGCTGAAGGCGGAACCATATTTCTGGATGAAATTGGTGATATGCCAATGCCTATGCAGGTTAAACTGCTGCGTGTATTACAGGAACGTTGTTTTGAGCGGGTTGGTGGAAACAGCAATATAAAGGTAGATGTACGAATTATTGCGGCGACTCACAGGGATCTGGACACCATGATCTCAGACGGTGGTTTCCGTGAAGATCTTTTCTACCGTCTGAATGTATTTCCTATTGAGATGCCGGCACTTAAAGAGCGTTGTGATGACATCCCGCTTTTGCTCAAAGAGCTTATGTCGAGATTAGAGGCTGAAGGGAGCGAAACGGTTCGTTTCACATCCAGGGCAATTAACTCTCTTACGGAGCATTCATGGCCGGGTAACGTTAGGGAACTGGCTAATCTGGTAGAGCGTATGGTTATTCTATACCCTAACAAACTGATTGATGTGAACCATCTGCCTGCTAAATATCGCTATAGTGATATTCCTGAGTTTCAGTCTGAGCTTTCTAGTCAGGTCTCGTCTATTGAAGAGCAGGAGAGGGATGCCCTGCATGGCATCTTTTCCCATGATTTCTCTTTTGAAGATGAAGCTTCCTCTCAACCAGATCCACTGGAGTTACCAATAGAAGGTATCAACCTGAAAGAGTATCTGGCCGAGCTTGAGGTGAATATGATTAATCAGGCACTTGATGTGCAGGATGGTGTGGTTGCCAGAGCGGCTGATATGCTGGGAATGCGGCGCACAACTCTGGTTGAGAAGATGAAAAAGTATGATTTGCAGCGCTAGCTGAATCTTCGCTCGTCAAAAAAATGACTAATGACTTCTACGTAAAGCATTGAAATTAAATAATAAATAGCTTGGTCTGTATTTTGCATTCCAAGCTATTGTTTTATTTAGCCGGAAAATCGACATGTCAACAATCCCTTTACAGGAAAATCAAACCCATCTGGGCACACTAGAAGAGCAGGTTGCCCGATATAAGCAGGTACTGGATGTGATGCCCGCAGGTGTGATTCTTCTTGATACTCAGGGAGAAGTGAAAGAAGCAAACCCGGAAGCACAGAAGTTGCTGGAGGTGCCTCTGGTCGGCGAGAAATGGTTTTCAGTTATTCAGAATGCCTTTGCACCTCAGGAGGATGATGGTCATGAGATCTCTCTTCGTAACGGGCGCAAAGTTCGTCTGGCGATTTCGGCTTCGTCAACCGGCCAGCTGATTCTGATTACCGACTTAACGGAAACCCGCCTGCTGCAGTCACGAGTAAGTGATCTCCAGAGGTTATCTTCTCTGGGAAGAATGGTGGCGTCACTTGCCCATCAAGTGCGAACGCCCCTTTCCAGCGCCATGTTATATGCTTCAAATCTTGCTGCACCGAATTTGCCTGCCCCCACCCGTGAACGGTTTCAGACCAAGCTGATGGATCGCTTACATGATCTGGAAAAGCAGGTTAATGATATGCTGCTGTTTGCGAAAGGCGGGGATAATAAGGTTGTTAAACCTTTCTCTATTGCAGAGTTGATTGCTGAATATCAGCCAATGGTGGAAACCGCGGTTAAAAACAACAATATTGATTATTTTGTTGAGGTTGAACAGGAGCAGACCCAACTGCTCGGCAACGTCAACGCCATCGCATCAGCCATCAGTAATCTGGTGATCAATGCGATTCAGATCGCCGGAAAAGCGTCTCAGGTAGACGTGTTTTTCCGTCCGGTTGCCGGTGAACTGAAAATATCCGTTCAGGACAGTGGCCCGGGTGTGCCTGCCGAATTGCAAAGCAAAATTATGGAGCCCTTTTTTACTACCCGTTCTCAGGGAACAGGGTTAGGGCTCGCCGTGGTACAAATGGTGTGCCGGGCACATAAAGGACGTTTAGAACTACTGTCAGAAGAAGGGGATGGTGCCTGTTTTACCATGTGCCTTCCACTTACTAATGAAAATAGCGGAGAAGAATAATGGCTCAAAGCAAAGTGTTAATCGTCGAGGACGATGAAGGTCTACGCGAAGCTTTGGTGGATACCTTAGCGCTTGCGGGCTATGAGTGGGTTGAAGCGGATTGTGCCGAAGATGCACTGGTTAAGCTTAAATCGCAGGAAGTGGATATTGTGGTCTCAGATGTTCAGATGGCAGGAATGGGCGGACTGGCACTGTTGCGCAATATTAAACAGCACTGGCCTAAACTGCCGGTACTATTAATGACCGCTTATGCCAATATTGAAGATGCTGTAGCAGCGATGAAAGAGGGTGCCATTGACTATATGGCCAAGCCTTTTGCGCCGGAAGTTTTGCTTAATATGGTCTCCCGTTATGCACCAATAAAGAATGATGATAACGGCGATGCTGTGGTTGCCGATGAAAAAAGCCTGAAACTTCTTGCTCTGGCCGATAAGGTAGCAAAAACAGATGCCAATGTAATGGTTCTCGGACCAAGTGGTTCGGGTAAAGAGGTGATGTCGCGATATATTCACAATATGTCTAACCGCAAAGACGGCCCTTTTGTTGCGATAAACTGTGCGGCGATTCCGGATAATATGCTGGAAGCGACTCTGTTTGGTTATGAAAAAGGTGCCTTTACCGGTGCAATTCAGGCTTGTCCGGGTAAATTTGAGCAGGCACAGGGTGGTACCATTCTTCTTGATGAGATCAGTGAAATGGACCTTAACCTGCAGGCGAAACTGTTAAGGGTACTTCAGGAGCGTGAAGTAGAACGTCTGGGCAGCAGAAAAAGCATTCAACTGGATGTCAGAGTTCTGGCGACCAGTAACCGTGATTTAAAGCAGTATGTTGCCGAAGGAAATTTCCGGGAAGATTTATATTATCGCCTCAATGTATTCCCGATTGCATGGCCGCCACTTTGTGAGAGAAAGGGAGATATCCAGCCCCTTGCCGTACACCTTGCTGAGCGTCACTGCCAGAAACTTGGATTGCCGGTACCGTCTGTGTCATCCGACGCTCTAAACAAGTTGCTCAGCTACAACTGGCCAGGCAACGTTCGTGAACTGGATAACGTGGTTCAGCGGGCTCTGATCTTGAGTGAGCAGGGCGATATTAACTCTGAGCATATACTGCTGGAAGGCGTGGATTGGCAGGACGCTAACAGCCTGCAACATGTGGTGGAGACCAATGAGCCGGCACCTACGGTTAAGCCTGTTGCGGAAGCGGTAGCTGCACAACCTGTATCCTCTTCGATTTCCAGCGGAGAAGGTCTTGGCAGTGATCTGCGCGATCAAGAGTTCGCCATAATACTGGAAACGGTAATGGCCTGTAACGGACGTCGTAAAGAGATAGCTGAAAAGCTGGGTATCAGCCCGAGAACGTTAAGATACAAACTGGCCAAAATGCGTGATGCTGGGATTGAAATTCCGGGCTAATCCGGTAGTTTAGACGCTGGCATAGTAATTGCAGCGTCAAGAATAGGTCAGAACAAAAAGTCAAATTATTGGCTTAACGAGGTAGCAAATGAACATTGGCGGAATACAGGGTGAAATGCAGGCGATGATGCTGGAAGCGTCAAATTCGTCAACACCTGCGACTGGCCAGAAAGTGTCAGCAGATTTCGGGCAGATGCTAAACTCTGCCATCAATAATGTGAATCAGTTGCAGAAGTCCTCAAGTGACATGCAGATGCGCTTTGACCGTGGTGATGAGAATGTCTCGCTGTCAGATGTGATGATTGCAAAGAACAAGTCCAGCGTTGCTTTCGAAGCAACCATACAGGTAAGAAATAAGCTTGTTGAAGCTTATAAAGAATTGATGAATATGCCAGTTTAGGTCAGGTGATTAACAGTGGCTGAAGAAAAACAATCAACAGACCTAGCGGTTAGCGACTCCTCTGGCGGAAGCGGCGCTCTGGTTGCCGGAACCGATGTCGATACCGATGTTCAAAACCCGGATTTAGACGAGAAAAGCTCCTCGAAAATGGATCTGGCCATCGGCGATCTGGATCTGTTACGACAGGTGGTTTTAGTCCTCTCTATTTCAATATGTGTTGCCTTAATAGTAATGCTGTTCTTCTGGGTGAGAGAACCGGAAATGCGTCCTCTAGGCTCCTATGAAACGGAAGAGCTTATTCCGGTTCTTGATTACCTTGATCAACAAAAAATTGAGTACAAGCTTGATGGAAACACCATTCAGGTTATTGCCAGTGAGTACAACCAACTAAAACTCGATCTTACCCGTGCAGGGTTAAATCAGTCAGCAGAAGCTGGTGATGATATTCTGCTCAACGATATGGGTTTTGGTGTTTCACAGCGACTTGAAAAAGAAAGATTAAAACTGAGCCGCGAGCGTCAGTTAGCTCAGGCCATTGAACAGATGCGTCAGGTACGCAAAGCGTCGGTGCTTCTGGCTCTGCCTCAGCAAAGTGTATTTGTCCGTCAGAATCAGGATGCGTCAGCGACGGTTTTTGTTACCTTACGTATGGGTGGCAGCCTGAAACAGGAAGAAGTTGATTCCATCGTCGATATGGTGTCCAGTGCCGTTCCCGGAATGAAACCTACCCGGGTAACTGTGACAGATCAACACGGCAGACTGCTTAGCTCGGGCTCACAAGATCCCCTTGCCACTGCCCGTCGTAAAGAGCAGGATCTGGAGCGCAAGCAGGAACAGTCACTGCGGGAGAAAATTGACTCGGTTCTAATTCCTATCCTTGGCCTTGGTAACTATACGGCTCAGGTAGATATCCAGCTTGATTTCAGTGCGGTGGAGCAGACCCGTAAGCAGTTTGATCCTCAGACACCTGCTACCCGAAGTGAATTTACCCTTGAAGATTATAACAACGGTAATGTGGTTGCCGGTGTGCCGGGCGCTTTGAGCAATCAACCTCCTGCCGATGCCTCTATCCCGCAGGATGTTGCTCAGATGAAAGATGGCTCTCTGATGGGGCAGGGCTCTGTTCACAAAGAAGCAACCCGTAACTTTGAACTTGATACCACCATTAGCCATGAACGTCGTCAGACCGGAGTTATTGACCGTCAGACGGTTTCTGTCGCGATTAAGAACCGGGCGGTGACTAACCCTGATACCGGTGAAGTGACCTACGAACCACTTACCGCCGGCGAACTGGATGCTATCCGTCAGGTCCTGATCGGAACCGTCGGATTTAATCAACAACGCGGTGACCTGCTAAACGTTCTAAGTGTCAAATTTGCTGAGCCTCTGGAAACAGAAGTGGTGGCGACCTCTATCTGGGATCATCCGAACTTTAATGACTGGGTTCGTTGGGGAGCAAGTGCGCTGGTGATTATCATTGTTATTCTGGTGCTTATCAGACCGGCGATGAACAAGTTGCTGAATCCACATGCTGAAGACGACGATGAAGTTGCATATGGTGCTGATGGCTTGCCGATTACCGGTGATGAAACCAGTCTGATTGGCAGCGATATTGAGAGCGGAGAAGCGTTTGAGTTTGGTTCCGGAATAGATTTACCAAACCTGCATAAAGATGAAGATGTGCTTAAAGCGGTACGAGCACTTGTGGCTAACGAGCCTGAGCTGGCGGCTCAGGTAGTGAAGAATTGGTTGACGAACGATGCCTGATGAAATTGTAAAACGTGATGATGGCGGTGCTCTGGCAGAAACAGAGGTTGATATTGCCTCCATCCCCGGCGATGAACGAGCTGCCATACTGCTACTGAGTTTAAGTGAAGAAGATGCCGCAGGCATTATTCGTCATCTGGAACCGAAACAGGTTCAGCGAGTCGGCGGAGCTATGGCCCGTGCTGCTGACCTGAACAATGATAAGGTGGGAGCCGTTCACCGGGCATTTCTGGAAGATATTCAGAAATACACCAATATTGGTATGGGCAGTGAGGACTTTATGCGTAATGCCCTTGTTGCCGCCCTTGGTGAAGACAAAGCAAGTAACCTTGTGGATCAGATCCTGCTTGGAACCGGCTCTAAAGGTCTGGATTCTCTTAAATGGATGGATCCACGACAAGTGGCCAGTATTATCATTAACGAACACCCTCAGATTCAGACCATTGTTCTGTCCTATCTGGAGGCGGATCAGTCTGCTGAAATTCTCTCTCAGTTCCCGGAACGTGTACGTTTAGATTTGATGATGCGTATTGCCAATCTGGAAGAAGTACAGCCTTCTGCACTGGCTGAACTGAATGAGATTATGGAGAAACAGTTTGCTGGTCAGGCAGGTGCACAGGCCGCGAAAATTGGTGGCCTGAAAGCGGCTGCTGAAATTATGAACTACATGGATAACAGTGTTGAAGGCGTGCTGATGGATCAAATCCGTGATCAGGATGAAGATATGGCAACCCAGATTCAGGACCTGATGTTCGTGTTCGAGAACCTGATCGAAGTAGACGACCAAGGCGTACAGAAACTGCTACGCGATGTTCCACAGGATGTGCTGCAGAAAGCCCTCAAGGGTGCCGACGAAGCACTGCGCGAGAAGATATTCAAGAACATGTCGAAGCGTGCAGCAGAGATGATGCGCGACGATATCGAAGCCATGCCGCCGGTACGTGTTGCCGATGTGGAAGCAGCACAGAAAGAAATTCTGGGTGTGGCCCGCAAACTGGCCGACAGCGGCGAGATTATGCTCTCTGGTGGTGCAGACGAGTTCTTGTAATTTGCAGATCAGATAAAGGTGTAATATGTCTTTTGAACGTAAACGTGGTTTTCTGAGACCCGATGAAGATGGCACCAGTGTCAAGCCGGAAAAATGGGGACTTCCGGACTACACGATGGATGTGCATAAGGAAGCCAAAAATACGGCGATGAATTATGATCCGGGCTGGATTCCTAATGTAGAACAGGCCCAGCCGGAAGAACCAGTCGAACTGACGGAAGCGGATATCGAAAACCTGAAAGAAGCCGCCAGACAGGAAGGCTACCATCAGGGACAGGAAGCTGGCTTTAATGCCGGCTATGAGAAAGGCAAAGAGCAGGGGCTGGAAGCCGGCCATCAGGAAGGTCTTGATAAAGGTCAGCAGGAAGGTATTGCTGCCGGTCAGGAACATATCCGGCAGCAGGTAGAGACTTTTATGAATCTGGCCAATCAGTTTGCCCAGCCGCTGGAGCTGATGAATGCTCAGGTAGAAAAACAACTGGTTGATATGGTATTAGCCCTGACCCGAGAAGTGGTTCATGTTGAGGTTCAGACTAACCCTCAGGTGATACTGGACACTATCCGCGAGTCTGTTGAAGCGCTGCCGATCTCCGGTCACCCTATTACCCTTAAACTTAACCCTGAAGATGTGGAAATAATCCGTTCTGCCTATGGCGAGGATGAGCTTGACTGCCGTAACTGGACTTTAGTTAGTGAGCCTTCACTTAATCGCGGTGATGTTCTAATTGAGGCGGGTGAGTCTAGTGTCAGTTATAAGATGGAAGAGCGGGTACGTACGGTTCTGCAATCTTTCTGTGGAGTTAACCGCCATCAGGGCAGCGAGCCATGCTAGCCCTTGAGGAACGTCTTCATCAGTATAAAACCCACGGGTTAACCACTCGCGCTATTGCTTCGGGCAAGTTGGTTCGCGTAGTAGGGCTGACCCTTGAAGCGACAGGGTGTAAAGCACCAATCGGTAGTTTATGTAAGGTAGAGACCCTTTCCGGTGAAATGGAAGCTGAAGTGGTCGGCTTCTCCGGAGATAACCTTTACCTGATGCCGAGTGAACAGATCACAGGTATTTTGCCCGGCGCGAAAGTTACCCCGTTAACCAGTGAAGCAGGCCTGCCGGTAGGCATGGAGCTTCTTGGCCGGGTTATTGACGGCGTAGGCAACCCCATTGACGGCATGGGCGAAATTTACACAGATCACCGCGCCTCTTTCAGCTCTGAGCCCATGAACCCGCTACTCAGAAAACCCATCTCAGAACCTCTTGATGTCGGCCTTAAGGCGATTAACGGCTTGCTGACGGTTGGTAAAGGCCAGCGTATCGGCCTGTTTGCCGGTTCCGGTGTTGGTAAGTCGGTCACCTTGGGGATGATGACCAGAGGGACTACCGCGCAGGTGGTTGTGGTTGGCCTGATTGGTGAACGTGGGCGTGAAGTAAAAGAGTTTATTGAAGAGATTCTGGGTGAAGACGGACGTCGTCGTTCAGTCGTTGTTGCTGCACCAGCAGATTCTTCGCCCCTGATGCGTCTGAAAGGGTGCCAGACCGCACTTACTATTGCCGAGTACTTCCGTGATCAGGGGCTGGATGTTCTGCTGCTGATGGACTCCCTGACCCGTTTTGCTCAAGCTCAGCGCGAAATTGCTCTTTCGGTAGGGGAACCTCCGGCCACTAAAGGTTATCCGCCATCGGTATTTGCAAAGCTTCCGGCACTGGTTGAAAGGGCTGGTAACGGTAGCCCTGAACAGGGCTCAATTACGGCGTTTTTTACCGTGTTAACGGAAGGTGATGATCTTCAGGACCCAATTGCAGATGCGTCACGGGCGATTCTTGACGGCCATATCGTTCTCTCCCGTGAGATGGCTGATGCCGGTCACTATCCTGCCATTGATGTAGAAAAGTCCGTCAGCCGTGTTATGCCTCAGATTACCACTGAAGAGCATGTGCTTATGTCTAAAGCGGTCAGGCAGGTGCTTTCCATTTGTCGTAAAAATCAGGATCTGGTTTCTATTGGTGCCTATAAGCCGGGTACCGATCCTGCTATCGACGGCGCTTTCACCATTAAACCGACTCTGGATCAGTATCTGCAGCAGGGGATGAAAGAGTCTGTCCCTTACGATATGTGCGTTAATATGTTGCGCAGTATTCTCCAGCCGGGAGGCGGTGAATAATGGAGAATGCGCTGGACTTCCTGCTTGAACAGGCGAAAGAGAAAGAGAATCAGGCGGTGCTGGCGCTGGGAAAAGCGCACTCTGAACTGGAAGATTACTACAAGCAGGTCGCTCAAATAGAGCAGTACCGCATGGATTACTGTCAGCAACTGGTTGATCGTGGAAAAAACGGACTAACAGCCAGCCAATACGGGCATTTGAACCGCTTTTTAACCCAGTTGGATGAGACTCTGACCAAGCAGAAAGAGGCTGAGTCCCACTTTAAACAGCAAGTGGATAACTGTCAGGAACACTGGATGGAGACCCGCAAGCAGCGTCGCTCTTACGAATGGATGATTGAGAAAAAACGCACTGACAGAGCCAAAAGAGAGAACCAAATTGAGCAAAAGCTGATGGATGAGTTCTCCACCCTTCAATACGCAAGACGACGCTAGCTCAACAGATCCTATTTGCATTACTGGTCTGATTTTTGCATTTCTATATCCCGGAGAGTGCTATTTAGCGGCAAGTTCTGTTGCTGCTCAACGGGAGTAATAGCCTCAAAATTATGTGTACGGACTTAGCGTAAGAGACGGTTTTATGAATCAGAGTTCCTTATCCATCAGCGATGTTGGCAAATCGGGCAGCTTGCTCCGCACAGGAGTGGGAGAAGCAAAAGTATCAGCCGATTCTGAAGAATCCGGCAGCTTTCTCTCTACGCTGGGGGCCATTTTTCAGTCTGAAGCTGAAGGCGGAGAAAAGGCGGTAGCTGCGCAAGAAGGCAGTGTTGAAGCCAGTGATGAAGCTGTGCAGCTATCTGATGTCGATGCTGAAGGAGAGAGCATAGATAAGCTGACTCAGGGTGAAGAAGAGACCGGCAAGGTCGCCGTTGAAGGTAGTGCGGATGATGAGTTAAGCGACAACGCTGATAGCGATACGATTAAAACGGATCCACAAAAGAACGCTCTGCCAGCCGATAAACTTGCTCAAACCATGGACGAAGGTAATCAGTTGCTGGGTCGTCTTGGTGAATCAAGGCAGGTGCTGAATGAATCGCGCGGCAAGCAGTTGCCTCCTGAACAAGAACTGTCTGTTAAAGAGATGGCTTCTGCTACTGATAAAGCCGATTTAAATAAGCTGGTTGCCAGATCTGAAGGTAAGTCTGATGTTAATACGCTTACCGAAGGTGAAGAGATAGTTTTTAAAAATGGTCAGGCCGTAGCGGTAGATGGTAAAAATATTGCCAAAGCAGAAGGGGGTGAAGAAGGTTCCGCAGCTGAACAATATATAGCATCAGGTGAAAAGCAACTTTCTGCACAGACACTTTCCCGGACAGAGCTTGCAGAACAGCCAGTGCGCGGAAAGGAAATGACTCAGTTAACTGAAAAGTCAGCCTCTCAGCAAGGTAAAGCCGCACCGGAGCTCGACAGTGCGCTAACTTGGCAGGATACTGCTAAAGTTGCCCCATTAGCGGCGGGCGCTGCTACCGTACAATTATCACCCGATAAGCAGAACTCTTCTGAGCTGACCGCAGAAGTGGCTGCTAAATCTCCGGTAACGGAATTCAGTTTACCTGCCGGTGAAGAGCAGGTAACTGACCTGACTTCAACGGAAGGCGAAGAGGTTAATGTTGCAACACAGATTAACTGGAGCAGTCAGATGCCGGAGCAGGGTAAAGCCCCCATCGACAGTTCAAAACTGGCAACCAGTCAGACAGCATTAGCACAACAGATGGCTGCTCAGGGACAGCAGTTACAGCAGCATCAGGCTAGCATGTTGGCACAGGCTCAAGCTCAGGCTGTCTCAGCAGATAAACTGGCCTCTCAACCGGTAGTTACCAATGCCGAGTTAAATGCAGCACAGATACAGAATGCCTCGCTTAATCCCGTCGTTGTTAGCAGTAACAGTTCTGCTCCGGCGTTAAAAGCGGCACTGGCCGCAGGAGCAAGTGCAGGTGTGCTGGCTGCGGGTAAGGGAACTGCGAAAGGCAGCAATGATAACCGGGAGTCCGGCTTGTCTCAGCAACTGGCCGGACTGGCTTCTGCTCAGGGCAGCCAGCAGGCACAGATTAAAGCCGATATGCAGCAGGCAGTAGCACAATCACCTCTTCAGCTTTCCCGTGAAGCGGCGGGAGAAAAGGTGTCAGAGCAGGTTCAGATGATGATGTCTAAGAACCTGAAAAATATAGATATCCGTTTGGATCCGCCTGAGCTGGGACGGATGCAGATTCGTATGTCGATGAATAATGATGTTGCTTCAGTGCATTTCACCGTCTCCAACCCTCAGGCCAGAGAGATGGTTGAACAAGCGATGCCAAGATTAAGAGAGATGATGGCACAACAAGGGTTGCAGCTGTCAGACAGTTCGGTTCAGCAGCAGAATTCAGGTTCGCAGCAGAGCCAGTATGCCGCCGGGAATGAGGGAGGTTCTTCAGCTGGAAATGGTGGTTCTTTGGCCGGTGATGAGGCAAACCTTGATGAAAGCATCAATCTTGATGTGAATATTGCTGCAAAAGATGATGGAATTAGCTATTACGCTTAATATTTTTGTATCTCAAAAATAGTAATCAGTGTATAACTCACTGGATTCAACGGATTAAATAACTCAGAGAGTATTATGGCAGACGAACAAGCAACAGGTGATGAAGGCGCACCAAAAGGAAAGAAAAAGCTGATTATAATTATCGCTGCTGTGGTGGTACTACTGGCCGCCGGTGGTGGTGCGTTTTTCTTTTTAGGATCAGATGACGCAGCCGAAGCAGAAGAAGCTGCTCCTACAGCACAAAATGCGCTTCCTGACCCTGCTTCATACGTAAATATTGCCCAGCCATTCTTGTTCAGTGTACCCGGAAAGCAGCGGGACAGATTAGTTCAGATAAAGGTGCAACTGATGGTTCGCGGCCTGAAAAATGAAGATTTAGCCAGACATCACTCTCCGCTGATAGAGAGCACCATTTTAAGTACCTTTGGTACTGCAACGGTTGAGCAACTGAGGACGCCGACTGGCCGAACTCAATTGCGCGATCAGGCGACGGAAGATATCCGGGCAACTTTACAGCAACTGGTGGGACAACCGGTTATTGAAAAAGTGCTCTTTACTGATTTTGTGATTCAATAGGTTCACTGTGACAGATCTACTATCCCAAGACGAAATTGATGCGCTACTCCATGGTGTTGATGATGTCGATGAAGCGGAAGATGAACTTGAAACGGAAGTTGAAGGTGCGGTCAATTTCGACTTCTCTTCTCAGGACAGAATTGTCCGTGGCCGGATGCCGACTCTGGAGCTTATTAATGAGCGCTTTGCCCGGCATATGCGGGTTAGTCTGTTTAACTTACTGAGAAAAACCGCTGAGGTGTCGATAAACGGCGTTCAGATGATGAAGTTCGGTGAGTATCAGAACACACTGTATGTACCGACCAGCCTTAACATGGTGCGCTTCCGTCCGCTGAAAGGGACGGCACTGGTGACCATGGAAGCTCGTCTGGTATTTATTCTGGTAGAGAACTTTTTTGGCGGTGACGGCCGTTTCCATGCCAAGATTGAGGGACGCGAATTTACCCCGACAGAAAGGCGTATTATCCAGTTGCTGCTTAAGATCGTGTTTGAAGATTATAAAGAAGCATGGTCGCCTGTGATGGGGGTAGAGTTTGAGTACCTTGACTCGGAAGTAAACCCGAGTATGGCAAACATTGTAAGCCCGACAGAAGTGATCGTTGTTAGCTCCTTCCATATTGAAGTTGATGGCGGTGGCGGTGATTTTCATGTAGTGATGCCATACTCAATGGTGGAACCTATCAGAGAACTCCTTGATGCCGGTGTTCAGTCGGACAAAATGGAGACAGATATCCGCTGGAGCACAGCCCTTCGCGATGAGATTATGGATGTGCCGGTGAACTTCAGGGTAAACCTGCTGGAAAGAGATATCTCGTTACGCGACCTGATGGAACTTCAGGTGGGTGATGTCGTTCCGATAGAAATGCCTGAGCACGCTACGATGTTTGTGGAAGAGCTGCCCACCTATAGGGTTAAAATGGGCCAGTCTAACGATAGGTTAGCGGTACAGATTTCTGAAAAAATAAAACGACCGGATGTGGTCAAAACGGATATCGCGTTTCTGGGTAAAGACATTATGTCTGAGATCAGTAACGAAGATTCAGAAAGTGAAAATGAATAATTGTATAGGTAGATGATAATGGATCCGAATGAAGACCAAAAACTAGCGGATGAGTGGGCGGCAGCGCTAAGTGAAGATCCGGCTGCGATGGGTTCCGATGATGACGCGGAACTTGCACCTCTTGAAGAGCTTTCAGACCAGTCTTCGCCTATAACTGAAGATGAGCGGAGAAAACTGGATACCATTATGGATATTCCGGTGACCATTTCAATGGAAGTGGGCCGTTCACAAATCAGTATCCGTAACCTTCTGCAACTGAACCAGGGTTCTGTGGTTGAGTTAGACAGGGTAGCGGGTGAGTCATTAGACGTAATGGTCAATGGTACCCTGATTGCACATGGTGAAGTGGTTGTGGTCAACGATAAGTTTGGTATTCGTCTGACAGACGTTATCAGCCAGACGGAACGTATTAAGAAGCTGAGATAGCATGGCAGTACCAAAGGCGGTTGCTACATTTTTGATTCTGCTTTCCCGGCCGGTGTTTGCGGCAGGTCCTCCTGAACTGGATCTGCTGACTACTCTTGGCTCTCTGCTGTTTGTTATCGCAGTGATTTTCGGGCTTGCCTGGCTGATGAAGAGGATGAGGCTACCAGCCATGGGCAGTCAGAAAGGCCTTTCTGTTATTCGTCAGATACCCGTTGGTACCAAAGAGCGGATCGCTGTAGTTAAGGCGGGCGAAGAACAGTTTTTGGTCGGGATTACACCCCAGTCAATCAATCTTATTTCCCGGCTGGATAAACCTATTGAAGATGAACAGACCGAATCCGGTCAGTTTGCCAGTCAATTTAGCCAGATACTGAAAAAGAATGTTAAAGAATAATATGCTCGCTGCCCTGATGGCAGCGTTTCTCTTTTTACTGTTTACTCCAGTTTCTTTTGCACAGGAAGAGCTTGAAACTCCTATTCCTGCAACAGCGGCTGGGGCAGAAAGCATTACCGTTACGGCTATGGAGCGGGAACAGGGGGCGTCCAGAACCATAGGTTTAGGCAGCTCGTCTGGTGGCTCGGGTATCCCGGCTCTAACCATGACCACCAACCCTGACGGCAGTGAGGACTATTCGGTAAATTTACAGATCCTTGCCCTGATGACCATGCTTGGCTTCCTGCCTGCAATGGTTATTTTGATGACCTCCTTTACCCGTATTGTGGTGGTAATGTCTATTCTCAGACAGGCTATGGGTTTGCAGCAGACCCCATCCAATCAGGTGATTATTGGTATCGCTATTTTTCTTACCTTTTTCATCATGTCTCCGGTTATCGATCAGGTCAATCAGAGAGCAGTACAGCCCTATCTGAACGAAGAGATCTCGGCGAGGCAGGCGTTTGATATGGCACAGGAGCCGATGAAAGCCTTTATGCTTAAGCAGACCCGGGTAAAAGATTTGGAAACTTTTGTAAATATCTCCGGCTCTGATGCACAGAATCCGGAAGATGTCTCTATGAGCGTGCTTATTCCGGCCTTTATTACTTCTGAGCTGAAAACCGCATTCCAGATAGGATTTATGCTGTTTCTACCGTTCCTGATAATCGATCTGGTGGTCGCTTCTATCCTGATGGCAATGGGTATGATGATGCTGTCACCCATGATCGTTTCTCTGCCGTTTAAGTTAATGTTGTTTGTACTGGTTGATGGCTGGAATCTGATATTGTCCACTCTGGCCGGCAGTTTTGCCTTGTAGGGAGGTGAGAGATGACACCTGAAGTCTTTGTTGAGATTTTCCGCAGTGCCCTATGGATAGTATTACTATTGGTATGCGCAATTATTATTCCCAGCCTGCTGGTTGGTTTGGTTGTGGCCATCTTTCAGGCGGCGACTTCTATTAACGAACAGACGTTAAGTTTTCTGCCGCGACTGATCGTCACTCTGTTGGCATTGATGTTTGGTGCGCACTGGATGACGCAGACGTTAATGGAGTTCTTTTACGAAATGGTTGAAAGGCTTCCTCAGGTGCTCTACTAGGGTTAGCTATGGAATATCCAACGCAAATCATTCTTGAATGGATAGCCAACTATTTCTGGCCTTACACCCGTATTGCCGCCCTGTTTATGGTGATGACGGTGACAGGTGCCCGTTACGTTTCTACCCGTATCCGGCTCTACCTCGGTCTGGCGGTAACCTTTGCTGTTATGCCGGCGATTCCGGCTGTGCCGCAGAACATTCAGTTGCTCTCATTTCAGGGCTTTCTGATCACCTTTGAGCAGATCATTATCGGTACCGCAATGGGAATGGTTACTCAGTTTATCAGCCAGACATTTGTTGTACTGGGCCAGATACTGGGTATGCAGTCCAGCCTGGGTTTTGCTTCTATGGTTGACCCTGCCAACGGGCAGAACACCCCTTTGCTTGGTCAGCTGTTTCTGTTTCTTGCCACCATGTTTTTTCTTGCCACCAACGGGCACCTGGAGTTGATCCAGTTTGTGGTGTTAAGTTTTAAAACCCTGCCAATCGGCAGCGGGGCACTTACCTCAGTCGATTACCGGGAAATGGCATTATGGATGTCGACCATGTTTAAAACGGCACTTAGTATGTCGCTGTCCGGTATTATCGCCCTGCTGACCATTAACCTCTCATTCGGTGTGATGACCCGTGCAGCGCCACAGCTGAACATTTTTTCACTCGGATTTGCATTTGCGCTGGTGGTCGGTCTGCTTCTATGCTGGTATCTGATGCTGGGACTTTTCAATCACTATGACATGTACTGGATGCAGGGTGAACAGCAGATCTGCAGACTTATTAAGATGGAGTGCTGACAATGGCAGAGTCAGACGGTCAGGAACGTACAGAAGACGCAACGCCCAGGCGCTTGCAACAGGCCCGGGAAAAGGGGCAGGTTGCAAGGTCTAAAGAGTTGGCGTCCGTTTCAGTGCTGATAGTAGGGGCGCTCTCTCTGATGATGTATGGTGAGACACTGGCCAAAGGCCTGCTTACCATTATGAATCGTTTTTTCTCCCTCAGCCGGGAGGAGATATTTGATAGTGGCAAGCTATTCGATATTGTCAGCGGTGCCCTAGTCCACCTTATTCTGCCCCTTGTATTGATTTTGCTGACTCTGTTTATTGCTGCGGTAATAGGTACAGCGGGCGTGGGAGGCATAAGCTTTTCCGTAGAAGCGGCCATGCCTAAGCTTTCCAAGATGAATCCTCTGAGCGGTATAAAGCGGATGATAGGCCTGCAGAGCTGGGTAGAATTGATTAAATCGATTCTTAAAGTAGCTTTAGTGGCTGGTGTGGCTTTCTATCTGATTAATGCGTCCAAAGTCGATCTGTTTCAGTTGAGTATGGATGTTTTTCCTCAGAACATATTTCATGCTCTTGAAATACTGCTTAACTTTATCCTGCTTATTAGCTGTTCATTGCTTGTGGTTGTGGCGATAGATATTCCGTTTCAGATTTGGCAGCACGCTGATCAGTTGAAAATGACCAAGCAGGAAGTGAAGGACGAGTATAAAGAGACGGAAGGTAAGCCTGAGGTAAAAGGTCGTATCAGAATGCTTCAGCGTGAAGCTGCCCAGAGACGGATGATGGCTGATGTGCCGACGGCCGATGTTATTGTCACCAACCCGGAACACTTCTCCGTGGCCCTGAGATATAACTCATCTACAGATAAAGCACCTGTGGTGGTTGCCAAGGGTGTCGATCATATGGCGTTGAAGATAAGAGAAGTGGCAAGGGAGCACGATATTTATGTTATTCCGGCTCCGCCCCTTGCCCGTGCCCTGTATCATTCAACAGAGCTGGAGCAGCAGATACCGGACGGCTTGTTTACTGCGGTTGCACAGGTGCTCGCCTATGTATTCCAGTTAAAGCAGTTCAGAAAAAATGGTGGTCAGCGTCCGGTACTTACAGAAGAGAATATGCCGATCCCGCCTGATCTCCGCTACTAAAATGATGCATGCATGGGAGTCAACTTCTTGACACTTATAGCTGGACTGATACTTGCATAAAAACAGTAAATAACTGATCTAATTAGCCAAACCCGTTACTGAATAATGAAATTTCCTTTACCTATTTCAAGTAAGATGCCATCGATACCGACTAAAGCGTTGCCTGCTATAGGTGCACCGGTACTGGTGCTTGCGACTTTGGGCATGATTATACTGCCCATACCGCCATTTTTGCTGGATATCTTCTTCACCTTCAATATTGCTCTGGCAATGGTTGTACTGCTGGTAACGGTTTATACCAGAAGACCTCTTGATTTTGCGGCTTTCCCTACCGTGCTCCTGATCGCTACCCTGATGAGGCTGGCGCTAAACGTCGCGTCAACTCGTGTGGTTCTGCTCTATGGTCATGAAGGAGGAAACGCAGCAGGTAATGTGATTGAGGCGTTCGGTAGTGTGGTGATTGGTGGCAACTATGCTGTCGGTCTTGTGGTGTTCCTTATCCTGATGATCATCAACTTTATGGTGGTGACAAAAGGTGCTGGACGTATTTCCGAAGTAAGTGCCCGCTTTACATTGGATGCCTTGCCGGGTAAGCAAATGGCAATTGATGCTGATTTAAATGCCGGTTTGATTGATCAGGAACAAGCAAGAACCCGGCGATTTGAAGTGACCAAGGAAGCGGACTTTTACGGCTCAATGGATGGTGCGTCGAAATTTGTAAAAGGGGATGCTATTGCCGGTATCCTGATTCTGTTTATCAATATCATTGGCGGCCTCAGCATAGGGATGATTCAGTTTGATCTCGGTTTCCAGAGTGCCATTGAAATCTATACCCTGCTGACTATTGGTGATGGTCTGGTAGCACAAATTCCTTCGCTATTACTCTCCATCGCTGCGGCCATTATGGTTACCCGTCAGAATACCGACGAGGACATGGGGCAGCAGATGATTTTCCAGATGTTCGATAACCCTAAAGCATTGGTTATCACATCTGCAATTTTAGGTGTAATGGGTATCGTACCGGGCATGCCGCACTTTGCTTTTCTGCTGCTGAGTACCATTGCCGGTGCCGGTGCTTACTTCCTGTATAAAAAGCAGAAAAAAGAGGCAGAGAAACCAGCCCTTCCGGCGGCAGCAGACGCAGAAGCGCCGAGTCAGAAAGAGCTTTCGTGGGATGATGTACAACCGGTGGATATTATTGGCCTGGAGGTAGGTTACCGCCTAATCCCTATGGTTGACCGAGAGCAGGGCGGAGAGCTGCTGGACAGGGTGAAAGGGGTGCGTAAAAAGCTGTCGCAGGACTTTGGCTTTCTGGTTCCCGCTGTACATATACGGGACAACCTTGAGCTCACACCAAACAGTTATCGTATTACCTTGATGGGAGTGGCAGTGGGTGAAGCGGAAATCCGCCCTGATCAGGAGCTGGCGATTAACCCCGGTCAGGTGTACGGCATGGTAGAGGGTGAACCTACGGTTGATCCTGCTTTTGGCCTGGAGGCTATCTGGATTTCTGAATCCCAGCGGGAGCACGCGCAGGCGCTGGGCTATACTGTTGTTGATTCCGCTACAGTGCTGGCAACTCACCTTAGTCAGTTACTTACCAACAATGCTGCTCAGTTAATCGGTCATGAAGAAGTGCAGAACCTGCTGGAGATGCTGGGACGTTCGGCACCGAAACTGGTGGAAGGCTTTGTGCCTGACCAACTTACTTTGGGCGTAGTGGTTAAAGTGCTACAAAATCTGCTTAATGAAGCGATCCCTATCAGAGATATTCGTACTATCGTTCAAACCCTGTCTGAGTACGCCAGTAAGAGTCAAGAACCTGACATTCTGACTGCTGCTGTACGGATAGCGCTTAAGCGACTAATTGTACAAGAAATCAATGGTATAGAACCTGAACTACCAGTAATAACCTTGATTCCTGAGCTGGAACAAATATTGCATCAGACAATGCAAGCTTCGGGTGGAGAGTCGACGGGCATAGAACCGGGATTAGCAGAGAGATTGCAGTCATCACTGAGTAATGCAACTCAGGAACAGGAACTGAAAGGTGAACCGGCAGTACTGCTTACTTCCGGAGTGTTGAGGACGACACTGGCCAAGTTTGTTAAGAACACCATACCGAACCTGAGAGTTCTTTCCTATCAGGAGATACCTGATGAGAAACAGATTCGGATAGTGCAAGCGGTCGGTAACTAGATAACCTTGGACAAATACATTGAAAATTAAACGCTTTTTCGCAAAAGACATGAGAATGGCACTGCTTCAGGTTAAAGAAGAGCTTGGCGCAGAAGCGGTTATTATGTCGAACAAAAAGGTCACAGGTGGTGTCGAAATAGTCGCTGCCGTTGATGGTGACCCCAATTTTGCTCAGTCCGGGCCGGCACCGTCCAGACCGGCTTCACGCTACTCATCTGAATACCCGCAACAAGCATCACCAAGTGCCGCTCCTTCAGAGAGGGCACTGCAGGACGATAAAGTCAGCCTTCGTGGTGCTACTCCTCAGTCGACCACCAAGCACTTTGCCAACATGCTCAAACAGTATAGTGAAGGCGGAAGCAACTCTTCATCAGAAGCTGATTCACTGGCGGCGCTACTAAAAAGGCAGTCATCTGCAGCAGAGCAACCCCGCCAGGGACATACTTCAGGGGCGATATCCTCTTCATTGGCGGAAGACTCCGGATTAGCGAAACTGATTGCGGGAGATCGCAGGGCTGAACCACATAAGCCTAAACTGGATCCGACCCGTTATGACAGAGGTCGTGCTTCAGAGCCAACTGATGCTGAGACGACTCAGGAACTGGAGTCTATGCGTGAAGAGATGATGTCTATTCGCAGGCTGCTAGAGCATCAGGTGTCCGGCTTAATGTGGCAGGAAGTTGAACGTCGCGAACCTTTGCGGGCGATGCTGATAAAGCGTCTTGAACGTATGGGGCTGGCGTCAGAACTCTCTGATCAACTGGCTTGTTATATTCCGGAAGATACGCCACCGGCAAAAGCGTGGAAAGCCTTGCTAGGACTCATTGCCGATCAAATTACCGTTACTAAGACTGACATTCTTAAGCGGGGTGGTGTGGTTGCTCTACTTGGTCCGACCGGTGTGGGTAAAACCACTACCATAGCGAAACTGGCTGCCAGAGCGGCGATGGAATTTGGCCCGGACAATGTGGCACTGGTAACAACGGATACCTATCGTATTGGTGCACAGGAACAGTTGGCAATTTACGGAAGAATTATGGGTTGTCCTGTAAGAATTGCTAAAGATTCTGAAGAGTTAGCCGAAGTAATATATCAGCTCCGAAACCGGAAGCTGGTCTTAGTCGATACCGCGGGTATGGGACAACGTGATGTAAGACTGTCGGAACAACTGGATACATTAATGCAAGATAGCGGCTCTGTGATTAGCAGCTATCTGGTATTGCCTGCAACAGCACAGAGAAAAGTGCTGCAAGAAACAATAGACCATTTTAAACGGATTCCGCTATCAGGGTGTATTCTTACCAAGATAGACGAATCATTAAGCTTAGGTGAATTCATCAACGTGATTATTCAGAACGTACTACCGGTAGCCTATGTGGCAAACGGACAAAGGGTTCCTGAAGATATAGTGCTTGCTCAGCCGAAATATATCGTAGCGAAAGCCAACGATTTGCTGGAGAAGTCAACAGAAGATGAACCGCATTACTGGAACAGTGATGTAGAAGGACTCTAGGCGGCAGATAACTATGATGAACGATAAAATGCAAGATCAAGCAAGCGGCCTTCGCCGGCTGACACAACCGACACTGACCAAAGTGATTTCAGTAACGGGTGGTAAAGGTGGCGTCGGTAAATCGAATGTTGCGCTAAGCCTGGCAATCTCTATGGCACGTCAGGGCAAAAAAGTAATGGTTCTTGATGCGGATTTAGGGCTGGCAAATGTAGATGTTATGCTGGGGCTCAGAGCGAAAAAGAATTTAGGTCATGTTCTCGCAGGGGAATGTGAGCTTAAGGACTGTATTGTAGAAGGTCCTCACGGGATAAAAATTGTTCCTGCAACGTCAGGAACACAAAGCATGACCGAGCTAAGTCACGCTCAGCATGCAGGGTTAATCCGGGCATTCGGCTCTTTAGAAGAGGAGATGGATGTACTAATTATCGATACAGCAGCCGGTATTTCTGATATGGTAGTCAGCTTTTCGCGGGCGGCTCAGGATGTTCTGGTCGTGGTTTGCGATGAGCCGACCTCTATCACGGATGCATATGCTTTGATTAAGCTTTTAAGTCGCGAACATGAAGTTCAGCGCTTTAAAATTGTTGCTAATATGGTCAGAAGTTACCGTGAAGGCAGAGAATTGTTTGCAAAGTTGACCTTGGTCACAGAGCGATTCTTGAATGTTAGCCTTGAACTCGTAGCATGTATTCCATTAGATGATAAAGTACGTCAATCAGTAAAAAAACAGCGAATAGTAGTGGATGCTTTTCCTCGCTCGCCAGCCGCACTAGCGTTAAGCTCTTTAGCAAACAAGGCGTTAAGCTGGCCGATTCCGAAAACCCCGAGTGGACATCTGGAATTTTTTGTGGAAAGGTTGCTCAATAGACGAGAACCCGTAGGAGAGCCTTTTGGTGAATAAGGCGCTGACATATGACCAACGTGCGAATGTAACTAATCAAAACTCATTTTTGGAACAGTATTCGGACTTAGTCAAACGTATTGCGCATCACTTGCTTGGAAGACTGCCCCCCAGCGTACTGGTGGATGACCTGATTCAGGCAGGAATGATCGGATTAATAGAGGCTCAGCAGAATTATGACAATTCAAAAGGGGCCAGTTTCGAAACCTACGCTGGAATTCGGATTCGCGGCGCGATGCTTGACGAAGTCCGGAAAGGGGACTGGGTGCCCCGTTCTGTCCATAGAAACAATCGCTCCATCAATCAGGCAATTAATGAATTGGAAACGGAACTGAACCGTGACCCGACTGATGCAGAAGTTGCCCGTCATCTGAACATGACCATTGAGCAGTATCACACGGCATTATCAGACATAAATTGTTCCCGTTTAGTGGGTATTGAAGATCTCGGTGTTTCAGAAGATGTTATCGCCACCGATGAAGAGAGTAGAGAAAATTCACCATTTCAGGGAGTTGCTGACGAGAATTTTCGTCGTGCTTTAGTCGATTCGATCAAAGAACTCCCTGAAAGAGAAGCATTAGTTCTTTCACTTTACTATGATGAAGAACTAAATTTAAAAGAAATTGGAGAAGTGTTAGGTGTCAGCGAATCTCGTGTCAGCCAAATACATAGCCAATCAATGCAACGTCTGCGGGCTAAGCTAAGTGCGTGGACGCAAGACGATTAATTACACTGACTTGAAACTCAGTGGAGGTAATTTTGAATAAAAACATGAAAATCCTCATTGTTGATGATTTCTCAACAATGCGCCGTATCGTAAAGAACCTGTTACGTGATCTGGGCTTCAACAACACTCAGGAAGCGGATGATGGCCTGACTGCGCTACCGATGTTGAAGAAAGGGGAATTTGACTTTGTGGTAACTGACTGGAATATGCCAGGCATGCAAGGTATTGATTTGCTCAAGAACATTCGTGCTGATGCCGAGCTGAAACACCTTCCGGTTCTTATGATCACAGCAGAAGCTAAGCGTGAGCAGATTATTGAAGCGGCTCAGGCTGGTGTGAACGGTTATATCGTTAAGCCATTTACCGCTGCGACTCTAAAAGAAAAATTAGATAAGATTTTTGAACGCTTATAAATCTTTGATACGCAAAGATTAATTATAACTCGCGTGAAAGGATTTGATTAAGATGATTTCTTTAGAGCAAGCGAAAGAGCTGGTTTCCCTGCTTGAAGACGGCAAGCAGCAAGAAGCTGACGCAAAAGTGCTATCAATTTTCCAAGGTACAGAAAACCCGATGCTGCAAGAAGTCGGTACTCTTACCCGGGATCTTCATGATGCCCTTGGTCAATTTAAATTTGACGCAAGAATGGGCGAAATAGCTAACGAAGAGATCCCTGATGCACGTGATCGCCTTGAATATGTACTGGCTAAAACTGAACTGGCAGCAAACCGTACCATGGATGCAGTCGAAGCGTCTCTGCCTATTGCCGATAATTTGCATGAATGTCTCTTAAAAGTGAGGCCGACATGGAATGCCCTGATGAAGGGAAGAATCGAGCTGAGTGAGTTCAAAAACCTGTGCCATGAGATAGATAGTCTGTTGGTTCAGGTAGAAGGTGATAGTACTGAGCTGAGAAGTCAGTTAACAGAAATCCTGATGGCTCAGGATTTTCAGGATCTGACGGGTCAGGTTATTTCTAAGGTCATCACACTGGTACGCGAAGTTGAAGACCGACTGGTAGATATTATATCGACATTTGGTATTGAGTCTGAATCAAAACCAGAAACAGAAAAGAAAGCATCTGTAGAAGCTGAGGGGCCAATACTTAACCCTCATGAAAGAGAAGATGCGGTTTCATCTCAGGACGATGTTGATGACTTATTATCGAGTCTTGGATTCTAAGGGTAATGTATGAGCTATGAATTAGACGAAGAAATTCTACAGGACTTTTTAGTCGAAGCGGGTGAGATTCTCGAGTTGTTATCAGAACAACTTATTGAGCTGGAAAATAACCCTGAAGACACAGAACTGTTAAATGCAATTTTTAGAGGCTTCCACACGGTAAAAGGCGGAGCTGGTTTCCTTTCGCTGACAGAACTGGTTGATGCGTGTCACGGTGCTGAGAATGTGTTTGATATTCTCAGAAACGGCCAGCGTTCAGTTACGGCTGAACTGATGGACACCATTCTTCAGGCCCTTGATGCAATCAATATTATGTTTGCCGCAGTGCAGGAAAGAGATTCATTAACACCTGCTGATCCTGCTCTGCTGGAAGAGCTGCACAGGCTAAGTAAGCCGGAAAGTGCAGATGAAGCAGCGGCGAGTGCACCTGCTGCTGAACCTGAACCTGTTGTCGAGGCCGAACCTGAGCCAGTGGCAGAAGAATCAGCACCGGCTGCACAACATAGCTCTATCGATGATATTTCTCAGGATGAATTTGAAAAGCTACTGGATGAACTGCACGGAAAAGGCGGTGCACCTGGTAGCAGTGCTCAGGCTGAAGCACCAGCTCCTGCTGCACCGGCAAGTGCACCTGCAGCGGACAACGGTGATATTACCGATGATGAGTTTGAAAAACTTCTGGATGAGTTGCACGGCAAAGGTGGGGCTCCGGGCGCCGGAGATTCTGCCCCTGTAGCAGAGCCAACCCCTCCGCCGGCACCAGCAGCACCGGTTTCTGGTGCGACGAATGACGATCAGGATCTGATGACGGATGATGAGTTCGAGAAGTTGCTTGATCAACTTCATGGCTCAGGCAAAGGCCCGTCTCAGGAAGAGCTGGATGCCGCCACTAAACCTGCATCAGCCAACGTAGAAGCTGCTAAGCCTAAAGCAGTTGAAGCTGCGAAACCTGCTCCTGCACCTAAAGCCGCAGCACCTGCAGCCAAACCTGCTGCAAAAGCGCCGGCTAAAGATGACAAGGCGAAAGCAAAACAACAGGCAGCCGCTAAACCTCAGGCTGAAGCAACAGTCCGTGTCGATACCTCGACCCTTGATACCATCATGAATATGGTGGGTGAGCTGGTACTGGTGCGTAACCGTCTGGTGAGCCTTGGTCTGAGCCGTAATGACGAAGAGATGTCAAAAGCGGTGGCTAACCTTGATATCGTGACAGCAGACTTGCAGGGCGCGGTGATGAAAACCCGCATGCAGCCAATCAAGAAAGTGTTTGGCCGTTTCCCTCGTGTTGTACGTGATATCGCCCGTACCCTGAAAAAAGACATTGTTCTTGAAATGCGCGGTGAAGATACCGATCTGGATAAGAACCTGGTAGAAGCACTAGCCGATCCACTGATCCACCTGGTACGTAACTCCGTTGACCATGGTATTGAAATGCCGGACGCACGTGAGAAAGCGGGTAAACCGAGAACCGGTAAAGTAATCCTGTCTGCGTCTCAGGAAGGTGATCATATTGAACTGGCTATCGTTGATGACGGTGGCGGTATGAACCCTGATAAGCTGCGCGAAATCGCTGTCAACAAAGGGTTAATGGATACTGAAGCTGCATCACGCCTGACAGACAAAGAGTGTTTTAACCTTATCTTTGCACCGGGCTTCTCCAGTAAAGAGAAAATTTCTGATATCTCCGGCCGTGGTGTTGGTATGGATGTGGTTAAAACCGCCATTAACACTCTGAACGGTTCGGTCGATGTTGACTCTGAACTGGGTAAAGGAACCAAGATTACCATCAAGGTACCATTGACTCTGGCGATTCTGCCGACACTGATGGTAGGTGTTTGTGACCAGCCGTTTGCTCTGCCACTGGCGAGCGTCAATGAGATCTTTAACCTTGATTTGACTAAGACTAACGTGGTTGATGGTCAGCTAACGATTATCGTTCGTGAGAAATCGATACCTCTGTTCTATCTGCAGAACTGGCTGGTACCGAAAGCGGGTAGTGTTGATGAGCGTAAAGGACATGGCCATGTGGTGATCGTCCAGCTTGGCAGCCAGAGAGTTGGTTTTGTAGTAGATAGCCTGATTGGTCAGGAAGAGGTGGTGATTAAGCCTCTTGATGAGTTGCTGCAAGGCACGCCGGGCATGGCGGGTGCGACCATTACAAGTGATGGTCACATTGCATTGATTTTAGACGTACCAAACCTATTGAAGGAATACGCGATGCGTTCGCGAATTTAAGAAGGACTATATGGCAGTAAGAGTACTAGTTGTTGACGATTCAAGCTTCTTCCGTCGTCGTGTTAGCGAAATTATTAATGCTGACCCGAGATTAGAGGTAGTTGATGTAGCCACCAATGGCAAAGAAGCGATAGAGAAAGTCACTAAAGTTAAACCAGATGTTGTCACAATGGATATCGAGATGCCGGTAATGGACGGCATTACGGCGGTGAAAGAGATCATGAAAGTGGCGCCGACGCCAATTCTGATGTTTTCATCCCTGACCCATGATGGTGCCCGTGCCACCTTAGATGCTCTTGACGCCGGTGCTTTGGATTTCTTACCTAAGAAGTTTGAGGATATTGCCCGTAACCGTGACGAAGCGACTCAACTGCTTCAGCAACGTGTTAAGGAGATTGCCCGTAAGAAGATGTTGATGCGTCGTCGCACACCGGTTGCTACGCCAACCAGCCGTACGACTACTGCTACGACTTCAGCGTCAGCCAGCGGACTTCGCAAGCCACTGGCAGGAACAGCTACCGCTAAAACAGCGGCTCCTGAGCGACGTGCCCCGGCCGGCAAGTTCCGTGCATCAGGTAAAAAATACCAGTTAACGGCAATTGGTACCTCCACAGGGGGACCGGTAGCACTGCAAAAAATACTTACCAAGCTGCCTGCCAACTATCCGCAGCCAATCGTCTTGATTCAGCATATGCCAGCGACCTTTACTGCTGCTTTTGCCAGCCGTCTTAACTCACTATGTAAGATTCAGGTAAAGGAAGCGGAAGATGGTGATGTGCTGAAACCGGGTGTAGCCTATCTCGCGCCGGGTGGCATGCAGATGATGATCGAAGGTCGTCCCGGAGCCGCGAAACTGCGTATCGTAGACGGCGGTGAGCGAATGAACTACAAGCCTTGTGTTGATGTAACATTCGGCTCAGCAGCGAAAATTTATCAGGATAAAGTTCTGTCCATGGTATTGACCGGTATGGGTGCAGATGGCCGCGAAGGTGCACGTATGCTTAAATCCGCCGGTGCGACTATCTGGGCTCAGGATGAAGAGAGTTGTGTTGTTTATGGTATGCCTCAGGCTGTTGCAAAAGCGAATATCTCTACCGAAGATCTGCCGCTTGAGCGAATTGCAGAACGCATGCTGGTTGAACTTGGTTTGTCCTAGGGAGCGAAGATGATCGTCTGGAGCGTAGCGAACCAGAAAGGTGGAGTAGGCAAAACCACTACCACAGTAACCCTGGCTGGTTTGCTGAGCAAAAAGGGTCACAGAGTATTACTTGTGGATACTGATCCGCATGCATCTTTGACTACCTACCTTGGCTATGATTCTGATGAAGTTGAGAAGAGTCTTTTTGACCTTTTCCAGCTCAGCGAAATCACCAGAGAAACAGTATTGCCTCTTACACTGGCGTCGGAAATCGATAATATTGATATTATTCCGGCTCATATGTCACTGGCCACTCTGGACCGTGTTATGGGTAACCGTAGCGGTATGGGGCTTATTCTGAAGAGAGCCCTTTTAGCGTTACATGGCGATTATGATTATGTGTTGATCGACTGCCCGCCAATTCTGGGTGTGATGATGGTGAATGCCCTTGCGGCCAGCGACCGGATTTTAATCCCGGTTCAGACTGAGTTTCTGGCCATGAAAGGACTGGAAAGAATGGTGCGTACTTTGGCCATTATGCAGAAGTCGCGAAACCGTGCTTTCAAAACCACTATCGTGCCAACCATGTACGATAAACGTACCAGAGCATCATTAACCACACTTAATCAGCTTAAGAAAGATTACCCGGAGCATGTCTGGAGTTCTGCTATTCCGATTGATACCAAGTTCCGCGATGCCAGTCTTAAACATCTGCCGGCTTCTCACTTTGCAGAAGGAAGTCGTGGTGTGTTCGCCTATAAACAGTTGCTTATCTATTTAGAGAGGCTTGCACTCGATGAATAGCAAAGAGCACGTACTGTCTGGCGAGCAGGCACTAGATGAATATTTCACTTCGCTGCTGGATGAAGAGCTGGAGTTTACTGAGCCGGAGCCGGTTTTAACAGCGGTTGCAGCGGAACCTGCTGAACCGATCGTTGCAGAAGCTGAGAACGAGCTTAAGCCAAAATTACAACCTGACTATCATTCGTCCTATACTGAACTTGAGTATAACGAGTTTGAAGTTCCTGATTTAGAAGATGTCCAGAAGCTACTGGATAAACTCGAAGCAACGGATCTGGCGGCAGAGCCTGAGATTGAGACCATCATTGAAAAGAACAATGGTGATATCGCTAAGGCAGAAACTCTGGTTGAAGAGATTCAGGAGTGGGATGTTGAGACCGTTGTTGCTGAAGAAGCCACTCCCGTCGTTGATGAAGTTGTTCCTGTTGTGGAAGAGGTTGTTTCCGAGCCGGAAGTGATTGAACAACAGCATGTTGAACTTGAACAGCAAACTGAATTAGAAACTCAGGCAGGTAAAGGTGAGTTTGACGAGTGGACCAGTGTAGCGCGTAGTGAAGATTTTCAGGTGCTCTATTTTGACGTCAATGGTGTCACTTTTGCCGTTCCTCTGGACGAGCTAGGCGGTATTCACCGTAGGGGTGAGATGAGTCACCTGATTGGCCGTCCGGGCTGGTATCTTGGTTTGCAGACCAACAAGGACGATCAACTCGATGTGGTGGATACAGCAAAGTGGGTTATGTCTGACAGACTCACTGATGAAGAGTATAAGCAGGCCTATCAGTATGTGGTAATGTTGGGTGAAAGTAACTGGGGGCTAGCCTCTACAGAACTGAAAGGCACCGAACAGCTAAGTGCCGAAAAGGTACGCTGGAGAGAAATGTCTGGTAAGCGCCCATGGCTTGCCGGGATGGTAAAAGAGAAAATGTGCGCTTTGATTCACGTTGAAGCCATGATAAAAATGCTAAATGCTGGTATGGATGTAAAATCTCTAGACAGCTGAAAGAGATTTGTCGATAGCGACACAAAGAGGATAAAACATGTCTCAAGTTAATGAAGTAGAAGTAAAAAAAGATCAGGCAAATGATGAAGTACTTCAGTGGGTAACATTCCAACTGGAAGAAGAGACTTACGGCATCAACGTAATGCAGGTTCGGGAAGTGCTTCGCTATTCAGAAATTGCACCGGTTCCGGGCGCTCCTGACTACGTGCTGGGTATTATCAACCTTCGTGGTAACGTTGTTACTGTTATTGATACCCGTTCGCGCTTCGGTTTGATGCAGGGCGAGATTACTGATAATACCCGTATTATCGTTATTGAGTCAGAGCGTCAGGTGATCGGTATTTTGGTTGATAGCGTAGCAGAAGTTGTTTATCTGCGTTCTTCTGAAATCGATACCACACCAAGTGTTGGTACAGATGAAAGTGCTAAGTTTATTCAGGGTGTTAGTAACCGTGATGGTAAGCTACTTATCCTTGTTGACCTTAACAAACTTCTCACTGACGAAGAATGGAATGAAATGGCACACCTGTAATGGTTGAGCAATTTAGTTCCAACGGCTTGTTGCTGATACTAGGCGGGGTCGCTCTGATTGCCCTGGTATTGGTCTTCTCTCTTTTTAAAAACCGTAGCCAGTTACAACAGGTTGCCGATAAGCAGCGTCAGGTTGTCAGGAGTATGGAAAAAGAGGTTGCTAAAGCAAATAATCAGTTGTTGGAAGTGCGTTCTGTTGTGGTTGGACTTGGCCAGAAAGTGGCTGAGCAACAGGATGTTATTCAGCACCTTTCTGAGCGGGTAAATGAACTGGAGCATGCCGATGCGGACAGCCGCATGTACTCCAGGGCAAGTAAAATGGTTCAGTTAGGTGCCGGTTTAGAAGAGCTTATAGAAGAGTGTGAACTTCCTAAAGCGGAAGCTGAACTGATGATGACGCTGCAAAACAAGATTGCAGGGAAGGAGAAAATCCCTCCCATATCCGGACAGCCCGCTAAAGCCAGACCTGTACGGCCACAAAGTGCAAGAAAATAGAAGAGAAGCGGATAGCTTCTCTTTTTTTGTGGTCATAAAAGAGTGCAAAAATTTTTCTTGATATTCCTGTTTCACTGACTAATTTATTATTCTGTGACAACAGGTCATCAGGTAATTGAATTTAATTATGTTTCCTGTTGTTTATGTCCTACATTGGAAGCGGGCTACTGTGATAACATGCCCATTCGTTTGTTAATTTTTAGAGCTCATGTTAGAAGTTTCAAATCTTACTGCAATTCGTGATGACAGAGTGTTGTTTGAAAACCTCGCTTTTAAAGTCAACACAGGAGAAATCGTCCAGATAGAAGGGCGAAACGGAACCGGTAAAACTACTCTGCTCAGGATTATTGCCGGCCTTGGAGATTGTGAATCAGGAGAAATATACTGGAACAACAATCTGACTGTTTCTAACCGGGACCTGTTCCATCAGGATCTGCTGTTTCTTGGTCACCAGACGGGAGTTAAGCGGGAATTGACCGGATTCGAAAACCTCTCTTTTTATCAGTCGGTACAGAAGTCCAATATGGATAAAGAGACCATATGGAATGTTCTGGCACAGGTGGGTCTTGCCGGTCGCGAAGATGTTCCGGTTGCTCAGCTGTCTGCCGGTCAGCAGAGAAGAGTTGCTTTAGCCAGATTGTGGTTAAGTAAACAGCCGTTATGGATTCTGGATGAGCCGCTTACCGCAATTGATAAGCAGGGCGTAAAAGTACTGGAGAATCTGTTTCTGCAACATGCTGAGAATGGCGGCATAGTGATACTGACCACTCATCAGGATATGTTTACTGATTCGCCTAAGCTGCGAAAAATAAGATTAGGTGATTAAACATGCTGCAAACCATGCTAATGATTATAAAACGTGAGCTTTTGATCGCTTTTCGCCGACAGGCTGACATTTTGAACCCACTCTGGTTCTTTATCATTGTCATTACTCTTTTTCCGCTCAGTATAGGGCCGGAGCCAAATTTGCTGGCCAGAATAGCTGCCGGTATTATCTGGGTTGCTGCATTGCTGTCAGCTCTTTTATCTCTGGAACGTCTGTTTCGTGACGATTTTCAGGACGGTTCACTAGAACAGATGATGCTGATGCCGCTGCCGCTGCAACTGGTGGTGATTGCCAAGGTAATTGCACACTGGTTACTGACGGGGTTACCGCTTATTTTAATCAGTCCGCTGCTGGCGGTACTGCTATCACTAGACTTTAATACCTGGTGGACTGTGGTTCTGACTTTAATGGTTGGTACACCAACCTTGAGTTTTATTGGTGCCATCGGGGTTGCCCTGACTGTAGGCTTACAGAAGGGTGGCGTTTTATTAAGTCTGTTAATACTGCCACTTTATATTCCTATACTGATTTTTGCTACGTCAGCCATTGATGCAGCAAGTTTGGGAATGCCGTTTAACGGGCAGTTAGCGATAATGGCAGCAATGTTTGTCGGGTCGGTTACCCTGACACCATTTGCAATAAGTGCAGCACTTCGCGTAAGTGTGAATTAGAGCAGCAAAACAACACCTTATGGGTATTGTTTTGCTATTGACAACGAATACGATGGGAATTTCTCTTTCAGAGAATTTTCCTGAGTTGTAAGAGTGAGAAGTTATCATGTGGAAGTGGCTCCACCCCTATTCAAAGCCAGAAACAACTTACAATCTTTGCAGTAAGTTGCTCCCTTGGTTTGCCGTTATAGCTATTGTTTGTCTGTCTGTTGGTACTGTCTGGGGGCTCGCTTTTGCTCCTTCCGATTATCAGCAAGGTGACAGTTTCCGGATTATCTATATTCACGTTCCGTCAGCAATCTGGTCCATGGGCGCTTATATGTCTATGGCAATTTCTGCCTTTATCGGACTGGTCTGGCAATTACGCCTTGCCAATATGGCCGCCGCCGCTATGGCTCCGGTTGGTGCTGTATTTACTTTTATCGCCCTGTTAACCGGCGCAGTATGGGGTAAACCTATGTGGGGCGCATGGTGGGTATGGGACGCCCGCTTAACTTCTGAATTGATTCTGCTGTTCCTTTACTTAGGTGTTATTGCTCTTTATCACGCCTTCGATGATCAGAAAACAGCAGCCAAAGCCGCTGGTATTCTTGCCATCGTGGGTGTTATCAATCTGCCAATTATTCATTTCTCGGTAGAGTGGTGGAATACCCTGCATCAGGGAGCTACGATTACTAAGTTTGATAAACCATCGATTTCGTCCGATATGCTTTGGCCATTGCTACTGAACATATTTGGCTTCGCCTTCTTTTTCGCCAGCGTGTCACTGGTGCGTTATAAAAACGAAATTTTGTCTAAAGAGAGCCACAGACCATGGGTTCAGTCGCTCGTTTCATCTGAGAGGTCTTAATCATTATGCAATTTGAAAGCTTAAGCGATTTCTTCGCTATGGGTGGATATGGCGGGTATGTATGGGGCGCCTATGGCGTGACCGCACTTGCCATGATTATATTGCTGGTAAACAGCCTTGCTACCAGTAAAAAAATCAAAAATGAGATTAAGAGCAAGCAGGAGAGACAAGCCCGAATTGAAGCAGCGAAGAATCTGGAGAACACATTATGACCCCAAGACGAAAAAAACGACTCGGTATTATACTTGCCCTGTTTATCGGGGTTAGTTCAACCATAGGGCTGGTTCTGTATGCCCTTAACCAGAATATGGATCTATTTTTCACTCCGACAGAGCTGGTTTACGGTAAACCAGACGGTACTAAGCCAGAAGTTGGTCAGCGTCTGCGTATTGGCGGTATGGTTGTGGAAGGTTCGGTGCGACGTGATCCTAACTCGCTGAAAGTCAGTTTTGACCTTGCAGATGTAGGACCGAAAGTGACTATTGAGTATGACGGAATTCTTCCTGACCTGTTCCGTGAAGGGCAGGGCATTGTCGCTCAGGGTGTGCTTAAAACTGCTGACACAATAGAAGCGTTTGAAGTGCTGGCAAAACACGATGAAAACTATATGCCACCAGAGGTCGCTGAAGCGATGGAGAAGGTTCATGAACCAATGGGCTATAGTGAAGAGCAACTAAAAGGAAGTGATCAATGATTGCTGAAATTGGTCACTTTGCGCTGATCGTTTCTGTAGGCTTATCAATTCTGTTAAGCATACTGCCCCTGATAGGGGCATCTAAACAGTCCAATATGCTGATGAGCACGGCTCGTCCTCTTTCATGTGGAATGTTCCTGATGCTGATGCTTTCATTCTGCATCTTGCTTTGGGCTTTCTATACCAACGACTTTACTATCAAGTATGTCGCCAGTAACTCAAACAGCGCCTTGCCTTGGTATTATCGCCTAACGGCGGTATGGGGGGCTCATGAAGGCTCTCTGCTACTTTGGGTTCTGATCCAGGCTGGCTGGACAGTTGCTGTAGCGGTGTTTAGCCGTGGAATGCCTCAGGAGTCGGTAGCAAGAGTCCTGGCGGTAATGGGTATGATTACCGTTGGTTTCCTGCTGTTTATTATTCTTACCTCCAACCCGTTCCTAAGAACATTGCCAATGTTCCCAATTGACGGCCGGGATCTAAACCCGTTACTACAAGATCCGGGTCTGATTATTCACCCGCCTATGCTGTATATGGGATATGTTGGTTTCTCCGTTGCTTTTGCTTTTGCCATTGCTTCGCTGATGACAGGAAGACTGGATACCGCATGGGCAAGATGGTCCCGTCCGTGGACAACGGCAGCATGGCTGTTTCTGACGCTGGGTATCGCCCTTGGTTCATGGTGGGCTTATTATGAGCTCGGCTGGGGCGGCTGGTGGTTCTGGGATCCAGTAGAAAATGCCTCGTTTATGCCTTGGCTTGCCGGTACAGCTTTGATGCACTCACTGGCGGTTACAGAGAAGCGCGGTACCTTTAAAGCGTGGACGGTATTGCTGGCAATCTCTGCATTCTCATTAAGCTTGCTCGGAACCTTCCTTGTTCGTTCCGGTATCCTTGTTTCGGTACACGCCTTTGCTTCCGATCCGGCGCGGGGCATGTTTATTCTCGGCTTCCTGATTTTTGTTATCGGTGGTTCGCTACTGCTGTTTGCCCTGAAAGGCTCAACAGTCAGGGTACGAAGCAACTTTGCGCTCTTCTCACGTGAGAATGGCCTGTTAGCAAACAATATTCTGTTAGTTGCTGCGCTGGTTGTGGTGCTGGTGGGTACGCTTCTGCCGCTAATTCACAAACAGATTGGTTTGGGCTCTGTCTCTATCGGTGCGCCATTCTTTAATACTCTGTTTGCATGGCTGATGATTCCGTTCTCATTCCTGTTGGGTATCGGTCCGCTAATCCGCTGGAAGAGAGACAATGTTTCTACTCTGATTAAGCCGATGGCCTTATGTGCGGTATTGTCCCTTGTTCTGGCCGCGGCAAGTGTCCTTCTGTTTGCAGGCAGCTTCCAGGGTATGGCTTATCTTGGCTGGGTGATGGCTTACTGGATTATCACTATGCACTGCGTTGAGATCTATCAGCGTGCTACTCACCGCCACACCTTTATGGCAGGTCTGAAGAAGATTCAGAAGAGTCATTGGTCGATGATTTTAGGCCATGTGGGACTGGCAGTTTCTGTTATCGGTATTGCTATGGTGCAGAACTACAGCATTGAACGTGATGTCAGACTAGCCCCCGGTGAAAGCTTCCAGATTCTCGACTACGATTTCTATTTCTCAGGCCTTAGGGAAAATAACGGTCCTAACTATGACGGTTATATTGCCGACTTTGAAATCACTGAAGACGGTCAGTATGTAAATACCCTGCATGCTGAAAAACGTTTTTACCGTACAGCCCGTTCTATGATGACGGAAGCGGCTCTGGAAGTTGGTGTTACCCGCGACCTTTATATTGCAATGGGTGAGCGTCTGGATGACGGAAATGCATGGGCAGTTCGCTTGTACTATAAACCCTTTATCCGCTGGATATGGGCAGGCAGCCTGTTGATGGCCTTAGGTGGTGCGATCGCCATCAGTGATAAGCGTTACCGCTTTAGAAAGAAAGCCAAAGAAAACGTTCAAGCTAAGGAAGTAAGGGCCTGAATATGAATAAGAAAGTATTGTTTATACCGTTAGTGCTATTTTTGATAATGGCGATCCCTTTGGCTTCTCAGCTATTCCGTAATGCTGAAGGTGATGATCCGACTAAGCTTGAATCTGTTTTGATTGGTAAAGAAGTACCTGAGTTTCGTCTGGAAGACTTGGCTGAGCCGGGTAAGCTGTACGATCAGGCCATCTTTAAAGGCGAGCCTTTACTGCTGAACGTATGGGCAACATGGTGTCCTACCTGTTACGCAGAGCACCAGTATCTTAATCAGCTGGCAGAGCGTGGTGTTAAGATTATCGGCCTTAACTATAAAGATGACCGTGTTAAAGCTACGGGGTGGTTAAATGATTTAGGTAACCCATACCTGATCAGCCTTTTCGATGGTGACGGCATGCTTGGTCTTGATTTAGGTGTTTACGGTGCGCCGGAGACTTACCTTATCGATGCTAATGGTGTTATCCGCTATCGCCATGTAGGTGATGTGAATCCGCGTAACTGGGCTGAGACCCTGGAACCTCTTTATCTTCAGATGATTGAGGAGGGCAAGTCATGAGAAAACTACTGTTAACTGGTTTTACTGCACTGCTATTTTCTCTTACTGCTTCGGCTGCTATTGATGTGTATGAGTTCGACAACGAAGATCAGGAGCAGCAGTTTAAAGAGCTGAGCCAGACGCTTCGTTGCCCTAAGTGTCAGAACAATACCATTAGTGATTCCAATGCTGAGCTGGCAAAAGATCTGCGGGTAAAAGTGTATGAGATGACCAAAGAAGGGAAGTCTTCTGATGAGATCGTTGATTATATGATTGACCGCTACGGTAACTTTGTTACTTATGATCCTCCGGTAACGGCGGCAACCGCTATACTTTGGCTTGGACCTTTAGCGGTGATCCTGATTGGGTTCAGCATTATTGTTATTAACGGCCGTAAGAAATCCGCCAAAGCGGTAAAAGAAGCTGAATGGGATAAAGATAAAGAGAAACGCTTAAAAGAGCTACTGAAAGAAGAGAACGGAGATAAGAAATAATGACGACTTTCTGGATTTCCGCAATTATTCTTCTGGCTGCGTCTGCGGTATTTATCGCACTTCCGCTTTTCCGCAAGCAGAGTTTTGATGATGACGCCCGTCGTGATGAGCTTAACAAAGCGTTTTATAAAGACAGACTTGAAGAGCTTGAAGAAGAGGCATCGGAAGGGGTTGTATCTGACAGTGATGAGCTGATTCAGGATCTTAAACTGTCTCTTCTGGATGATATTCCGTCAGATGAGAAGCAAAAAGGCGTTTCCTCGTTTTCACCTATGCAGGTGTTTATTCCGTCTTTTGTTCTGGTAGTTGCTGTCAGCTTCCTGCTTTATTTTAAGTTTGGCGCAATGGAAGAGGTGACTCACTGGCAGGATATTAACGGCCAGTTACCCGCTTTGACTAAGAAACTGATGGCTCCGGAAGGAGAGAGCCTGACCGATGAAGAGATGGCTGATCTGACACTTGCCCTGAGAACAAGGCTGCACTACCAGCCGAAAGACTCTGCTGGCTGGCTGTTGCTTGGCCGTATTGCTCTGGCTAATCGTGATGGTTCTACAGCAACAGGTGCCATGAAACGTGCTTATACTCTTAAGCCAGACGATCCGGATGCACAGCTGGGCTATGCACAAGCGATGATGATGTCTCAGGATGACGCTGAACATAGTCTGGCACGTTCGTTACTTATTGGTCTGATTCAGAACAACTATGTGGACTTACGGGTTTATTCCCTGCTGGCGTTTGACTCATATCAGCGTCAGGAGTACACAGAAGCTATTCGTTACTGGCGCACTATGCAGAAACTAATTGGGCCGGAAGATAACCGTTACAATATGCTGGAAAGAAGCATCAGCAATGCCGAGAAAGCGCTTGGTAAACTTGTATCTGATATTAATGTTCCGGTGACTATATCATTGAGTGACAGTGCTCAGCTTCCTGACAACGCTTCTCTGATTGTTTCGGTACATGATGGTAATGGTTCACCTATTCCAATGGCGGCAGCACGATTCCCGCTGGGCTCATTCCCAAGAACTGTCGTGTTGGATGACGGTAATGTAATGATAGAAGGACAGAGCCTTTCCAGCCTTAAAACCATATTAGTGAAAGTCAGGGTTGATATTGATGGTAATGTCGCCACCAAAGAGGGTGACTGGTATGGTCAAAGTCCGGTGGTAGAGCTGGGTAAACCAGTTGCATTATCCATCGATAAACAGTATTAATACATCACTGGTAATTAAAGGCTGGTTTATCCAGCCTTTATTTTTCTTATGGATAAGTTTTTCGATGACTGTTAGCCGTTTAAAACCTTTATTTTCTTTGCTGCTTGCAATGGCCGTTGTGGGTTGTTCATCTGTCCCGGACAACGAAACTGATGTTAATGGACCCAGCGATCCCTTTGAGGGCTTTAACCGCACCATGTGGGACTTTAACTACAACTATCTGGATCCTTATATTGTCCGTCCTGTTTCTCTGGCGTACGTAGATTACACGCCGACCCCCGTGCGTTCCGGTATTTCCAACTTCTTTTCAAACCTCGATGAACCATCCAGTATGGTCAACGATATGTTGATGGGGAATGGTAAGCAGGCGTTAACTCACTTTAACCGTTTCTGGATTAACACTATTTTTGGTATTTTCGGCTTGTTCGATGTTGCTGGTGCGGGTGGTGTGGTAGAGGAAGAGACCCGCTCTTTTAGTGATGTTGTCGGGCACTATGGGGTAGGAAATGGCCCATATGTTGTTCTGCCGGCCTACGGCCCAGCCACAGCAAGAGATGCAACTGATGCGGTAGATACTCTTTATCAGCCACTCTCTTATCTCAACTTCTGGGGCGCATTAAGTAAATGGATTTTTCAGGGAATGGAAAGCCGGGCTGCACTGGTGTCACAGGAGCCTATGCTTGAGGCATCACCTGATTCCTATATTTTTGCCCGTGATGTCTATATTCAACGCCAGAACTTTAAGGCTCAGATTGAAGATGATGAGCAGCCAGACGAGGAAGAAGAGGATTTCTTAGATGACTATCTGGAAAAAGAGTAAAGATTAACAGATAAACAAGAGGGGGCTAACAAGCCCCCTTATTAATTTAAACCTATTACTACTGGTAATAGCATTATCGGATTAATTAAAATTTATAGCTGGCTTGTACACCAAAGATAATTACATTTCCTGATGTTTCACCTTTAAATGTCCCACCGATACCTGCGGCTAGATTGTCAGAGGAATCTCTAGGTTCATCTATACTTGCATCTTTAGCAAAAATATAGGTAAAGCCAGCATCAAGGTTTAATTGTTCGGACCACTGGTAACCAGCCCCCAAGCTTAGCCAAATGCGGTCTGTTTCTGGAATGGTAGCAGAACGATATTTATCGCTAACAGCTGAAGTATCATAAGCCACTCCAGAACGTACTAACCATTTAGAGTTGTACTTATAAGTTGTACCAATGGCAAAACGATAATTGTCTTCCCATTTCTCTTCCTTAACAACGTCTTTCCCAAAGCTACCTAGATTTGCTTCTAATTTTTCAAAGCTACTCCAGTCAGTCCAGTTAAAGCTGGTATGGATAGCAAATTTATCCGTTAGCTGGTGGTATGTAGCAACTTCGGCTGTAGCTGGTAAGGTTAGTGGTAGGCTCCCTGGAACAGTACTGCCTGATGGAGTTACTGACCTGAATCCGATTCCATTTGCTTTACCTTTTAGATTTAAATCTACTTCGGACTTATAGGTAATACCAATACGATGATCTGGATTAATCTGCCATGCTGTACCAATTTGCCAACCCCAGTCAGTGGTATCACCTTCCATATATTTTAGAGTCGAACCACCTATACCAGGAACATGAGATGGCGCTGCTGCACCAAAATGACCTTCTGCAACAATATAACGTATACCACCACCTAAGCTAACGGCTTCGGTAAGCTTATAGCCAAGGTTTAGGTTGGCCTCCATGGTTTTTACTTCAGCTTTATTACCAAAGTGGCTGGCAGCATAGTCAGAACCTAGATCGGTTTTCATTCCATAGTTTGAAGATAGAGCAAAGCCTGCGAAGTACTGATCGTTAAACTGATGAGAAATATAGGCATTAGGAATAACAGCATCATCAGCATAATCATTTGAATCAACGGCATAGCTAGTGCCTTGAGTTACTGTGCCTTTAGCGTCAATATTTGGATCAACATAGATAGCACCTAAAGAAAGCTGAGTGCCCTCAAGGTAAGTTAGCATTGCCGGGTTACGCCATTGTGAGCTGGCATTATCCGCCATTGCAGCTTCACCTGCGTATGCGCGGCCTAGGCCTGTCGCTGAGTATTCTGCAAGCTGAAAGCCTGCTGCAGAGGCACTACCACTTGCTGCCAATAACCCACCTGAAATAGCAAGAGAGATAAGAGTTTTATTCGTTTTCATTATATTGTTCGCTTAATCTTAAATTAATATATGATTTACGGTGCAATATTTTATGATTAGAGTAATTGCTTTAATAATCGAAGCGTTAATATAGCGTGTATTTGGAATTAATTACTTAGATTTGCCGTCTATCTAGTGATTTAAACTGCTTTTGTGGTCTGACCACATAAGATTTCAGCTTACAATTGTGTTGTGAAAAGACTGGAAACAGATACAAGTGTACGCCGAAAACTGAGTGGAATAAGAAAGTAGAATAGCAAAAGGGCCGGAAAACCGGCCCTTTATTACATTATTGCTATAGCAGCTTATTAGAAGCTACGGCTATATTGAAGACCCATCAGGATTGCATCTGCGTGAGTTTTACCCGTCATTGTTGAAGCAACAATATTGGTGTTTGGTAGGTTTGAGCTTTCAGATACGTTAACATCTTGACCTAGCAAATAAGTGAATCCGAAGTCTACGTTTGATTTCTCAGTTAGGTGGTAAGTAAATCCTGCTGAGAACCACTGACGATCTGAATC
This sequence comes from Vibrio sp. SCSIO 43137, assembly GCF_028201475.1. Classification (NCBI taxonomy): domain Bacteria; kingdom Pseudomonadati; phylum Pseudomonadota; class Gammaproteobacteria; order Vibrionales; family Vibrionaceae; genus Vibrio; species Vibrio sp. SCSIO 43137. The sequence goes on along the minus strand of NZ_CP116383.1, from coordinate 2,434,645 downwards.
AGGTACTGAGAAAGAAGTTGTTTTATCCTGAGCTGACTCATCGAACATATAACCAGCACGTAGTGTCCAGTCTTTGTTAAGATAGTAAGTACCGCCTAGAGAGATATGATAGGCATTTTTCCAGTTGTAGTCCTTAAGGGTATTTCCGTTAAGAGTTAGCTTATCGAACGCTTTCCATCCGATATACTGGAAACTATAGTGAACCGCAAAATCAGTATTTTCTAGCTTGTGGAAGCCTGAGAACTCAGCAATATCAGGAAGAGGCAGCTTGATTTTCTGGCTTCCATCTTTGGCTTCGATCGTCGGGCTATAACGATATGCCAGGCCGAAACGGTTATTTTCATCCATTTCATAAACACCACCTACATTAAAGCCTACTCCCCAACCGTCAGCATCTTTGACATCTACTGCGTTTGTTCCACCAAGCTGTACACTACGATCTCTCTTTAGAGTTCCTTTTCCGTAGATGAAGTCCAGTCCGGCGCCAATACTCCACTGTTCATCAATACGATATGATGCAGCTGTACCAATGTTCATACTAACGATTTCAGTTTTGCCACCATACTCTGAACCAACGAAGCTGCTGCTGAAATCAGTACGCGTACCAAAATTAGAATATGCATTAACACCTACAGCCCATTTGTCATCTATAGGTACAATAACGTGGATATTAGGTGCGATTGAAGTTGCACCAGCATCGCTTTCATTGGAGTCGTATGTGCCCGCTCCGGCACCTACATTTACAGTGTATTTAGCATCTTTTACTTTAATTTTTGAAGTAATAGATTCAAAACCCAGTGAAAGAGACGTTTCGTCAAAAAGAGCCATAGCCGCTGAGTTACGGGCCATTACAGATGCGTTATCTGCGATAACAGCATCACCGGCAAATGCACGGCCAAGGCCGGTTGCAGATTGAGCGTTTAACTGGAAGCCGGCAGCTAGAGCTTGCTGAGAGGCAAGAGCGACAGTCGCTGCAATAATCGACTTTTTAAACAGACGCGATTTATTCATTAGTATTTCCCTTTTGTAAAATTCGCCTCTTTGGGCGATAGAATCGAGCTTTTGCTCTGTTTTGTGGCTGATAGTAATTGCTATTATAACGACGAGAAATCCGACCATTAGCTAAAATGCAGAGAAATTAGCAAAACTGGTGGGTATCTTACATGATTGTGGGGTAATTTTGATGGTTTTAGAGTATTGACTCTAAACGGTTGTTTAAAAAATGTTAAAAAGCCCCTATACGGTATAGGGGCTCTATATACTAAAGTATAGGTTTTATGATGGAGGAAAGGTTACTGGCAATTTTATTAATGTTTTCGTCTTTCTCGCCTACCAGAATCATACTTGAGTTCTCAATAGGAACTACCGTCCCTGACATGTTATCTTCATTAAAATCAACGGCTTGCTCTGATTTTATATTGGTAACAAACATGGTGATACGTCCTTTTTCACCCTGAAACACCATATGAAGGGCATTAGAATTTCCGAAACCACAATGGTTTAGATAATAAACATGATATGGAAAACTTTCGGTAAACTCGTAGGCAAATGGCTGTAATTTAGCGTTAACTTGCTTCGAACTTACCTTCTCATCCAGTCGGTTAGTAAAAGGCGACTCATCAATCACATGTTGGACAGCGGTATCCGCCAGGCTGGCATAAGCCGGACTGACAACAAGTGGTGCCCAGTTAATCTGGCCTATTAACACGCCAGCTGCAAATGCTACGGATGCAGCCATTGCCAGCATCTGTTTAGTAAAAGATTTACTCTCCGACTGAGCATTCTGCTTAAACAAGATGCGATCGGCGAGATCGTCCGGAACGTCAACTTTCATTGCTTGTTCAATTTGAGCATCAAGACTCAGAATCTCATCGGCAAATTTGCTATTGGCTTCCGAAAGGTTGATTACGTCATTTATTTCACTGTCGCGATACTTTGGCTCTGAAAGTATTCGACGACGAAATTCTAGATCATCCATTTTTCAGCCCCATGTCGTTTTCTGATGAATCAATCATTTCTTTCAGTTGATTTCTTGCTCTGAATAGTCGTGTCATTACGGTGTTTTTATTGAGATCCAGAATATTACCAATCTCTTCTCCGCTAAACCCACCTACGACCTGCAGAAAAAGTGGCTCTCTGTATTCTACTTCGAGTTTCATTATCTGCGCCTGAATCCATTTTTGCTGGTGATGAGCATCATCACTGACTTTAGCTTCGCTGCCATAGTCATCGATATCTACTAATTCCAGCTGCTTCCTTTCGAATCGTCTTGCATTCTCTCTTCTCAGGATGGTGATAAGCCAGGATTTAGCGGCTTTTTCATCCTGAAGGCTGTCCAGAGATTTCCATGCCCTTAGGCAGGTTTCCTGAACAAGATCTTCGGCTATCGACTTGTCTTTGCATAGCCAATAGGCGTAGCGAAAAAGGTCTTTATGATAAGCACGAACAAGAGATTCGTATTTCCTTTGTTTGTCCATGTCAGAGTTGACCGGACTGTTTGCCTTTTTCTTTCCAAAAAGATTAATTATCGACACATGAGCCTCCGTTTGCCCTTTTGCCGTACATGGTAATGGTAAAATCAACAATAAATTGATCTACTTCAAAATTTTATGTCTGTATCGGGTTATAGTAACCCTGTCATCTGGCTAGCTCTCTGAGCTAGTATGTTGAGCAAGATGACACTTCCTTTTGAAGGCTGACTTTACTTTCTCCTAATCAGGAAACTGATTATTTTCAATTGGCGTAAGTTAATTGTTTTATAAAGATTCCAACCACACCGTATAGTGTGGTTTTTTTTTGCTTATTTTTCTAAGAAATCTAGCATAATTTACACATTTTCCCGCCGACAATCCATACCCATTCAGATGTATAGTACAAGCTAACTATTTCATTCTTTTCTAGTTTTTTCTAAATTAGCGTCTTAAATACCGTAATTTATTAAACGGGCGTTTGAAAATTGTAACATTATCGTTACAATGGTGATGGTCAGACCTCTAAGGCAAAGGAGAAAAAATGAGCAGACAAGACGTCAGGACCGGCTCTGGTGAGCGTATCGCCATTGTGTCCGGTTTGCGCACACCATTTGCGCGCCAAAGTACAGAGTTCAGTAAGGTGCCGGCAGTAGATATGGGCAAGATGGTCGTGAGCGAACTACTGTCACGAACGGATATTGACCCTAAGCTGGTTGAGCAAGTGGTTTACGGGCAGGTGGTGCAAATGCCTGAGGCGCCGAACATCGCCAGAGAGATAGTGCTTGGCACAGGCATGAATGTGGCGACTGATGCCTATAGTGTGACCAGAGCGTGTGCAACCAGTTTTCAGGCTTCAGTAAATGTTGCTGAGAGTATTATGGCCGGAACCATTGATATTGGTATTGCCGGCGGTGCGGACTCTTCGTCTGTGTTGCCTATTGGGGTGTCAAAGAAACTGGCCGCTGGTTTACTGGCGCTGAGCAAAGCGAAAACATTAAGTAAAAAAATCAAAATTGCCCGAAGCTTGTCATTGAAGGATTTGGCGCCAGTTCCTCCTGCCGTAGCAGAGTACTCCACTGGCTTGTCGATGGGTCAAACCGCTGAACAGATGGCTAAAACCTATGCTATTACCCGTCTGCAGCAAGACGAACTCGCTCATCGTTCACACTCGTTAGCATCACAGGCATGGAGAGAGGGCAAGATCCGTGATGAAGTCATGACGGCTTTCCCTGAACCTTATAAGCAGTGGATTGATGAGGACAATAATATCCGCCACGACTCCTCAATTGAGAGTTATGCAAAACTGCGCCCTGCTTTTGACCGCAAGTTCGGTACCGTTACCGCAGCAAATAGTACACCGTTAACCGACGGTGCAGCAGCCGTGTTGATAATGCGTGAAGGAAGAGCGAAAGAACTTGGTTTAGATGTACTGGGTTATATCCGCTCTTACGCATTTTCTGCTAATCAGGTTGAACAAGATATGTTGATGGGCCCTTCTTACGCTACCCCCGTTGCTTTGGACAGAGCTGGAATTACGCTGTCAGATCTGGATCTGATTGAGATGCATGAAGCTTTTGCTGCTCAGACTCTGGCAAATGTAAAAATGTTTGCCAGTGATAAGTTTGCTCAGGAAAAGCTGGGTCGCTCCAAAGCCATCGGCGAAATCGATATGGATAAATTTAACGTTCTGGGCAGTTCAATTGCCTATGGCCACCCGTTCGCGGCCACTGGTGCCAGAATGATGGTACAGACTCTCAGAGAGCTAAAACGTCGCGGAGGCGGTCTGGCACTGAATACAGCTTGTGCAGCCGGTGGGTTGGGGGCAGCAATGGTACTGGAGGTTGAATAATGAGCCAGAGTAAATCACTACAGTTAAATATTGATGATAACAAGATTGGCTGGCTTTCTATTGATGTCAGCGATGAGAAGATGAATGTTCTGCGAGCAGACCTGATTGAAGAGATGGAAGGGCTGCTGGAAGAATTCGAAACGAATGAGCGGGGGATAAAGGGGCTGGTAATTCACTCCGGTAAGGCCGATAACTTTATTGCCGGTGCCGATGTAAAAATGCTGGACGCCTGCCAGTCTGCAGAGGAAGCGGAAGCGCTGGCAGCAAAAGGCCAGCAAGTATTTAACCGGATTTCAGCACTTAAGTTTCCGGTTGTTTCTGCTATTCATGGTGTCTGTCTCGGTGGTGGCCTAGAGTTCGCTTTGGCCTGTGACTATCGTGTTTGTTCTGATGACGATAAAACCCGCTTAGGGTTGCCGGAAGTTCAGCTTGGCTTGTTGCCGGGTTCGGGGGGAACTCAAAGGTTGCCGAGACTGATTGGCTTGCTGCCTTCCTTTGACCTAATTCTGACGGGTAAACAGCTGCGGGCGAAAAAAGCCCTGAAATTAGGGCTGGTAGATGCAAGTGTACCAAACAGTATTCTGCTGGAGATAGCGGCTCAGTTTGCACAAAAGCCTAAACGTAAACTGAAAACCACGGGTAAAGAGAAGCTGATTTCACGAAATGGTCTGGGCAGAAAAGTGATTTTCGATCAGGCTGCCAAGAAAACAGAGCAGAAAACCCGTGGTAACTATCCTGCAACTAAAGCCATTTTAGATGTCATTCGTCACGGTCTGGAAAAAGGGCTGGATAAAGGTCTGGCTTATGAAGCGCAGCAGTTCGGCAAGCTGGTGATGACAACGGAATCTCAGGCGCTGAGATCCATCTTTTTTGCCACCACTGAGATGAAGAAAGATAACGGCTCCGATGCAAAACCAGCGCAGGTTAACCGTGTAGGAGTACTTGGTGGCGGCTTAATGGGCGCCGGTATCAGCCATGTTAGCGTGGCGAAAGCCAAAGTACCGGTTCGTATAAAAGACGTCTCCAATGACGGGGTACTTAATGCCCTGAACTATAACTACAAGCTATTTGAGAAACAGCGCAAGCGTCGCATCCTATCTAAAGCTGGTGTGCAGCAGAAGATGATGCAGCTTTCCGGTGGTACAGACTTTACTACCTATCAATCCGTTGATTTGGTGGTAGAAGCGGTATTCGAAGATCTCGACCTTAAGCAGAAGATGGTCGCAGATATCGAGCAGAATACCGGTAAAGAGACGGTTTTCGCCACAAATACTTCTTCTTTGCCTATTCATAAAATTGCTGAACAGGCAGAGCGTCCTGAGAATGTGGTGGGTCTGCATTATTTTAGCCCGGTAGAGAAAATGCCGTTGGTTGAAGTGATTCCCCATAAAACTACGTCAGATGAGACAATAGCTACCGTAGTTAACTTTGCCCGTAAGCAAGGCAAAACACCTATCGTTGTTAAAGACAGCGCTGGTTTCTATGTCAACCGCATACTCGCACCATATATGAATGAAGCTGCTCGTTTGCTGCTGGCTTCAGAGCCGATAGAAGAGCTGGATAATGCTCTGCTGGATTTCGGTTTTCCGGTCGGTCCGATAACACTACTGGATGAAGTCGGTGTTGATATTGGCGCAAAAATAATACCAATTCTTGTAAATGAACTGGGTGAGCGTTTTCAGGGACCGGATGTATTCGATACCCTGCTAAATGACGGCAGAAAAGGTCGCAAGAGTGGTAAAGGTTTCTACACCTATAAGGGTAAGAAGAAACAGGTAGACAAGTCGGTTTACAAACTGCTGAACCTGGAGCCGGTTGCTTCGCAGGACAAGGAGCAACTTGCCCTGAAGTGTGTTCTTCCTATGCTGAATGAAGCTGTCCGCTGTCTGGATGAGGGTATTATCCGCAGTCCGCGAGACGGAGATATTGGTGCCATCTTTGGTATCGGCTTCCCGCCATTCCTGGGCGGTCCGTTTAAGTATATGGATCAGATAGGTATCAAGGCGCTAGTGGAACTGATGCAGGAGTATGCCCAGAAACATGGCGATCGTTTTGCACCATGTGATGGTTTGCTGACTCGTTACGAGAAAGGCGACTCTTTCTATAAATAGAGGCTTATTGTTAAAGAAAAAGGCCAGTTCAGTGTAATACCTGAGCTGGCCTTTTGTTTAATGGGGCTAAATCAAAACTAGCCGAGTTCGACATCCTTAGGTCTTAACTGAAATTCATCAATACTGCCGATTTCATTCCCTTCAGTAAGGGGGGCAGAGTCCAGATGTTTATTGCCCCTTGAGTGCATAATCAGACGGTTTGCCGTTCTGGGCTTAAGAGTATTAACGACAAAGCGAATCATATCTGCCCGGCTCAGTTGATTAATCTGATCAAGAACCTGCTCACGCTGATCAAAAGTGAGGTCTTTATTGCCGATTGCCACCCAGAAACGTTGAGCCCTGCCCCTGAGATTATTATCAGGCGCGGCGATCTGGTTCCAAAGACCTTGCTTACTGCTGTTCCATTGACTTTCACTCAGCTCCAGCAGCACCAGATAAAAAGCATTCAGAAATTCATCGATGGCCGATAGCAGCTCTTTAGGCGCAGCTTTCGGTGACTGGACATAGAGAATCAGGCCCGGATGGCGGTTGAGAGGCATATTGCCGGTTCCCACCATATAACCGAGTTGCTGTTTGGTTCTGACCTGATTAAAAAATGAGGCAGACATTAAATGGTTAGCCAGCGTATACAGAGCAATACTTTTCGCCTCACAATCGGGAGACTGATAGTAGACAACAATAGCCGAGTCGTCCTGATTGCAGAGCACCTCTCTCTGATAGGTACCTGAGTTGCCCAGCATCACTAAAGGTCGTAATGACTCTTCATACTGCTGGTTCTTAACCCGCATGGCGTCTTTTAGGGTATTTGCCAGTGCAAGGGCATTCTCTCTTTGCCAGTCACCGTAAACAAACATCTCAATATGAAGCTCTGCAATAACGGCATCAACAAATGAAGGCAGCTCGTCGACTTCAATAGACTCCAATGCTTCGATTAATGCCGGATGAGGCGGGTTGTTAGGTTGCAAAATTCCCGTCATGGCATTGAAAAGCTGCGAAATCGGCCTGTCTTTGGCGGCATTTCTCCAGTTTCTCAGCATCTGGTTTTTAATAGTGTTAAACCGCTGTTGGTTAAACTCCCGCGCCGCAAATTGCTCCAGAATCATATTGAGCAGTTCAGGCTGTTTCTGGCTAAAGCCGGAAATAGAGAGGGTAACGCCTCCCTGATGGGCATAGAGGTTATAACCCATACCTGCAATCTCAGCCGGATAGGTTTGCTGGGTCAGGCTGTCGAGGAACATCTCGACACAGAGACGCATCTTAACGATCTTTCTGGCGGTAGAGACCGCATGGGGGCTATCGATAGCAATATAGACCACGCCTTTAGGTACTCTGAACTCAGTTTCTTGCAGGTGCCACAGCCTGAAACCGGGCAACTCTTCAATCAGTTCCGGTGTTTGTGACTCTCTTTCTATCTCTGACGGGTCAAGCTCATAACAGATAAACGGATTTTTTTCTGGCAGTGCCAGTTCTTGATTAGGCTTGGGATTACGCCACATTTGCAGCTGTTGTTCGGTAAACGGCTCAACAGAGTAGGGAGTAAAGTACCATTTAGATGTCTGATTGTATGCCTGACCTTTGGCGATAAAGGTGACGCGCGCATTTTCCGGGACTAGATTCTCAATCAGGGACTTTAACTTCTCCTCGTTATAGTCTGTCATTTTGTAATCGCCGTAGATAACATCCTGTTGAGGGTAATACTGTAGGTTCATCACCAGATGACTGGCCAGATCCATCTGACGCGCTTTTTCCTGAAAGCGGAATGCTGATTCCAGAACGGCTTGTTTTTCCCTGAAGCGCCATTCGTCGAAACCTTGCTGCCGGATCAACTCTATATATTCAAATAGCGCACTGATTATCTCATCACGCTGATTGATACCTTCACAGGTAAGGTTAATGTTGACGGTAAATTCGCGGAAGTTGCTGCCGCTGATCCCGCCACCGGCAGCAAGAGAGGTGATCCAGCCTTTCTCCTTCAGATAGAGCATCAGGCTTCCCTTGCCCTCTGCCCCTATCAAATGGGCGAAATAGGAAAGTGGTTTGCTGCTGTACTCGTTATCCATATTGGGAAACTGGAAAGCGATAATCAGTTTGCGGGTCTCTTTTACCGGCTCTACCGATACGTAGATGGATTTATCATCAGGTCTGAGCAGAGGCTCTGAAATAGCCTTATTGGCCAGCTGCTTGTTCTGTATTGATGCAAAACGGGATAATACCCAGCTCTCTTGTTTATCCAGAACAAACGGGGTAATCAGGGTCAGAGTCATAAGATCAGCAGAATAATGCTGCTGGTAAAACTGAACTATTTCCTGACGAATAGTGCTGTTATTTCTGTCTGCCAGAGTCTCTTTGTTGCCGACAGAAAATTTACTGAAGGGGTGTTTTGGGTTTACCACCTCTTTATGAACCTGATAAAGGCGACGGGTATCGTCATTTAGTTTAAGTTGATACTCGGAATCAACCGCCTGCCGTTCTTTATCCAGAGCTTCAGGGTTAAACAGCGGGGCATTAAAAAACTGACTGAACCTGTCCAGTGCCTGCTCAAAAGCATTGGGAGAAATATCAAAGAAATAGCAGGTGTGTTCTGTGCCTGTCCAGGCGTTATTATGTCCGCCATGCTGGCTGGTAAAATTTTGAAACTCACCTATTTTGGGATACTTGCTGGTGCCTAGAAACAGCATATGCTCAAGGTAGTGAGCCAGACCCTGCCTATCAGCAGGATCATCAAAATGTCCTACATTCACGGCAAGCGCCGCGGCAGCTTTCTGTGCATGATCATCCTGTACGAGCAATACACGCAGACCATTATCCAGTGTCAGGTATCGATAATGGTTAGTGTCGTTGGGGCTTAAATGCACGAGAGGTCTCCAGATAGAGCGTGTAAGTTAATTATGGCTTTGATATTGGTTGCTGCAAATGCTGTCTGGCTGTTTTGCCGGAATATTTTTCCAATCATAGTTTTCACTGGTTACCATTAGGGTAATTAGTCGGTTGAAAACGGCAAAACTGACCTGAACTTATCACGGGACAAACTTTTTTAGATATCAGCTCATTATACTCAAGTGACCTCAAGATACAGGATTCAGAGCTGCATCAAGATGTTCAGTTCAAGGAAGATAACTGTAGGAATGGCACCCCCTTTCAAAGTTATCTGACACAGAAATGGGCATCTTGATGCGCTCCCGAAGGGCGAGTTATATTGGCTCCTGCTCTGTGTTACTGATTCTTACCGTAGAATGACTATGGCTTCAAATCAGTGCCTTGATCAGAAGCCAATATATTCTCGCTGAAAAAGCATCTTGAGGTTACTTGGGTATATAATGCCAGACTTTTTGAGCAAGGTAATTGATATATTTATAATATTTTGCTTTGCTTGATTATATATACCCAAGTGACCTCAAAATCTGTAGGGAGGTTGCTTTGGTATAAAACACAGAAACTGACCTTATTCAATACGGGAAACCATCATGAAAGTGTTTATTATGCGTCACGGAGAAGCGGAGCATTATGCTAATAGTGATGCAGAGAGAGAGTTAACCCAACGTGGTCGTGACCAGTCACTGGCGGTCGCCCGGGCTTGTGAACGGCAAGGGATCAACAAGTTTGATTCAGTGTTGGTTAGCCCTTATATCAGAGCAAGGCAAACCTGGCAGACCATTTCTTCGCTGTTTCAGGTCGAACCTTCAGCTGTTGAAAGTTATGATGAAATTACCCCGTACGGAACCTCAATGGGTGTGTTTCACTATGTGTCAGCCCTGATTCAGTCAAAACAGCTGGAGTCAGTACTGCTGGTATCACATCTGCCTTTAGTGGGTTATCTTACCGCGGAGTTTGTATCAGGTATTACGCCTCCTATGTTTCCCACATCAGGATTGGTCTGTATCGAATATGAGCCTGAACAAATGAAGGGGGAGATGCTCTGGAACATCCACCCTTAACTGAAATCTGGTGACAGAGAAAATTATTTATCCGGGATGGTGAGAAGAACCAGCAAGGCGCCATCTCCGCCAAACTCCAGCGGTGCCTGATGATAAGCCATAACATCCGGATGCTGAGCCAGCCAGACAGGAACTTTCTGCTTAAGGATGTGTTTACCTATGCCATGCATAACGCAAGCGCAATGAACATTCTCCCGGATACAGTGGGCTATCATGGCCGCCAGTTCTGCTTTGGCTTCCTGTTGTGTCATACCATGCATATCAAGATAAACATCTGGGACATAAACACCGCGACGTAATCTTTTTACTTCGTATTTAGACACATCGCTTCTGGCGTAGCGGGTAGGCCCTTCTTCCTCAAGGTGAGGAATAAACTCATCAGAGAAGAAAAACTCGTTATCTTTAGCCTCGCGCACAAAACGTTGAGTATCTTTTTGCTTAATCTCTCTTTTTGGCTTGGGGATTATGGTATCCTGTCGCAACTTTTTTATGCCCTTAACCGCATCTTGGAACAAGGAAAAGTCGTCATCAAGGTTTTTGTCTTTGTTGCTCATAATTACTCATTCTTTGCCTGATGCCGGTATTGTAGCGCTTTTTGGAGATAGTTTTGGATAAGATTTTTGTAGATGAAGTGGTTTCAGAGTTATCAACCCTTCAGGATATGCTTCGTTGGACGGTGAGTCGGTTTAATGCTGCAGGCTTGTTTTATGGCCACGGTTCCGATAACTCATGGGATGAAGCGGTTCAACTGGTCTTGCCGACAATCTACCTGCCGATCGATGTACCATCCCATGTACTAAACTCCCGCTTAACCACTTCTGAACGAAATCGTATCGTTACCCGGGTAGTAAAACGAATTAATGACAAGATTCCGACGGCTTATCTGACCAACAAGGCTTGGTTCTGTGGTCTGGAGTTCTTTGTTGATGAAAGAGTGCTGGTGCCTCGCTCACCGATTGGTGAACTGATTGAAGCTCAGTTCCAGCCATGGCTGACAGAAGAACCTATGCGTGTGATGGATCTATGTACCGGTAGTGGTTGTATTGCCATTGCTTGTGCCCATGCGTTTCCTGAAGCTGAGGTGGATGCTATTGATATTTCCAGTGGTGCTCTGGAAGTGGCTGAGCAGAATATTCAGGATCACGGAATGGAGCAACAAGTGTTCCCAATCCGTTCTGATCTGTTCCGCGATCTGCCTAAGCAAGATAAGTATGACCTGATTGTGACTAACCCGCCTTATGTTGATCAGGAAGATATGGACAGCCTGCCGGAAGAGTTTACCCATGAGCCTGAATTAGGCTTAGCTGCCGGTTCTGACGGACTAAAACTGGTTCGTCGTATTCTGGCAAATGCGCCGCACTACCTGAATGAGAACGGTATTTTGATTTGTGAAGTGGGTAATTCCATGGTGCATATGATGGAACAGTATCCTGATATTCCGTTTACATGGATTGATTTTGAGAATGGCGGTCACGGGGTATTTATGCTGACCCGTGAGCAGTTAGTTGCCTGTGCTGATGAATTTAGTCTCTATATTGACTAGTACATACAGGTAGATAAATCGATAAGACTATTCAGGGCCGGAATTTCTCCGGCCTTTTTTATTGGCAAACTATTTACATCGTTCGCGGATAAAGCGAATATGAAAACACTAACAACAGATTAAGTACCTCTCAGAGCGCAGAGGACAACGAGGAATTAATGGCAGGAAATAGTATTGGTCAGCACTTTCGGGTAACCACCTTTGGAGAGAGTCACGGAATCGCCTTAGGGTGTATTGTTGATGGTTGTCCTCCGGGGTTAGCAATCACGGAAGCTGATCTGCAAAAGGATTTGGATCGTCGTCGTCCGGGAACATCACGTTACACCACCGCCCGCAGAGAACCTGATGAGGTGAAAATTCTGTCAGGTGTATTTGAAGGTCAAACAACCGGTACCTCTATTGGCCTTTTGATCGAAAATACCGATCAAAGGTCAAAAGATTATTCTGAGATAAAAGACAAGTTCCGTCCTGGTCACGCAGACTACACCTATCATCAGAAATATGGTGTAAGGGATTACCGGGGGGGAGGCCGCTCTTCTGCCCGTGAAACTGCTATGCGGGTTGCGGCTGGTGCTATTGCGAAAAAGTACCTTCTTCAGGAATTTGGTATCGAAATTCGTGCTTATCTATCACAAATGGGTGATGTGAAAATCGATAAAGTTGATTGGAATGAGATTGAAAACAACCCATTTTTCTCCCCTGATGCCGATAAAGTGGCTGAATTTGACCAGTTAATCCGTGATCTTAAGAAAGAGGGCGACTCGGTTGGTGCCAAACTTCAGGTTGTAGCGACTCATGTTCCGGTTGGATTAGGTGAGCCTGTATTTGATCGTCTTGATGCGGATATTGCTCATGCTTTGATGAGCATCAATGCGGTGAAGGGGGTTGAGATAGGTGACGGATTTGATGTTGTTGCCCAGAAGGGCAGTGAACATCGCGATCCTCTTACACCGGAAGGTTTTAAATCAAACCATGCTGGTGGCATTTTAGGAGGTATCTCCACCGGACAGGAGATTGTTGCTAATATTGCACTTAAACCTACTTCTAGTATCACAGTACCGGGTGAGACCATAACCAAAGAGGGTGAGCCTACCCAGCTTATTACTAAAGGTCGTCATGACCCTTGTGTCGGAATTCGTGCTGTGCCCATTGCCGAGGCTATGCTCGCTATTGTACTAATGGACCATCTGCTTCGTCATCGCGGGCAGAACTTTGCAGTGAAAACCGATACACCGGAAATTGAATAAACCTTGTAGCCGCCTCAGGGCGGCTCTTTTGACTCTGCCCATATGATGAAACACCACTATCAGGATTTAATTACTCTCTTTAACCAGTCATTTTCAGAGGACTTTAATACCCGTCTTGAGTTAGGCGGAGATGAACCTGTCTACTTGCCGGCTGATCAAGAGCATAGTTACCACCGAATTATCTTTGCCCGTGGTTTTTATGCTTCGGCATTGCATGAGATAGCCCATTGGTGTGTGGCTGGCCCGCAAAGAAGGTTACTGGAAGATTTCGGTTATTGGTATGAGTCCGATGGTCGTAGTGCTGAAGTTCAGAAAGAGTTTGAACAGGTGGAAGTTCGTCCTCAGGCTTATGAGTGGATATTTTCAGTTAGCGCCGGCTTCCCATTTTCGGTAAGTTGTGACAATCTTCATGGCGATTTTGAGCCCGATCGGCTGGCCTTTATGCAAAGGGTCTATAAAGAAGTGTCAGATATTCTGCTTCAGGGTTTACCGCCCCGTGTGAAAACGTTTAGTGAAATACTCAGACAGTACTACCAAACCGCAGAACTAAACCTTGAACAGTTCGAAGTAAAATAGAGAGAAAGTATGATTTTACAATACGAAGAGAAGCTACTGGATAAAATCGATGCATCTGTAGCAACGGCATCGGATGATGAACTGTTTGCCGGAGGTTATTTAAGAGGGCATATCTCTTTAGCCGCCGCAGACTGTGAATCTGAAGGAGTCAGTGATATTGAAGTGATGAAAGCCCGGGTTGAAGCAAGCCTGGAAGAAGCCCGCTCAGAGCTGTCGCCAGCCGACCGAATCATTGTTTCTGAGCTTTGGTCTGAGCTGAAAACAATAAAATAAGCTTAAAAAGAAATAATAGAAATTTGATCTTGCTTCCATTTAATAACTTGATCTATCCGGCAGAATAAAATGCAGAGTTAGGTATTATAACGCTCTTAAATTTGTTGTATTAAGGGTTGTTATGGATGCATTTGACATGAAAACAGCGGTAGTTGTTTTCGTTTTTGTTGAATACATCAGTATTTACGTGCTTGCGATTTCCTGGTGGCAGAACAAAGGACGATTCTCCGGTATCGGCCTTTTTTGTGCAGGATTTTCGGTCATTGCACTAGGGATGACCCTTGCTTTATCTGGTGATTTGCTGCCGGTTGCCATTAGTGTTGTTGTTGCTAACCTGATGGTGTTTTTCGGTCATGTGCTGCTTCTTTTCGGCTTTAGTGCTTTCCTTAAAATCCATACTAACAAGTTTATCTACTATATAGCGGCTATTCTGTATGGCTTGGTGTATGGCTACTTTACTCTTATAGAGCCAAATGTTGCAGTTCGTATCATGCTGTTTAGTGCAGCAGCACTTATCGTTAATATCAGTATGCTCTATCTGCTCTGCTTCAGGGCGAAAAAGGACGATAGTCACAACCTGTCCAGCGTTGCTATTGCTATTGTTATGCAGTGTTTTGTATTTGCTATCAGATTTATTTATGCCGTTTACGACTATTCAGAACTGGCACAAACCAATCTCACCTATCTTGAGCTCTCTTCTTATGAAGCCATATTTATTATGGCTACCATTATTACTACTGTGCTGTTTGTGTTTTCTCTGGAGTTAATGATTAACGGACGCCTATTTAAACTGACAGAAGAGCGTGCTGCCATACAGAAAGAGTTGCTGGCGGAAACGGAGAAGTTGGCATCAACTGACAGCCTGACCAATCTGTATAACCGGAGAAAAATTGAGTCCTCTATACATCAGGAGTTTACCCGCACCACAAGATGCGGCGGATATTTTTCGGTTGTTCTCTGTGATCTGGATAACTTTAAGGCAACCAATGATAAGTATGGTCACGATATCGGCGATAAGGCATTGGTCGAGGTGGCTAATATCCTGACTGATATTATCGGCAGGGCAGGCAAAGTAGGGCGTTGGGGTGGCGAAGAGTTTATGGTACTGCTGCCTAAATTATCCCTGAGGGAAGCGATTCAGGTGGCGGGCAGTATTCAGACCTATCTGGATAGTTATCAGCCGAAGTATGCGGAAAGTGAGAAACTTACAATGAGCTTTGGTGTGGCTGACAATCACTTCAGCCATAAATGTTATCAGGAGATGGTTAAGCAGGCGGATAAGGCACTTTATCGCGCTAAAGATAACGGACGAAACCGGGTGGAGTATAGTCAGATGGAGCCTGTCACCACCTGATCAATTACTTGGATAGGCAAATTATCTGTTACATTGTGTTAATTAACGTCTTCTGTATACATATCACTTTGGCAGATATCGAACACAAACACGCATAAACCCCTCCGTGGGGCTCCGCCGCGCCATCCCTGTCGCGGAGGGTTTGCTTATCGATATCTGCCAGATGACTAAAGGCATGACAAATTTAACAACCGGTAGTTAAAGTACTAACGGGTTTACCCTTAAGCAGCTTTCTTACCCACATTTTAGCCGGATGCACAGATTCCAGCACATCGGTCGGTAGTGGCAGAGGGTCATTACATATTTGTGAGGCCAGCAGTTCCGCCATTAGCGGAGCAGAACATAGCCCTCTTGAGCCTAGTGCCAGAAGGCAGAACAGATTGGGGTAACTGGCAACAGGCTGGGCGCCACTTTGTTCTGACCGAAGATTGGCATATTGGCTGAGAATCTGTTCATAATCACCGACATTGCCGACGTAAGGCAGATGATCTCTGGTGACACAACGAATACCCTGCCGTGCCATGTTTCCGCTGATATCCACTTCTTCCGGCCAGCTCTGATTTGGCAGGCTTCGTATCAGTTTAAAGCGGTTCTCTGACTGAATCCCTGCCTCAAATTCCTGATTAATGTTAACCCGGTCGTGACTGGCTCCGATGCAGTGCAGGTTATCGGTAGGATTGTTTGGTGTCATATAGCCGTTGTAACAGAGTACAGTTTTTAGCTTGCTAAGCTGCTTCGTTGTCGGGATATGGCTGACCTGACCTTTTACAGGTGTTGCGGCAATTTCTTTGGCTTGCCCGAATTGTCGGAACAGATGGCCATTGGCAATAACGGCTGAAGCGTGATGAAACTGCTGATTCTCTGATTTCAGGAGCCAGCTACCATCTTGTTCAATAGGCTCAAGAGCGGTGATTTCTGTCTGATAACATAGCTTAAAGTTGTTGTTATTCTGCAAATGCGTAAGCAAATTAGTGGTTAGCTGCTTTGGAGATAACCAGCCGCCTAAAGGATAGCTGATACTTTCAACGTCAACGGGTAAGCCTATATGTTGACTCGTTTCCTCAACAGAGAGTTTATGAGCCAGTTGGTCAGGGAAGTTACCTTCCAGCATACTGGTCAGTTTTTTCTCTGATTTATCATTCCACATTAGTTGAGTAACGCCACACCAGTCGTGGTCAAACTCAATCTGGCGGCTTAGTTGTGTTATATATTCTCTGGCATAGAGGAAGGCGGGGGCAAAAAGTCTGGACACTCCCGTATGTGTGCCGTTAAGCAGAGGGTAAATAGCACCCTGTCGGTTTCCCGATGCATTTTCTGCCGGCTGGCTGTCTTTACAATAAAGGGTAACCTTTTTTCCTCGCTGCAACAGCTTATCGGCCAGAACGGCACTGGCAATTCCCCCACCAATAATAGCGATATCTTCACAGGAGTCTGAAGGCTGGCGGTTATACCATGGAGGGATATTTCCCGCTGGAATTTTATTAGTGAGAGTACCGGCAATCATCTCTCTTTTGGTACCAAAGCCCTTTACCTTTTTCATTTCAAAACCAGCTTCGATCAGGCCACGACGAACGAAACCTGCTGCAGTAAAGGTTGCACAGCTGCAGTTCTCTTTAGCCAGACTGGCCATACCGTTAAACAGTTGTTGTTGCCACATATCCGGGTTTTTACTCGGCGCAAAACCATCAAGGAACCAACAATCGACCAGACCGGAATCATATACTGGTACTTTAGGAAGAGACTCTTGGATATCGCCAAACCAGAGATCAAGAGTAATCATTCCTCCTGCCAGAGAGAGGCGTTGACATTCAGGTAGCGCAATCGGGTAGGTTTCCTGCAGTTCCTTTGCATATGCTGAGAATTCCGGCCATGCGCTATGTGCTTTGATTAAATCTTCTTTTGTCAGGGGGTACTTCTCAAAACTGATGAAATGCAGCTCTTTTAACGGAGATTCCGGATTTTCTGCTCGAAATTTTTCAAACCACTGCCATACTGCTAGGAAGTTTAACCCGGTACCAAATCCGGTTTCTGCAATTACAAAACGACGATATTCATAAGAATGCCATCTTTCTGGCAGATGATTCTGCTGTAAGAAAACGTATCTTGTCTCCTCCAGACCGCTTACGTTGGAGAAATAAACGTCGTCAAAGTGTTCAGAAACTGGTGTGCCTGAGTCATTCCAGTCAAGATTAGCATTAGTGATTTTGGTCATATTCTTATTACGGGAATTGCTGAATGTCTAATAATTGAAGGGGATTGTACGGCTTTCAGGGAAAGCTGACCACTTTTGCATGGTAACTTGGGTATTATCTTACCGACTTAATATTTATAGGATTATGAAATGAAACGCGCTGTCATCACCGGTATGGGAATTGTATCGAGTATCGGTAATAACGTTGAAGAAGTACTGGAATCGTTAAAAGAAGGCAAATCTGGCATCAATGCATCTGAGCAGTTCAAGGAAATGGGCTTGCGTTCTCAGGTGTGGGGTGACCTGAAGATTAACCCTGTTGACCATATTGACCGCAAGAAAATGCGCTTTATGGGTGATGCAGCGGCATACGCATACCTATCTATGGAGCAGGCAATTGAAGATGCAGGTCTGAGTGAAGATCAAGTATCAAACGACCGTACAGGCATTGTTGTGGGTTCTGGTGGTGCATCTGCCATTAACCAACGTGTTGCTGTAGATACTCTTCGTGAGAAAGGTGTACGTCGTGTAGGTCCTTACATGGTACCGCGTACTATGTCTTCTACTACTTCTGCCTGTCTTGCTACTCCGTTCAAAATCCGCGGTGTGAACTACTCTATGAGTTCTGCATGTGCAACATCTGCTCACTGTATCGGTCACGCTGTTGAACTGATTCAGCTAGGCAAACAAGATGTGATTTTTGCCGGTGGTGGTGAAGAGCTGGACTGGACTCAGACTATGATGTTTGATGCCATGGGTGCTCTGTCTACTAAATATAACGAGACACCAGCAGTAGCATCACGTACTTATGATGCTGACCGTGATGGTTTTGTTATCTCCGGTGGTGGCGGTATCGTTGTTATTGAAGAGCTGGAACACGCACTTGCCCGTGGCGCTAAAATCTACGGTGAAGTTGTCGGTTACGGTGCAACATCAGATGGTTACGATATGACAGTACCATCAGGTGAAGGCGCAGTTCGTTGTATGAACATTGCTATGCAGGATGTTGACGGTGTTGATTATGTAAACACTCACGGTACGTCGACTCCTGTTGGTGACGGTAAAGAGCTTGAAGCGATTCAGGAAGTGTTTGGCGGCAATAGCCCTGCAATCTCTGCAACCAAAGCGATGACTGGTCACGCTCTTGGTGCAGCGGGTGTTCATGAAGCTATCTACTCAACACTGATGCTGGATAACGGCTTTATTGCACCTAGTATCAACATCGCTAATCTTGACGAAGCGGCACAAGGGCTGGATATCGTTACAGAAAAGCGCGATGTTGAACTTAAAACTGTTATGTCTAACAGCTTTGGCTTTGGCGGAACCAATGCCACGCTGGTGATTAAAAAATATGAAGCTTAATCCGTAAGGAGAGCGAACAGTTTCCAGAATTGATTGGCTTAGCTAATCAAACAGACGCAAACATGCTCCTTTGAGAGCGGAGCATGTCCTTTTGTTCTGGAATTTGCCCGGCTAGTTTTAGCCGGGCATTTTTATATCTGGTTTGGGCTAACCAGCCTAAATGTGTACAATCCCTTTCATTCCCAAATAATGAACCCTTTGCAATGAAAATCCTAATTGATGAAGCAATGCCCTATGCGAAACAACTGTTTAGCCAGTTGGGCGAAGTGATTACCCTGCCGGGAAGAGAGATAACGGCAGATGATCTTCAAGGTGTTGATGCCCTGATGATACGCTCGGTAACCAAAGTGAATGAACAACTATTGTCGAAAGCGGATCGATTAAAGTTTGTCGGCACGGCTACTGCAGGCATGGACCATGTTGATCAGGCTCTTTTACAACAGAAAGGCATCTTTTTCACCGCAGCGCCCGGCTGTAATAAAGTGGGTGTGGCTGAATATGTTATCAGCGTATTGATGGTGCTGGCTCAGCAGAAAGGTTTTTCAATAACGGATAAAACCGTTGGTATTATCGGCGCAGGACAGGTCGGCAGCTATCTTGCCCACTGCCTTGAGGCACTGGAAATAAAAGTGTTGTTGAATGATCCGCCGAAGCAGCAGCAAGGTGATAAACGTCAGTTTGTCGAACTGGATGAGCTTCTTGAGCAGTCAGAAGTTATTACCCTGCATACGCCGATCACCAGGGAAGGTCCGCACGCAACGCATCACCTGATTGATGAAAACAGACTGAACAGAATGCGTCCGGATCAGATATTGATTAATGCAGCCCGTGGACCGGTTGTTGATAATACGGCGCTAAAGCATCGCTTAATGAAGGGTGACGGTTTTAGTGCCACACTGGATGTGTTTGAGCATGAGCCAGTCGTGGATCTGGAGTTGCTACCATATCTGGACTTTGCCACGCCACATATAGCCGGTTACGGGCTGGAAGGTAAGGCTCGCGGTACAACCATGATTTATAACTACTATTGTGAGTTTCTTGGCAGAGCAGAAAGAGCGAACGCCAATGAGTTGTTGCCGGTAGCGTCTGTACCTAAACTTCATATAGAGCGGGAATGGGATCATGCAGTACTGCACAATATTATTCAGATGATTTATGATGTGCGGCTCGATGATGCCATATTCCGACGCGAGATAGCGCAGCAAGGTGCATTTGACCGAATGCGTAAAAATTATTGGGACAGAAGAGAATATAGTGCCATCCGGTTGGTGGGGAGTGAAGAGTGCAACCTTGCTCCTCTGGCTAAACTGGGTTTTCAAATAGAGGGTAAGTAATGAGCCAGGAATTTAATGTTGCCGTTTTTGGTGCTACAGGTGCGGTCGGTGAGACCATTGTAGAGGTGTTGCAGGAGAGAAAATTTCCTGTCGGCAATATTTATCTGTTAGCCAGTGAGCGTAGTGAAGGTAAAACTTACCGCTTTAACGGCAAAACAGTAAAGGTTGAGAATGTTGAGAATTTTGACTGGTCACAGGTTCATATTGCCCTGTTCTCAGCCGGAGCGGCTCTTTCTGAGAAATGGGCTCCGGTAGCGGCAGACGAAGGTGTAGTGGTTATTGATAATACATCACAGTTCCGCTACGACTATGATATTCCTCTGGTTGTTCCGGAAGTAAACCCGGAAGCGGTAGCCGAGTTCCGTAACCGCAATATTATTGCTAACCCGAACTGCTCAACCATTCAGATGCTGGTGGCGCTAAAGCCTATCCATGATGAAGCGGGAATTGAACGTATCAATGTATCCACTTATCAGTCGGTATCTGGTGCAGGTAAAACTGGTATTGATGAGCTAGCCGGTCAGACAGCTAAGCTGCTTAACGGCCTGCCGGCAGAACCGGATGCCTTTAGCCAGCAAATTGCCTTTAACTGTATCCCGCAGATAGATAAGTTTATGGAGAACGGTTACACCAAAGAAGAGATGAAGATGGTGTGGGAAACCCAGAAAATCTTCAATGATCCTTCGATTATGGTGAATCCAACCTGCGTTCGCGTTCCGGTATTTTATGGTCATGCAGAAGCGGTTCACGTTGAAACCCGTACTCCTATCGATGCCAGTCAGGTTTGTCAGCTTCTGGAGCAGACAGAAGGTGTTGAAGTCTTCTATGGGGAAGAGTGTCCGACTCAGGTGCGTGACGCCGGCGGAAAAGACCATGTTATGGTCGGCCGAATTCGCAACGATATCAGCCATCATAGTGGCGTGAACCTTTGGGTTGTTGCTGATAACGTACGTAAAGGTGCGGCAACAAACGCCGTTCAGATTGCTGAAGTGTTAATTCGCGACTATTTTTAATGCCTCTGTCACTAGGTAGTTCCATCACCGGGAAACAGCGATAAACAAACCCTCCGCGCCAAGGATGGCGTGGCGGAGCCCCACGGATGGGTTTATGCGTGTTTGTGTTTGGTGTTTGCCAGCGTGGCTCTCAGTCAGGAACAGTTACTACGCTTCTCAGACAAGTGATTAATAAATAAAGCCTCTTTTAAAAGAGGCTTTGTTTTATCTGCTTTGAGCGAAAAAAAAATAATATTTTGTACAAAAATCAAATAAACGAGCGTGCCAACGCATTTTTTTCCCTAAGTCCTATAGTTTTCTGCCTGATATCCGATATATTTACCAGATCAACACTATTTTTAGAACGCACAAAGACGAGCATTATATGTCCCATTTTCTAAAGCGTCTTATCACGCCTTTAGCGTTACTTATAACAACACAGATATCTCCGGTGTCGGCAGAAGGAATTCGTCTGTTAGGACCGGACGGAACCGTCCAGTCGTCCCCCCAATACGATGAGTCTGTTTTTCAGGCTAATAGCAACCCAACGCAGAGTTCTGCAAGCTATTACGGCCCGACGGGAAGAAATGAGACACTATGGTCAATCGCCAGTCAGATACGCCCTGATAACCGTTTGACAGTGCAACAGACACTGTTGGCGATATATAAACTTAACCCTCAGGCATTTGCCGATCAAAACATTCATGAACTTATCCCCGGCAGCCGCCTTAGAGTACCTTCCGCCGCGCAGATCCGTGCTGAGAGCACTAACGAAGCTGTTGCCCTGCTTAATGCCCATAGAGAAAAGCTCAACCCAACGGCAGCCAATACAACGCCATCTAATGCAACAGTCGTGGCTCAGCCCATTGTTGAAAGCAAACCTACCAGTGAAGTTAATCTGGTTCCGGTAAAACCGGTCAAAGCAAAATCGGATATTGATACAGTAAAAACAGAGCCTATGGCCGAGCCGCCTAAAAAGGCCGATCCGAACGTAGATAAGTTAAAGGCGCAGCTATCTGAATCAGAAGGAGAGCTGACTGCCCTGGAAGAAAAAAACCATAAATTACGTCTGATGTTGTCAGAAGTACAGTCAGAGGTAGGGAACCTAAAAGAAGAGCTGAATGACGAAAACAGGATCCGTAGCGAGGTAGAAAAGCTTCTTGAAGAAGAGCGTCTGAAGAAAGCAGATATTGAGGCGATGAAGCCAAGTCAGCTTGATCTACTGCTGGCCAACACTTGGTTTGTGGTTCTGCTGGCTTTGATTCCGGGACTGCTGTTTGTACTTATTGTAGTACTGATACTGACGCGTCGCGGCGGCAAAGAGCCTGAAGAAGAAGAGATGCCAGAACAGGCACAAGTAGTTAATCTGGTTGATGAAGATGATGACGAAATCGATCTTGATTCTGATATTGACGAAGAGGTTGCCATTGATGATGACCTGTTTGGTGAAGAGTCTGACGAGAACATATTCGATGTTGATGATGATCAGGATGAAGAGGTAGAAAACGATATTTTCGCCAGCCTTGATGATAGCGATTTAGACTTTAACCTTGATGACGGTGAAGGTGATGAAGAGGATCCGTTTGCCAGCATTGATGACAATGGTGATTTCGCTACAGAGCTGGATGATATTGATGAAAGTGCCAACGGCATCAGTGTTGATGGTGATGAAAAAGCATTAAGTCTGGAGGAGATGGAGCGGGCTCTGGATGATGATGACACCATCATGCCAAACGATATTGAAAGCGAGTTTGACCTATCTGATGATAATGAAATGTCGCAGGCTGAACTGGATGAGCTGCTGGCGTCAGACGATGACGATGAAGCTCTGGATGGTGATGCACTGAATCAGGATGATCTGGACAGCTTATTTGGTGAGCTTGGCGGTAGTGAGCCGCAAGCGAAAGCTGAGGAAGAAGACGCTATGGCCGATTTTGACTCACTGCTTTCACAAGATGATGATCTGGATGACTTCGACCTGTCAACAGAAGAAGAAACTGAGCCTGAAATAGCAGACAGTCAGGATGATATTGATGACCTGTTCAGTGAGAACAGTACCCAACTACTGGATGACGTATTAGACGATGAATCAGATGACGAGTCTGTAAGTGAGTTAGGTGACGATAACATCGACTTACTTGATGAGTTGATTGACTCTGAAACGGAAGAGCCGGATGAGCTGCTTCAGGTCTCTGAAGAGAGTACCGATCTGCTGGATGAGATTATTGGTGACAGCGTCGGAGAAGACGCAGAAGAACTTAGTCTGGATGAAGAGAGCACAGCTCTGCTTGACGAACTGATTGATGAGACTTCTCTTGATGACAGCGTTACTACTGAGATGGTTCAGGATGTGGAAGAGAGCGTGTCTTCAGAACTTCCTGAGCTGGAAGAGGACAGCACGGCTTTACTGGATGAACTGTTTGACGAAGCTGACTCCGGTGAGTCGGAAGAAGATATCTCTCTGGCACTGGATAAAGAGCTGGAAGAAATTCAGGGTTCAGAGGTAACAGATGTAGCTGAAGATAGTAGCGACCTTCTTGATGAACTACTTGGTTCAGAGCCCGAAGAGCAGCAGGCTGATTCAGATATGGCTGATGATTTGCTGGCAGAGTTTTCAGAAACAGAGATAACCGACTCTGAAGTTGAAAGTGAACCGCAAGAGCTGGTTGATGTTGCAGATATCGCAGAGCCTGAAATAGAGACAGTGCAGGAAACAGAGCAGGATCTTGCGGAGCAAGTACTGACTGAAAGTAGTGAATCAGAAGCTATAGAGGATTCAGAAGAGTCTCAAGAGCTGCCTTTATCAGAGGTAGCCGATCAAGGTGTTACTTCTGAAGCAACTGGTGATTTTGATTTTTCTCCTCAGATTGAAGGGTCTGAGCATGCGGAACCGGTAGAAGAGCTGCAAGACGTAGACAGTTATTTAGAAGAGTTAGGTGAAACCGAACTTACTTCTGAGGGAGAAGCAGAATCAAAGGAAGTTGAAGCTCCTGAGAGTATAAGCGCTCCGGTAGAGGAGCAAAAAGAAGCAGAGAAACCGCAAGCGGTAGCTAATGAGTTTGGAATTCCTCAGGATGATGACTGGACGCTTGATATAGAAGATGAACAATCACTTGCAGAGCCAGAGCCAGAGCCAGAGCCAGAGCCAGAGCCAGAGCCAGAGCCAGAGCCAGAGCCAGAGCCAGAGCCAGAGCCAGAGCCAGAGCCAGAGCCAGAGCCAGAGCCAGAAGATTATCAACAAGAGCACGCAATGCTGGATGCGCTGGAGCGTGGTGAATCACTGGAGGATGCAAAAGAGGTTTTTGAATCCGACGCAGATGATAGTGAACCAGAGCCAGATGACTTAGAAGAGCTCGCTGAGCTGACTGATGTTGAGCCGGAGACGGGTGAGTTTGATTCCGAGCCGGCAGAAGAGCCGACAGACTTTGAACTTGAACCTGAGCTTGATGAGGTTGAATCTGAACTGGCTGAGCCAGAGTTGCCTGAGGCAGAACAGCAGATAGCAGACGATCTGGAGCAAGCCGATCCGTTTGAACAGGAAGAGCCTGAACAGCCGCTAACTAGTGAGCTGGATGAAACAGAGCTGTTTGATCTGCCGGAAACAGAAGCTATTAGTGATGAGGAGCTTGGTGAGTACACAGAGCAGCAGGCCATAGAAGACGCTTTTGATTCAGAAGCTGAAGAGAGTGAACCAGAGCCAGATGACTTCGAAGAATTAGCTGAGCTGACTGATGTTGAGCCGGAGATGGATGAGTTTGATTCCGAGCCGGCAGAAGAGCCGACAGACTTTGAACTTGAGCCTGAGCTTGATGAGGTTGAATCTGAACTGGCTGAGCCAGCGTTGCCGGAGGCAGAACAGCAGATAGCAGATGATCTGGAGCAAGCCGATCCATTTGAGCTTCCGGAAACAGAAGCGATCAGCGATGAAGAACTTGGCGAGTACACAGAGCAGCAGGCTATTGAAGATGCTTTTGATTCAGAAGCTGAAGAGAGTGAGCCTGAGCCAGATGACTTAGAAGAGTTAGCTGAGCTGACTGATGTTGAGCCGGAGATGGATGAGTTTGATTCCGAGCCGGTAGAAGAGCTGACAGATTTTGAAATTGAACCTGAGCTTGATGAGGTTGAATCTGAACTGGCTGAGCCAGCGTTGCCGGAGGCAGAACAGCAGATAGCAGATAATCTGGAGCAAGCTGATCCGTTTGAACAGGAAGAGCCTGAACAGCCGCTAACTAGTGAGCTGGATGAAACAGAGCTGTTTGATCTGCCGGAAACAGAAGCTATTAGTGATGAAGAACTTGGTGAGTACACCGAGCAGCAGGCCATCGAAGACGCTTTCAATGCCGATGATATTGATCTGGACTTGCCTGAGTTGGCTGAAACTGATCCATTTGATTCAGCAGATATCATCAGTGATGAAGAGCTGGGTGAATATACCGAACAACAAGCGATTGATGACGCAGTAGAATCTGAACCGTCAGAATTAGCCGAGAGCGATGATCTTGACTCTTTATCTGACGATATTTCGGAACAAGAAGCTGGTGAGCAGTTTGATAGCTTTATGTCTGAGTTTGATGAGTTTGATAGTGAACCGGATACGGCTGAAGCGACACCATCAGCAGATCAAACCTTAGCGATACCGGATGAGTCAGAAGAGCTGGCTGAGTTGCTGGCAAATGAAGAGGCTCCTGCAGCAATTTCCACTGAGCCTCTGGATAGCAAGACCATTGACAGCGCAGGTATGGACCTCGATGCCATGCTGGAACTGGGTGGTGAAGACTGGAATGGCTTTAGCCTCTCTCCGGAGCAACAGGCTGAAATTCCGTCGGAAATTCCTGAAGATCAAAAAGATATCTGGAATGGTGAGTTAACTGAACCTGAGCATGATTTGCATGAAGAGGATTGGGGTGAACAGCCGGAAATCAGTTCTGACATTGATGAGAAAACTCAGTATATGACAGTTGATGAGCTGATGGCTCAGTCGGATATAGTGAGTGATGATGATATTGACCCTGATGAGGAAGAGCTGAATCTGGATGTCGGGTTAAACGAGTTCCCGGATGTGATTGGCGACATCAGTGAACACGATGTTGACTCAAATTCAGAAGCGGCCGGTAAGCTGGACTTAGCAAAAATCTATATCGAGATGAACGATGAAGAGGGGGCTATCCGGTTGCTGGAAGAGGCGATAGTTTACGGTGATGATGATATTCGTCAGCAGGCTAAAGCTCTGATAGATAAGATTCGCGAGTAGCGGCTGATCTGATATCAAAAGAGAATGGGCGACAGAATTGTCGCTCATTTTTTTTCGTATTATACTGCCCGCCCATTTAAACAGGTGAGATTGGTCAACAGTATGCGGATAGCATTAGGTATAGAGTACGACGGAACGCGTTATTCAGGATGGCAACGTCAGAAGCATATCAACAGTGTTCAGGAAGAGCTGGAGAAAGCCCTTAGCATAGTTGCCGCACACCCTGTGGAAGTGCAGTGTGCAGGAAGAACCGACGCCGGCGTACATGGTACCGGGCAGGTTGTTCATTTTGACACAAGCTCTGAACGGAAAATGGTCGCGTGGACCATGGGTGTTAACGCCAATATGCCTAAAGATATTGCTGTCCGCTGGGCCAAAGAGGTTCCTGATGAGTTCCATGCCCGCTTCACTGCAACCGCCAGACGATACCGCTATATTATCTACAATCACGCCTACCGTCCGGGGATTTTGTCTAAAGGTATCAGCCATTACCATGGTGAGCTGGATGCTGAGAAGATGCATCTGGCCGGTCAGTACCTGCTTGGTGAACAGGATTTCAGTTCATTTCGTGCGGCCCATTGCCAGTCGAGAAGCCCTTGGCGGAACATTATGCACTTGAATGTTTTCAGGCAGGGCAACTACGTTATTATCGATATTAAGGCCAATGCCTTTGTGCATCATATGGTGCGGAATATCACAGGTAGTCTGATTGCAGTGGGGCGCGGTGAGCAGCAGCCAGAGTGGATTCAGCAGTTACTTGAAGCTAAAGATCGCAAACTGGCAGGAGCAACGGCTAAGGCAGAAGGCTTATATCTGGTGGATGTCGATTACCCACAACAGTTTGATTTACCAAGAGAACCTATAGGTCCGCTATTTTTACCCGATAATTTGAACTAGCTCCGTTTTGCACTGAACTTAAACTGAGAATAGTGTTCCAACTTTTGTTGTTTAGTGTGATATTTGACTCGCCAGAAATAGGTACAACCAGTTTTTTGTCTACAGACAAGAGAAACTGTGGTTTAATCTTGGCGCATTTAATTGAATTATATATCTTTCGCCATGTGGCGGGGGATTGAACAGAAAAGGTCTTCCATGAGTTGGCTTGAAAAAATTTTAACCAAAAGCAGTATTGTAAGCTCACGTAAAGCGTCTATCCCGGAAGGGGTCTGGACTAAATGTACATCATGTGAGCAGGTTCTTTACCACGCAGAACTTGAACGTAACCTAGAGGTGTGTCCGAAGTGTGACCACCATATGCGTATGAAAGCTCGTCGTCGTCTGGAAACTTTCCTTGATGAGGACAATCGTGAAGAGCTGGCGAATGATCTGGAGCCGGTAGATAAGCTGAAATTTAAGGACTCCAAGCGCTATAAAGAGCGTATTGCGAGTGCACAAAAAAACAGTGGCGAAAAAGACGCACTGGTCGTAATGAAAGGTGAACTCCTGGGTATGCCAATTGTTGCCTGTGCTTTTGAGTTCTCCTTTATGGGCGGCTCAATGGGTTCTGTAGTTGGTGCTCGATTCGTCAAAGCGGTTGAAGCTGCGCTGGAGAACAATACCGGTCTGGTTTGTTTCTCTGCCAGTGGTGGTGCCCGTATGCAGGAAGCGCTGATGTCTTTGATGCAGATGGCAAAAACCAGTGCTGCGTTAGAGAAGCTATCTGATGCAGGTCTGCCGTTTATCTCTGTGATGACTGACCCGACAATGGGCGGTGTTTCTGCCAGTCTGGCGATGTTGGGTGATATCAATATCGGTGAACCAAAAGCCCTTATCGGTTTTGCTGGTCGTCGTGTTATCGAGCAGACAGTACGTGAAGATCTTCCTGAAGGATTCCAGCGTAGTGAGTTCCTGCTGGAGCATGGTGCGATTGATATGATTGTTGATCGCCGTGAAATGCGTCAGCGTGTTGGTGGTTTAGTTGCAAAACTGACCAATCACAGCTCACCTTTAGTTGTATCAGTTGATGATTCTCCCAAAGAAGAAGAATACACAGTACCCGTAGCTGAAGAAAAAGAGTAAAGTACTCATTAATCTTAACCGCTTGATGTGATTAATAAGTTAAATGAGTTCAAAAAAAGAAATCCCTCAAGCCACATCGCCTTTGGCGATGTGGCTTGATTATTTGCAAAATATCCATTCCAGCGCTATCGATCTCGGCCTAGAGCGCGTTCAGCTTGTCGCTGACAAAGCCAAATTAACCAAACCAGCTAATAAAGTGATTACCGTTGCCGGAACCAATGGCAAGGGCTCAACTTGTGCCATTCTTGAAGCCATTTTACTGGATGCAGGATACTCAGTCGGTGTCTACAGTTCTCCACACCTTATTCATTACAACGAAAGGGTAAGAATCAACGGTGAAACCCTGCCTGATGAAGAGCATACCGCCGCTTTTGATTTTGTTGAAAAACAGCGTGGTGAAACCAGCCTGAGCTTTTTCGAATACGCCACTATGGCTGCCTTAAAGCTATTTCAGCAGCATAAAGTAGAAGTCGTGTTGCTGGAAGTCGGCCTTGGCGGACGCTTAGACGCAACCAACGTGGTTGATCATGATGTTTCTGTGATTACCAGTCTGGCCATCGATCATGTTGACTGGCTGGGAGATGATATCAATATTATTGGCCGGGAAAAGGCGGGTATTTTCAGAAAAGACAAACCCGCCATTTGCGGTCAGCCCGATGCACCGATTTCTGTTGCAGAGGTGGCTGATGAGGTGGGCGCTAAGCTGCATCAGGTAGGTTTTCATTATCGATATAAAGAGAACGACAATGACTGGATCTGGCAATCCGGTGCGTTCGATCTGCCTGACCTGCCTAAGCCGAGTCTGCCAATGGCAAACGCTGCAACGGCGATTATGGCTCTTGGTGTTGCTGAGCTGGATATTTCAGACGTCAATATTGTTAAAGGTTTGCAGAATGCCCGCCTTGCCGGCCGGATGCAGACGATTTCAAATAACCCTCAAGTTATTCTGGATGTAGCCCATAACCCACATTCCGCTGCTTATCTGGTGGAACAGGTTAACAAGCAGTACCCGGGCAAGACGGTTCACTGCGTATTAGGTATGCTGCATGACAAAGATATTCAGTCCACTATCGAAGCAATAAGCCCGGTTGTCAACCACTGGTATCCGGCTTCGTTACAGGGACCAAGGGCAGCAAGCGCACAAGAGTTGCTAAACTGGTTACCTGAAGGCTGTAGCGGGTTTTCACAACCAGTTCAGGCTTACAAGCAGGCACTAGAACATGCTAAGCAAGATGAGCTGATTCTGGTGGTGGGTTCGTTCCTGACCGTGGCAGATATTCTGCAGTATCAACAGCAGGAGAGCAGTGATGGCAAGTAAGTTTCAGAGTCGTCTGGTCGGTACTATTATTCTGGTGGCTGCCGGAGTCATCATTCTGCCGGACGTTCTTGATGGCGAGAAAAAACATTATAAAGAAGAGATGGCTGCCATTCCGATTAAACCGAGCCTCGACACAGAAGTTGAGTCTTTCGAGGTTCTTGAACCTGTGGAAGTTCAGACCGCCCTTCCTGACGATCCGGTAGAGGTAATAGAAGTATTACCGGAACAGGATAAGGTAGAGGTTATCGTTAAAGAAACTGCTGATAATAACAATTATCAGGACAGCGCCTGGATGATTCAGTTGATGGCATTGAAGAATGCTGACAATGCTAAAGCGCTGGTAAAAGATCTGCAAAAACGCGGTTATCAGGCGCATACCCGTAAAGAAAAAGAGTTTACCCGGGTAATTGTCGGCCCTGATACCTCAAAAGATAAGCTTGAAAAACAGATAAAAGAGCTGGAAAAGATAACAGGCTCAAAAGGTCAGTTAATGAAGTTTAAACCGCTAAATCCGTAAAGAAAACGTTTGCGTCAGCGTTTTTTCTGTTAAAATGCGCGCAACTTGAAGAATGTATAAAAAATGATTTGGATCGATGTAGTTATTTTAGCTGTGATTGGCCTGTCGGCTGTGATCAGTTTAGTTCGTGGTTTCGTTAAAGAAGCTTTGTCTCTGGTTATCTGGTTTGGTGCCTTTTTTATATCCAGTCAGTTCTATGAAAAGCTGGCGGTTTACTTCACCAATATACAGGATGCCCTGTTCCGTAAAGGTGCAGCGGTTGCGGCACTTTTTGTTGCCACACTGATTGTTGGTGCTGTCGTAAACTATGTAATAGGGCAGTTGGTACAGAAAACGGGATTATCAGGAACCGACAGAGTTCTCGGAGCCGTGTTTGGATTACTACGTGGCGTACTCGTGGTATCGGCAGCCCTGTTTTTTATGGATGCCTTTACGACTTTTCCTTCATCATCATGGTGGAAAGCTTCCGAGTTAATACCAGAGTTCAGCCGAATCATTGCCCCTTTCTTTGAGCATTTAAAGGAAACATCAAGCTTTTTATCCGGCACTATTTAGTGCCGTTTTATGGACATTGAGGGTTAACACATGTGTGGTATTGTTGGAATCGTTGGAGCATCGCCTGTCAATCAGTCAATTTATGATGCGCTCACCGTGTTACAGCACCGCGGCCAGGATGCCGCTGGTATTGTTACCATAGAAAGCAATCGTTTTCGTTTGCGAAAAGCTAATGGATTGGTCAGAGATGTGTTTGCTGCAAAACATATGCAGAGGCTACAGGGAACAGTAGGTATCGGCCATGTTCGTTACCCTACCGCGGGTAGTTCCAGTGCTTCAGAGGCCCAGCCATTTTACGTCAACTCACCGTTCGGAATTACTCTTGCTCACAATGGTAATCTGACCAACTCAGCCGAGATCAGGGAAAAACTGTTTGAGAAAGATCGCCGTCATATCAATACCACGTCTGACTCAGAAGTACTGCTGAACGTACTGGCACACGAAATAGATACAGTAAAAGGAACCGTCACCAGTGATGATGTCTTCCGCGCTGTAACGAATGTGCACCGTACTATTAAAGGTGCCTATGCGGTAACGGCGATGATCATCGGTCACGGTATGATTGCCTTCAGGGATCCACACGGTATCCGACCTTTATGCCTTGGTAAGCGGGAGCTGGAAGGCCGGACGGAGTATATGGTGGCTTCAGAATCAGTCGCGCTGGATGCCGTCGGATTTGACTTTGTCCGTGATGTGGCACCGGGCGAGGCCATTTACGCTACTTTTGACGGTGAACTGTATACCAAGCAGTGTGCCGATAATCCGCAACTGAATCCTTGTATTTTTGAGTATGTTTACTTCGCCCGCCCTGATTCCTTTATTGACAAAATTTCTGTCTATAGCGCCAGGGTCGAGATGGGCAAAAAACTGGGTGAGAAGATTCAGAAAGAGTGGTCAGATCTGGATATCGACGTTGTTATTCCTATCCCGGAAACCTCTTGTGATATCGCTCTGCAAATCGCCCAGATTATCGATATCCCTTACCGTCAGGGCTTTGTGAAAAACCGCTATGTAGGCCGGACATTTATTATGCCGGGGCAGACCCAACGTAAGAAGTCAGTCCGCCGTAAGCTGAATGCCATTCGCTCTGAGTTTAAGGGTAAGAATGTTCTTCTTGTTGATGATTCAATCGTCAGGGGAACTACATCAGAGCAGATTATCGAGATGGCAAGAGAGGCCGGAGCAAACAAGGTATATATGGTCTCAGCCGCACCTGAAATTCGTTTCCCTAACGTTTATGGTATCGATATGCCGAGCGCAAATGAGTTGATTGCCCATGGCAGGGACTCCGATGAGATTGCCCAGATGATTGGCGCAGATGCACTGATTTATCAGTCCCTTGAGGATCTGTTCAGTGCGGTAGGAGCCGGGAATGTGGATATTGCCCGCTTTGAAGCATCGGTATTTAACGGAGAGTATGTTACCGGTGATATTGACCAGAAATATCTGGAGTTTGTTGAGTCTCTGAGAGGAGAAGACAATAAACTGATGCGGGATATTCAGCAGGATTTGGCCAATCTGGAACTGTATAACGAAGACGCATAAAAAAACCGGGGAGACCCGGTTTTTTCTTATAGCGTTTTATACAGATAGCTTTACGGCTAGTTTTTATTACTCGTTGTAGTGAGTAGCAAACTCGATTAACAACCGTACTTTTTCCGGTTGGTGATCTTTATGGTTATAAAGCATATAGATATCACGCGGGTTTGCACTCCACTGCTCAAGAATTCTGACCAGATCACCACGTTCAAAATACTCTTCCAGCATAATATCCGGCATCAAAGTGATACCAAGGTGGCTAGCTGCTGCGCGGCGAATAACGTTTAGGCCATCAGCTTCAAAACGGGCTTTATCTGTGTTTATTACTGTTTCACCATTAGTATTAGTCAACTGCCACTTCATCAGAGGGTGACCTTTTAATAGTGGATGCCGTGATAGATCATCAGCATGATTCAATGGTTGCGTGCTTGCTTTGAGGTACTCAGGGCTTGCAACCAGTATATCTTTTACAGAATCTATCTTTCGTGCGATTAGGCTCGAGTCCCGTTGCGGTCCGACTTTAAAAATAATATCCCATTCAGTCGGGTCTATTTGGTCGGCTTTGTTGCTCATGCGGTCAGTTCAATATTAATATCGGGATACTGAGCCATAAAGTCATTAAGCATCGGCAGAATAAGCCGTTTTGTCAGGTTCGACGGCGCCGAGATGCGCAGTTTCCCTGCGGCTCCCTTGCAGTCGTCGGTAATCTCTTCTGTTTTGCTGGAAAGGCGTTTTAACAGAGGAGAGCACTCCTGATAGAAACGTTCCCCCGCTTCAGTCAGAGATAATTTACGTGCGTGACGGTTAAGTAACCTAAGGTTAAGGGAATCTTCAAGAGCCTGAATTCGTCGTGTGATTGTTGCAACTGGAATAAGGGTCTTACGGGAAGTAGCGGTATAGCTACCGTTTTCAACTACAAGTCTAAAAAGATTTAAATCGTCAAATTTCATTAAAAATACAGACTGCCAAATAAAATGGGTTCGCTCAATTTACCCCTAAGTAGGTATATTTAGTTTGCTTTGTATCAATATGTGGCTCTGTTTTTGAGCAAAAGTAGCGTTTTTTACTAACTTGTATATTAATAAAGAGGCACCGATGGCACATGTTGTATAAATCGGGAATGACAACTACCTTTTATAGGGGAACAAGAAAAACAACAACGATATCCCCGGACTCAATTGGGTGAGGTTTATATGATTACTAGCAATGCCGATGCTGCTGTTTTGGCGGGTGACACTGTTCTTCACCGGAAAACAATAATGTTGGTCGATGATGATCCGGTTTTTCGAAATTTTATATCAGCACTACTGGAAAAAGAGGGCTATTTTGTTGTTCAGGCGGAACATGGTTTAGACGGGCTGCAACAACTCAGAAAGTGTGTTCCCGATTTGATTATTTGTGATATCTCAATGCCAATCCTCAATGGTATTGAGTTTGCTGAAGAGGTGAGCTGGGAGTACCCGGAAGTCCCGATGATAGTTGTATCAGCAACCGATGAAATGTCAGACGTTGCCAGAGCGCTTCGTTTTGGTATTAAGGATTTTCTGACCAAACCTATCACCACACCTTCTTATCTTACTTCTGCGATATGTAATACCCTGAGAGAAGAGCAGACTCATAACGCTACCCCGCGTGATTTCTCCAGCCAATGGTTCCGTGTCGGTCAGGAGGGAGATATTCCTGAGGACAATGAACTTCACTGGCATCTGGACTACCTGAAAGAGAATCCAAACTCGGCAAAGGAACTGTTGACGGCGCTTCTGCCTGACAGAGATACCCGTCAGGGTGACTGGCTCTGCAGCTATAACTTGTTGCAATCATCAGAGTCTATGCCACTGGTGTTTGACTATGCGTGGCTGATTGATGGTCAGTTTGCTTTCTATCTGGTTGACTCTACTTCCTACGACTCATGTGGCGTAGGCAGTGCATTGCTGGTTAGAGCACTGTTTAATGACTGCCTGAGAAATCAGGAGTTCTCTAACTCAAAACTAAGGGAGTTTATTGATCACGTTGAACGGGGAATGGAGTGTATTGAGTGTGCATCTCCAGTTACAGCGCTGTTTGGCGTGGCAGATATGACAGACGGTACAGTTAATATTATTCCGGCCGGCCTTGAAGCTATCTGGTCGGAAAGTGGCAATAATCATCATATTTATCCCGGTAATAAGCTGGGAGAAGGGAGTGATAAAAACCGTAAAGAGAGCGGCT